>JAPLCQ010000098.1 GCA_026392115.1 Armatimonadota bacterium | reverse complement strand
CACCTGTACCATATACGAGAGTACCCGCAGTCCCATCAACCGGTCGGGCTTCGACTGGTGCTCCACCAGGAGGTAGACCCAGACCTCCGACTTCCCGGTGCGGAACGGCACGCGGTAGAGCAGGTCCGCCTCCTGCTTGTGCAGGTCGGCGGGGACGAACGAACGGTTCACACGCTCGGCCCGCTCGAAGTCCAGCGAATCGGCCACCTCCCGGGCGGCCATGGCCACCAGGTCGCGGAGGTTGGAGGTCGACTCCAACAGCCAGAGCGTGCCCCTGTCGGCGAACTCGCGAATCGGCGGGTCATCGGTATCGTGCATATCGGCGGAAGCCCCCTCACACCATGATAGCCGACACGGGCGGCGATGGGGAACGGCCCCGGAGCGCCATGCCCCGGGGCCGCTCTGCCTTGCGCTCCCTCGCTCCGCAGCTACGGCACCACGTTGAATGCGGTATTGGCGGAGACAGCGGCGTACCAGCCATCACCGGCGAAGGCCGCGGTGGCGGTGTGCGAGCCCGTGGGCTCGGCCCAGGGGACGAACCAACTTGCCGACGCCCAGCCGTCGGCTGCCACGTTACCGGACCCGACGCCCGTACCGTTGACCGAGAAGGCGATGGACTTGCCGGGCTGGATCACGTAGTCAGGGAGACTACGCACGTACGCCTTCAGCGGAAGGACCCGACCGCGGTTGGCCGAGCGGACGTAGGGCCAGATGTACAGATTGCCCTGCACCACCCACAGCTTGCCCGTGTTGGACGACGCGGTGTAGCCCGCGTTACCGACCCAGCTTGCGCCGATGACGCGGTTGCCGGCGCCGGAGCCCTCGGGGACCGTGTAGCCGAACGAGATGTAGCCGCCGGAGTTGGTGGCCTGCGAGCCGAGCGCGCTGCCGTCCACGCTCATGGTCATCGTCTTGCCGGTGACGATCGCGTTGGACATGGTGTAGAGATAGGCCTTCAGGACCGTGTAGGTCTTGATCCTCACGTTCAGCCGATCCACCACGTAGACCTTGGTGTTGACGGTCTGCGCGCTCAGCATGCCGTACCCGGTTGAGGCCAGATGGCCCGCATCACCCACGAAGTCCGCCTGGATGGTGCGGCTGGCATCGCCCGCGGAGATGGTCCAGGCGATCTGGGCCTGCCCGACGGCATCGGTGTTCGCCGACCCGACCGCGGTGCCCGCGACGCTGAAGCTCAGGCCCTTACCCGAGACATATGCCTTGTCGGACGTCCGGTACAGGTAGGCCTTGAGGGTGACGGGATCGGTGATCGTCCCTGTGCGATCGGGGACGTAGACCGAGGTCGCCACCGGGTCCAGGACTCTCAGCGTGGCGGTACTGAAGCTGGAGCCGTAGACCGTGTCACCGGCGAACTCCGCCCGGATGGTGCGGCTTGCGGAGCCCGCCGGAATGGTCCACGACGCCACGGCAAGCCCGGCTGCATCGGTCGTGGCGGATCCCGCCGCCGTGCCATCGACCAGGAAGCCCAGCGTCTTGCCGGGAACGGCCGCGCCTCCGCTGCTTCGCTTCAGCGTGGCCTTCAGCGCCACCGCATTGCCGGTGAGGCCCGAGGCATCCTGGGACGTGGTGGCCGTCGCGATGGCGTTCACGGTCAACGTGCCGGAGCCGGAACCCGCCTCGTAGTCGGCGTCGCCGGCGAACTGCACGCCGATCGGCAGCGACCCGCATGCCGGCGGGACGTGGGTCATGCGGGCCTTGCCGTCGGAAGCCGTCGTCGCAGAGCCGATGGACGTCCCCGAGACGCTGAACGCCAGCGATGCGCCGGCCACGCCGTTCAGGTCGCCATTCATGAGGTGGTTGTAGAGGTACGCGACCAGCAGCGCCTCGGAGCCCACCGTCACGGTCGGGCTGCTCACCCAGACGTAAGTCCGGGCCTTCGTGACGGTAAGCGTGGCCGTGGCGGACGCCGCCGCGTAGCCGGTGTCACCCGCGAAGGCGGCGCCCAGTGCGCGCGAACCCACGGACCCCGCGGGAATGACGTAGCCGAAGGTGGCCTTGCCCGCAGCGTCGGTGTCGGCATTGGGCGACAGGTCGGAGCCCGCCACCGAAAAGCGCACCGCCTTGCCGGAGAGGCCCGACGCGCCTGCGGTCAGTGTGGCTGCTAGCGCAACGGTGTTCCCGACCCGGCCAGTCGCATCGGAGACTACCATAGTGGTCGGCGTCTGTACGACCAGCGTCCCAGTGCCGGAACACGACGCATAGGTGCCGTCACCCGCGAACGCTGCACCGATGTTGCGGCTTGCGGCGCCCTCGGGGATGGTATAGTCGACCTGCGCCAGGCCCGCAGCGTCGGTCGTGGCGGAGCCCGCCGCCGTGCCGTCCACGGCAAACGCGACGGACTTGTCGGAGAGATTGGCGGAGGTGTCGCTGCGGGTGAGGGTGGCCGACAGGGCGACGGACGCGAACTTCGTGCCGATGTGGTCGGGGACGGAGATCGAAGTGGGCAGGGCATCGCAGAAGGCGCTGACGAACACGTCTTCCCCACCGTTATGCGAGCCATCGAAGGCACCCGATGTGGTTGGAAAGCCGCTCGATTGCGTATGGCCAGCTACATACAATACTCCGGAACTGCCTACAGCGATGCCCACCCCTTCCTCGTCGCCGGCGCCGCCTAGGTAAGTGCTGTAGGCGAGGGCCGAACCCATTGGGGTGACCCGGACGACAAAGGCATCCTTGCCGCCGCCGTGGGCTCGACTGTGTGCCTCGGCAGTCGTCGGAAAATCAACTGATTCCGTGAAGCCCGTCACACAGGCTGTGCCGTCGGCGGCTAGAGCCAGCTCGAGGCCGTAGTCATAGCCGATGCCACCGATGTAGGTGCTGTACTCGAGGGCCGACCCGCCGGGGTTCAGCTTGGCCACGAAGGCATCTGAGGTACCGCCCCCGAAAGCCCTGTCAAAAGCGCCCAGGGTGGTCGTGAAGTCGCTGGACCAGGTTCCGCCCGCCACGTAAACCGCCCCGGCGCCGTCTACCGCGATGCCGTGGCCGTAGTCATCCCATGTGCCGCCCAGGAGCGTGCTGAAGGCGAGGGCCGTACCTGCATCATTGAGTTTGATGACAAATCAGTCGTAGCCTCCGATCGGCGTCCGACACCAAGCGCCAGCTGTGGTTGGGAAGCTACCCAAAGCCGTGAAGCCAGTTACATATGCGCTGCCACCGCTGTCGATGGCGATCGCACAGCCGTAGTCGATGTAGGAGGCGCCAATGAGCGTGCTGTATGTGAGAGCCGTGCCCCCAGCGTTCAGCTTGACCACGAAGGCATCTGCGTTGCCGTTGTGCGATACATCGTAGGCGCCCGCCGTGGTCGGGAAGTCGGCGGATTCCGTAAAGCCGGTAAGATAGGCTGAGCCGTCGCCGGCCACCGCGGCGGCGAGGCCTTTCTCGATGCCTGAACCACCCAGATAGGTGCTGTAGACGAGGGCCGTGCCGGCGGCGTTAAGCTTGGCGACGAAGGCGTCCTCGTTTCCCCCAAACGACCGATCGAAGGCGCCGGAGGTGGTCGGGAGATCGGTTGACTGCGTCGACCCAGTGACGAACGCCGCGCCGGAGCTGTCCACGGCGATGCCACGGCCTTGGTCGCCGACGGAGCCGCCCAGGAACGTGCTGTAGGCGACGGCCGTGCCGGTTGCGTTCAGCTTGGTGACGAAGGCATCGTCGTCCCCGTTGTGCGACGTGTCGTAAGCGCCCGAGCTGGTGGGAAAGTCCGCCGAGCGCGACTCGCCCGTAACGTAGGCCGCTCCGTCGTTGTCTACGGCGATGCCGCTCCAGGTCGCGTCGTCGCCGCTCCCACCCAGAAACGTGCTGTACAGCAGGACCGGATCTACCACCACTGGCCTGGTCCTGTCGTAGCGGGCGAGGCGGAAGGCGGCATGCTTGCCCTGCAGGTCGTAGGCGGCAGCGATGCGGACGCGCTTGCCAGCCACCGTCTGGTAGGCGTAAGGCCGCTTCCAACGCACATCACCGGCGGCGGTGCGAGCAACCAGGTCGCCGTTGGCCGCCACGCGGAGGCTCCGGGCGCCCTCGAATGCCACCCTGATGCGGCCCGGGTCACCGCCGGGGCGCACCACGAAGTCGTACTCTACCCCGCCGGGCGAGGCGCCGGACCGCGGGGCCGAGTAGTAGACCAGGTCGGTGCCAGGGAAGACCCCGGCGAAGCGCACACGACCGAAGGAGGGTACGTTGGTGCGCCACTTCGTGGGATCTTTACCGATGAGGTAGTTGGTGATGCCGGGCAGTCGGCCCAGCCCCGCCGCCGGCGCCAACCGGTTGGCGCCCACCAGCTTCATGCGGAGCACTGCACCGGGGCCGCGGCGCCGCGGCTCGGGCCGCGCGAACGCCGCGGCGCGCTGTACGGTCTCGGCCACCGGCCTGCCCGGCAGGGCCAGCACGGCCTCGTCGGTGGTCAGAAAGAGCGTGCCACCCGCACCGCGAGAGAAGTATTTCACCCGCTTGTCCACCTGTCCAATGTTGCGCTCGAATCGCAGCCCGCCCGCCACCGTCCGCAGCGCGACGCGCCGAGCCGGCCCCGTCTGCGCCACCACTGCCGCGCCGGCGAGCACCATGGCCGCCGCCGCCGCCAACCGAGCAACCTGCTCCGTCCCGTTGAACCGCATTGCGCATCTCCTCTGACTGAGCCATCGGGCACTAATAATGTCATTCTGGCATATCAAGGCTGACAGGCATGTGGCCTAGTCGCGGGCAACTTCTGACACCGCTGCGTCGCTCTCGTCCGGCGCTCCGGCAACCCGGCAGAGCGCCAGTCGAAGCCGAGAACCAGCACCGGGCGGGGCAGCGCCGGGCGGCGGGGCGGATGTAACGACGAGGGCGAACTGCCGGTTCACCGGCGTGATCGCGCCCATCGCCGGCGGGGGTTGGCTTCCCGATGGATCGGCGAGATCGCGAACCTCGAGAGCGACGCTGGGCATCGCCTTGCGGCTGGAAGATCGCAAAGGGCGGCCCCGCACGGTCGCACCCGGGAGCTGGAGCAGGCTGACGGCGCCCGCCTCGGAGGCGTGCCCCAACACCAACCGGACGCCGAACATGGTCGGTCGGAGCATGGCGCCCTCTGCGCGTCCATCTCTGTCGAACACCGCGATCAGCGTCCGTAGGCCGTCGAACGGGTCAGGTGGCGCGACCGGCGCCGAGCGGTCGACCAGAGGCAGAGGCGGCAACAATAATACGATTATACTGCGTCCTTCCGGTGTAACATATAAATCTGATAGTGCCGCGCCGTCCTCCGTGCCGGGGCCGCCCAGATAGGTGAAGTACTCCGTCCTGGCCAGGTCAGGCGTGAACCGGCACACAAACACGTCACCCAGGTGCATGGCGTCGATCTTGCGGTTGCCGCCGCCGCCAAACCGAGGCTGGAACGCGCCCGGCGTGACGGGCAGGTCGAGGGAGAGTGTGCCTCCAACCACCACGGGGGAGCCGACCGCATCAACGGCGACCCTGCAGGCCATGTCGCAGCTCTCGCCGCCAAGGAAGCGGCCGCCGACCAGGCGTCCCGCTCCGTCCAGTTTTACAATGAACCCATCGCAGAAGCCGCCGAGTCGTCCCCCGAACCGAACCGCGGGAAAGTCCGTCGACCAGGTGTGCCCGACGATGTAGGCGCTACCGTCGGGAGCGACGGCCAGGCCGTCCGCGCGATCGCCGTCGTCGGTGTCGCCCGAGAGGATGCATGAGTAGACCATATGGCCCTGCCGATTGAGGCGGCAAGCATAGACATCGGTCTGCGTGTTGGCGTGGCCGGGCTTTGCGGCCACGGTCACCGGGAAGTCACTCGACCCGGTGCTGCCCGCGAGCGTGACCGAACCGTCGGGCCCCAGCGCCGTATTGGGCGAGTTCTCGTTACCTGAGCCCCCCAGATAGGTGGCGTACTCGAGACGCCGACCGTCAGGCCCCAGGCGAAACACCACGGCATCGATTCCGCCGGCGTGGTGCGACCTGTACGCGCCGGGCGTCACCGGGAAGTCGGGCGATTGTGTGGAGCCGGCCGTCGTGGCGAAGCAGTCGCCATCGACCTGCAGGCCCGGGCCGGGAAGCTCCTCCCCCGATCCGCCCACAAATGCCAGCCACATGAGGCGGCCCTGCGGGCTGACACGGGCTACGAAGTAGTCCTGCGCACCCGTGGCTCCATACTCGAAGACCGGCGCATCGGCAGGCGCGGCTCGGGACGCGGCGGTGCCTGCGACCCAGATGGCGCCCGAGGCATCGAGCTTCATGGAGTAGAACGAGAGCTGGCCCGGCGCGCCGATCTCCAGCGACCACGGCTTGAGGTCCGTAGCCGAGGCTCGCGCCGCGGCCAACGCCGGGCCACGCGCAACCAAGCGCGGAGACGGGGCAGACGCCGGCCGCCGTGCGCACCCCGAGACCAGGCAGAGCACGGCAGCAACCGCCAGTCCCAGGGCGCAGGGACTCAGACCCCGTGGCGCGGCTCCGCCCATCGCATCGACTGGTCCTCTGCGGGCTCTCATAGGTGGCACCCCTACCGGAGCCTACCCGCCATCGGGTGCATCGCCGACGGCTGTCAGTGAATTGTCAGTAGACCGTCAGTGATTCTGTCAGAGGAGCGGCGCAATACTGGTTGCGTTGCGGCTCGACCCGCTGATCGACTGGTGAACGGTACCTGACGCTCCCCTACTGCGAATGGACATCCCGGTCGAGCCACTTCCCTTCCGGCGCCGTCGGTCGACGGCATGTGAACGCCACGGCGCCGCCGGCTATCCGGGCGGGCCGCCGGTATGCCATGCTAACGGTACCGTGGTCCGGCGGCCACCGGCGGACGCGGCGTAACGACTTTACACCTGTGGCTCGGCAGCGCGGGAGGCGGGCGTCGTGATGGCGGTGAAGCAGGGCCCTGCGGGATGTTCGCGTGGCGGTTGCGCAGACGAGGGGAAGCTCGCCGTCAGCATGTTCGGCGGGCTCTCAGTCACCATCGACGCGGCCCCGGTGACCGGCCTGACGCATCGGAAAGCCGACCACCTGCTGGCCTACCTCGTGCTGGAGGGCGGCCGCCGGGTCCATTGCAGCACCCTTGCCGCCACGTTCTGGCCGGCAACTGAGAGCATGGACAGCCTCCACCACGGCTTCGGCGCCCTCCGCCACGCTCTGGGCAACCACGGACCGCGGGTGAAGATAGCGGGGGGGGTCGCGGCGTTCGATCTGAACGGCGCGCACTCCGACGTTACGGCCTTTGATGCGGCCATCGCCGCCTCCACGCCAGACTCGCTCAAGGTAGCGGTGGCACTCTACTCCGGTCCCCTCCTGCGCGGCTGGCAGGAACGGTGGGTCACAGCCCACCGTGAGCGGCGCCGTAAGCAGTATATCGACGCCGTGCGGACCCTTGCCGCCACCGCGCGGGCCGCAGAGGACTTCGCTTCCGCCGCGGACTGGTCGCGTCGCCTGACCGCCGCGGCGCCCGGCGACGAACAGGCGTGGGCGCTCCTCATGGAGACGCTGGTCCTGGCAGGCGAGAGGACCGCAGCCATCGACGCATTCGAGCTGTGCCGGACGCAGCTGGGCAGCCGCTACGGCATTTCGCCGCCCGAGGCGATGGTGCAGATGGAGCGATCTATTCGGGTGGGTTCGCCGTCGGGCGCGGGCGTGCGCTCGGGCGCCCCGCCGGCTACTGCCGCGCAGGCGGCCTCGGCCGGCGGCGCGGTGCCGGCCGGCGCTGCCGTCTACATCCATCGGCCACAGGACGACCGGCTCGCCGAAGCGATGCGGCGGCACGAGAGCATCATCCTGATCCGGGGCCCGCGGCACTCCGGCAAGTCGTCCTTGCTGGCGCGCGGCATGGCGGACGCGCGCGCACACTGCTCACGGGCGGTCCACCTCGACATTGCTACCCTCACCGAGGCCGAGGTCGCCGGCATGGAGGAGCTGTGCGCCGCGCTGGCCGGTCGCCTCTCCATGGCGCTTGACCTCGATGAGGACCCGCGGGAGCTCTGGCGCAGCCACCTGGGACCGGGCGCCAACCTGGAGCGGTATGTGACCAGGCGCGTCCTGTCTGCGGACGACGCGCCGCTGGCGCTGGCGCTCGACGGCGCGGACCGCCTCCTGGGCATGCCCTACTCGGACGAGTTCTTCTCGCTGCTCCGCGTCTGGCACGAAAAGAGGGCCTTCGAGCCGGACCGACCGTGGGACCGGCTCACGGTGGTCCTCGTCTGTGCGACCGAGCCCCACCTCTACATCAGCGACCTGAACCGCTCCCCGTTCAACGTCGGCGCCAGGGTCGAGATGACGGACTTCACGGCGGCCGAGGTCGCAGAGCTCGCCGAGAGGATCGGCCTGGCCGGGCTCGACGAGGCCGAGATGCAGGAATGCTGGACGGCGCTGGGCGGCCATCCCTACTTGACGGCGCGGGCGTTCAGCGACATGGCCGCACATCATCTCGGCTGGCCAGAGTACACGCGGATGGTCCGATCCGACTTCGGCCCGTTCAGCGATCTGCTCCAGAGCCTGCGCCAGAGCATCGAGGCCGACCCTGAGCTCACGGAGGCGGTCGCGTGCCTGAAGCGCGACGGCGCCTGCTCGGAGCGCGGCTTCTTCCGACTGCGTTCGGCCGGCGTTCTGGCAGGCGAGACACGGTCCAACGCTCGCTGGCGGTGCGGCCTGTACGCCGAGCGGCTGTCGCCGATCGGAACGGGTTAGGCTGAGATGCAGGGCGCTCCCGATCCCAGGTTCTACGTTACGGGCGGCTCCCTGCCACGCGAGGCTACGAGCTACGCGGTCCGCGATGCGGACCGGCTACTGCTGTCGGAGCTCCAGGCGGGCCAGTTCTGCTACGTGCTCGACACGCGCCAGGTGGGCAAGTCATCGCTCATGGTCCGCACCGCGTCGCGGCTGCGAGAGCTCGGCGCCACCGTAGTTATCCTCGATCTCACCAGCGCGGGCCAGAACGTCACGATCGACCAGTGGTACGCCGGCCTCCTCTTCTCCATCGGCTCCCAGACCGGCGCCGAGGATGAACTGGATCGGTTCTGGACCTCGCGCACGCAACTGGGACCTGCCCAGCGTTGGTTCGCTGCGATCCAGAGCGTTCTGCTCGGAGATCAGACACCTGATCGCCCGATCATCATCTTCGTCGATGAGATCGACGTGGTGCGCGGGCTCCCCTTCTCCGTCGATGAATTCTTCGCGGCGATACGCGAGTGCGCCAACCGGCGGACCTACGACATGGCGATGCGGCGCCTGACCTTCTGCCTGCTGGGCGTCGCCGCTCCCACGGACCTGGTCCGCAACCCCCAGATCACGCCCTTCAATGTGGGCCGGCGCATCGACCTGCACGACTTCGACGAAGATGAAGCCCGGCCGCTGGCCAACGGCCTACCGGGGGCGGGAACGCCCGAGGACGGCGAGGCCGGTCTCTTGCGGCGCATCCTCTACTGGACAGGCGGCCACCCATACCTGACCCAGCGCCTCTGCCGGGCGGTGGCCGAAGCGGCAGCGAGGAGCCGCGCCGAAGTCGACGCGGCATGCCGGGCCACGTTCCTGGATAGGGCGGCAGGTGAGACGGACGCAAACATGGCGTTCGTCCGCCACCGCCTCCTCAGCGACCAACCGGGCCTGCCGCTGGGTGCGACGCTCTTAGACGCCTACCAGAGGGCCTTGCGCGGCCGGGAGCTGATCCGTGACCACCCGGCCGATCCGGTGGCCACAGGGCTTCGCCTGAGCGGCATCGTCCGGGTGGAAGATGGCGTCCTTCGGGTTCGTAACCGAATCTACGCCGAGGTATTCGGCCGCAAGTGGATCACCGAGAACACGCTGCCGCAGGAGGTCCAGCGGCAGCGGAGGGCCTACGCGCGCGGCATGACGCGCGCGGTCTCCATCGCGACCGCGGTGGTGGCGCTGCTGGGATTCGCGCTGTACCAGTCGGTGCTGGCCCAGATGGCTGCGCAAGCCGCCGCAGCACAGTCGCTGGCGGAGGCGCCGGGCAACCACCTCGCGGCGCTGACCCACGCCCGCGATGCGGCCCGGATTGCACGATGGATGCGGGGAGATGCCGCCGACCAGACGTGGAGCGCCCTCGGCGGCGTACTCCGCGCACCGATCTGCATCCACCAGTACGCCGAGCCGGCAGGCGTGGCAGGCGCAGCCTACCTGCCCGACGGCCGCCGCGCCGTCATCGCGAGCCTGGACGGCTCATGGCGCCTGTGGCAGCGTGACGGAGCCGTGGGGGCCAGCCGCCGAGGGACGGTCGGGCGGTTGACCGGTCTACGAATCTCGGGTGACGGCCGGCGCGTAGCGCTGCTGGGCGCCGGGGGCCTGGTTCAGAGCTGGAGCGTGAACCGAACCGAAGGGGATGCGCCGATGCCCACCGGCGCGCACATCGTTCGGGGCATCGCATGGAGCGGCACAAGCCTGCTGTATGCCGGCGTAGGCCTCGGGAACGACGCGATCGTCGGCACAGCGGGCGCTGCCGGCGGAACGCGCCTGAAGGGACATACGGGCTTCATCACGTCCGCTGCATTCTCGCCTAACGGCAAGCGGCTCGCCACAGCGTCGCTGGACGGCACCGTCCGGCTATGGGACTTGCGCGGCGGCGGACAGATTGCTGCTGGTCCCGACTTGAGGAGCGCTCCCAAGCTCGTGGCGTTCGATCCGGCCGGCGGCCTGATCGCCACGGCGGACGCGGGAGGCGTCGTAGTGGTCTGGCGCGCCGAGGGCGGACGGACCGAAGCTGCGTTCGCGGGGAGCGGCGAGGTCGCGTCCATGGCGGTATCGCCGGACGGGCGGCTCTGCGCCGTCGCAGGCGCTGATGGAGTGGTGCGGATCTGGCCCATGGCGATTAACCCGCCCGCGCCCGTCGCAACGCTCAATACCAGGGCGGGCGCCACCACAACCATCGAGTTCAGTCCCGACGGCAGGCGCGTACTGATCGGCTGTGACGCCGCTCTCCAGGAGTGGGTGCTGCTGCCCGCCGGAAGCGCGGTCGGGCACATCGAGATGCTGCGTGCCGCTGAGGCGCTCTTGCGCGAGTACGGGATGGGCTCCCGCGCCCGGTAACCCGGCCGGGAGCCGGGCGCCACCACGCAGGTCCGGCGCGGCGGGCGGTCTATACTTATGGACATGGTAACTCCCGCCGACGGCCGAACCAGAAGCCCTGAGGAGGGGTTCCTTCGCGACCTCGACGCCCTCTTCAGCGATGCCGCCGCGGGACAGGGCGACGCCGCCATGCTCCAGCGCGTGCTGGATGCCTCCATGCGGGCCGTGGCGGGCACTCGAGGCTTCCTGGCTCTTGTGGACCGCGAAACGGGCGACATGGAGGTCGGCCCCGTCAGCGGGCCGGACTGGACCGACGAGAAACGCCTCCTTCGTCTCTCCCTCGCCCACGAAGCCAAGCGGGGCATCACGGGCAACGTGGCGGTGACCGGTGAACCCCACCTGACGGGCAACGCCCCGGCGGATCCGTTCTACATCCCCTACTTCGAGGACGTCCGAAGCGAGATCGCCGTACCGATCATGGGCACCTCGGGCCACTCGTGGGGCGTCATCAACATCGAGAGCGAGCGGGCCGGCGCCTTCGACCTCGGCGACCTCGCCAGGTTGCGCGTCCTCGCGCACGCTGCGGCCACGGCGCTCCGCGTCCAGGGCTTCCGCAGCCGCGAGTCGGCGCTCGTTGAGATCGGCAACGACCTCACCACGACATTCAGCACCGACGACCTCATGCGACGGGTGGTGGGCGTCGCCGCCGACGTGCTGCGCTTCGAGGACTGCTCCGTCTTCCTCATCGATGAGATCACCCGCCGCCTCGTTCTGCGCGCATCGCAGGGCGCCCTGGCCGGTGAGGTCGGTCAGGCGGACTACGCCGTGGGCGAAGGGCTGACGGGCTGGGTGGCGCAGACCGGCGAGCCGCTGCGGATTTGCGAGCCCTACCGCGACCCGCGCTGGCGCGGCCGCCACACCGAGTTCCCGGACCACGAGATCGCCGCGCTGCTGGCGGTGCCCATCGTGAGCCGCGGAGGCACGCTGGGCGTGATCCGCGTCCTGCGACGCAAGGGGCGGCGGGCGTGGGTCTCCAACGACTTCAGCGAGGCCGAACAGCGCGTCCTCAGCACGATCGCCAGCCAGTTGGGCGCGGCCGTGGAGAACGCGAGGAGCCACCAGCGGTTGATGCAGTCAGAGCGCATGGCCGCCTGGGGAGAGCTGTCCGCCAGGTCTGCGCATATGATCGGCAACCGAACATTTGCGCTGAAGGGCGACCTCAACGAGGGCGGATACCTCGTTGAGCAGATGCCGCACGGCGCTGTGCGCGACGAGATGGCCGGCCTCTTCCGCAGCATGACGCGGGGCGTGGCCCGCCTGGAGGAGATTCTCCGGGAATTCCGCGACTTCGTCATGGCCACGCAGCTCACCCGGGCGCGGGTCGACGTACGCGAGCTGCTGCTGGAGACGCTGGAGGAGGGCTGGCCCAAGCGCACGGCGGTGACGCTGACCACGGACATCCCGGACGATCTACCCGCCATCGCGTGCGATGCGCCCAAGCTGAAGCGGGCGATCTCCGAGCTTCTCGAAAACGCCGTCAGCTTCCAGCCCTCCGGCGGCCGGGTGGCCCTGGCGGCTCGACGGGTCCCGCGTGAGGAGACGCAGGAACACCGCCTGCCCCCGGGCCGCGACTACGTGCAGATCGAAGTGGCGGACGGCGGGCCCGGCGTGCCCGCCGATGCCAAGGAGCGCATCTTCCAGCCGTTCTACACGTCCCGGGCCAAGGGCATGGGGCTTGGGTTGAGTATTGTAAAGGGTATCGTTGAAGCGCACGAAGGGCTGATCCGCGAGGCGGGCGCATCCGGCGCGGGCGCGCGGTTCTTGCTCTTCCTGCCCGCATCCGATAGATAGGAGTCATACATGGCGAGAGTGCTGCTGGTAGACGATGAAGACGAGGTGCGCGCCGCGCTGAAGCGGAGGCTCGACCGCGAGGGCTACGAGGTCTCTACGGCCGGCTCCGCGGACGAGGCGCGCCACGCGCTGCACGGGAACGCTCCGTTCGACATTGTCGTCACTGACATGTCCATGGAGGACTCGGACAGCGGGCTCCGCGTGTTGGAGCAGGCGCTGACGTGCGACATCTTCACGGAGGTGATCGTCCTCACCGCCTACGGCAACGTGGCCAACGCGGTTGAGTCCATGCGCCGCGGCGCGTTCGACTACCTTGAGAAGAACGTCCCGGGCGTCGACGCCTATGAGATCCTCACGATCAAGATGGCTCAAGCGATGGAGCGACGCCGGACCGCGGTGAACACCGTTCGTCGTCTGGAACATCAGGTACGGGCCCTGAGTCACACAGAATAGCCGCCCGACGAGGGGCGGAGGAGGTCTACCGGGGATGCGACACATCTGGCTGACGCTGGATCGAGGCGACGTCGAAACCGAGCGGCTGCAATGCGAGCAGGAAGGCAAGGATACCGCGCCGCTGGCCGACCAGTTCGAGCGCGTCCTCTCGCTGGACCCGGCCGATGCGGCGACCCAGACCGCCATCGGGGCCTTGCTGGACGCCACGGCAGAGCTGCCGGTCCGGCCCGACTTCCCCTATTCGGAACCCTCCGCCCTACCGGACATCCAGGCTCTGCGACCAGCGGCACAGGCCGAACTCCCGACCTCGCCGGCGCCGTCCGACCTGGAGGATCGGGTCTACGGCGCGTGGGCCGGGCGCTGCGTGGGGTGCCTGCTGGGCAAGCCGGTCGAGGGTTGGCGCCGCGACCGCATGTGGGGCTACCTGCGCGACCTGGGCCGCTGGCCGCTTGACGACTACTTCCGGTACGGCGTGGCCAACGACGCCGTCCGCTCGAAGTACGACCTGCGGGCCGAGGCCTGTTTCGCCGACCGCGTAAGCGCCATGCCCGAGGACGACGACACCAACTACACCACCACCGGCCTCGCGATCCTGAAGCGGTTCGGACCGCACTTCACGCCCGAGAACGTCGCCGAGTTCTGGATGACCGACATCCCTATCCTGCATACCTGCACCGCCGAGCGCGTCGCCTACCGCAACTTCGTGCTGCAGGTTCCGCCACCGGAGTCGGCATCGTACCGGAACCCGTACCGGGAATGGATCGGCGCCCAGATTCGCGCCGACTTCTTCGGCTATGCGGCGCCCGGCAACCCGGCGCTGGCAGCCGACATGGCCTGGCGCGACGCGAGCATCAGTCACGTGAAGAACGGCATCTACGGCGAGATGTGGGCCGCCGCCATGGTATCTGCCGCCTTCGTCAGCGACTCACCCAAGCAGGCGCTGGAAGCCGGCATGGGTCAGATACCCGCCCAGTGCCGCCTGAGCGACGCCCTCCGCCGGGTAGTCGCCTGGCGCGAGGCCGACATGGAGTACGATGAAGCCGTGGCCCACATCCATAGTGAGTGGGACGAAACACGCGGCCATGACTGGTGCCATACCATCTCCAACGCCATGATCGTAGCCCTGGGGCTGCTGTGGGGTGACGGCGATTTCGCGCGGTCGATCTGCCGGGCGGTCCAGCCCTGCTTCGATACCGATTGCAACGGAGCCACCGTCGGCTCGGTGATGGGCGCGCTTCTGGGCCGCAAGAGCCTGCCCGCGGCGTGGGTCGATGGAATCCATGACACACTGCACACTGGCGTCGCGGGGTACCAGACCGTTCGCCTGGCGGACATGACCGCTGAGACACTCGAGGTGATTGAGACCGTTGGCCGAAGCTGACCACTTCAGGATGGCATGCAACCCGCGCCGCCGGTCGGCGCCGTCACGAGGAACCGATTGATGCTTCCGTCTACGGACCTGCCGCAAGTCGGGGCGCCGGCCAACGGACCCAGCAACGGCTCCGAACCCAACCTATCGGTCGCCGCAACGCAACTGACCAAGCGCATGGCTCAGGGACTTGAGGCAAGTCAGGCGGCAAGCAGCAGGTTGGCGCATGCGCTGGAACAGATGCAGGCGCTCACGGTTGGCGACGCCGCGCCGGGCCTGGTCACCGAGGCGGAGGAGGCAGCGCAGCAGTTGCGCGACGCCGACGAGAGCCTCCAGCGAGCCTTCGAGGCGGCCCGCGCGCTCGTCACGGAAGCGCACGGCGCCAGCCGGGCCAAGAGCGAGTTCCTCGCCAACATGAGCCACGAGATTCGCACGCCGATGAACGGAATCATCGGCATGACGGGGCTCCTCCTCGGCACCTCCTTGACTTCGGACCAGCGCGAGTACGCGGACACGATCCGCAGGAGCGCCGATGCCCTGCTCACGGTCGTCAACGATATCCTCGACTTCTCCAAGATCGAGGCAGGCAAGCTCGAGATGGAGAACACCACCTTCAACCTCGAGACACTGCTCGACGAGACGATGGATATCTTCTCCCTGCGGGCCGCCGAACAGAACCTGGAACTGACCTGTCTGATCTATCCCGACACGCCCAGGCTCGTGCGCGGCGACCCGGGCCGGCTTCGGCAGGTCCTGACGAACCTCATCGCCAACGCGCTGAAGTTCACCGCGGCGGGCGAGGTCTCGGTCACCGTCTCTCCGGCATCCGAGGACGCCGGAGACCCGCGCGTCTGGTTCCGCGTGAAGGATACAGGAATCGGCATCGCGCCTGACAAGCTGGACCGGCTCTTCCTGCCCTTCGTACAGGTCGACGCGTCAAGCACAAGACGGTTCGGCGGAACCGGACTGGGCCTCTCTATCGCGCATAAGCTCGTCGGCCTCATGGGCGGCTCCATCGGCTGCAGCAGCGTGGAGGGCCGCGGCTCGGAGTTCTGGTTTACGGCGCCGCTGGAACGCCACGGCCACAGCGAGCCGGCGCCGAGCCAGCTCGAGGTGTTGCGCGGTGTTCGCGTCGTGTGCGTCGACGACAACGCCACGAACCGGCGCGTGCTCGGCGGGCTCCTCGAATCGTGGGATTGCCGGCACACCGAGGTCGCCGACGCCGGCGCCGCCCTGGCCGAGCTTCGCGAGGCCTCCCGTTCCGGCGACGCCTACCGCATCGCGGTCATCGATATGGAGATGCCGGGCGTCGACGGCGAGGCCCTGGGCCTCGTCATCCGCTCCGATCCGGCCATCAACAAGACCGCCCTGGTCCTCCTCACCTCGCGCGGCGGCCATGACGACATGACCCGGCTCAAACGGGCCGGATTCTCGCAGTTCCTCACCAAGCCCGCCAAGCAGGGCCAACTGAGCGCGGCGCTGGTTCGGCTACTGCGCGGCGCGCCCGCTCCGGCGCGGAAGGCCAAGGTGGAGACCGGCTCCAAGGCCATCCTGAGGCCCGATGGAGGCCAACCCCGCGTGCTCGTGGCCGAGGACAACGCGGTCAACCAGAAAGTGGCCATGCGCATCCTGGAGCGCCTGGGCTGCTTCCCCGACGCCGTGGCCGACGGACTGGAGGCCCTGCAGGCGCTGAAGTCCATCCCCTACGACCTGGTGCTGATGGACATCCAGATGCCGCATATGGACGGCCTGACGGCCACCATGCGAATACGCGACCCGGCCTCGCGCGTCTTGAACCCCAGTGTGCCCATCGTCGCCATGACCGCCCACGCCATGAAGGGCGACCGCGAGCGGTGCCTGGCGGCGGGCATGGACGACTACCTGGACAAACCGGTCCAGATGGCGCGCCTGGCCGATTCGTTGACGCGTTGGATCAGTTCGGACGGCGGCGCCGCCCGTACGGAATCAGTCCAGACAGGAGCGCGAATGTTCAGCCTGACCGTGCTGACCGAGGAGATGGGCCTGGATGAAGCGGAAGCCAGGGAGGTCCTGGCCCTCTTCATGGAGGATATGCCGACCCAGTTGGCCGCGCTCCGCCAGGCCGCCGGCGAGGGCGTCGCCGCCACGCTGAAGAGCCTGGCGCACTCCGTCAAGGGCGCCTGCGCGAACGTAGGGGCCGAGACGCTCCGGGACATCGCCTACCGTCTCGAAACCATGGGCGCCGCCGGCGACCTGAACGATGTCGATATCGTTCTCCACGACCTGGAGCAGGCGTATGCGGGCGTCTCCGAGGAGATGCGGCTCCTCGTCTCGGGCGGATGACGGCCCACTCGCTCCGGAGGATCGTCGCCTGCCTGATGTCCCTGGCGTCGGCGGCGGTGATGGCCGCGGGCGCTCAGCCCCGCACAGAAGGGAAGAAGCCCGTGGCCAAGATGGGCGGCATCGTGCGCGTCACCGACTTCGGGGCGACTCCGGGCGACCAGTCCGACGATACCGCGGCCGTTGTCGCCGCCATCAAGCACGCCATCGAGACCAGGGCCCGCCGGCTGGAGTTCCCCAAGGGACAGTACCGGTTCGCCCCGGCGGACGCCGCACGGCCCGGCCGCATCCTCTTTCAACTGCAGAACGCCGAGAACCTGACCATCGACGGTATGGGTTCGGAGCTGATCTTCTCGGGCACGAGCGGCTGCTTCTGGTTCGGCGGCTGCCGCAACATGACCGTCCGGAACCTGACCATCGACTGGGACCGCATGCCCTTCTCCGTGGGCAAGGTGATCGCCGCGGCCAGGCAGTCCTTCCTCGTGCAGGTGCGCCCCGAGTACCCGGTCCACGGCGGCGAGCCGGTGGGCGCCTTCATGGACTACGAGCCCGAGACCGAGCTGCCGGCGCAGAACGGCCTCGACGTCTACAACGCCGTCGAGCGCACCGAGCTGGTGGGTCCGCAGCTGCTCCGGGTCCATCTTACGCGCGAGATTCCCGTGCCGGTGGGCCGGCTGGTCGTGCTGCGGCATCAGGTCTACAGCTACAACGGCTTCACCGCCGACCGCTGCACGAACATGAAGTACGAGGACCTGACCCTCTACACCGTCCCCGGCATGGGCTTCGTCAGCATCGTCTGCAGGGACGTGACCCTCCGCCGTTGCGCGGTGACCGTGAAGCCCGGCTCCCATCGCATCATGTCCGCCACGGCCGACGCGTCGCACTTCGGCGGCTGCAAGGGCACGGTGCGCCTTGAAGGCTGCCGTTTCGACGGCATGGGAGATGACGGCGTCAACATCAAGTCGGGACTCTACCTGACGGTGAAGGAGAGGGTCGACGACCACACGGTGCTGGCCGCCCACAACCTGAAGATGGCCGATGTGCCCGACGCCGGCGACACCATGGAGATGTCGCACGTGGCGGACCTGATCCCCTACGGCTCGGCCACGGTGGTCAAGGCCGTGAACCAGGGCGGCCCCGAGGGCATCCACCGTGTGGAGTTCGCCGAGCCGCTCCCCGAGGCCCTGCAGGCCGGCGACGTGCTGGGCAACGCCACCCGGACGCCGCGCGTGCGCATCAAGGACTGCCGCATCGGCCCCAACCGGGCGCGCGGCATGCTGCTACAGACCCGCGACGTGGTGGTAGAGGGATGCACCTTCACCCGATGCACCTCGGCTGGCGTCCTGGTGCTGACCGAGGTGGTCTACTTCTTCGAGAGCATCGGGACCCGCAACGTGACGATCCGGAACAACACGTTCATCGACTGCAACTACGGCGCGGCCGGCGCGAGCGGCGCCCTCTGCGCCCTGGCCTGGCTCAAGGACTTCGCCGAGCCGCCGCGCCCCGGCGTCCACCGCGACATCGCCTTCCGCAACAACCGCGTGATCGGCACCGACAACTGCGGCATCTACGTCTCCGGCGTGGCCAACATCGCGCTCTCCGGCAACCAGATAGAGCAATCCGGCCGCAAACCCACGGCGCCCAGCGGATCAGCCGCGCTCTATGTCCGGGGCAGCAGCGGCATCAAGCTGCAAGCCAACCGCATCCCCGCCGACAAGCAAGGCGAAGGCTTCAAGACTGCGGTGGAGTACGGGCCGGGGTGCGAGGGGGTTGGTGAGGCGAAGCGGCGGTAGGCGGGCGGACTACCGTCCAGCCGCCGCGCCCAATGCCGGCGTAAGAGCCTGAACCCACGCCAGCGTAGCGCGATCTGCAGTGTTGCCGGTAGCCGGCAGGCCGTTGGCACTCAGGACGGCCAGGATACCCTCGTACGTCAGTGACAGCTCGCTGGCGGCTTCACGGATCGAGATCTCCCCCGACTGCTGAAGCGCCAGGACGGCGGCCGCGTGGGCTCTGTCGGTCGCACGCCGTAGGGCCTCCTTGGAAACACGACCGGACAGGTTGATGTGCAGATCAATGGCAGAAGTCATGGTTGCGCCCCGCGTGCTGAGTGCATTGCTGCATTGTACCCTTGCGCCTCAAGGCGACCCAAGGTGGCGTCAGCCAACGAGGGGAGCCTAGGGCCAGGGCAAGACCCTGACGAACCACGCGTCGCTGGGACGTGGTACTCTCACGCCGGTGTTCTGGCGCCCCTTGTAGGCCATGACGTGCTCCTTCACGTCGGCGCTTCTCCAGTCGCCGATGAAGCCATAGGTCGTTTGGCTGCGCTCTCCCGTGTCGTTCAATCGCCCAGGGCGCACCCAAATCCTGACCTTGTTGTTGGTCTGGCAGTGAACTTCCCACAGCTCGCCGTTCGGCACCGAGGCGAGCACTATGAAGGAGGTAGGGGGCGATGACACGTCGTCGGTCCGATTGACGACCGGCGTGATCTTGACGCCGGGCCCCCGTGGCACCGCGTTACCGGCGTTACGAGGAGCAAAGAACAAGTCGAACGAAACGAATCGGCTGGTGTACTTGGCGCGCGGGGCGTCCTTCAGCGACTGAGTATGGATCGCGTATCCCCGAGACTTGATGGTGTTAAATGCCATTGAGACGGGCATCTGCCAGTCGTCAGGCACCAATCCGGTCCCAGGAGCTCCAGCACGCTTCTCCTGCGCACTGAGGGTCAATCCTAGCATATCCGGCATTGGATAGACGATCGCCCCACGCCCAGCACACGCGACCGAAGCGACGACAACGACGAGTACAACCGTTACGACGGACACCCGTCTAGTTCTCATTCCTCACTCCTTTGCTGTCCAATCACCGTTCGAACAACCCCGTTTGGCTACGGCGGGTGAGTTCAGCCGCCGTAGCCGCGACACCTGTGGACGTTGAGGCCGAGGTTCCCGGCACCGACGCTGGCGTGTCAGGGCGAGACCGGCTTGCCGTCAGCCACCACGCCCCCAAGACGAGGACCACGAGTACGGCCAGCGCAGGAACGTACTGAACGATTTTCGGATTGGCCACCACCTTCTCCGCGTCGCCTGTCCGTTTCGGCGTATCCACCACGGCTGACGACGCATTGACCTGGTCGCCCGCATTGGCACCTATAGCGCCCAATGACGGGGGTAGCTTACCGGTGGACGGTACCGTGCACGCGTCGCGCCACTGCAAGAGGGCGATGAGATCGCGGTTGTTGCCTGCCTGGTCGAGAGCGGTCTTGCCGCTACTATCGGTGGCGGTGAGGTCCGCCCCGGCGGCGAGCAGCACGCGGCTTACTTCAACGTGGCCATTGGCGACAGCGTCATGTAGCGGAGTTCCGCGGAAACCGCCTGCCGCGTTCACCCGGGCTCCAGCGGCAATCAAGCTCTGACAGATCTCTTTCGCTCCATTCGCTGCTGCCATATGCAACGGAGTGAAGCCACCATGATCCTCAGCCGTGACGTCGGCACCCGCCCTGATTAGCGCCTGGCAGATTTCCAGAGGCCCGCCCGAAGCGGCGTTGTGGAGCGGCGTCCATCGGAGGTTGGTACCGCCGCGAGCGTTGACAGCCGCACCGGCGGCGATCAAGACCAGCGAGGCCTCGGCGCACCCGGTCATGCATGCGCCGTGGAGCGGCATGAAGCGGTCGTTGTTCTCGGCGTTCGCATCGGCGCCAACAGACAACAGTGCGCTGCATAAAGCTGCCCGCCCCTCAGACGCCGCCCTGTGGAGTGCCGTGAAGCCATCGACGTCCTTCGCGTTAACATCGACCCCAGATGCGACTAGCGCCCGGCAAGCCTCAGCCGTGCCCGAGATCGCCGCTGTATGGAGCGGTGTCCAGCCATCCGGACTGACATCTGCTCCGGGGTCAGTAAGGATGGTGCGGAGCGATGCGTAGGTGATCAGATCGCAGCTCCACTTAGCTACGTCCAGTGGTGTCCGGCTTTCGTCGTCCATCGCGTGCACGTCTGCGCCGGCGGCGACCAGTGCACGACAGGCACCGACTTGGCCTGACTCGGCGGCCTTATGCATGGCCGTCGCCCCGTCGGTGTCAGTTAAGCCCAGGTCAGCACCGGCTGCCGTCAGAACTCGGCACGTCTCCACGTGCCCATTGCCGGCCGCGAAGTGTAGCGGAGCAGTCCCATCAGGTTTGGCCAGATTCAGCGTGGCGCCTGCGGCGATCAGTATGCGACACGCCCCAGCATGTCCCTTTGCCGCGGCGAAGAGGAGCGCTGTGTCACCCGACGCGGCGACCAAGTCCACATCGGCTCCGGCCGCGATCAGCGATCGGCACAGCGGCAGGTTGCCGCCATCGGCGGCACGGTGAAGAAGCGTGAACCCGTCAAGCAGGAGATTCACGTCAGTGCCCGCTAGGAACTCGTCGAGCTTAGCTACTTCCCCCCACGCATCCTGCAGGAGGCGAACCACGTCTAGGTGCCCCTGATCCTGTGCAAGCTGCAACGGGGTGATCCCACCCGTGCCTTCGGAGCTCTCGTCTGCACCGGCGTCGATCAATGCTTGGCACGCGTCGACCGTCCCCTTGAAGGCCGCAAGGTGGAGGGGGGTGAAGCCGCTCTTGTTCGCGGCTTCCAGGTCAGCGCCGGCAGAGATCAGTAATCGGCACGTCTCGCTCTCTCCCGCTTGAGCGGCGTCATGCAGCGGCGTCTGACCGAGATCACACCGCGCATTCAGGTCCGCGCCCGCATTAATCTATGCCTGACACGGACCCGCATGGCCCATGCGTGCCGCAGCGTGGAGCGGAGCCTCGCCACCGCCTCCCTTCGCGTTGATGTCGACGCTGGCTGCGATCAGATGGCAGACCGCATCGGTTCGCCCCTTGAAGGCGTGCCTATGAAGTTCCGTGTTGCCGTTCAAGTCTCGTGCCGTCAGATCTGCTACGACTGGCATAGTAATCCCCCGACCCATGGACGCCGCACCAGCCGACCCCCTGCCCGGATTCCCTGACCGGCATCCAACGCTGGGTCTGCGCCCTGAGCAACGGCCCCGTTACGCTAGAGCTCCACCGCCTGCTCGCCTTGGTACTCGGCCGCCGCCGTAATGTAGTTGCTGAAGCTGCGGCAGACTGTTACAATCAGCGACTCGACCTCTTGCATCGTGCCGACACTCTTGCCCTCAGCCGAGCATCCCTGGGTCAGGTCCGCGAGGCGCACACCAGGCTTCCTCGTCCCAAGCCGCACGCCGAGGGCGATCGAGTCATCCGACGATCCCATCATGGTGTCCGCGGGCCAGTACTTCTCCACGAGCCCGTTTTCAGCCTGGCTGAGCTGCAGCCGACAACTGACCGTGAACGTGACACCCTTGTTGCCGCCGAGCAGGCCCTTCTCCGCCCGTTGCCCTCTAGAGAAGACGACTTTCATCGCTGAGCTCCTCTCACATGAACCGACCTGTGACCCCGCTATCCGGCGCCTGCGCCACGCACCAGCGTCGCACACGGCCCCCGCCCTTCAGTCCACCGAATAGTGCAGGTTGGCGTTTCCGCTGTCGACGTTGTGGTCGCACGGCGAGCCGTTCAGGTAGACGGTCTCGACGTAGCTGCTGTTGGCGGACCACTCCACCAGGAACCTCCCCTGCCGGTCCGTCCGCGCCTCGCGGGTCATGCCATACAGGCCCGGGAGCTTGGCGCACACCCGCGCACCCTCCCAGGGCACGCCCCGCTTCGTCACGATGCCGCTGATAACACCCATGTCAGCCTCCATGTCCGGCGTGCATGGCCAGCCGCTCCACGCGGCGCTGACCGACCCAAGCAAGGTAAGGTGGGGCCACATCGTCTGGCCGGTTGCGTTCCGCAGTCGCGGGGCTCGTCCCACGAGACATCGGCTCCGGCACATCTGCTTCTTGCCAACCATCGCCCCGGCACAGGCGCCGCATCGAGCGCCGCCGTGTGCCCCTACAGTGTGCGGTCGGCCGCCTGCATGCGTCTATTGACGGACCATGCCATGAGTTGACATGATATGACGTGCCGTCTGATTGAGGCGACGTTACTGCGGAGGCCGATGTACGATGCATAGATTGGCGGAAGGCAAGGCCGGGGACGACGGCGTCAGGGCGATGGAGATGCAGGCTCTGCTGCACAAGCGGTTGCATCTGGGATACACGCAGGCGCGCTTGGCCGCTGCGGCCGGCATCAGCGTCGAGCACCTCAGCCGGCTCGAAAACGGACATCGGGACCTGTCGCCCGGCGCTCGTGCCAAGCTGCTGGACGCCGTGGGCTGGACGGAGGATCACCTGGACGCCGCCGTGGCCGACGCGCGGAGGCGGGCGGAGAGGATCGCGATGCAAGCGGAGCCGGGCCTGGCCAAAGGCGACGAACCGGTGGGCGGAGCGGTGCCGCTGGGCTCGCCCGCCTACGTCGAGAGGCAGGAGGATCGCCTCGCCGCCGCGTCCATCGTCCGGCGCGACGGCATCCTGCTCATCAAGGGCCCCCGGCAGACCGGCAAGTCCTCCATGCTCGCGCGAGCCCTGCACCGGGCCAGGACCGCGGGCCAGGCCGTCGCGGTAGTTGACCTTGAGGGTATCACCGCAAGCCGGCGGCAGGAGATGGACGGCCTCTGCCGCGCCCTGGCTGAGAGCCTGGCCGGCCAGTTCGGCCTCGCCCCTGCTGAGACGGATTGGCAGACCTCCATGTCGCCGGCGCTGAACATGGAGCATTTCATGCTCGACCGGGTCCTGACCACGGATACGAGACACGTCGTCATCGGTATCGACGAGGTTGATCGCCTCTTCGGACAGGCCAGTGCCAACGAGTTCTTCGCCATGCTGCGTTCGTGGCACGAGCGCCGCTCGTTGGAGCCGCATCTGGCGTGGGGCAGGCTCACCGTCGTGCTCGCCTGCGCAACCGAGGCGCAGCTCTACATCACGAACCTGAACCAGTCGCCCTTCAATGCGGGCACGCGCCTGACGCTGCGCGACTTCAGCCGCGATGAGGTCGGTCGTCTCAACGCCCTGCTCGGGGCGCCGCTTCGCGGTCCCGCCGACCTGGACCGGTTCACCGGCATCGTCGGAGGACATCCGTTCCTCGTTAGGCTGGGGCTTCGCCTGCTCGCCACCGATGGACGGACGCTCGATCAACTGGAGGCCGAGGCCGAGCACGACGGCGGCCCGTTCGCCGAGCACCTCAGCCACGTCTCCGACCCCATCCTGACGGATGCCACGCTGCGCTCGGCGGTGGTCGACGCCCTCGCACGGCGGCCGTGCGCCCGAGATGCGTTCCTTCGCCTGCGAAGCGCGGGCGTCCTGATCGGCGACTGCCGCGAGGAGGCGCGCCCGCGGTGCGGCCTCTACGCCAGGCGCCTCGCAAGGCTCCTCGTGTGACGTACGATGCAGAGCCGCCGACGGACCGGTTCTTCGTCACGGGCGGGTCTCTCACTCCAGGCGCCCCCTCCTACGTGGTGCGCAAGGCGGACGGCGAACTGGTCGACGCCCTGCGGCGGGGCGATTTCTGCTACGTGCTGGACTCGCGGCAGGTCGGCAAGACCTCGCTGGTGGGCCGCGCCGCGGCCCGCCTGCGGGACGAGGGCGCCTCCGTGGCCGTCGTCGACCTGACCGCCGTAGGGCGCAACGTGACGCTGGAGCAGTGGTACGGCGGGCTGCTGGCGTCCATGGCTCGGCAGCTCAATGCACAGGAGCGCATGTGCCGCTACTGGCGTGAACACGAGGGCATTGGTCCGGTTCAGCGCCTCTTCTCAGCCATCCGGGATGTGCTGCTCTCTGATCCCCAGGCGGGCAGGCTCGTGGTCCTGGTCGACGAGATCGACGTCGTGCAGAGCCTTCCCTTCAGCGCCGATGAGTTCTTCGCCGCCATCCGGGCCTGCTACCTGGCGCGCGCCCACGACGCGGCGTTCGGGCGCCTCACCTTCTGCCTGTTCGGCGCGTGCACCCCGTCGGCGCTCATCTCCGATCCCCTGATCACGCCGTTCAACATCGGGCGGCGCATCGAGCTGAACGACTTCACCGAGGCAGAGGCCGAGCCGCTGCTGGCCGGTCTCGACGGCCCGTGCGACCCCGCGGCGCGGGCGGCGCTGCGGCGGGTGCTCTTCTGGACCGGCGGCCACCCTTACCTGACACAGCGGCTCTGCAGCGAGGTCCGGAAGGCCGGGGCGGGATTGTCCCGCCGGGCGGTGGACGCGGCCTGCGCCCGGGCCTTCCTGCACAGGGGTTGCTCGGAGAGCGAGGACAACCTGACGGTCGTGCGCGACAGGCTTCTGCACCCCTCCGCCATGGTCGGGGACGCGGCGGCGGTGCTCGACCGGTACTCCAGGGTTCTGGCGCGGCGCGGGCGGGTATCGGCCGTATCGACCGAACCCGTGGTCGACGCCCTGCGCCTGTCTGGGATCGTTCGGGCCGAGAGTGGGCGGCTCGTGGTCCGCAACCGCATCTACCGGGCGGTCTTCGATCGTCGATGGGTCACCGCGAACATGCCCGGCGCCGAGGTCCGACGCCAGAAGGCGGCGTTCTACCGCGGCGCGCTGCAGGCCGCGGCGGCGATCGGCGGCATGGTCGTCACGGGCCTGGCGATCTCCTACGGCGCGCACCGGTCACAGGACGCAGACCGGAGCGAAGCCGCGACTCGCAGGCACAAACTCGTGGCCGAGGCGTCGGTGCTGCGTGCGGCGCAGGCTGATCAAGCGAGGCATATGGCGATTGCCGAGAGGCGCAGGGCCGAGGAGGCGTCTCGAGCGGCGACGCGGACGGCTGCGGCGGCCAAGGCAGAAGCCGCGCAAGCCGTTGGTCGGATGCGGATCGCTCAACGTCGCACCAAGGCATTGGTGGCGGCGGGAGACGCAGCGGTTCGCTCGCGACTCCCCGGCTTTGAGACACCGGCTCTGGCTTCGGCCGTTCGGGCAGCGGACGAGTTCCTGCGGCGAGGCGAGGCCCTGCCCGCGTCGCTCACGCAGGCCCTGGGTACGGTCGCAACGCAGTCGCAGTACCGGATTCGAACGATCCCCGGCCCGGCGCCCGTGCGAGCGGTGACCTACACTGCCGACGGCGACCGATTGCTGGCGGCGTACGCCGACGGATCCGTCCGGACGCTGGATGCCGACACCGGTCGCGAGGTCGCGGCCTTCTCGGTGAAGGGCGCGCCCAGCCTGCTGGCGGCGGCGCCGGCCGGCTCGGAGTTCGCCGTAGTGGTAGGCGAGCGCACCGTCGTTGGGTGGGATCTGGCCACGGGCCGGCGCTCAGCCGAGTTCATCGCGCCGGAAGGCAGGATACTCGCGGTAGGATGGGACGGATCGGACCGCCTCCTTGCCGCTGCTCTGCCCGACGGTCGCGTGGCGGTCTACGGGCCGGCTGCGAACTCGCGCCTGACGCTCGCCGGACACTCGGGCGGCGCCACGCATGCGGTCTTCTCGACGCTGATTCGGCATCGCTTGTTCACGTCGGGAGCGGACGGACGCGTGTGCATCTGGCTCCTGACCGACCCGTCTCACGTGTTGGAGCGCCAGCGCGGCAAGCCAACGACGGCGGCGACGATGGGCGGACCCTACGACGACATCATTGCTGCGAGCCCCGAGGGTATGAGCATCTCGACAGTCGGCGATGACGGTTCCTACGCATCCTACCTCGGCTATATGAGCGCAGTGTGCACGGCCCATCTTGCCCCAGAGGGCAGACGCCTGCTCGGGGTCGATCAGGAGGGCCGCGTTCTCATGTGGGCGTCGGGGGTCACGCGCAAACCGCCGCTCGTCACCATCATGCCGACGGATGAGCGGCCAGGCAGCGCCGGCGTCCGCCGCGGCGTTGCGATCGACGCCGTGTTCCGGCCCGTCGGATTCGAGATTGCCGTGGCGAGAGGAGACGGGCGCATCGAGGTATGGGCGCCGGTAGTTCCGTCCATACTGCGCCACCGCGAGACCGTGTTCTGCGCCGCGTACTCGCGCGACGGCCGGCGGATCGTGACCGCCAGCAGGGATGAGGCGGTCTCGATCGAACAGTCGTCGGACCTCGCGCCGGTCCGCCGCATCGAGGTCCGCGGCGGGCCCGTGTACTGGGTAGACCTGGCGCCACGAGGCGAGGGGATGGTCACAGCCGGAGCCGATAGGTCCGCGCCGCTGAAGCTCTGGACGTTGCGCACCGGCGCATTCGATCACCACAACCTGCCCGACCAGACGACGGGGTTCGTTACCTTGGCGGGCCATGTGGGAGCCGTAAACTGCGCTGCCTACTCACCTGACGGCGCCCTGATTGCGTCGGCCGGCGCCGACGGGACGGTACGGCTCTGGCACGCGCCCGACGGCGCACCGGTGAGGGTGTTGAGCGGGCACCGCGGCCCTGCGCGCTCGGTCTGCTTCAGCCGGGATGGAGCGTTGCTGACCACCGGCGGCGACGACGGAACGGTGCGCGTCTGGCGAGTGCGGGACGGCGCCCCGGTACGGACGATCGATGCAAGGCAGGGCGCCGTCTGGTCGGCTTCGTTCTCGCCGGACGCGCGCCTCATCGTCACGGCAGGCATGGACGGCACGGCGCGAATCTGGCGCACCGCCGACGGCAAACCGGCGGGAACGCTTCGAGGGCATACGAGCCAGGTGACGTGCGCCCGCTTCTCGCCGGACGGCAGGCACGTCGCCACATCGAGCACTGACCAGACCATGCGCGTATGGGATGCGGCCACATGCTGCCCGCTCTACACCGTGAGCGGCCACGCGGGCGCGGTCTGGAGCGTGGACTACTCGCCCGACGGCCGGAGCGTGCTCACATCCTGCAGCGACGGCGCCGTAAGGATCTATCCAGGCTCACCCGAGGCGCTGATGCACTCGGCCCGAGCGCTCCTGCGACGAGCCGCCCGGTAGGAGCTCACTGTGATCGTTGCTGGAGCGTGGCGCCAAGCGGGACCGACCGACACGAGCCTACCCAGCCCGAACGAGAGGATCATCTGCACTGTAATACATGATGCCGCGCCCCGATATGCGAACGACCTTGCCCATGCGCTGGGCCTTCGTACGAAACCCCGACCGGCGAAAGAGGGCGCGAAGCAGGTTCGGGACTTCGGTGGCACGGGGATCGGTCAGCGCGACGCATACCACACCGAACGCCCGCGTGATTGCCACTCTGCACCAGAAGTCGCTCTCGTTGATAGTCACAAACGTGGGCTGGTTCTGGCGATCCAGCACAAACGGTACGGCATCATCGCGGACGACTGTGCCCGGCCGTAGCTCGTGGATAAACCGCACGGGACCCGGATACCACTCAGCGACCGCTGACTCGATCCCGCGACCCATCAGCTGCTCGTCGAGCAGGATCATGCCGAGACGAATTCGGGTAGCGCCCCCAGGAACCGCTCCAGAGCCAGGTCAATGGCTTCGCGGATAGCTTCCCGCGGGACCCGCCCGCCGTAGCCTGCCAGGATGGCGTCGAGCGGCTCACCACTGGCGAGCCTCTCCAGGGTCCCGGCGACCTCAACGCGGGTGTACTTGAACGTCGGCCGGCCGCCACACACGCCCTGCGCCCGCACTACGTGTCGGCCGAGCGGCACATAGACGTACTGGTCACTACCTATTCCCTCGACAACTGTCTCCATCACACCCTCCAGACGATATCTGCGGCAATACCCACGCCCCCTACCCCTTTATACCCGTCAGGGTGATGCCCTGAATGAAGGTGCGCTGGGCCAGGAAGAAGATGATGATGATCGGGACGGTCATCACCGCGGAGGCGGCGCTGAGCATGGACCACTCGGCGCCGTGCTGGCTCACAAAGCACTGCAGGCCGATGGAGAGGGTGTACGAGCGCTCGTCGTTGAGGTAGAGGAGCGGGCCCAGGAAGTCGTTCCACGAGCCGATGAACGCGAAGAGGCCCACCGTTGCCAGCGCGGGCTTGCTCAGCGGCAGGATAAGACGCGTGTAGATGCCCAGATCGGAGCAACCGTCGATGCGGGCCGCGTCGGAGAGCTCGTCCGGGATCGTCATGAAGAACTGGCGCAGCAGGAAGATGCTGAACGCGTTGCCGAAGAAGGGCGGCACCACCAGCGGCAGGATGGTGCCGATCCAATGCAGGGAGCGGAAGATGGTGAAGGTCGGCACCATCGTCACCTGCCCCGGCAGGATCATGGTGGCCAGCATCGACCAGAAGACCCACTCGCGGCCTTTCCACCGGACCTTCGCCAGGCTGTAGGCCACCAGCGAGCAGGCCAGGACGGTGCCGAGCACGTTGAGCGCGCAGATCCGCAGCGTGTTGATGGTGTAGAGACCGAACGGCACATAGGTGAGCGCCCGCGGGAAGTTGCGCCACTGCGGCGGATGCGGCGCCCAGACCGGCGGCATGGCGAAGACCTGGGCGTCGGGCTTCAGCGCCGTGGCCACCAGCCAGTAGAACGGCAAGAAGAAGAGCAGGCCGATGGCGATCAGGACGCCGTGCGAGAGCAGCGCATCCAGCGCCGCGAGCCAGCGTCGGCGGCTCATCGCCCCTCCCCCGCGTAGTAGACCCAGCGCGCCGAGGTCTTGAAGACCAGTAGCGCGCATACCAGGGTCACCAGGAAGAGCACCCAGGCCATGGCGGATGCGTAGCCCATGCGGAAGTCGAGGAACGCCCGGTTGAAGAGGTGCAGCGCGTAGAACATGGTGCTGTCCTGCGGCCCGCCCGAGGTCATGACGTAGGCCTGCGTGAAGTACTGGAACGAGCCGATGAGCCCCATGATGAGGTTGAAGAGGATCACCGGCGAGAGCATGGGCAGCGTCACATGGCGGAACTGCTGGAGCTTGCCGGCGCCGTCCAACGCGGCCGCCTCGGTCAGCGACTCGGGCACGTCCTGCAGGGCTGCCAGGTAGATCACCATACCGCCGCCCGCACCCCAGAGCCCCATGAGGATCAGCGCCGCCTTGGCCCAGGCGGGATCCGTGAGCCAGCCGGGCTGCATCAGGTGCATCTTCCCCAGCGCGATGTTGATGAGGCCCATCTCGGGATTGAGAAGCCAGAGCCAGAGGATCGACGTAGCCACCACCGGCGTGATGCTGGGGAGGTAGTAGATGGTGCGGTAGACCGTCATGCCCTTCACCTTGCGGTTGAGGAGCAGGGCGATCCCGAGCGACGCGGCGAGACCCACGGGCAACCCGGCAACCACCATGTAGAGCGTGTTCCAGAGCGACTTCCAGAAGAGGTCGTCCTCCGTGAACATGCGCCGGTAGTTCTCGAAGCCGATGAACCGCGGAGGCCGGATGGCATCGAAGCTGCAAAGGCTGTAGTAGGCCGAAGCGATGACCGGATACGCGAAGAAGACGATGAATCCGACGATCCACGGCGCGGCGAAGGCGAGGCCGGTGAGCTGCGCATTGCGCGACGCACGGCGCCTGTAGGGGTGGAGGAGAGGAGGTGAGGAGGTGAGGAGGTGATAGGAACGCTCTTTCACGGGTTGCCTCCAGTTCGGCCGCTGGGCATCACCCAGCTGGCGGCATTCGCGATGATCCCAACGATCGAACGCACCACACCATCATATCCCCTGTACAAATCGCCACCCTGGCACGCCTCGAGGTACCCGCACTTCACGGCGAACTCGAGCCAGACCTGTGTCTCTGCGGCTTCGGTCTCCGCATCGCTGAGCTTGCTGATAAACGCGGCCTGGTAGCGCCGCTTACGCCACGCCTCTGCGAGGTTGGCGCAGACCGACCGGGAGGAGCGCCGAATCTGGTCACTCAACGAGTAGGTCTCCTCCCGCGGGAACGACTTGGTCACCTCAAAGACAGACATGGCAAGGCCAAAGGCCCGCTTGTACACCTCAAGATCACGATGCGAGCCGACCTTGCGCTCTGCACTGCCGTCGCCGTTCACCTCCTCACCTCCTCAGCCCCTCAGGTCCTGCATCGCGTCGAGTTGCTCGCGCGTCATGCGGCGCTGGAGGTCGGCCAGGAGGGCCGCGGGGTCGCCGCCGCCTAGCATGACCTTCCCCTCGACGCGGCCGATCTCGCGGGCGTACGTGGGCCAGATGGGCGTGCCGGGAGGGCCGAAGGTGTTGCGGCTGCGTGATAGGTTGACGGCGAAGCGGAAGAGGGCGCTCTGCTGGAAGGCCGGGTCGGCGCCCGCCTCAACCACGGGCGGCACGTTGCCGATGCCGCTGCAGAACCTGGCCACGGGCTTGGCGCGTGTGAACCAATCGAGGAACTTCCAGGCCGCCTCCTTGTCCTTGCAGGCGGCGGGGATGACGAAGACACTGCCGCCGGCGCTGGAACATCCGGCCCGGCCGCCGGGAGGCGCGGGTAGCGGGAACCAGCCCCATTCGAGCTTGGGCGCGTAGCGGCGGACGAACTGCTCGGCCCATTCGCCAGTGGACCACATGGCCACCTTGCCGACGAAGAAGGGCCCGTTGGCGGTCTGGTCGCTGCCGAAGGTGCTCTGGAAGACCTGCATCTTCTTGAGATCGTACTTCTTGGCGTAGGAGGCCAGCCAGCGCAGCGCGGCCAGGTTGCCGGGGTGGTCGGCCGTAATGCGGCCTGTGACGGGGTCCACCCACTGGCCGCCGAAGACGTAGGCCCAGAGCGCCAGCCCGCCCGGCCGGAACCCGTACCGCACAAACGAGCCACGCCGGTCGTAGACGGTGCAGGCCCTGGCGGCGGCATCGAGCTCGGCGATGGTGGCGGGCGGATGGTAGGGGTCGACGCCCGCCTCGCGGAAGATGGCCTTGTTGTAGGCGATGAAACTGGTGTTGGTGGTGGCGCAGAGGCCATAGACCTTGCCGCGAACGCGCAGCATCCGGGCTACGCCGGGCGTGAAGTCGCGCTCCAGGTTGCGGCCCGAGCGCTTCAGGTAGCCATCCAGAGGCTCCAGGACGCCGCGCATGGCGTAGCCCGCCAGTTCGTCGGCCCAGATGGTGGACATCACATCGGGCGTGGCGCCGCCAGCGAACGCGATGCGCACCTTCTGGTAGCCGGAGTTGCCGAACTGGCTGAGCATCTGGACCTGGATGCCGGGGTGCTCGCGGTTGAACTGATCCACCAGCCGTTGCTGTGTGTTAAACTCCTCGGCCGACCAGCCGGTCCAGTAGATCACCTGCTTGGGCGCAGGGCCCGTGGCGAGCCGCCCGCAGCCCACGGGCGCCAGCAACGCCACTGCGGCGATCAGCAGCCAGGCGAGGCCGGGCAGACGGCGGCGCATGGCCGACGCGGCGGCTGGTACGGGTCTCCTCATGCCTGTTAGGATACCGAACCCGGGCCGATCAGCGCGCCGAAAGGCCGTACATGGCGAGGAGGTTCGCGGGTGGCACGTCACGCTGGAAGAGGCGCGACGCTCGATCAGGCTGTTGGCGGCTCGCCGACGCTAGGACGCGCTCCCTTGAGCTCATCGTCATCGCTCCGCCACCACCCAGTCGCTAGGCGGGCAACTGACGGACGACCCGTCGGAGTTGCGGCGCACAGCGGCGGGCGCCACCGCCACATCCTCGCCGGCGCGCCGCTCGACGATGCGGGCGCGCACGACGGACGCCCCAGGCAGGCTCACGGCGCCGCCGAAAACCGAACAGAGCCCGATGCGGCGGCTGCGGTCCAGCGGAAGGCCGTCCAACGAGGCCGCCACGAAGGGTCCGCCCGAACCCGAGACCACGAGCCGCTTGCCCACCGCGACGGCGCCCGCCGCGGAGACCGCCCGCAGGCCGCCCGTGCCGTCCATATGCACGAGGCACGGCCAGCCACGGGCGCCACCCAGGCGCACATCGCGCCCCGCCACAATGGCTGAGACCCGCGCCGGGCCGTTGCCGTCCTCGGGCGGGCAGAGCGTAGCGAGTGTGCCTCCGCCGCTACGAGGCACGGAGATGAGCCGCCAGGCTCCGCTACCGGGCACAAGGCGGTCCGACTGCGCACGAACCAGTCCCGCGAAGAGCGTGGCGTACGGGTTGCGTCGCGGGTCGCAGAGCGCGTCGTAGTCGCTGCCGGCCGGGTCGACCTTGCCCAACGCCTCCCATGGCTCCTCGGCCATCAGCGTCGCGCCGGCGCCCAGCTTGTGCCGCCCGAACGTGCGGCCGCCTGCACGGAGCGTCCCGACGCCGGGCAGGGGCGCGAGGTTGACCACCGGAAGCGAGCCCGCCTCCTCGCGGCGGCCGGTCTCGCGCACGCCGCAGAGCCGCTCAAGGCGGGCGGGGTCGCGTGTTCCATCCGGCCGCACGGAGGGATCGCCGCTCAGGTAGACCGTGGCGCCCTGCCGCGCAAGGGCCTCCAGTGCGGAGACAGAGCCGTCGCTCAAGCCGTAGGCCAGCGGCGCCACCACGAGTTTGGGCCGAAGACGCAGGAGGCCGGGCAGGTCAGCCTCGTTGGCCGTCAGGAAGTCGACACCCGCGGCCACCAGGCACTGGAGCGCGTTCATGAGCCCGAGGCGCCCCAGCGTGTCCGGCGCACCCAACCGCCATGCGTCGGGCATCACCAGGGTGGCCTGTGGTCGGCGCTGGGCGGGCTCCGCCAGGTCGCTGACGCGGCTCAGGCTTCGGTAGAGCTTGGCGGCAGGCTTGCCGCGCAGCGGGTTCGTAGTCGCCATGCCCCAGGGGAACATGCCGTCGGGATCGTCCGACCAGCACCAGTTCTGGACCTTGGTGGCGCCCGCGCCGAAAGCCGCGTGGACCACCCACCAGAAGAGCCGCCGCTGCTCCGGCTCGGTGCGCTGGGCGTGGTAGTCCGACGGCTCGCGGTCGGCCGCCCAGCCGTCGTGCGTCTTCACGCCGAACTCGCCCACGGCCACGCCTTGTCCGTGCAGCGTCATGTCGTTCCAGCGGAGGGTGGCGAGCATCTCGCGCAGGTCCTTGCGCGGCGGGCCGAAGTAGCCGTAGTTGGCGCAGTCCATGCCGCCCATGCTCAGGCGCAGGTCGATCCCGTCCCACGGCCGCTGGTAGTACTCACCCAGAATCGGGTGCGCACGGTCGACCGAGCGGACGGCCTTCACCAGCGTCTCGTTCCACCGGCGCACGAGCCAGGCCTTGAACTCGGCCAGATCGCGGGTGCGGAGGTCGAACCACGCCTCGGGCGGCGCCTCCTGCAACGGGATGGAGCCCAGGGCCTCGGCCGGCGCCCGGCTTCCCCAAGCCGCCCGAAGCGCGGCGTCGCCGCCGTAGCGCTTGGCGAGGAAGTCGTTCCAGTGGCGCCGCAGGTCGGGAGTATCGCTGATCCTGAGCTGGTAGTCGCCATTCAGATAGTACAGCAGGCCCGGCGCGGCCCGGTGACGCAGGGCGAAGGCGCGGCAGAGCTCGGCCTGACGCTGGAGGGTGGCATCGTCCACGGCCACGTTCTGGCCGATGAGCAGGCCCGCCATGTAGGGCAGACCGAAGCGCTGGGCCAGTTGCACCAGGGCGTCGGTTTGGCGCCGGAGCTTCTCATCGAAGACGAAGCCCGGCGGGCAAGGCTGGAGCATCTCCCACATATGCAGGCCGTGGTCGCGCATCACTTCCAGGTCGCGGTACCAGGTGAGCGGGTTGCAGTTCGGCGACCAGAGCATGTTGCCGTAGGTGTCGGTGCCGAAGAGCATTGAGCGCCGGGGCTTCCCGCCGGGCGGGGTGAGTGTGAACCGGTTCCCGCTGAACGCGATGCGCACACCCCGCCGCACCACCTCCGGGCTGGAGACGCAGAAGCCGGTTTCGCAACGGTCGACGACACGCCCCGCGGCCCGGACTACGAGCCGGGCGCGGATGAAATCAGGTGCGTCCGTTGGCACCGTCCAGCGAGCTCGGACCTGGGCTGCGCCGTCGGTCCATGGCCCCAACGTGACCGGCACGGTAACCACGCGGCGCCATACGCCGCCGGGAGCCGGTGCGTCCAGCGTCAGGGCGCACTCGACGGACGCGCCGGACTCGCGCGCCGTGATCCGACTGCTGAGGAGCGCGGTCTCTCCGGAGTTGTAGATCGGCTGGTCCCCCGCCAGCCAGTCGGCGGAAATGCCTCCGCGCAGGAGCGCAATGACTTGAGCCAGCAGAACGCCGCCGGTCGGCCCCGCGAAGAGGTCGCGGTCGACGACGCCGAAAATCGCCCACTGGCCTCCCCGGAACTGCCCCTTGCGCCACGAAACCAAAGCTCCGGGACAGCCGACAGCACGGCCGTACCGGTCAAGGGCGCGCACCAGCGGCATCCAGCGGGCCTCGGCGCGAAGCTGGGCGGTGGCGTCGTAACCGCTGACCGCGCCATCACAGCGCCAGATGGTGTCCGCCAACGGCCCGTCGGGATCGGCCACGCAGCGCGCGCCGGCGAAGCGCTGATCGGGGCTGTAGATGGGTAGCTGGTCGGACTGCACCAGCAGCGCATCCTGTGGATCGCCATAGTGGGCGTTGATGCGCACTTCGGCGGGCGTCTCGGCGCAGGTCACATCATCGAACCAGGCCTGCCCCGAGGCCAGGTAGAGCCCGCAGCGGAACTGCACGAGCCGAGCCTGCGGGTGGATCGTCACGCGGTACTCGGAGCGCTTCCAGGGCGTGTCGCCTCGCACCTGGGAGAAGTCGCGGAAGGTGAGCAGCGCGCCGTCGGCGCCGTACTGATAGACCGCCACAAAGGCAAAGCCCAGCTCCGACGTAACCGTGACGCATGCCTTGCCGGTGCGCGCCTCTGCCGCCGTGGCCGCTCGCGCAGGGCCGCCGGTGATCCAGCCCGACAGGCCCTCCTCGAACCCGCCGTTCGGGATGGTGGCGGCCGCCGGGTCGCGCCCCTGCTGCATCCGCTCAGCCAGCAGCGCCGACGAGCGGGCCCAGACACCGTCCTGCATCTCCATGGGCGCGTCGAATGCATAGCCGCCCGTACAGAGCAGGTCGCCGCCCTGCTTCAGGAAGGCCAGCAAGGCCGGTTGGCCGGCGGCCGGGTAGGAGGCGCCGGTGGGCACGACGAGCAGGTCGAACCGCGCCCGGTTGAGCCGAGCGGGGTCGGCCACGGCCGCCGAGTCAAGCCGCTCACAGTCGATGCCGGCCACTCGAAACACCCGCTCGAACGACTCCGGCGGCGTGGCGGCGCCCACCACGGGCAGGCCGGGATGCCAGAAGATGGCGGCGCGGTAGGCGGCCGACGGCATCGGGGCTCCGAGCAGCGCCGCCAGGAGCGCCAAACAGAGGATTCGGGGTCTCATGGTCTGGATAGTACCCAGAGCGTTGCGGTAGAGTCTGCACAGGCGCGCGCGGCGCCGTAGGAGGATTGGTCATGCGCATCATGTGGAGCTGGGCGGCCGTTGCGGGCCTGGTGGGAGTCGCGGCGCTTGCGGCACAGGCGGGCGGAACGCCGGATGTGACGGTTCAGGCTGTAGCGTCGCCCCCGACACGCGGCGCGTCGGCGCACTACATCGGCAACCGAGCCCCGCTGGCGCCGGAGCCGCTGATCAAGCTTCCCACACGGGCCGTGCGGCCGCAGGGCTGGCTGGAGACGCAACTGCGGCTCATGGCTGAGGGCATGACGGGCCGCCTGGAGGAGCTGAGCCCCTGGTGCCGGTTCGAGGGTAGCGCATGGGCCGCCAAGGACGGAAAGGGCAAGCTAGGCTGGGAGGAGCTTCCCTACTGGCTCAAGGGCTTCACCGACCTGGCCTACGTGCTCGACGACGCCGCGCTGAAGGCCAAGGCGAACCGGTGGCTCAATGCCATCGTCGCGTCGCAACGCCCCGACGGCTACTTCGGGCCTGAGGAGAACCGCTCAACCCCCGACCTCTGGCCCAACATGCTCGCTCTGGCAGCCGTGCGCTCGCGCCACGAGGCCGTGGGCGGCAGCCGCGACCTCGACTTCCTCACGCGCTACTTCCGCTGGCAGAGCAGATTGCCGCTGGAGAGGGTTCTCCCCGGGAGCTGGCAGAAGCTGCGCGGAGCGGACAACCTGGAGGTGATCTACTGGCTCTACAATCGCACCGGCGACAAGGACCTCCTGCCCATGGCCCAGGTGAACCATGAACGGACGGCTGATTGGACCGGAGGCAACGCCAGTTGGCACGGCGTGAACCTGGCCCAGGGCTGGCGCGAACCGGCTCAGTACTTCCAACAGTCGGGCGACAGGCGCTACCTGGCGTCCGCCGTACGCAACTACAACGAGATGCGCCGCCTCTACGGTCAGGTCCCGGGCGGCATGTACGGGGCCGATGAGAACTGCCGCCCGGGCTACACGGGCCCGCGGCAGGGCACCGAGGCGTGCGCCTTCGTGGAGATGATGTACAGCCACGAGGAGCTGCTGCGCATCACCGGCGATCCGCTCTGGGCCGACCGGTGCGAGGAGGTGGCCTTCAACGGCCTGCCCTGCGCCCAGGACGCGAGCTACAAGTCGCTCCACTACCTGACCGCACCCAACCAGGTGCAGCTCGACCGCGCCAACAAGGCTCCGGACATCCAGAACGGTGGCGACATGATGAGCTATACGCCCTACGAGGCGTTCCGCTGCTGCCAGCACAACATCGCCTTCGGATGGCCCTACTTCGCCGAGCGGCTCGTCATGGCCACGCGAGACAATGGGCTGGCCGCCTCGCTCTACGCGCCGTGCACCGTACAGGCCAAGGTCGGCGCGGCCGGGTCGGTTAGCCTCCGCGTAGAGACCCAGTACCCCTTCGGCGACACGATCACCTTCCGGGCCACGGCGACCTCGGGCGCCTCGTTCCCGCTCTACCTACGCGTCCCCGGCTGGTGTGCCGCGCCGCAGGTGACGGTCAACGGCAAGCGCCTGGCCTCCCCCGCCGCGCCCAGGGGCTGGCTTCGGGTAACGCGCACATGGAGGGCCGGAGACGCCCTGACGCTCCGTCTGCCCATGGCGATCAAGGCCACCGTCTGGAAGGGCAACCGCAACACCGTCTCACTGGACCGCGGTCCCCTAACCTACTCGCTGAAGATCCCCGAGGAGTGGCGCCTCTACTCCACAGGCCGCGCGTGGGACGGCTGGGAGGTCTACGCGGCGGGCCCATGGAACTACGGGCTCGTGGTGGACCCGGCCAATCCCGCGGCCTCCGTTCGGGTGCAGGGCACAGGCGGGTCGGCGGCGCAGCCCTTCGCGCCGGACCGGGCCGGGATCGAGCTCATAGCCAGGGCGCGGCGCATCCCCGAGTGGAAGATCCAGCCCAACGGCCTGGTTGCCGAGGTGCAGCCTGGCCCCATCGCTACATCGGAGCCGGAGGAGGAGGTCACCCTGGTCCCCATGGGGTGCGCGCGCCTTCGAATCACGGCATTCCCGCAGGTGGCGGCCAACGGCAAGGCGTGGGGCGAAGGTGCTGCCGAGGCCTCGACCTCGTACCGGAACGAGCCCGATCCCATCACGGCCCTGAACGACGGGCAGCTTCCGACGAGTTCGACCGACGGCTCCGTACCGCGCTTCACGTGGTGGGATCACCGGGGCACAGCCGAATGGGTGCAGTACGACTTCCCCAGGGCCCGACGGGTGGAGAAGGTCGACGTCTACTGGTTCGACGATGGCTCGACAGGCGGCCAGTGCCGCGTGCCCGCCTCGGTCCGCATCGTTTGGTGGGACGGCCAGTCGTGGCAGCCCACCCAGGGCGCCGCGCCGAAGCCCACCAAGGACGGGCTCAACACCTACCGCTTCGCGCCGGTGACCACAACGCGCCTCCGCATGGAGGTGCAACTCCAGACCGGTTTCTCCGGCGGCATCCTGGAGTGGGAGGCGCCGTAGCCCGACCGCCCGCCGAGCGGGCGGTAGCGCCCGGCGCCGCCTACCGGCCCTTCTCCACCTTGGCGATGCCCGCGCGCTCGTCCTTGCCCAGCGACGCGGCGTCGAAGTCGGGGCCGTCGGGCAGGGAGAGCGCCACGCGACGCAACGGCTGGGCCTCAATCCGGCCACTTGCCAGCGTGCACGCGAGGACGTGCCCGGCCACCTTGCGGTCGTCGGACAGGAAGTGGCAGTGGTAGCCCGGCACGTTGAGCGTATAGGCGTAGTCCGGCGTTCGGAAGCCGATGAGGGCGCCTGCGATGGGCCCGGCGCCGTAGACGCTCTGCTTGGCGGCCGCGTCGGCGAGCCCGGGATAGGGTTTCGACTGGGCCGGGACGCTGCGCAGCCTGACCTGGGCGAATGTGCCGCGGACACGGAACGCCACGAAGGCGTTGCGCGATCCCACCAACGCCTCCATCCGCTGCTCCAGCGCCTCGAGGCCCGTGGGTGCGTCGACGGCGGCGCTGACCGTGGGACGGAAGCGCGTCACGGTGGCGAAGGGCGTGCGCACCGTGTCCGGCACCCGGATCACCGCCTGGTCCGAGCGGGCATGGTAAACGACGCCGCCGTAGACGATGAGCTCACCGTCCAGCGCATGGAACGTCCCCAGCCCAAAGTCGCCCTCGCGCCGTAACTGGCCCACGGACAGGGTGCCGTCATAGAGGCCCTGCATCAGGGCGCCGATGGTCGAGTGCTGGAACAGGACGCCCCGCCTGCCCGGCGGCTCGGCCAACGCCGGACAGGCAAGCGCAAGCGTCGCCGCCACGACCAAGCAGACGCGTCGGACCGCTCCGGCGACCGCTTGACGTCTACTCAGCTGAAGCGCCATGGACACCTCCAGAGATGCGAACCCGCGGTATGACGCCGCCTACGGCGCTCCCAGCCGCTTCAGGGCCTCAAGCGCCGACCGGTTGCCGGCATCGGCCTTCTTCACCTCGCGATACTGGCCGATGGCCTCCTGCTTCTGACCGTTCTTCTCGTATAGGGCGGCCAGCTTCAGGCGGTAGTTGCTCATGACCGGTGTGGGAACGCCGGCGATGCGGACAACCTCCTCGTAGAAGACGATGGCGTCCGGCGTGCGCCCCTGCCGTTCATACTCGGCGGCGATGGAGGCGCGCGTCAGGTAGTCGTCCGGGCTGTCCTTCGCGATGCGCCGACGCACCTCAAGGGCGTCGGCGCCCTTGCCGTTGCGGTCCAAGAGGTCCGCGTAGGGCGACAGGAAGCGCTTGCTGATCCCGGGCCGGGCGGCCAGCTTCGCCAGCGAGGCGTAGAGGTCGTCCATCTTGCCCTGCTTGCGGGCCTGTCCCTCGACCCGGGTCAGGGCCACAGCGTTCTCGGGCGCCTTCTCCAGCACGCCGGTGAGGAACGCGAGCCACTCGACCTGCTTGCCTTGCTTCTCGTAGATGCCTTCCAGCTTCTCGTAGGGCTCGCCGCTCTCGGGCGCGATTTGCTGGGCCTGCATGTAGGCCTTCTTCGCCTCCTCGAGCTTCTCCATCTTCAGATAGACCGCCCCTGCCTTCATCCACGCCCACTGGGCCTGGGGCTGGTCCTTGGTCGCAGCCTCATACTCGGCCAGCGCCTCGGCAAGCTTGCCCTGCCGCTCCAGCGCGGCGCCCAGCGACGAGCGGAACGCGGCGGCCTTGGGGTTGGCGGCCAGCAGTCGCCTCCACTCGGCGACGGCGTCATCGGCCTTGCCCTGGGCCTCCAGGAGGCGCGGCACGTTGGTCACATAGAACGTGTCCGCGGGCTGGAGCTTGCCGATCTCGCGGTAGAGCGCGATGGCTTCGTCGTAGCGCTTCTGCGTCTCGAAGAGCCGCGCCAGAGCCGCCTTGTGCCCCACTTCCTTCGGGTTCATGTCGATGAGTGAGCGGTACTCGCGGGCGGCCTCGTCGATCTTCTTGTCGCGCTCGTAGAGGCCGGCGATGGCGGTGTAGGAGGCCGGGTTCTTGGGGTCGGCCGACTTCAGGGCCTGGTACTGGGCGAGCGCCTCGGGAATCTTGCCCTGGCGCTGGTAGACCGAGGCGAGCTGCCGTCGCGCCTCGCTGTTCCTGGGGTCGGCGGTGACCACCTTCAGGTACTGCGCAGCCGCGTCGTCGTTTTTCTGCTCGGCCTCAAGCATGCGGCCCACGGCCAAGAACGCCCGCGCATCCTTGGGCGCCATGGCCATGGCCTGGTCGTAGAGCTTGCGGGCCTCGGGCTTCTTCTTCTGGTTCTCCCGCACGCGCGCGGCGGAGAGCAGCGCCTCGATCTCCTTGGGCTGCTTCACCATCCAGCCGTTGTAGACCTCGAACGCCTTGTCGGGCTGCCCGGCCTTCTCCAGCAGGTAGCCCAGGCCGGCATAGGCCTGCTTCAGGGGCGTCTGGGCCAGGGCCGACCGGTAGTGGGCCTCGGCCGAGTCGGTGAGCTGCTTCTTGCGGGCGGCATCCTGCACGGCGTCGGCGGCGCGAGTCTCGGCGATGGCGGCGTCCGTGAGCAACTTCGGGTTCTTCGGGTCCAACCGGGCCGCCACGGCGAAGTGGTCCGCAGCCTGGCCGAAGTTGCCGAGGTCGTAGTAGAGCCGCGCCACGTTGAACCGCGCCTGCTTGTAGTCCGGGGCCAACTGGACGGCCTTGACGTAACTGGAGATCGCCTGCTGGCGGAAGGCCCGCTGGGCGACGGGATCGGTGAGCTTGTCGGCCTTCATCTGCTGGGCCAGACCGAGGCTGAAGAAGGGCCCCGGCGCGTTGGGAGCCATGGCCGAGCCCTTCTGGTACCCTGCGATGGCGTCGTCGTACCTGCCCTGCGAGAAGCGCGCTCCCGCCACGCCCAGATGGGCGGCCACCATGGTCGGCTCCAACTCCGCGGCTCGCGTGAAGGAGGCCACAGCCTCGTCGTACTTCTTCTGCGAGGCGAGAACGTAGCCGAGGTTATGGTGGCTCTGGGCGTTGCGCGGCGCCAACCGCACGGCGGCTCGGAAGCCCTTCTCGGCTTCGGCAAAGCGCCCCTGAGCGGCCTCGGTCGCCGCGAGCATGAAGTGCGCCTGGGCGCTCTTGGGGTCCAGCGCCACCGCTCGCGCCGCCTGGGTCTGCGCGGCGGGCATCCTTCCCTGCTCCATGTAGATCGAGGCGAGCTGGGCGGGCGGCAGAGGGCTCTTTGGATCGATCGACGCGGCGCTGAGGAAGGCCTTCTCGGCGCCTGCCAGGTCGCGCTTGCCGCGGAGCAGCAGGGCCAGATTGATCTGCGCCGGGTAAGCCGTGGGCGCCAGGGCCACCAGTTCGCGATAGAGGCCGACGGCCTGGTCCACCTTGCCGGCGCGCTGGGCGGCCAGGGCCTGCTCGAAGAGCTTGGACGCCTTGGCTGCGAAGGGAGGCGGAGCCTCGCCCTTGGGACGCACGGCGCCCTGCGCGGGCGGCTTGGCCGGCGGCGGGGACGGCGGGGGCGTCTGGGCGATGAGCGGGCCGACGAACGCCGGGACCATCATGAGGCCGAGCGCGAGGCTGGTTCTGTTACGGGGCATGCGGGGCAACTCCGACCGTGGTTGGGTTCTTACAGATACGCGATTCTAGCAGACGAGCGCGCCGCGCCGGAGTGCCCGCCCGCCAAGAGAACCCACGGATCGCCGTCGTCGTCAGGTATATAGCCGTGGGATGCGTACGCTCGCCCCTCGGGTATGCCTTGCTGCGGAGGTGATTGCCATGACGTGCAGCCGCTGTTCGGCCGAGTTGCCGGATGGATCGGTCTTCTGCCACAAGTGCGGCGCAGCCGCGGGAACCGGCGTCGCCGCCGGAGCCGCTTCCGCCGCCAGGGCTCGCCCATGGTGGCCCTATGCCGCCGGCGCGGCGGCCCTGCTCCTTGGGCTGGGCGGCTACTGGGCCTTGACGCACCGCGGGAGCCGCGTGGCGCAGGCGTCCGGCGTCACCCCGGGTACGTCGAGGCTCACCGAGGCCGGAGGCCGCGCGCCGACGCCTGCCAAGATCGCCGAGGCCACGGGCCAGGCCAAGACGCCGGAGCCGGAGCCCACGGAGATCATTGAGTACCTGAAGTTCCTGAAGGACGTGGAGCGGCAACGGGTGCTCCTCATCAAGCAGCAACTGGGCGACGTGCTGAAGCAGAGCGGGGACCTGAGCTACCCCGGTGCGTCGGCCGACTGGACCACCAACGAGCCCGAGCAGCGCCACAAGGAGGTCTACGGCAAGTTCCAGCAGTCGCTGGCGCAGTGGACCGGCCAGTGGCAGCAACTGAGCCAGGTATTCATGCAGCGCCGTCCGCCGCAGGCTTGCACCGACCTCGCCAACGCCTACTACGACATGCTCGGAAAGACGAGCGGAGCCATGGCCCAGGTGGGCAACAGCTTCGCCCAGGCCATGAGCGGAGACCCGAAGGCGGCGCTCGACAACCTGACCCAGATGCAGGGCTCGGGCCTAGGCTCGGCATCCAAGGACGTAGCCGACTCCTGCACCTCCGCAGACGACGCACTGGCCGCTGTTTGCGACAAGTTCCGCCTCCGCAAGGATTTCGACATCAGGGACGAGGCCGGAGGCGGTAGTCTATTGGGGCGCTAGAAGCGCCGCGAGACGTGATTTTGCGCCTGGCCGCCCATTCGGCTTGACAGGGGAGGCCCGCCCGGCGCTATACTGTCAGGCTAACCTGAGGAAGGGCAAGGAGGTCACCGGACAGTGTCGTTAGTTCACGAGAGGAAGTCGTCGATCATCGAGGACTACAAAACGCACGAGTCCGACACCGGCTCGCCGGATGTTCAGATCGCGCTGCTGACCGCGCAGATCAATACGCTGAACGAGCATCTGAAGGTCCACAAGAAGGATCATCACTCGCGCCGCGGGTTGATGATGATGGTGGGCCGGCGGCGCCGACTGTTGAACTACCTGAGCGTCAAGGACATCGAGCGTTATCGCGCCCTGGTGAATCGCCTCGGCATCCGAAGCAAGATTTAGGCACTATCTTACGAGTGCCCGGCCGGATCACCTGACGCTCGGGAGGGCATTGCCCCACCCGAGCGTTTGGTGCTACCCGGACCGGGCACTCACTGCGTTGCGCGGGAGAATAGAGATTTGGTAACCACAGTTGAAGGCGTGCTAGGCGGCAAGCCACTGTTGCTCCAGACGGGCAAAGTGGCGCGCCAGGCAGGCGGGAGCTGTTGGCTGCAGATCGGCGACACCGTTCTGCTGGCCACAGCCACCATGGCGGCGCAGGCGCGCGAGGGGATGGACTTCTTCCCCCTCACCTGCGACTACGAAGAGCGGAAGTACTCGGTAGGCAAGATCCCCGGCGGCTTCATCAAGCGCGGTGGCCGCCCCTCCGAGAAGGCGATCCTCACCTCGCGGCTGATCGATCGCCCACTGCGCCCCCTGTTCCCCTACGGGATGCGCAACGACGTGCAGGTCATCGTGACCCCCATGTCGGTCGACCATGAGTACCTGCCGGACGTGCTGGCCGTGACGGCCGCCTCCGTGGCCCTGATGCTCTCCGACATCCCCTGGAACGGCCCCGTGGCCTGCGTGCGGGTCGGGCGGCTGGACGGCGAGTTCATCATCAACCCGTCGCTGGAGCAGGTCAACCAGTGCGACATGGACCTCATCGTCGCCGGCACCGATGACACGGTGAACATGCTCGAGTGCGGCTCCTCCGAGGTGCCCGAGGAGGTGGTCTTCGAGGCCATCAAGTTCGGCCACGCCGTCATACAGGAGCTCTGCGAGCTTCAACGCAAGATGGCCGCCGAGTGCGGCAAGGCCAAGCGCGAAGTCAAGCTGGCCGTCGTGCCCGAGGAGCTCCTGGAGCTGGTTCGAACCAAGACCGGCGCCGAGCTTCGCGGAGCCATCCAGAACCCGGACAAGGCCGCCCGCGAGAGCGGTCTCTCCGAGCTGAAGACCGAGATCGTCGCTCGCCTGTCCGCCGACCTTGAGGGCCCGCAGCCCCAACTGGGCGAGGCTGTCGAGAAGGTGGTCAAGGAGCAGATTCGCGCTCTCATCATCGAGGAGCAGAAGCGCCCCGACGGCCGCGGCCCCGAGGACATCCGCCTGATCACCTCGGAAGTCGGTCTCCTGCCCCGGACCCACGGCTCGGGCCTCTTCACCCGCGGCCAGACCCAGGTCCTCACCAGCTGCACCCTCGGCGCGACCGATGCCGTCCAGATGGTAGACGGCATCGAGGGCGACTTCGAGAAGCGGTACATGCACTATTACAACTTCCCGCCCTTCTCGGTCGGCGAGACCCGCCCCATGCGCGGTCCCGGCCGCCGCGAGATCGGCCACGGAGCCCTGGCGGAGCGCGCCCTCTTCTCGGTGATCCCGGACCGCGACAAGTTCCCGTACACCCTGCAGCTCACGTCCGAGTGCCTTGAGTCCAACGGCAGCACCTCCATGGCGAGCACCTGCGGATCGACCCTGGCCCTCATGGACGCGGGTGTGCCGATCAAGGCGCCCGTCAGCGGCATCGCCATGGGCCTCATGACCCGCGGCGACCAGTACGTGGTCCTCTCCGATATCCAGGGCGCCGAGGACTTCTCGGGCGACATGGACTTCAAGGTGGCGGGCAGCGAGAACGGCATCACCGCGATCCAGCTCGACACGAAGTCCCGCGGCCTCACCTATGAGATCATCGAGAAGACCCTGAGCCAAGCCCGGACCGGACGGCTCTTCATCCTCGGACGCATGCTGGAGGCCATCGGCCAGCCGCGCACCGACCTGAGCCGCTACGCACCGCGCATCCTCACCGTCAAGATCAACCCCGAGAAGATCGGAGAGGTGATCGGGCCGGGAGGCAAGACGATCAAGAAGATCGAGGCCGAGACCGGCGCCGACATCAGCATCGAGCAGGACGGTACGGTCTACATCTTCGCCAGCGAGGCCGAGGGCGGCGAGGGCGCAGCCCGGATGGTCCGCGCCATCACCGCGGAGCTGCAGGCGGGCGAGGAGTTCACCGGCAAGGTCACCCGCATCATGGGCATGGGCGCCTTCGTTGAACTGGTGCCCGGCAAGGAAGGCCTCGTCCACACCGCCAACCTGAGCGAGAAGCAGATCAGGCGACCGGACGATGCGGTGAGCGTGGGCGACGAGATCAAGGTCCGCGTGGTTGAGATCGACGGCCAGGGCAGGGTCAACCTGACGGCCGTGGGCCTCGACAAGCCGTTCGACCCCACCGCACCCAAGCCCAGCGAGTCGCGGCCCTCGGGCGGCGGACGCCCGGGCGGCGGCAGGCCCGGCGGCCCCTCGCGGGATCCTGACCGAGGCTTCCGCGGCGCACCCGGCCCGCGCCGCGACGAGGGTGCGCCCGCACCCCGTCGGGACGAGAGCGCTCCGGCGCCCGCGCCCGAGGCCGAGACCGATGCGCCGAGGGCAAGGTTCCGCCCCAAGCGCTGACGCTGACCACCAGGCCGGCCCTGAGGCGTGCCCGAAGGACCGGCCCGTGTGCTATACTTTAGCCACGTTAGAGGGACCTTTTGAGAGCGGGGAGACCCGCTCTCTTGTCTTATATGGCCGCCTTCGCGGGCGGCCTGTTTGGTCTCACTGGGAGGTACAAGTCATGAACGGCGAGTTCCTTGAGGCGCTGCAGCAGATAGCAAGGGAGAAGGAGCTTACGCAGGAAGCGCTCGGCGAGATGGTGGAGCGCGCGCTGATCTCCGCGTATCGCAAGAACTATAACGCCCTACCGGGCGAGGTCAAGGTTCGGCGCGAGACGGGCAAGGCCGCCTTCCGCGTGATCGTGGAGCGCCCGATCGTAGCCGACGGCGAAGTGGAGCAGCCCGAGCAGATTTCCATATCCGACGCCATCCTGATCAACCCCGACGCGCAGATCGGCGGCATACTCGAGAAGGACGTAACGGACCAGATACAGGGCCGCATAGCTGCACAGACGGCCAAGCAGGTCGTGGTGCAGCAGTTGCGCGAGGCCGAGCGCGAGAAGGTCGTCGAGGAGTACAGCCAGCGCGTGGGCGAGGTGCTCACGGGGGTCGTCGAACGGCGCGATCAACGCAACGTCATCGTGAACATCGGTCGGATCGACGGCATCCTGCCGCCCAACGAGCAGACGCCGGGCGAGCCCTACCGCGTGCACGACCGCATCAAGGTCTATGTCCTTGAGGCCAAGCAGACCCAACGCGGGCCGCAGGTGCTGCTCACAAGGACGCACCCGGGCATGATCCGCCGGCTGTTCGAACTGGAAGTGCCGGAGATCGCCGAGGGGATCGTCAGCATCATGTCTGTTGCCCGCGAGCCCGGCGCGCGGTCCAAGATCGCCGTCAGCTCCCGCGATGACAAGGTCGATCCGGTCGGCAGTTGCGTGGGCCATCGCGGCAGCCGCGTGCAGGCGGTGGTGAACGAGCTCTACGATGAGAAGATCGACATCATCCGATGGTCGGCGGACATCAGCCAGTTCATCGGCGAATCGCTCTCGCCCGCCAAGGTCTCCTACGTCAAGCTGGACGAGCCAAACAAGGCGGCCCTGGTGGTGGTAGCGGACAACCAGCTCTCGCTGGCGATCGGCAAGTCCGGGCAGAACGTGCGCCTGGCCGCCCGGCTCACCGGCTGGCGGATCGACATCCGAAGCGAGAGCCAGGTTGCCAAGCCTGCCGCAGGCGCACCGGAGACGGCTCCGACGCCGCCGAAGCCCACTCCGAAGCCGAAGCCGGTCGAGGAGGCGCCGGCTGAGCCCGTGGCCGAGGTCGAAGTCGCCGCTGCAGAGGTCGCGCCGGTGGCTGCGCTCGAGGTTGTCGCCACGGAGCCTGATGAGGTGGCCGCGATCGCCGAGGTTACGCCCGTCGAGGCCGCTGAGGTCGCCCCGGCAGCCGAGGCAGGCGCCGACCCGACAGACTGAGGCAAGAGCCCATGCGCCGCCCGCCGCACGTGCCCATTCGGACCTGCGTGGTCTGCCGCACTCCCGGCGACAAGCGGGGCCTGCTGCGGGTGGTGCGCACGGCCGAAATGGGCACGGCTTTCGATGCGACCGGCAAAGCAAACGGCCGCGGCGCCTATGTGTGCGCCGCGGCCGCTTGTATTGAACTGGCCCGCAAGCAGAAGCGCCTGGACCGAAGCCTGAAGGCGACAGTGGGCGCCGAGGTCTTCGACGCCCTGCTCTCCCGCGTCTCGCCGCCCGAGGGTCAGTAGGAGCGGCCGAAGATCGCCACCTGGTCCGTCTCCGCCCCCGTCGCCACGCACCGCCCAGCCTTGCCGGGCTGATCGAAGGGGATCACGCGGATCGTGGCCTTGGTCTCGTTCTGAATCCTCTCCTCGTCGGCGCCGGTCCCAGCCCAGGGCGCCCGCGCGAAGCCGGTCTTCACCGCCTCCACGAGTTCGCCATAGTCGGCCACGTCCACTGTGTGGTCATCACGGAACCGCACGGCGCGCTCGAACATGGAGTTGTGGATTTCCTCCAGTAGGGCCGCGATGTGGTCGGCCAGCACATCCTGACCAACGAACTGCTTACCTTCCCTACCCGGCTTGTCGCGGCGCGCCACAGCCGCCGTGCCCTTTGCCACGTCGCGCGGGCCGACCTCGACGCGGACCGGCACGCCTTTGACCTCCCACTCGTTGAACTTGAAGCCGGGGGTCATCTGGTCGCGGTCATCGACCTTCACGCGGAACCGTCCGCCCCACGAGGCGACCACGCGGTCGACTGCCTCCAGCACAGTGGCGCGCTCGGCCTCGCCCTTGTAGATGGGCACCACCACCACCTGGATCGGCGCGAGGCGCGGCGGGCAGACGAGGCCCTCGTCATCCGAGTGGGCCATGATGAGCGCGCCCACCAGACGGGTCGAGACACCCCAGGAGGTGGTCCAGGCGTACTCCTCGAGGTTATCGACCGTCTGGTACTTGATGCCGAACGCGCGTGCGAAGTTCTGGCCGAGGTTGTGCGAGGTCCCTGCCTGCAGGGCGCGGCCATCCTGCATCATGGCCTCGATGGCGTAGGTCCGGAGTGCGCCTGCAAACTTCTCGCGGTCCGTCTTGCGGCCACGCAGCACAGGCACGGCCATCTCACGCTCGGAGAAGTCGGCGTAGACCTCATTGAGAATCTTCAGCGTCTCCTCCTCGGCCTCGGCCTCGGTGGCGTGCGCGGTATGCCCCTCCTGCCAGAGGAACTCCGTGGTGCGCAGGAAGGGGCGAGTGCGCATCTCCCAGCGGACCACGTTGGCCCACTGGTTGATCAGCAGCGGCAGGTCGCGCCATGAGTGGACCCACTTGGCGAAGCTGCAGCCGATGATGGCCTCGGATGTGGGACGGACGGCCAGCGGCTCAGCCAGCGGCTCTCCGCCACCGTGCGTCACCACCGCGACCTCGGGCGCAAAGCCCTCCACGTGCTGCGCCTCGCGCTGCAGCAGACTCATTGGGATGAAGAGCGGGAAATAGGCGTTGGAGTGGCCCGTGGCCTTGATGCGTCGATCAAGGCCGCTCTGGATGTTCTCCCAGATGGCGTAGCCCAGTGGTTTGATCACCATGCAGCCACGGACCTCGGAACTCTCGGCCAGGTCGGCCTGAGAGACGATATCGAGGTACCACTGGGAGTAGTTGTCGCCGCGCGGCGTGATGTTGTCCTTGGGCATTTCTGATGTCTCCGGTAGCGGAAGCGGCGATCGGCGCCGCGAGGGGTGGGCGGGACGTGGGGTGCGCGGCGACCGCGCCCGGGTCAGCCTGGGTGGTCGAGGACCTTGAGCACCGACTCGGCGACCTTGTGGTTGCCGAACGGCGGCATGAGGTAGACCCCCTGCGTGATCGGGCGGGCGTCCAGCAGGAACTGCCGAGCGACATCCAAGCCGTACTGACGGGCGTCCTCGTCGGTCATGCCGGCGATGCGCGTGCGAATCTCGTCCGCGATGACGATGCCCGGCACTTCGTTGTGCATGAACTCCGAGTGCCGCGAACTTCGCAGGGGCAGCAGGCCGAAGATGAGCGGCAATCGATGGCGCGCCGCAGCCTCTACGGCCTCGTCCAGCGCCTTGCGGACGAAGATGGGCTGCGTGTAGAGCAGGTGCGCGCCCTCATCGGCCTTGCGAGCCAGACGCTCGCGCTCCTTGACGGGATCGGGCGCCAGCGGATCGAAGGCCGCCGCGATGGTGAACGCCGTGGCGCGGCCGATGCTGTTGCCGGCCAGGTCGATCCCCTCGTTGAACCGGCGCAGAATGCGGATGAGGCCCACGCTGTCCACGTCGTAGACCGACGTGGCAGCCGGGTAGTCGCCGATCATGGCCGGGTCGCCGGTGACGGCCAGTATGTTCCGGATGCCGAGGGCGTAGGCGCCCAGCAGGTCGGCCTGCACCGCCAGCAGATTGCGGTCGCGGCAGGCGAAGTGCATCATCACCTCGACGCCGGCGTGCTGCTGGACCAGATGCGCCACACAGACCACGTTCATCCGCAGCCGGGCCCGTGCGCCGTCGGAGATGTCCACCACGTTGACGCCCACGCTCTTCATGGCCTGGGCGCCCTCAAGCACCTTGGTCATGTCGAGGCCGCGTGGAACGTCCAGTTCCACCGCCTTCAGGTAGCCGGTTGCCGCAATCTGTCCGATCGGTGAGCGCTCGTCCACCATGGGCGTGGTCGAGGTCGGCTCCAGCACCGTCACCGCGGGCGCCGCCGTCGATCGGTGCACGCGGCTGACCGGGCGTACTCCCTCCATCGCGCGGGCGACCTCGGCGATATGGTCCGGGCCGGTGCCGCAACAGCCGCCGATGATGGAGGCGCCCGACTGGACGAGGGCGCGTGCGGCCGCGCCGAAGTAGGCCGGCGTGACGGCATATCGGATGGTCGAACCCACGCGCTGCGGAAGTCCGGGCGTAGGCATGGCCGAGATGGCGCAGCCCGTAGCGTCGGCCATGGCCTGGACCACCTCAGCCATACGCTGCGGACCGATGGCGCAGTTGGCGCCGACAGCCACGACACCCCTCCAACCCCCCACCGCCGATGCGACCCTGGCCGGCAGGCCCGACCTGATGGTGTCGCCATCCTCAATGAAAACCTTCTGGGCGATCACGGGTACGTCGGCATCGAGCGAGCGGACGATGTCGAACGCCATCTGGAGCTCGTCGATGTCGTTGAACGTCTCCAGCATAATGACATCCACGCCAGCGTCCAGTAGGGCTGTGGCCTGCTCCAGGAATGCTGCCCGGGCAAGGTTCTGCTCTACGGCCCCGAGAGGCGCCAGCGCCTTGCCGCACGGCCCCATGGCTCCCGCAACCAGCACGCCGTGACCGGCGGCCTGTCTGGCCACGCGAACGGCGCCCGTGTTGATGGCCGTCGCCTGATGCTCCAGGGCGTACTGAGAGAGCTTCACCGCATTGGCGCCGAAGGTGTTGGCCTCGATGATCTGAGCGCCGGCGGCCACATAGAGTTCATGGACCGACCGTACGAGGTCTGGCTGCCAGAGGTTGGCCCGCTCGTAGGGCAGCGGCAGGTCCTTCGTGCTGAGCACGGTGCCCATGGCGCCGTCGGCCACCAGAACTCCTTCAGCCAGCCGTTGCCGCAGATCATCGGAAGTGATCGTCATTCGCCGCCCTTTTCGGTCGCTCGCTTTCCGGTTTCGCGGAGGGTACCGGAGTAGCACAGTATACCTGCGCCCCGGAGGACGAGCGGGACAGACAGGGGTTGACAAAGACACCTGCTCAGACGTACACTATTCACGTAGACATCTGGAACGTTTGTGGGCAGCAGCGCGTACAACGATTGAGGGCGCCCACCTTGGGTGGCCTCTCTTAGCAGCAATGGAGTAACCGATGAGCGTCTACGTAATGAGTGCACATCGCTGGTCCGCCCACACCGACCGCGCGATGCGCCGCGTGCCGGCGATCCTGCTCTGCCTGACGACCCTTGCCCTGGCCGCCACGCTGGCTCGTCCAGCCAGGCGGTCCCAGATCGATATCCCCGTGGAACTCGAGGGAACTGCCTCCCTCACCGACACGGTGGAGGTCTCAACCGTATCGGTGGAGCGGAAGTCCGGCTTCGCCATCGTCACGGGCGCGGTGCGCAACACCTCAGGACGGCATGTGCCGTCGACTGAAGCCGCCGTGCAGTTGCTGAGCCCTAGCGAGGGCTCGCTGGGCCAGGCCTCGGTTGTTGTGAAGCCTCCGAGCCTGGCGCCGGGCGGCACGGGCTCGTTCCGGATCGTCTGCCCGGACGCGCAGGATGCCGATCACGCGCGCATCACCGTGCGAGAGATGGGCGGACCGATCCTGAGCGCTCGCCGGGGCAGCGACTGACGGGCTGCAGAGCCCGGCACATTGAAGGAGTCGGACGCACCTTAGGCGAATAGTGTGGGCCGGGCTCGTCTTCGGGTCCAGACGGGACCGGCACACACCATGCAGCCGAACACCAGAGACGGCATCATCCTCCGCGCCATCAGCGGCGCCTACACCGTCCACAGCGACGGCCAGACGGTCCGGTGCTGCTTGCGCGGCAACCTGCGCAAGACGTTTGAGTACGCCACCAACCTCCAGGTCCGGCGCGTCATCCGGGCGCGAACGATCTTCCGAGAAGACATCGTGGCTGTGGGCGACCGCGTTCGGTTCACCGAGACGCGCCATGGCGCAGGCGTCATCGAGGAGGTGCTGCCGCGCACCACGCGCTTCTGCCGTGCCGGGTTCCGGGGACGCGAGCAGGTGCTGGTCTGCAATATCGACCAGGTACTCGTCGTCTTCTCATGCGCCGACCCGAAGCCCGACCTCTGGAAGCTCGACCGGTTCCTCGTCGCCGGCGAGGTCGAGGGCTTCACGCCGATCATCATCGCCAACAAGGCCGACCTGGTGGGCGGCGACGCGGTCGCCGAACTCTTCTCCGAGCACGCCAAGGCCGGCTACCGGGTGATCGCGACCAGCGCCAAGCTGGATCTCGGCTTGGAGACGCTCTGCCGCACGATGCAGGGACGTGTATCGGCCGTTGTGGGACCTTCCGGGGTGGGCAAGTCCAGCCTGCTCAACAGGGTGCAGCCGGGGCTGGACCTGCGAACCGCCGAGGTGGGCGTGCTGTCGCACAAGGGTCGGCACACCACGACGGCGGCGCACCTCATTCCCCTGCGTACAGGCGGCTGGGTGGCGGACACTCCCGGCCTTCGGCAGTTGGACATCCTCGATGCGGCGCCCGAGGAGATCGCGGATGCCTTCCCCGAGTTCCACACGCTGGAGGCACGATGCAAGTTCGACGACTGCCGCCACAAGTCCGAGCCCAACTGCGCGGTAAAGGACGCTGTTGGGGCCGGCATCATCTCAGCCAGACGGCACCAGAGCTACCTCATCCTCTCGGCCGAGGCGGAGGTAGCCGAAAAGCGCTGACTACGGCAGTTGCTCGATGGTGACCTTGTCGTTGGTGTAGATGCAGACCTCGGCCGCCACCCGCATGGCCTGCTCCACTATGGAAGCGGCGTCGATCTCGGTGTTCCGCAGGAGCGCCTTGGCCGCCGCCAGCGCGTAGGGCCCGCCCGAACCGATGGCTGCCACGTTGTCGTCGGGTTCCAGCACATTGCCGTCACCGGAGATCAGGTAGAGCTTTCCCGTGTCGGCCACGAGCATGAGCGCCTCCAGCCGCCGAAGCATGCGGTCCATGCGCCACTCCTTGGCAAACTCTATGGCGCCGCGCGTCAGGTTGCCTCCCACACCCTCCAGCTTGGCCTCGAACCGGTCGGCCAGGGCCTGGGCGTCCGCCACGGAGCCCGCGAAGCCGGTCAGCACCTTGCCATGGTACATGCGGCGTATCTTGCGCGCCGTGTGTTTCACGACCATGCTGTCCATAGTGACCTGACCGTCGGCGGCCATCGCCAGCCGGCCGTCGCGGATCATCGCCAGCACCGTCGTCGAGCGTATCTCGTGTTTCATCTAGCTCCCCTCATCGTCCGCCGCCCCGTCACCATTCGCCAGCGGGTGCGCTCGATCATGTTCGGCTCTCAGGTGGTCTACCGTCAGGTGCGTGTATATCTGCGTCGTGCCTATGCCGGCGTGCCCGAGCAGTTGCTGCACCGACCGCAGGTCGGCGCCGTTCGCCAGCAGATGCGTGGCAAAAGTATGGCGCAGCGTGTGGGGCGTCGCCTTCAGACGTTCGCCCGCCGCCGCTGCGTAGCGGTCGAAGAGGCGGCGTACCCCGCGGTCGGATAGGCGGGCCCCAAGCTTGTTCAGGAAGAGCGCGGGGCCGGGCTCGCGGACCAGGTGCCGCCTCCCTTCGTGCAGGTACCGGTCCAACGCGTCCGCCGCGGGCTCGCCGAAGAGGGCGATCCGCTGCTTGCCACCCTTCCCCATCCGGACGCGGACCTCCCGGGCGGCCCTGTCCACATCGCCGACATCCAGCGCCACGAGTTCTGAAGCCCGCAATCCGCTACCGTACAGCAGTTCGAGGATGGCCCGATCGCGCAGTCCCGCCGGTGTCGGTCCGGGCGCCGCCATCAGCGCCTCGACCTCGGCGGGCCGTAATGCTCCCGGCAGACGCCGCCGTTGCCGGGGCGACCGCAGCGAACGGGTGGGGTCGGCGTTCAACAGCCCCTGCCGTCTGGCCCATCGATAGAGAGATCGCAGCGCAGAAAGGCGCCGCGCCACGGTGGCGGGTGCATAGTCGGCTTCGGTCATGCGGGCCAGGTAGGAGCGAACCAGCGCGAGGGTCACCTGCTCGGCGGCACAAGCGCCGCCCTCCTCCGCGAACTGCGCGAACGCGGCCAGATCGGCGCCGTACGCGGTCACAGTGTGCTCGGACGACCTCCGCACGGAGCGCAGAGACTGAAGATATCGATCTATGACGTCGTCGAGACCGATCATCGCGAGGCCGCCCGGGCCGACCAGACGGTGGCCGCCATGATGCACGCGCCGCCCACCAGCGTGAGCGGCGAGAGCCGCTCGCCGAAGAGCAGCACCCCGATCACCGCCGAGTAGGCCACCTGCGAGAGCATCAGCAGCACGCCCTCGGATGTACGGACGTACCGATAGCCGTAGGTCATCAGCAGCTGCGCGCCGACACTGGCCGACGCCATCAGGAGGAGGAGGAGCCAGCCGGTTGCGTCGGGCAACACCAGGGGCCGACCGATGCATGCGATGGCCGATACCGGAACACCGACCAGCGAGAAGTAGAAGAAGACGCTGGACGCCGACTCGTGCCGGCGGAGGCGCCGCACCGCTGTGATGGCCGTGCCGGCAAGGAACCCCGACAGGAGCCCGTAGAGGTCGCCCATGTGGTTGCCGCCGGGGCCGGGACGGATCACGAGGAGCACACCTGTCGCCGCCAGTCCGAAGGTAGGTAGTGCGCTGAGGGTCAGGCTCTCACGGAGGAAGATGGCCGCGTTCATCGGCGCGAACACCGTGGAGGTCAGGTTTAGAAGGACCGCGTTGGTGAGGGTCGTATGCTCGATGGCGATGAAGTAGGTCAGCACCGCCACGCCGCCTGAGAGGCCTCGCCAGATAAGCCCCAGGCGGTCCGTGCCCAGGAGGTTCACTTCGCGCCGCCCTAGCAACGGCAACATCACCAGGACGCCGAAGGCGAAGCGGATCAGCGTCACCTCTGCCGCAGGAAGCGGTCGGCAGTAGCGTGGGTTCGCAAGCATCTTGGCCGCAACGGTCATGACGGCGAAGAGCCCCGCCGAGGCCAGCATGGCGCCCACGGCGTGCATGCCGTTTCGGGCCGGAGGCAATTCGGCGCCGGACAGGCTCACAACGGGTTGACGGGGGTTCCGTTGTGGCGGACCTCAAAGTGAAGGTGCGGCCCCGTAGAGAACCCGGTACTGCCCACACGCCCGATCACCTGGCCCTGGGCGACGGCCCGACCGTCGGACGTGTTGAATGCCGACATATGCCCGTAGAGCGTGGTTACGCCGCCGCCGTGGTCGATGATCACCGTGTTGCCGTAGCCGCGCAGGTAGCAGGCGGCGATCACCACGCCACCCGCCGCGGCATGAATCGGCGTGCCGGAGGCCGCGCTGAGGTCGACGCCGGTATGCAGCTTGGTCTTGTGGAGGATCGGATGGTACCGCATCCCGAAGCGCGAGGTGATGGCGCCCGGCACCGGCCGGATGAAGCGGCCAGTCCAGGCGCGCAGGCTGCGGGCGCGGCCCGAAGGGGTGGTCATCATGGCCCGGATGCGCGCCTCGATGGCCCGCGAGGACTGCTCCAGCATGTCCAGCGTCTCCTCCAACGCCTCGCGGGAGGAGCGCACATCGCGCAGCATCACGACCATGCGCCCGCAGTCGCTCTCATACTGCTCGCGGCGCTCGGACAGCTCGATGCCGAGACGCTCCTTTTCGCGCTGCTGCGCTTCGAGCCGCCGGCGGTCAGCCGAGAGTTGGTCGCGATCCGCCTTGACTGCCTTGATCAGCCCGGCGTCGCTGGAGACGATTCGCTGCACGTAGTACGAACGGGACATGTAGTCGTTCAGGCTGCGCGAGGAGAGCAGGACACGGACGTAGCCCCCGGAGCCGCGCTCGTAGTTCTCGCGAACGCGGTTCGCCAGCGCGCGCCGCCGCATGGCCAGGCGCCGCTCGGTGGCACCAATGCGCTCCGTCAACACGGCGTGCTCCCGATGCAGGTACGTGAGGCGGCTGCGCACCTGGCCAAGCCGGCTCTTGGTGGTTTCGATCCGCGTCTCGACGTCGCCGATCTCGCCCTTGATGCGCCGCTCCTGGCGCCGCTTCACGGTGATCTGCTTCCGCTGCTCGTGAATCCGGGCCGCCACGGATCGCAGGGCCGACCGCAGCTCCGCCGGCGTCTTCTTCCCCGGCTTTGGGCCGGCCTCGACGCAGACGCCGACCATGCACGCGAGCGCCGCGCATAGCGCCGGCATCCAGCCGCCGAAGACGCGCCGACTCCGACTGGACCGCATCGCCTAGACCCGCCTCAGGAACCGGCGGAGGGAGATCACGCTGGTTCCAACGCCCACGGCCGAGCCAGTCGCCACCATCATGACCACGATGACGGCGGAGGAGACCGCCGGCGGCACGCCCTGCGTCAGGGGCGTCTGGAACTGGCCGGCATAGCTGGAAACCTGCGCAACCACGAAGAGAACCAGGCACGCCGCGGCCGTGGCGCCGGCGGCTCCGTAGAAGGTGCCCTCCAGCAGGAAAGGAAGCCTGATGAACGCCGAGGTCGCCCCCACGAGTTGCATGACGCGAATCTCGCGGCGGCGGGCATAGATCGTCAGCCGGATCGTGTTCTGTATGACAAAGGCCGTAGCGATGAACAGAAGCAGGGCCACCGCGCCGCCGACATTACGTATCACGTTGGACAGGGCGATGAGTTTGCTCAGCGCGTCGTTTTCGTCGCGCACCTGTTCGATCTCAGGGAAGCGCGGGCTCCTGAGTTCATTGGCCACGCGGACCGTCACGGCGGGATCAGAGACCCGAACGTCGATGCGGTCCGGCAGCGGGTTGATCCCCTCCAGGCTTGCGACGATCTCGGTGTGCTGGCGCCGGTCCTCGGCTTGCAGATCACGCAGGGCCTGATCCTTGGTGTACACAACCGCCGACGCCACGCCCGGGATGTGGGCGGCACGGTCCCTGACGCTCTCCACGGAAGCCGCATCGGCCTTCGGGTCCACGAAGGCCAGTATCTCGAACCGCCGCGGCTGGCTGTCGGCGAACTGCTTCAGGCGGTAGATGGTGAACAGCGACCCGCCCAGCACGGCCATGGCGACGGTGACCGTGGTCAGGGCGGCGATCGACATGAGGCCGTTGCGCCGGATGCTCTTGGCGGCGTCATCCACGAGGAAGGCGAACGCGGAGAAGCTCATTCCTCGGGCCTCGGGGACTGCTGGTAGCTACCCTGGGCCTCATCGCGGATCACGGCTCCAGCGGCCAACTCCACCACGCGGCGCAGTTGGTTGTCAACCATGGCGTGATCGTGCGTCGAGACCACCACCGTGGTGCCTGCCTCGTTGATTCGGTACAGCACCTCGGCGATCCCCAGCGACGTGGTGGGATCGAGGTTGCCTGTGGGCTCGTCGGCCACCAGAAGCGCCGGATGGTTCGCCAGGGCCCGTGCGATGGCGACGCGCTGTTGCTCGCCGCCGGATAGCTGGCCCGGGAATGCGTCGCAACGCGCCATCAGGCCTACTGTCTCCAAGCATTCGGGCACGCGCGCCCGGATCGCGCGGCGCCTGGCCCCGGTCACCCGGAGTGCGAATGCAACATTCTCGAAGACCGTGAGACCGGGCAGGAGGCCGAAATCCTGGAACACCACTCCCATACGCCGGCGGAACCTCGGAACGTCGCCGGGGCGCATGGCGGCGACATCGCAGCCGTTGACCACCACGCGGCCGCTTGTCGGCGTCTCCTCTCGGTAGAGGAGCTTCAGCAGCATCGTCTTTCCCGCTCCCGTGGCGCCGATGATGAACACGAATTCCCCGTCCTCGACGTGCAGGGTGACGCCACGAAGCGCACGGTGGCCCTGGTCATACTCAACGGAGACATCGTGGAGGTCAATCATGCGTGCAGGTTGCTCTCTGGGGCCGGCTCGAGCCGACGTGGCTTAGTTCGGCTTGTGTACCCTGCGGCAGTGCGGGGAGTCAACCGGTGTTGACGAGGCAGAAACGGCTGTGGTAAGGTACCCGATCCATCCATCAGGAGTTCCCGACCGCATGACGGACCAAATCGTCCTCACTGAGTCCAGCCGCGCCAAGATCGAGGCCGAGCTCAACCACCTGAAGACCACCAAGAGGCAGGAGATTGCCGAGGCGATCCGCAAGGCGCGGGCGTTCGGCGATCTCTCCGAGAACTTCGAATACCACGCCGCCCGCCGCGACCAGGGGATGCTGAACGGGCGTATCACCGACCTGGAGGCCCTGCTGGAGCAGGCGGTCATAGTCGCGGACGATTCACACGCTGACGACACCGCGGCCGGACTCGGCATGACGGTGACGGTCTGGGATCTGGTCTACGACGAGGAAGTCTGCTACCGCCTCGTAGACCCTGTACAGGCCGATCCGCTCAAGGATATGATCAGCATCCAGTCGCCCGTGGGCCGCGCGCTGACCGGCAAGCGCGTGGGCGAGACCATCGAGGTGCCTATCCCGGCCGGCATCGCACGCCTGAAGATCACGGCGATCAGCCGGACCTAGCCGACGCGGCTCAGGAGCCAGCCGCCGACCAGCCCACGAGCATGGTCGGGGAGGTGCTGGTGGCTGGCCGGGACTTCCGCGTATTCGGCATGGGGTCCCACGCGCAGGGCCAGCGCCCGCACGGATTCTGGCGACACCAGGATGTCCGTCTTTCCCGCGACGAAGAGCGCCGGTATGGCTCCGAGTTCGTCGGCATGACGCGCCAGGCCGGCCGCCTGGCGCAGCAGTTCGAGGGCCGGCGCGCCATCGAGATAGCCGCCTCGCTGCCGCAGCAGCGCGTCGCCCGCAGGGCCCTGGAAGGAACGGTCGGGGTCTGCGCTGGAGGCCAAGCAGGCAACGGCGCAGACGTTCGCGCAGCGCGCGGCGGCCGCGATGCTGAGCAGTCCGCCCAGCGAGTGGCCGACCAGCGCGAGCGGCGCCTCGCCGCTCTCACGCAGGCGCCAGCGGCAGAGGATCAGCAGATCATCCACCGCATCCTGAACGCTCTCCAGCCGGCCCGTGGAGGCGCCCAGGACATGGCCGCGCAGGTCGTGGGTCACGCACGGCAACCCCTTCCCCGCCAGGTAGGCCGCCAGCAAGTCCATGCCCGACCGCGACGCGGTGAGGCCGTGGGTCAGGAGAACGCAGCCCTTCCGCCGCGGCCTCTGCGGCTGATAGAGTACGGCGCTCAGGACGGCGTCGGATACGGCGATGGTATATCGGGTCAGTGTGAACACGGTCGTTGCCTCGGTTCAGTCTACCGTCCGGGCGCCGCGGATGTAGGAATCGCGCGACAGGCGGTGCTAGAATGCCACAAGGGGGAAACGCCGCATGCACGAGGATCTCCAAGCGCTCTACAAGGTTCAGGAAGCGGACAGCGAGATCATGCTGGTGCAGCGCGCTCTGCACGGGCTTGACAAGGGCCACGCCGAACTTGCCGCGCTGCAAGAGGCGACCGAGAAGCACACAGAGGCCCACAAGGCCTTGCAGCAGGCCACACGGGACCTGGCGGACTCGGAGCTGGAGCAAAAGACCGTCGAGACCAAGAAGAAGCTGTGCGAGGACAAGCTCTACGGCGGTCGGGTCACGGCCTTCAAGGAACTGGAGGCGTTGCAGCAGGAGATCGCGGCTCTCGACAAGCGCCGGGGCGATCTCGATGTCCGGATTCTCACCCTGATGGACGATATTGAGCGGCTCAAGCCACTGGACACCGCGGCCCGAGCCGTGAAGACGAAAGCCCGCCTGGCGCACGAAGCCAAGGTCGCCGCGCACGCCAAACGGACCGGTCTGCTGAACGCCAAGCTGGAGGAGTTGTACCGCCGGCGCGCGGAGCGGCTGCCTGCCGTCTCCGCCGAGCTGCTGCGTCGGTACGACAGCATCCGCTCACACGCCCATGGCGTGGCTGTGGGCAGGATCGACGCAGGCCGCTGCGGAGCCTGCCACACCAACCTCCCGGCGCAGACGATCCACTGCGTCAAGCACGACATGGGCCTTCGCACCTGCGATAACTGCGGTCGAATGCTCTGCTGGGGTAGCGACTAGGCGCTTTGGCGCCGGCATCGACACCGCGCCGCGTTGACTTACGTCTGCCTACATGGGATAATGATTGCCAGAGTCGGTCAATGGGACCGGCCCGCCCATTGGCTTGCCTTCCTACTTCCTCTGTGAGGACCGCTATGTTCAAACGCCTGTTCCGTTACCTGCGCGCGCTGATCCTGGGCAAGCTCGATGAGCTCGAGGATCCGCAGATCATCTTGGACGACGCCGTCAGGGAGATGAAGGAGTCCCAGGCCAAGAACCGCGAGCGGGCTGTGCAGGCCATCACGGCCAAGAACAACCTGCTCGACCTGGTCACCAAGGAAGAGCGCCTCTGTCAGAACCTGGAGGCCAAGGCCGGCCTGGCCCTGCAGCAGGGAAACAAGGAACTCGCCCGCGGCCTCTTGCGCGAGAAGGGCGCCCACGACAAGGCTCTTGAGCAACTCCGCGTATCCCTGAAGCAGGCCGAGGAGACGGCACAGGCCGTGAAGGTCGCGATCCAGCGCGACGAGGAGCGGGTTCGCCAGAAGACCGCCGAGGCGCTGGCCCTGAAGGCCAACATGAAGCAGGCCGAGATTCAGATTCGGATCAACAAGGCTCTGGACGGCTTGCAGATGAGCGACGCCACCCAGAGCTGGGACCGCGCCGAAGAGCGCATCCGCAACATGCAGTCCGAGGCCGCCGCACGGGCCGAAGTCGCATCAACGAACATCAACGCCAAGCTCGACCAGTTGCAGGACCAGCAGATCGACGTGGAGACCGACAACGCCCTGGCGGCGCTGGAGGCCAAGCTCGGCCTCTCCACCGCCACAGCCACCGTGGCGGCTCCGGTCGCGGCGTCGGGCGCCCAGGAAGACGACGTGGACCGGCAGCTACGCGAACTGGAGCAGAAGCTGAGCCGATCGTGATCCGGGCAACGTGGTTCACGGTCAAGCGCGGCGCAGTGACGGCATGTCCCATCTGAGCACAGGGGCCAAGCTCGGCTACATCGCCCGGAAGGTGGTCCTGTCGCCGGTTTCGCTGGCGGCGTGGGCCGCCGCTACGGCGGCCTGGCTGGCTGCGGGAGCGCCACCCGAGGCCACGTTCGGTGTCGCCCTGGCCGTTGACCTCGTCATGCTCGCCCGCCGTCTGCGCGACGAGGACTACCTCCGCAAGACCTTCGCCGAGCGTGAAGAGAAGGCGTACGATCTCACCGACGAGCAGGTGGAGGATGTGCTCGACCAGATGGACTTCGAGACCCGCCAGCGCGTCCGCTACATCCTGCAACTCCAGAAGGAGATCCTGCGGGAGGCGCGCGGGTCGGACGTGGCCGAATACGCCCAGAAGGACCTCGACCAGATCGCTTCGCGCCTGCCGGCCCTTCTGCAACGGGCCATCCGCATCGGCACCCGGAAGCAGCAACTGGCGCGCTACCTGGCGCAGGTGGACGAGCGCTCGCTGGCCTCCTATTGCTCCGGGCTACGCCAGAAGATCGCATCGACCGCCGACGACGTCTCGCGAACGCAGTACGAGCAGGCCCTGAAAGCACGGGAGACCGAGTTGCAGACCTATGCGTCGATCAAGAAGGCCTGCGGGCGGATCGACAGCCAGTTGGAGAACGTGGAGGCGACCTTCGCCAGTTGGAAGGCCAAGGTGATCCGCATCAAGACGCTGGACATCAGTAGCGCGGCATCGCTCAGCGAGAACCTGAACCTGGAGCTGGACGGCCTGAGCCACGATATCGAGCTACTGGACAGCAGCGTGACCGAGGCGCTGTCGGGCGACGAGCCGGCGCCGCTGAGGCAGAGCGTATGACCGGCATACGAGGCCCCCGACGATGAGCTGGCCCAAACGGATTCGCAACATAGCGGCATCGCAGCTGAACGCGATCAAGGATCGGCTGGACCGCATCGACGAAGAATCGGCGATGGAGACGTTGGAGCGCGTCGGCGCGCGGGCGGCCGCGGAGCAGGAGCTCTCCGACGCCCTGCACGAGACCGCGCCGCGCCCACTCCGGTCCCCTGCCGAGATCGCGACCGGCGCTCAAGCACGTCCGGTCCAGACCGGTGCGCGGCCGACGGCGCAGACCGCGGCCGCGGCGCAGACCCCGCTCTCCCGCTCATACCGCATTCTTGGCCTATCCGACGGCGCGCCGCTGCCGGAGGTCGAGGTCCGTTACAAGGAGCTGGCCGCTCGCTCCGACCCCACACGGTTCGAGCCCGGCTCGGCCGACGAAGCGAACGCCAGGGATATCCTGAAGCGCGTCGAGGACGCATACAAGGCCTTGGCTGAAGCGCTGGACCCGGCCGCCGGCCGGTTCGACAAACTCGAGTTGTAGTGATCGGACGCCTTGCAGGTATACTGAACGGCGCTCTGAGGAGGTGACACGCCTGTGCCCAACATTAAGTCTGTCGTGAAGGACGTGAAGAAGTCGCGCCAGAACCATCTGCGCAACGTCTCTGCCAAGTCGGCGATGAAGACCTACATCAAGAAGGCGCGCACCGCGATTGACGCGGGAACCGCCACCGTAAGTGATGACGTGGTCCGCAAGGCCCTCAGCATCATCGATAAGACCGCCCAGCGCGGCATCATCCACCCGAACGCGGCGGCCCGCCGCAAGTCCCGGATGATGAAGCGCGCGGCCAAGTCGGCAGCCCAGGCCTAGGGGCGGCGCAAGCCGCCCTACCCCCCTGCTCCGCCAATCGGACCTACCCGGCGGTACACAACCGCACGATCAGGACCTCCAGGTTCACCAGCACGTCCTGACTGCCCTCGTCGCCTCCCTTGTTGGCCACGTCACACGCGGCCAGGGCGTCGTAGCCGGCAGCCAGGGCGTTGGCATCCCACTTCTGCGCCATGGTGTACAGGTCGCGTATCTTGAACGCCATGCTCAGCACGGATGCCTCCGCTGGCAGTTCCGACGCGATATGGGGCGGCAGCGTCTGAAGATCCCGCGAACGCACGCCCTGATCGATCAGGCTCCTGCACTGCCATAGGAGCTTGAGTTGCCTGTTCACCAGCGCCAAGAGCTTCCCCGCCACCGCGTGGGGCTTCGTCTCGTATCGGCAAGCCTCGCGCAGCAGCGTCAGGGCCCGGTGGGCCAGCCGATGGCCGATGGCGTCGACCAGCCTGAACATCACATCCTCGGGATCGACGCTGCAGACGGCCTCCACGTGCGCGAGGTTCAGCCGCTTCGCCTCGCCGGCGTACGCGAGCACCTTGGCGAGTTCGTTGCGCAGGGCGCGCGGATCGCCGTGCGCCGCCTGTACCAGGCGCTCCGCCGCATCGGCAGAGAGCTGGTAGCCGTCGGCGCGAGCCAGCGCCACGGCGCGCTCGGCCAAGTCGGCGGCGCTGGGCGCGGCGAAACGGAGGATAATCCCCCGCTCCTCCGCGTAAGCGTCCAGCCTGGGGCCCGCCACACTGGCTTTCCCGCGTCCCCGCTCGTCGGAAGGTCCAACCACCAAAGCCACGCAGGCAGCCGCGCCGAGCTTGGTCAGGCCCGAAACGAAGGCATCGGCATCGTCGGCGCGGCCCTTTGACTTGAAGACCTCTGCGCCGCGTACCACCGTCGTGCGGTAGGGGGAGCCGAAGGGCAACTGGCCTATCCCGGCGAGCAGAGCCGAGACGCTCAGGACCGAGGCGTCGACCTCTTGCCAGTCGAACTCCACGAATGACTCGTCCGCCGTGCGCCCGCGGAGTTCGTCGATGAACTGCTGCGCGGCCAGGTCGTCGTCGCCGTGGATCAGGTAGATGGGCCGTATGGGGTCCAGCGGGTCGCCCGAGCGGCGACCGGTCTGCTTGTTCAAACGCCACCTCGCCGCGATCGCCCGCGTTGCCTGCGCAGGTCGGCCGCCGAACGTCGGAGTTCGGCCGCGTCGGCCTCGGCGCGCGCGACCGAGCCCTCGGGCGCCGGCGCTACAGCGTACCTCGCGGACACCACCAGCGCGGTCAGGCTTCTCATGGGCGCCGCGGCCGCTCCCAGCCCCCCCTGCGCCACGGCCCGGGCCGCAAACTCGTCGGCTGTCTCCGACGGCGACCTGCGCAACCCCAGCCGGGCCAGAGCGGCACACGCGCAGGCGTAGCTTCGCATGATGCGGCGCACCTCCGGCGACAGTGCGGGTGCCCCGCGGAGGGCACGGCGGCGGTCGAAGACTTCGCTCTTCAGAACGTAGGCCAGCGCCGCGAAGCCCACCAGCAGCATGAGGATCGGCAGAGGCCCGCCCGCGCGCAGCCGTTGCCAGAGCGACCGGCCCGCGGCGGCCACGGCGGCTCCGGGGCGCGGCGTCACATCCTCGGCGTCGGAGGTGGCGTCGAAGGGGACCCAGCCGAAGCCCGCAAAGTAGACCTCGGTCCACATATGCTTGTCACGGTCGCGCACCAGGTAGAGGCGGCTGGAACTCTCGTAGTCGCCCGTCGCAAAGCCTGAAGCGACGCGGGCGGGTATGCCCAGTGAGCGGCAGAGGACCGCCAGCGATGTGGCGAACGAGTCGCAGTATCCCTCGCGGCTCTCGAACAGGAAGTGTCGCACGATGTCCTGATCGGTCGGGGCGGCCGCAGCGGCGAGGTTGTACTTGCAGCGCGACGCCACCCACATCCGCAGGGCCTCGACGCGGTCGTACTTCGTGCGCCGGCCGGCAGTCGCCTTCTCAGCCTCCGCACGCACGCCCGCCAGCGCGTCCGGAGCCATGTCATCGAGAGCGATGTAGCGGCTGGACACCTCGTCCGGCGTCGGCCCGGCCTCGGTCCGCAGCGCCACCGGGTCGGTCTGCGGCATCTCCGACTCGATGATGTACACGAGCCCCGGCAGCGGTGTGGCCAGACTCAACGCGCCGCCCGCATCCTGCATGACGATCCCGACGCGCCACGAGCGGTAGGGCGGAATCAGCCGCACCGAACGCATCTCGCCGGCGCCGTACAGCTGCGTCACCACGGCGTTCTGTGCCACGGAGACGGCGTGGCGCAGCGTTCGCGGGGTGCCGGGCGTAGCCGTGATGGCGGTGCGCTCGGGTAAGACCGTCACGCCGCGGTCCTGAAGCCTCTCGTCGGCGCCCCAGGCGAACGGGGCCTGCGCCTGCACACGCGGGACACTGTCGTGGCTGAGCGTATTCCGCCAGCCATGGCCCGTGTAGGCATCATAGGTGGCTCCGCGCCAGAGGGCCGGCTCCGGCGAACGGACGCGCAGAAGCACCGTGTCGGTCTTGGTGACAGGCCCGGTGCCGACATCGACGTTGTTGGCCTCGCCCATGGTGACGACCGGACCGCGGCCGATACGGTCGCCGCCCCGGTTCATGGGCATCAGCCCCATGGGGAAGAGCACCTCGGAGCCGACGTAGTGGATGGGCACGGCCAACAGCCGTCCGCCGGCCATCGCCGCCGCCACGCAGACGACGGTGAGCGTGACGTGCCCCGCCGCCACGCGGCCCGAGGCCGTTCGTTCGGGCGCACGACCGGCGCCGCGATGCTCATGGAGTACGAAGAACACCGTCGCGCACGTGAACCCCACGAACAGGTACATCAACTCGGGCTCCACGGTCATGGTGCCGACAACACCGAATAGGCTCAGCGACGGAACCGTCATGAACAGCATACGGGGTCCGGAGGACTGCGTGAACGATAGGTAGACCAGCAACCAGCCGAGGAAGAGGGCCATGCCCTGCTGCCGATCCGCGAACGCGCCGGAGGCCACGAGGCCGCGGAACGGGCCCACGTCGGCTACCAATCCCGCCGCCATGAGCGCAAAGACCACGGTGGCGCCGATCTCCGCGGCCGCGGCCAGGGCTGGGCGCGACCTGGCCGCCAGGCTGACCAGGCAACCGGTCGCCGTCAGGCAGATCAACAGCAGCGGCGCGTCCGCCTGGGCCGCATCGAGACCGATGCGCAGGGAGAGCAGCGCGCAGGCCGCCGCAGTGAACGAGGCCGCGAACACGATCGGACCGAGCCCGGCCGCGGCGCGCGCGCCGGTCCCCTCAGGCTGCACGAAGGACACCGCCCACCCCCTGAAGCTGCAACGGAAGGCCCGGCCCCGAAGAGACCACCAGTGGCGGAGCCTCGGTGACGGAGCCGAGCCAGGCCGCCGGGGCTGCGGCAAGCGCCGCACCGGTGGTTGCGTAGATCATCTGCAGCCCGACGCCGGCCGAAGCCAGCTGAGTGCATGTCCGGACCAGGTCAGGCGAAGGGTCTGCCGTGAGCGCCACCAATGTGACGCCCGGGTGGGTGAGCCCGGCCACGGCGGGCAGCGCATCGGCGAGGCGACGCGGGTCCTTCGGTGCGGCGTGGGCCAGGGCATCCAACTGGGCCAGCAGGTGCGCTGAGCCGCGAGCCACCCCGAAAGCCGGACCGAGCTCCAGGCCGCACGCCAGTCCCACGGCCGCGCCGGATGCGAGCCACATGGAGGCCAGCGAGGCGGCCGCGCGGACCATCACCTCGAACGGACCATCTTCGGCCTCGCCGCCGGGCACGCCGCTCCAGCAATCGAGCACAAGCAGGGCGGATAGGGAGCGGGCCTCCTCGAACTCCTTGACGTTGAGGACGCCGGTGCGCGCCGTGGCCCGCCAGTGCATGCGACGCAGGGGATCGCCGGGCTCGTAGGGCCGGGCGCCGTCGGGATCGACGCCGGCGCCCCTGGCAGTCGCCCGTGCCATGTCCACGGCGCCGTACCGCTCCGCGCCCGGTAGCGAGAGCCACTGGATGGGTTCCGGGCGCGGATAGGCCACGATCAATGTCTCGGCAGGCAGCGAGAGGTGGAAATCGACCACACCCAGCGGATCCGAAGCCATGGCGACGGCGCGATCAAACCGATGCACGCCACGCCGCCGAACCAGAGCGGAATAGGTGGCGCGAGCGCCGTCGGCGCCTGCTGTGACCTGCGCCTCCAGGTCGCCGTCAGGCTGCAGTGCGGTCGGCAGTTCGTCCCTCACACGAAGCAGCGGGTAGAGCATGCCTGAGCCGCCCTGAACACTGAGCGTGATCTCCACGGCGTCGCCCGTCCAGACCGATTCCGGCGCGGTCCGCGTGACCCGAATGCCGCGCACAGCCCGCCGTCCCATGAGGAAGGAGACGGCTGGCAGCAGGAGCAACATGGCCGCCATGTAGCAGAGCAGGAAGCTGTTGGCGGCGGCGCCCGTGGCCGCTAGAAAGCCCACGGCGAAGACGATGAATAGGCGCTTGATGCCGGACACGCCGCCCGGGGTCACCCGCATGGCGGCGGTCGTGGCGGTCTCGCTCACTTCTGGGGCTCCAAAGGCACCAGTGTCCGCTCCACGGCCTCGGCCACGCACTGGGCCCCGCTCACGCCGCGGATTCGATGCTCCGGGCGCACGATCACACGATGGCCCAACGCCGAGACGGCGCTGCGCTTCACGTCATCGGGCTTCACGAAGGTGCGACCGTCCATGGCGGCCACGGCCTGGGCGATGTGGAGCAGCGAGAGCGAGGCCCGCGGGCTCGCCCCCAACGAAAGCGCCGAATGGGCCCTCGTGGCGCTGACGAGGCTCAAGACGTAACTGTAGAGCTCATCCGACACGTAGACGGCGCGAACCGCCTCCTGTGCCTGCGTCACGGTCTCCGGGGACATGACGGGCTGGATTTCGTCGACAAAGCCGGACAGGCGCTGAGACTTGAGAATGGCGATCTCGTCCTCCACCGACGGGTAGCCCACGGCCAGGCGCGCCGCGAAACGGTCCAACTGCGCCTCGGGCAGCGGATAGGTGCCCGCGTGCTCCAGGTTGTTCTGGGTGGCGATAACGAAGAAGGGCGCGGGTAGCTGCCGCGTGGCGCCGTCCACCGTGACCTGCCGCTCCTCCATACACTCCAGCAGGGCGGACTGCGTCTTGGGAGTGGTTCGGTTGATCTCATCCGCCAGCACGATGTGTGCGAAGACGGGCCCTGGGCGGAAGTCGAACTCGGCCGTCTTCTGGTTGAAGACCGCCGTGCCCGTGACGTCCGACGGGAGCAGGTCCGGAGTGAACTGCAGCCGCTTGAAGGAGCAGCCCAGCGCTCGAGCAAGAGCCTTCGCCAGCGTGGTCTTGCCGACGCCGGGGATATCCTCGATCAGCAGGTGGCCTCCCGAGAGCAGTGTCGCGACGCAGGCCTCGATGGCGCCCCGTTTGCCCTTGATGGCCAACTCCACCGAGTCCACGATGCGGTTGACGCTAGCCGCCACGTTGATAGGTTCCAATGGCCACCTCCGTAGATGTTTGACGCTCGCGTCAGCGGGCAGGTAATGCGGTTCGGTAGCCATGCGCAGGGACATCGGTGCGCCCAAGCAGGATTCCGGAAGCCGCGCGGCCAAACCCATAGGACCGATATACGCGATCAGGGAGCCCCATGATGCCGACACACGACAAGACGTCCGACCGATTGCGCCGATTCACCGGCCCGAGCCTGGCGAGGATCGCCTTCCCCCTTGGCGGCATCGGCACGGGAACCGTGTCGCTGGGCGGCCGGGGCCAGCTCTGCGACTGGGAAATCTTCAACCGGCCGGCCAAGGGCCGCGACCTGCCTTATACGTTCTTCGCGCTCTGGGCCAAGGCGGCCGGCAAGGAGCCCGTTGCGCGCGTGCTGGAACGGCGCATTCTGCCGCCCTACGACTCCGGCTTCGGCCTGCCCACCGGAGCGGTGAGCGGCCTGCCGCGGCTGGCCGAGTGCGAGTTCGTGGGCGGCTACCCTACGGCCGAGCTGAGCTTCTCCGACCCGGCGCTCCCGCTGGAGGTCAGCCTGGAGGCCTTGAACCCCTTCATCCCCATGGATGACCGGTCCAGCGGCATGCCCATGGCGCTCTTCACCTGGTCGCTCACCAACACCGGCGCCGAGGCAGTCTCGGCCAGCCTCTGCCTGAGCCTCCTCAACGCATGCGGCTACGACGGGGTCGATAAGCTGAGCAACCGCCACTGCGCGGGCTTCGGCCAGAACCAGAACGCCTTCCGCCGCGAGGCGGGCATGGCGGGACTGGCCATGACCACCGGCAAGTACGAGGCCGACAGCCCGCGGCACGCAACCATGGCCCTCGTTACGCCCTGGCCCGACGTCTCCGTCGCCACGCGCTGGGAGCGCGCCGGCTGGTGGGACGACGTGCAGAGCTTCTGGGACGACTTCGCGTCGGACGGCCGGCTCACCGACGAGCGCCCCGCCGATCCCACGCCCGACGGACAGACCGACGTGGGCTCGGTGGCCGCGCTCGTCGATGTCGCGCCAGGGCAGACCGTGCGCATCCCCTTCATCATCGCCTGGCACGTTCCGAACCTGTCGAACCACTGGAACAACGAAGAGGCCGTGAAGGGCAGACCGCTCACCACCTACTACGCCAGCCTCTGGCCGGACGCCTGGTCGGTCGCCCGCGAGGCGCTGGACCGCCTCCCCGAGCTAGAGGCCGGCACCGATGCGTACCGCAGGGCCCTCTTCGGCAGCACGCTGCCCGACGAGGTGCTCGACGCCGCGTCCGCCAACGCCTCCATCCTGCGCACCACCACCTGCATGCGGACCGGCGACGGCCGCCTGAACGCCTTCGAGGGATGCGGCGACAACTGCGGCTGTTGCCCCATGAACTGCACCCACGTCTGGAACTACGAGCAGGCCGTGGCGCACCTCTTCCCGGCGCTAGAGCGCACGGTCCGGTATACCGACTTCGCACACAACACGCGTCCCGACGGCAACATGGCCTTCCGCACGCTCCTGCCGCTTGTCGACCAGCTGTGGGAGTTCAAGCCTGCGGCCGACGGCCAGATGGGCACCGTGCTGAAGGCCTATCGCGAGTGGCAGCAGGGCGCCGGCGACGACTTCCTACAGTCGCTCTGGCCGGGGATCGTGCGCGCCCTGGAGTACGCATGGCGGCCAGGCAGCTGGGATGCCGACGGCGACGGCGTGATGGAGGGCGAGCAGCACAACACCTACGACATCGAGTTCTACGGCCCCAACACCATGATGGGCACGCTCTACCTGGCGGCGCTGAAGGCCGGGGCCGAGATGGCCGAGGCCATGGGCGAGCCGGACCGCGCCGCCCGCTTCCGCGATCTCTGCGCACGCGGCTCCGAGGCGACCACGGACCGGCTCTGGAACGGCGAGTACTTCACGCAGACCGTGATCCGGCCAGAGGGCGCCACCGAGGAGCCGCGGTACCAGTACGGCGCCGGATGCCTCAGCGACCACCTGCTGGGCCAGTGGTTCGCCGAGGTCGTGGGGCTGGGCCACGTGCTGCCGGGCGACAAGGTCCGCTCGGCGCTGAAGGCCATCCATACTCACAACTTCCGGCCCGACCTGAGCGCCCACGCCTCGGTGCAGCGGGTCTACGCCCTGAACGACGAGGCGGGGCTACTGCTCTGCTCGTGGCCCAACGGCGGCAGGCCCACCTATCCCTTCCCCTACGCCGACGAGGTCTGGACCGGCATCGAGTACCAGGTCGCCGCGCACCTGCTCTACGAGGGACTCATCGAGGAAGGTCTCTCGATCGTGCGGGCCGTGCGAAACCGGCACGACGGACTGAAGCGCAACCCTTGGAACGAGTTCGAGTGCGGCCACCACTATGCACGCGCCATGGCCTCCTGGAGCCTGATCACGGCGCTCTCCGGGTGCGTCTACAGGGCGCCGAGGCAGCTAATCCGCTTCGAGCCACGCATCCGACGCGATGCCTTCACCTGCTTCTTCACGGCCGGCACCGCGTGGGGCGTCTTCGAACAGGTCGGCGGCCGGGCTTACGTTGCCGCGTTGACGATCGAGTGGGGCGAGGTGACGCTGGCCGAGATCGTCCTGCCGCAGTCGCCGTCGGGCCACGTCGTGGCCAGGCTGAACGGAGCGACCGTGGCGGCGCGCAGGACCGACGGCGGCTCCTTCCTTCTTGAGGGCGGCGTGCAGCTGTGCGCGGGCGACGCCCTCACGCTGACGGTGGCTTAGGCCCATGTCACGCTTCACCTACAAGGGTCGCAAGACGGCGCAGATATCCTTCCCGCTGGGCGGCATCGGTACCGGGTGCATCGGGCTGGGCGGCAACGGCCGGCTGCTGGACTGGGAGATTTACAACCGGCCGAACAAGGGGAGCTTCAACGGCTTCTCGCACTTCGCCGTCAAGGCCGAGGCGGGCGGGCGGGTGCTGGACGCCCGGGTGCTCAACGGCGACCTTCCGCCGCCCTACTCCGGCCAGTTCGGGCTGGGCGACTTTGGCTCGTTCGGCTTCGGCGCGCCCCGGCAGACGATGGCGGGAATGCCGCACTTCCGGTCGACGGAGTTCGACGGCCGGTTCCCCATCGCCTGCGTGCGCTTCGTCGACTCGAGCTTCCCCGGGCGCGTGCGGATGACGGCGCTCAACCCCTTCGTGCCCGGCGACGCGCACGCCTCAGGCATGCCGGTGGCTATGTTCGAGTTCGAGGTCCGCAACACCGGAAGCGAGCCCCTAACCTACACCTTCGCCGGGACGCTGGCCAACCCGTTGCCGGCGCCCAACGTTCATACGGTTGCCGCGAAAGAACGCGCCGTGACGCTGGGCACGACGGGTCTGGCCGCCGATGACCCCGGCTACGGCGACCTGACGCTGGCTACCGACGCCTCGGATTGGGCCGTTCAGTCCTACTGGTACCGAGGAGGCTGGAACGACAACCTGGAGGTCTACTGGCGCGACTTCACGGAGCCGGGCCTGCCGAAGGACCGGACCTACGCGGTCGACGAGGTCGGGCGCGACAACCACGCCACGCTCGCCGCACGCATCAGCGTGCCGCCGGGCAAGGCGGGCAAGGTCAGGTTCGTCATCAGCTGGTGCTTCCCCAACCGGACCAACCACTGGAACGCAGGCAGCGGCGACGCCTGCGCCAGGGCGGGCGTGCCGCGCACCTGGCGCAACTGGTACGCCAAGGTCTGGCCCACATCGCGCCAGAGCGCCTCCTATGCGCTGTACCGGTGGCAATGTTTCGCGGACGAGACCCGGGCCTTCCGCGATGCGCTTTTCGCCTCCACGCTGCCCGAGCCCGCGCTCGACGCGATCTCGGCCAACCTGAGCATCCTCAAGTCGCCCACCGTGATGCGGCTGGAGGACGGCACCTTCTATGGGTTCGAAGGCTGCCACCCGGATTCGGGCTGCTGCGAGGGCTCCTGCACGCACGTCTGGAACTACGCGCAGGCGTTGCCCTTCCTCTTCCCCGACCTCGAGCGCTCCATGCGCGAGGCAGACTACCGGCACAACCTACGGCCCTCAGGCGCCATGCCGTTCCGCATCCAGCTACCCCTGGGCGTGGAGCCCTCTGGCTTCCGGCCCTGCGCCGACGGCCAGTTCGGCGGCGTGATGAAGACGTACCGGGACTGGAGGATCTGCGGTGATACCGAGTGGCTCCGGCGGCTCTGGCCCGCGGTGAAGGCCTCCATCGAGTTCGCCTGGAGCCCCGAGAACCCAGACCGCTGGGACCCCGACAAGACCGGCGTGCTCTGGGGCCGCCAGCACCACACGCTCGACATGGAGCTCTTCGGGCCCAATGCGTGGCTCACCGGCTTCTACCTGGGCGCGCTACGGGCCGGAGCCGAGATGGCGGACGCCCTCGGCGATCCCGCCACTGCCGCGAGCTACCGGGCCCTGGCAAGACGCGGACGTGGGTGGATCGACGCCAATGTCTACAACGGCAGCTACTACGGCCAGTGGGTGGACCTGACCGACAGGGCCACGCTGGAGGCCTTCGGCGCGCTGGAGTACTGGTCCGAGGAGCATGGCGAGATCAAGTACCAGGTGGGCGAAGGCTGCGGCATCGACCAGGTGCTGGCGCAATGGCACGCGGACCTCTACGGCCTGGACGACCTGCTGGACCCGAACCATGTGCGGTCGGCGCTGGCGTCGCTCTACGCGCACAACTTCAAGGACCCCATCCGCAACCACTACAACCCCTGGCGCCTCTTCTGCCTGAACGACGAGGCCGGGCTGGTGATGTGCGACTGGCCCGAAGGCGCCCGGAAGCCGCGCATTCCGCTCACGTATGCGCAGGAGACCATGCACGGCTTCGAGTACGCCGCCGCCGGGCTGATGATCTCGCGCGGCCTGGTGGCCGAGGGCGAGCGCGTGGTCGAGGCCGTGCGCGCCCGGTACGACGGCGAGGCCCGGAACCCGTGGAACGAGATCGAGTGCGGCAGCAACTACGCGCGCTCCATGGCCTCGTACGGCCTCCTGCTCACCTACAGCGGCTTCACCTTCGACGCGAGACGCAGGGCGCTGGGCTTCGCGCCGAAACGGTGGGTCAATGGTCGCTTCCGCTGCTTCTGGTCGGTGGACGGCGCCTGGGGCGAGATTGAGGCGACGCCTACCTCCTGCCTCCTGAGGGTACTGAGCGGCGCACTGAAGCTGAAGTCACTCGGAATCTGGTTCGATGCGACGACGGCCAGAGTCGATGAGGCCGCGCACAGGGCGGTGACGGAGGAAGACGGCATGACCCTGGTTGCCGGCTCGGAGTACTCATGCTGGGCGTAGCGGCGTGCGGCTATACTCTCGGCGCAAGGGCCCAGGCCCCAGAGGCGCCCCCGGCGCGAGGAGATGCTACCTATGACATCACGTGAAAGAGTTCGGACCGTCATCGAGCACGGCAAGCCGGACCGCATCCCGATCTATGGCTGGGTCCGGGCCAACATGGACGGGCCGATCAGCCAGGCGTTCGGCTCGTGCGACGCCTTCGAGGACCACTACGAGTTCGACCTGGCCCACATCTTCGGCGGACCCGCCTCGTATGAGGGCGCCGCGCTGCAGCAGGCCGCGGCCAGCGGGCCGATCCTGCCCGAGGTCGCCCTCGAGCTGCCGATGACCGATCCCGACCGCACGTCGGACTACGACGACATCGCGGCGGCCATCAAGCACCACCAGACCGAGCGCGGGCGCTTCGTCTACGTGCAGACGCCGGGCATCTTCGAGTGCCTGAACGGGGTCCTCGGCATCGAGAACCACCTGATGTACCTGGCCATGTACCCCGACGTGCTGGCGCGGGTCTATGCGCGTCAGGCCGAGTGGAACCGGCGCTTCGCCATGAACTGCATCGACCTGGGCGTGGATATGGTCCACATCAGCGACGACTGGGGCGCAGAGCGCGGATTGCTCTTCTCGCCGAAGACCTGGTGGAAGCTCATGTACCCGGCGCACAAGCCCACATGCGACGCCGTCCGCGCCCGGGGATGCACCCTCAGCCTCCATACGGACGGTAACAATAACTCGGTCATCGACGGCATCGTGAAGCTGGGTTACAACGTGGTGCACCCGTGGCAGGAGTCGGCGGGCATGAGCCTTGCCGACCAGAAGGCCAACTGGAGCCACGAGTTCTCGGTGATGGGCGGGCTGGACGTGCAGACCACCATCGGCTTCGGCGATCTGGCGAAGCTGAAGAGCGAGATCGAGCGCGTGATGCGGCTCTTCGCCGACGGCGGCCTGCTCTTCTGCACTACCCACTTCGTGCAGGACCACTGCTCCATCGAGGAGCTGAAGGTGGCGTTCGACACGGCCTACGAGCTCTCACGGAGTCTGGCCAAGGCCTGACGGAGCGGCGGTGCGCCGGCCGCTCCGTCGGCGCACCGCCTACTCGTACCGGATGTCGTCGAGGTAGAAGACCACGGGCGCGCCCTGCCCCGCAACCGTCCAGGCGAATCCGGTCTTGATGCGGCTCAGGTCCTTACCCGCCAGGTCGATGGTCACCTCGGTCCACTCCTGCGTCAGCTTGACGTCGGCCTTCTTGGCGTCGGCGGAGTCGAAGTACTTCTTGTCCCGCCCCAACACGCCGAACATGAAGCTCGCGACCTCGCCGCCCTTCTCGCCGCGCACGCGAAACGTGAGGCGCTTGGCCCCGGTCAGGTTCCAGCCGCCGGGCTGGTCGCCCCAGTCGTCGGGCGGGCTCTGCCAGACCACGCCGGCCCAGTCCGCCGTCGCGGTGTACTCGCACCGGATGCAGGTGGCGCCGGCGAACGGCTTAACGGTGCAGGCTTCGTCCATCTTCACGGCGGTGCGGTTGCCCATCCAGCCCGTGGGCACGTAGGGCGCCGACTTGCGGTCGCGCTCCTCGTAGACCACCAGCGGCAGGGCGGCTCTGGCGGCGGGCGGGACCTTGCGCTCACCCTTCACCAACAACGGAACGTTGGCCGTGGCGGCGCCGCCCTTGCCGTCGCGCACGGTGGCATAGAGGCGGTACTGGCCCGGCTCGGCGGGCACCTTCAGATCCGCGCCTGCAAGCGACGAGCGGATCAGGGCGCCTGCGACGACCGGCGGAGCCGCCTCGGCGTCGCCGCCCGTGAAGTAGCGCTCGGCTTCGGCCTGCAACACCCACTCCACGGCCAGCTTGTCGCCCTCGGGGTCCGAGGCGGCCAGCGTGGCGGAGAGGGACGCGCCGGGGTCCAGCGCATCGGACGGGGAGACCTTCAGCGAACCGATGACGGGGCACCGGTTGGCCGGGGGCTTGCCGGACCAGACCTCCTGGGCAACATCGGCGGCGGCCACGCGGCAGCCGTCGGCCAGCAGCATACCGAACCAGGTGGTGGTGGCCTCCTGCTTGTGCCCCCAGGTGAAGGCGTACGAGCCAAGGCAGAGCGGCCTGCCCACGATGGCCTCGGCGTAGGCGCGGCGGTACCAGCCCGCTTTGGCCTCGCTGGTGGGCTCGATGACCGCGCCCCAGGCGGTCTTCTCCACCTCCCAGGTGCCGGGCGGGCCGAACTCGGTGAGGATGTAGGGCTTCGTGCCGCCGGCCTTGGCGTAGCGCTCGGCCACGGAGACGGCGCCGGCGTAGCTGTTGATGCCCACAACATCGATGCTGGGGCAGAGCTTGTGGATGGCGCCGACCTTGGGTCCGCCCAACTCGGCGACGACCGTCATGGTCGGATGGTTGGGGTCGAGGCGCTTCACCATGGCCGCGGCGCCCTCCAGCGCGCTCCAGACGGCCGCGTTGGCCCCGTCGCCCTCCATCTCGTTGCCGAGGCCCCACATGAGCAGGGCGGGATGGTCCTTGAACTGGAGGACGGCCTTGCGGACCTCGTCGAGCTGTTTGGCCACCTGGTCGACGTTGTTGTAGTCGAAGCCGTGCCGCGGGTGGCCGAGCCAGATGCCCAGCGTGACGCTGAGGCCCAGCTTCTGGGCGGCATCGAGGGTGGCCTGGGCCGACTCCGCGCCCCACGTGCGAACCGAGTTGCCGCCCAGACGTGCGAGCAGTTCCAGCGATCCGTCGCCGCCTGCGCCTTTGACGGCGTAAGCCTCGCCGTTGCGCTTCAGCGCCCAGCCCTGCCCCTGCTTCTCGATGGTCACCACCGAAGGCGCCCCCATCGCCGCCGAGGCGGCACACAGGGCGGCCACCCATGCCCACAGGCCCGATTGCATCGTAGTACTCCTCGGGCGCAGACCCCTGACTGGGGTGCGCCGCACGGCCCGATTATGCGGAACAGACGGCCATCCCGTCAACCACGTCGGTGCGCGTCAGGAGCCTTGGGGTACCCTATGGCCGTAACGGCGCCCTGTCTCATGACCCCCTCCAATACCCCCACACCCTTCGGCCGGATCACCCTCCGCTCCATCGTTCTGGCGGCCCTGCTGGCGCCTGTGGCGGCGTGGGTCAACGTCTCGGTGGAGGCCATTCGGTACGCGGGTCAGCCCACGACGGTCTCGGTCTACCCGCACATGATGGCCCTGCTTCTGCTGTTGGTGGCGGGCAGCGGCGCGGCCGGCCGGATACGCGCATCCTGGCGGCTCAGCCCGGCGGAGATGGTGACCGTCTACTTCCTGGTCTTCATGGCCGCCGTCATGTCGGCGCACGACACCATGGAGGTGTTGGTTCCGATCCTAACCTACCCCTTCAGGTACGCCAACGCGGGCAACAAGTGGGAGAGCGCGATCCTGCCGCTCCTCCCGCGCCGGCTCACGGTGAGCGATCCCTCGGCGGTGGAGCACTACTGGCTGGGCGGCGCGGACCTGTGGCGCTCCGGCGAGGCGGGCGTCTGGCTGGGGCCTGCGCTCTGCTGGGCGGCCTTCCTGGGCGCGCTGGTCTTCTGCGGGGCCTGCCTCAACTCGCTCTTGCGGCGGCAGTGGGCCGAGAACGAGCGGCTGGCATTCCCGCTGGCTCAGCTGCCGCTGGACCTGGTGCAGCCCCGTCAGCCGCTCTGGACCAATCGCCTCTTCCTGCTCGGCTTCGCGGCTGCCGTGGCGCATGACACCTGGTTCGGGCTCCACACGCTCTGGCCGACCATCGCGGAGCCCTACATCCGGTTCCAGACGGCGCAGCAGCTCCTCACCGCGCCGCCATGGAACGCCATCGCGTGGCTGCCCGTGGCCTTCTTCCCGTGGATCATGGGGCTCGGCGTGATGCTGCCCACCGACCTGCTCTTCTCCTGCTGGTTCTTCTTCATCATCTGGAAGCTGCAGCCCGTGGTGGCGGCGGCCAACGGCTACACGGATATCCCCGGCTTCCCGTTCGTCTTCGAGCAGTCGTTCGGGGCCTACATGGCCATCGCGGTGTTCACGCTCTACACGGCCCGCAAGGCGCTCCGGCGCGGCTTCTCGGCGCTCTGGACGCGCGACGTGGAGGTCACCGCCGGCGACCCGCTCCACCCGCGCACGGCCTCGCTGGGCGTGCTGGCGGCGCTGTCCGCGGCGCTCTGGTTCCTCACGAAGATGGGCATGGCGGCATGGGTGGCCTGCGGCACGCTCTTCATCTACCTCATGGCCGCCGTCGCCATCACCCGGCTCCGGGCGGAGATGGGCACGCCTGCCCACGACCTGGGCCAGATGGGCCCCATGCGCCTGCTGCCGCTGGCCTTCGGCAAGGAGGCGTTCCGCGACCAGGATCTGGTGGCGCTGGCCCTGAGCCACGGGTTCAACCGCAACTACCGCGCCTGCCCCATGGCGGTCCACGCCGAGGGCCTGCAGGCGCAGGCCAGGTCCGGCGTCAGCCTGCGGGGCATCTTCTGGGCGCTGGTGGCGTTCGCCTGCTGGGGCGCGCTCTGCGGCTTCGCGGCGGATGTGGCGCTGAACTACCGCTGGGGCGCCATCTCGCACTGCGACCCTCCCTACGTCAGCGCGATCTTCGGCAAGGAGCCGTACGACCACATCACGAACCTGATGCAGGGCGGCATCACGGCGCTGCAGCGGCGGCCGGCCGTGGCGGCGGTGGGCGTGGGCTTCGCCGTGGCGGCTGCGCTGGGCGCGGTGCGGATGGGAGCGGTAGGCTTCCCGTTCCACCCCGTGGGATATGCGATCTCGAGCAACTGGTGCATGTCGCTCATGTGGCTCTCGTTGCTGGCGGCGTGGGTCATCAAGGTGTCGCTGCTCAAGGCGGGCGGCCTGCGGCTCTACCGGCAGGCGCTGCCGCTCTTCCTGGGCATCGTCCTGGGCGAGTGCGCCGCGGGAACCGCATGGATGGCGCTCAGCGCCTTGCTGGGCACGAAGACCTTCATCGTCTGGCCCTACGGCTGAGGCGCGAAACGAGAGGGAGGCCCGGTCCGTCAGATTCGTCAGCGGCGCCGCCAAGGCCGCCGCCGACAGGAGCATAGAGTGGGCAGTCTCATACACGAGGAGCCGCAAGGCCAGGCCATCGACTCGAAGACCCTAGAGGCCCTGAGCAGCAAGAAGGTGCAGGTCCGCGAGCAGGCGCGCCAGGTGGTGGACCAGGCGGGCGTCGATGCCCTGCTGGCGACCGTGCGCGCCGAGGGCGTGCGGCGGGCCAAGCGGCGCAAGGTGGGCATCGGCATCCTCTGCTTCTACGCGCTACTCGTTATCATCATGGTCGCTACCGACCACGGCAAGAGCATGGGTAGCTTCGGCGGCATGACCGGAGTTCTTGCCACGCTCTTTGCCGCGAGCCAGGCCCAGCGCAACGCCGCCAAGGAGCTGGCCAAGTACGACGACGTGCGCGGCGTGGGCCCACTGACCGAGGCGCTGGAGTTCCAAGACAAGGAGACGACCGCAGCCGTCGAGCCCACGCTGGTGGAGCTGCTGCCGCGCCTCAAGGCCAGCGACCACGACCTGCTGGAGGAGGCGCACCGCAAGGCGCTGACCAAGCGGCTGCTGGCCCACAAGAACCCCAGGCTGAGCGCGGCGATCCTGAAGGGCTACGAGCAGGTGGCCGATGAGGCCGCTGTGAAAGCGATCCGCGAGGTGGCCGCCGGAGAGCACAAGGCCGGAGCCGACCCGGCGATCCGCAAGCTCGCCGCCGAGGTGCTGCCCGGAGCCGAGGCGGCGGCCGTGCGGCTGACCCAGTACGGCACCCTCCTGCGCCCGGCCGACGCATCGGCGCTGGGCGACAGACTGGTCCGCCCCGCCGCGGCGGGCGTCTTCGCCACCGATGCGGACCGGCTGGTGCGGGCGGCGGAGGCGCCGGCTGGTGAGGAAGCGAAGGGGTGATTCGGCTGTCAGTCATGTCAGTGATGTCATGCGTTGAAGTCGTGACATTACTGACCGGATGACATGACGGTCTATCAGGGCCGGCGCCGGGCCGCTTGCCTGCTCGAAGTAGAATGGAGCCACCCCAACCACTGAGGTTTGCCGTCATGCCGGAGCTTCGTTGCTCGCCTGCCCTCGCCCTTGCCGCACTGCTCTTGACGTACCCCGCCCTGGGCCAGGGCGCCAAGGAGGACTACGCCCGCATCGAGACGATGCGCGCCGCGGCGCGGGCCTCTGTGTTCCGCACCCGGGTGCAGCCGCACTGGTTCGCCGGCGGGCGCCGGTTCTGGTACCGCAACGACCTGGCGGAGGGGCGCAAGGAGTTCGTCCTCGTCGATGCGCAGGCAGGCCGCCGGGCGCTGGCCTTCGACCACAAGCGACTCGCGGCGGCGCTGGCGACGGCCCTCGGCAAACCCGTGGACGGCGCCAAGCTGCCGTTCGACGCCATCGCGCTGGATGATGCCTGCACCGCCGTCACCTTCGGCGCGGGCGGCAAGGCGTGGCGCTGTTCCCTGACCGACTACGCCATCGCGCCGGCGACCGGGACGGCGCCGGAGCAGGCCACGCTGCCGCGCTCGATGCAGGTCAGGCCTTCCAGCCGCACAGGCGAGGAGTCGGCCATCCTCTTCCAGAACCGCACTGGCGGGCCCATCAGCCTCTTCTGGATCGACAGCGAGGGCGGACGCAAGGCCTACGGCACGCTGGCCACCGGCGAGAGCCGCGAACAGCACTCGTTCGCGGGCCACGTATGGCTCGCCACCGATGCCGCAGGCAAGACGCTGGGCGTCTACGAGGCGGCGGACAGCCCGGGGACGGCCGTCATCGACGGCAGCGCGCCGCAGCGGACCAGCGGCCGGCCACGGGGGCGCGGGGAGCAGACGCGACAGGGTGAGCCGGGGCGCTCGCCCGACGGCAAGTGGGTCGCCTTCCTGCGAGCCGCCAACGTCTGGCTCCGCGACGCGGCCACGGGAGCCGAGACGGCCCTGAGCGCCGACGGCAAGCCCGGCGACGCCTACGGCGAGATCGTCTGGGCGCCCGACTCACAGCGGCTGGTGGCGGTGCGGACGCTGGCGGGAGAGGAGCACAAGGTCTACATCGTGCAATCCTCGCCACCAGACCAGGTGCAGCCCAAGCTCCTGACGCTGGACTACAACAAGCCCGGCGACAAGCTCCCCGTCCCCACGCCGCACCTCTTCGACGTGGCGGCGCGGCGCGAAGTCCCGGTGGCGAACACGCTCTTCCCGCACGCCTGGTCGGTCTCCGATATTCGGTGGGACGCAGACTCGTCGCGCTTCACGTTCCTCTACAACCAGCGCGGGCATCAGGTCCTTCGTATCATCGCGGTGGACGCCGCATCAGGCGCCGCCACGGCCGTCGTGGACGAGACCAGCAAGACCTTCATCGACTACGCGGGCAAGTACTTCTGCCGGTATCTGGATGCAACGAACGAGATTCTCTGGATGTCGGAGCGGGACGGCTGGAACCACCTCTACCTCATCGACAGCCGCACAGGCGCCGTGAAGAGCCGCGTGACGCAGGGCGCATGGGTGGTGCGGAGCGTGGAGCGCGTGGATGAGACGAAGCGGGCGGTCTGGTTCAGTTGCGGAGGCATCGACGCCGGCCAGGACCCCTACTACCTCCACCAGTGCCGGGTGGGCTTCGACGGCAAGGGGTTGGTGCGGCTGACCGGCGGCGACGGTAACCACGCCCTCACCTATTCGCCGGACGGGGAGCTCTACCTGGACGCCTACTCGCGGACCGACATGCCGCCGGTCACCGAACTCCGGCGCGCGCGGGACGGCTCGCCGCTCTGCCTGCTGGAGCGGGGCGACGCCTCGGCGCTGGTGAAGGCGGGCTGGAAGATGCCCGAGCGGTTCGCCGCCAAGGGCCGCGACGGGTTGACCGATATCTACGGGGTCATCTACCGGCCCTCGAACTTCAGGCCGGGCAAGCGCTATCCGGTCATCGAGAGCATCTACGCCGGTCCGCAGGGCTTCTTCACGCCCAAGGGCTGGTCGGCGTGGAACGGGATGCAGGAGCTGGCCGAGCTGGGCTTCATCGTCGTGCAGATGGACGGCATGGGCACGTCGGGCCGATCCAAGGCGTTCCACGATGTCTGCGCCCGGAACCTGGGCGACGCGGGCTTCCCTGACCGCATCCTATGGATGCAGTCGGCGGCCAGGACGCGCCCGTGGATGGACCTGACTCGCGTGGGCATCTACGGCGGATCGGCGGGCGGGCAGAACGCGCTGCGCGGGCTGGAGGCCTACCCGGACTTCTACAAAGCGGCCGTGGCCGACTGCGGCTGCCATGACAACCGCATGGACAAGGTCTGGTGGAACGAACTCTGGATGGGCTGGCCCGTGGGCCCGCACTACGCCGAGCAGTCCAACGTCACCAACGCCAAGAGCATCAAGGGCAAGCTGCTGCTCATCGTCGGGGAGATGGACACCAACGTCGACCCGGCAAGCACCATGCAGGTGGTCGACGCGCTCATCAAGGCGGACAAGGACTTCGACCTGCTAGTGGTGCCCAACGGCGGCCACTGCCCAAGCGGCACCCCCTACGGCACGCGGCGGCTCCGGGACTTCTTCGTGCGAGCGCTCTGGGGAGTGGAGCCGCGACGCTGAGAGGCGCCCCGCACGATGCGGGACGCCTCCAGGCCGGCTTCGGTTGGATTGCAGCAGCCTACGCCGACAGCATGGCCGCCATGTCGCCCTCGACGGTGCCGATGGGCTTCAGGTCGTAGGCCTCGACGATCTTGCTCACCAGGTTGGGCGTGAGGAACGCCGGCAGCGACGGGCCGATGCGCATGCCCTTGATGCCCAGGCTGAGGAGGGTGAGGAGCACCGCCACGGCCTTCTGCTCGTACCAGGATAGGATGATCGAGAGCGGCAGGTCGTTCACGCCGCACTCGAACGCGCCGGCCAGGGCCGAGGCGATCTTGATGGCCGAGTAGGTGTCGTTGCACTGGCCGATGTCGAGCATGCGGGGCAGGCCGGCGACCGTGCCGAACTCCAGCTTGTTGAAGCGGTACTTGCCGCAGGCCAGGGTGAGGATCACCGTGTCCTTGGGCGCGGCCTGGGCCAGCTTGGTGTAGTAGTTGCGGCCCGGCTTGCCGCCGTCGCACCCGCCGATGAGGAAGAAGTGCTTGATCTCGCCGCTCTTGACGGCGCCGATGACCTTGTCGGCCACGCTCAGGACCGCGTTGTGGCCGAAGCCCACCATGGTGAAGCGCTCGGGACCGTCCTCGGTGAAGCCGGGTGCGGCCAGGGCGGCCTCGATGACCGGGGTGAAGTCCTGGTCGCTGATATGCAGGACGCCGGGCCAGGCCACGAGGCCCGAGGTGAAGATGCGGTCGATGTACTCGTCCGTCGGGCGCTGGATGCAGTTGGTCGTCATCAGCACGGCGCCGGGGAGGTCGTTGAACTCGGCGACCTGGTTCTGCCAGGGCCCGCCGAAGTTGCCGACTAGGTGCTTGAACTTCTTGAGCTCGGGGTAGCCGTGCGCCGGGAGCATCTCGCCGTGGGTGTAGACGTTGATGCCCTTGCCCTCGGTCTGCTGCAGGAGTGCGTAGAGGTCGGGCAGGTCGTGACCTGAGACGACGATGGCCTTGCCCTTCAGCGGCTCGACGCGGACCTGCGTGGGCTCGGGATGGCCGAATGTGTTGGTATGGGCCTCGTCCAGCAGCTCCATGACGCGGAGGTTCAGCGTGCCGGTCTCCAGACACTTGCCCAGCAGCTCGTCGGCGCTCAGGTCGGTGCGGCTGAGGCACCAGACCAGCTCGTTGAACTGGGCGGCCACGGCGTCGTCGGTCACACCCAGCTTCACGGCGTGCTCGTAGTAGGCCGCAGCGCCCTTGAGACCGTAGGTCAGCAGCTCCTGCAGGCCCACGTAGTCGTCGCCCAGCGCCGCTCGGCGCCCGGTGATGGCCGCGAACCGCCCCTGCGCCACCAGCATGTCCGTATCGTCAGCCGGAACCCAGCTACAGGGGCCGTTGAAGCTCTGAGCGGCGGCGCCGGCGGCGGCTTCGTAGCGCGCCCTGGCGCGGTCGCGGACCTGGGCGGCCTCGCGCACCTGGCGCTCAAGCAGGATCGGGTGGAAGTTGACGTTGGTGACCGTCGTGAAGAGCCCCTCGATGACGGCCTGGTCGGCCTCGCGGTCCACCACACCCAGCAGGCGCGAATGATGCGCGTAGGTGGCGATGCCCCGGCACGCGAAGAGCAGAAGGTCCTGGAGGGCCGCCGTGGTGGCGTCCTTGCCGCAGACGCCCTGATCGGTGCAACCCGTCCCCTTGAGGGTCTGCTCACACTGGTAACAGAACATGACGCTGAACTCCTTTGGTGGCCGCAGGTCGTGCGGCGGACAATCTGACGATAACCGGATCGGCTTATCGTCTTCCTGATCCCAGAATACCCCAGCCTCCGGGCACGAGTCAACGGGCCTGCGTCGGCGGTATATTGGTACTGCGGCTTAGCGCCGACGGTACTTGAGCGCCAAATCCAGAGCCGCTGATGAAGGAGTCCGCCCGATGAGCCGATCCATGCTGTCCCTGGTTGCCGCGACCCTCCTGGGCCTTGCGCCCCTGGCGACCGCGGCCGAACAAGAGCCAAAAACGCCGCCGATGGGCCCCGTCTTCCTCCTGGATGCCTACTGGGGCCTCAGCAACATGACCGGCTCGCTGCGCCGCCATATCGACGGTCAGTGGGCCGGAGCCATGGTGAGCTACCCCTCATACGCCGGCCTCGACTGGAACATGGCGGACGGATCCAACGCCCGCGTCACCGTGGGGCTCGGCGACATGCACAACGGCAGCGCCCATGTCTTCCACCAGCCGAACGAGGCGTACTGGTCCGGCAAGCTCGCCAACGACGGGCGCGTCTGGGTCGGCAAGCGGTACGTGCCCTTCGCCGCGCAGGCCTGGGAGTACGAGGCGAAATGGGGCGTGGCGGCCGATACGCGCGTCGGTGATCTCAGCCTGAGCAGCACCGCGGCGTTCGACGAGCGGACCCGACGCGGCAACGCCTACACCCGGCTGGGCAAGCAGTGGGAGAACGGCAGCGCGGCGGGCATCTCCGTCGGAGCCGGGCGCGGACTGCTGTTCGGCAGCGCGCACGACCTGGCGATCGCCGCGGATGCCACGCGGCGCCTGGGACGGTGCAAGCTCGTGGGCGAGGCCATGGAGGCGATGTCGAGCAAGGGCGGCTTCCGTTTCGCGTCCCTCTCTGCGGAGTTTGACACATGCACCCGGTACACGCCGTATGTCTCGTGGCTCTACTCGCACGACAACAGCGAGGACAACACCAACCTGCGGAGCGCGATCGGCGGCGTCATCATCGGCGCGAGCAAGACGCTGACGGTGGAACCCGGCGCCGGAGTAGTGAACGGCAAGGGGGTCTGGTGGCTTCAGGGCCGCGTACGGCTGTAGCCCAGGCGCACAGATGCCCTGGAAGGCGGTCAGCCTTGCCAGGGCCGCCTCGTCTGCCGCCACATCCAGCGGCCGCTGGTGTCGTCCTGGACCGTTCACGCGCCGACGCGGCGTGCGGCGGACATCTGAGCGGCCTCGTGGCAACGATACGCAGGCGCTCGGCGCCTTCGCGAGGATGAAGGAGTTCGCCCTATGAGCAGACGGATGCTGCCCCTTGCGGTCGCGACGTTCGTGGGCCTCGCACCCCTGGCGGCAGTCGCCGGACCAGAGCCGGAAACGCCGCCGATGGGCCCCGTGTTCCACCTCGATGCCTACTGGGGCCTGAGCAACATGACGGGCGCCGTGCGCAGGCACATTGACGGCCAGTGGGCCGGCGCCATGGTCGCCTACCCCTCCAAGGCCGGGCTCGACTGGAACATGGCCGACGGCTCCAGCGCCCGGGTCTCCCTGGGTCTCGGCGACATCCAAAACGGCGCCGATCGGTGCTGCCAACAGCCGGAGGAAGCCTATTGGTCGGGTCGGTTACCCCACGATGGACGCGTCTGGGTGGGCAAGCGCTATGTGCCCTTCGCCGCGCAGGCGTGGGAGTACGAGGCGAAGTGGGGCGTGGCGGCAGATACGACCGTTGGCGGCCTCAGCCTGAGCAGCGCCGCCGCCTACGATGACGGCGTCCGCCGCGGCAACGCCTACGCGCGGCTGGGCAAGAAGTGGGAGAACGGCAGCGCGGCGGGTCTCTCCATTGGAGCCGGGCGCGGCCTGCTGTTCGGCAGCGTTCATGACCTGGCCATCGGCGCCGACGCAACCCGGCGCCTCGGGCGCTGCACGCTCGTGGGCGAGGCCCTGGAGGCGATGTCGAGCCAGGGCAGCTTCCGGTTCGCCGCCGTGACCGCGGAGTTCGACACGCGGACCCGGTACGCGCCCTATCTCTCGTGGATTTACGGCAACGACGCCAGCGGTGACAACACCAACCTGCGGAGCGCCACGGGCGGCGTGATCATCGGCGCGAGCAAGACGCTGACGGTGGAGCCCGGCGCCGGAGTGGTGAACGGCAAGGGGGTCTGGTGGATGCAGTGCCGGGTGCGGCTGTAGGCCAGACAAAAAAAGGCCCTGGCAGGCGGCACACCATACCAGGGCCGGGCTTGAGAGAGCCATAGGTAGCGGTACAGGGGATGCCCCGCACCTCTGCCTCACATGTTCGCAGATAATATATCCCGGACTCGCCGACGACGCAAGACCTTGCGGCCCAAGATGGCGCAGAACCCCGATGCTCTGGTATTCATCTGGTCTGACCCGAACCAGGATACGGGGCATGGAGCAGTAACGAGAGCCGACGCGGCGAGGGGTGCGGCACGCCTGAGGCAAAAAAAGGCCCTGGAAGGCGGCACACCATTCCAGAGCCGGGCTTGAGAGAGCCAGTTGGCTGTAATGCGGGTTACCCCACACCACTGCCTCACATGTTCACGAATACTGTATCCCGACGGCGGGCCGGCAAGCTAGGCGCTTTCGCCCGGACGACGCGGCCAGCCACGCGCATTGGTACGCATCCGGCGTCCATCGGGACGGATATGGCCGTTAACGGACACCCTGAGGCCGATCGCTGCGTCTTACTGATCATCAACCGGCGGCGAAGCGAGCCATGGGCCGCCCTGCCGAAACGAAGGAGCTACTCTCGGATGCTTCGAATGAGCCGACTGGCGTGTGCGCTGATTGCCGTAGCGGCCGTATCGGCGGCTTCGGCCCAGGACACGTTCAACCTACGCAGGGCCTACAAGGTAGGCGACACCGACCGATACAAGACGGTGATTCAGGTCGCGAGCGCCGACAACAGCCCCATCGAGATGACCTTTGTGACCGTCGACAAGGTCAAGGAGATCAAGGCCGACGGGGCCACCGTGCTGGGAATGACCGTGGAGAGCGCCGTCGGCAAGTTCGGCGGGCAGGAGTTCCCGGTGCCGGCGGGCAGCGGCGAGATCGCGATCGAGCTGGACAAGGACGGCAAGGTCACCCGGCAGGAGACCACCGGAAACCCCATGGGCCAGATTCTGCTCATGGCCCGGCAGAGCCAGATGCCCACCAAGCCGCTGAAGATCGGCGAGGAGGCCAAGTTCGAGGTGCCCGGAGGTAAGAACGGCAAGGGCAAGATGGCCGGCGTACTGACCCTCGTCGGCCGCGCCAAGAAGGGCGACAAGCTGCCCGTAGACTGCATCGAGATCAAGACCGTGGCCGAAGGGCTCGTCAACGGTCCGCAGGGCGACATGAAGCTGAAGGTCGAGGGCAAGAGCTTTGTGAGCGAAGAGACCACCCGGCTGGTCCGCTCCGACGGCGCCATCACCGGCCTGGTCATCCCCATGCTCGGCGACGGACCGCTCAAGTACACGATCACCCGCGTGGAGACCGAGAAGGCCTCGGACAAGCCCGCGGCCCCGGCCCCCGGCAAATAGCGCCCGTCTCTCGTCGAACCTAGTGTGGCGGCCCTACCCGCGGGGGTGGGGCCGCCCTATTTCGCGGTCGGCGCGAGCAACCATGCCGAGGTTCGGCAGGAAACGGCCCTTCTGCGGGTGAACAGACCGGCGGCGCACGGTATGTCCGTGCGACCCAACGCCACGGAGGAACCCGCGTGAGACCCACCCGCATCTTCGCCCTCTGCGCCGCCCTGTTGGGCACGGCCGCTCTGGCGGACGACATCGTCACCATGCCGACGGCGAACCAGCTGAAGGCCAGGGAGTTCGACGCCGCCGTCTACTACATCAGCCTTAGCATGCCGGCCGGAGCCCCGCAGTACGTTCAGTACCAGACCCTCTATCTGGGGCTGACGGACCGGCTCGAGCTGGACCTGCACCGCGCGGCGGTAGACAATGACGCCAAGTCCGTCGTCGTGGTGGGCCAGTACAAGCTCCTCTCCGAGGGCCCGGATACTCCCGACCTCGTGGTTGGCGTCCGCAACCTGACCGGCGTGGCCACGACCAACTCGCCGCTCCGCTCCTACAGCCGCGAGCGGTCCGTATACCTTGCCACCGCCAAGACCTGGTTCGTGCGCAAGGGCGTGCAGGGCCCGCCACTGATCCGCCTCCACACGGGCATCGGCAGCCGCGACTACACCCTGATGAACGAGCCGCGCCACGAGGGCGCCTTCGGCGGCATCCAGTGCCTGTTCACCCCCACCGTGGGCGCCGTGGTGCAGCACGACGGCCAGGACTGGATCACCGGCCTGACCTACATGCCTCCGAAGAGCGGCATCACCCTGAAGCTGGGCACGTACGGCGACCACAGCTGGTACGGCGCGGCCTACCGGATGGCGCTGTAACCAGGGCCATCGCGATGAGGCAGGAAGTGCGCCCGCGTTGCGTGCGGCTGCCGGGCGGCCTCGAGGTCTGGCGGCACGGCTGCAACGCGGGTCTGCTTCGCCGCGATGGGGTGGCCCTTCTCATCGGGGCTCCGGACCCGCTGGTTCTGGAACGTGCGGGGCTGCACCCCGAGGCCATCGACGGAGCCTACTGGACTCACGCCGACCGAACCGCGTGCCCGGGTTTGAGCTACCTCATCAACTCTGAGGGGGCCTTTGCCGCGCCGAGGACCGAGGCCGCCCTCTTCTGCGGCTCGTGGCAGTTTCGGGATGACGGCGCCGGACGCCTGCACAACTATCGGTTCCACCCATCCAACCGCTCACCCGGTTACGGGCTGCCCGTCAGCGACGGCGTCGTTCCAGGCGACGTGGTGGAGTGGCGCGGCGCGACGCTGAGCGTCCTGCCCGGCGACGGTCCGACGGATGGGGGCGTTTCGTATCTGCTGGAAGCGGGCGGCCCGCGCGTGGCCTTCGTGGGCGACCTGATGTGCGGCCACGGCAGGCTCCGCGAGTTCCATACGCTGCAGGGCTCGCGCCCGCTGCCCGGCGGCGGCGAGATGATGGAGTACCACGGCTTCGGCGAACGAGCCGAGCGGCTCCTCGCCGCGCTGGAGGCCGTGCTGGAACGGAAGCCCGACCTGATGGTCGGCTCCTACGGTCCGCTGGTGACGCGCCCGAAAGAGGCCGTCGCGACGCTGCGGCGGCGCATCGAGGCCGCCATGGCGGCCTACCACGCCACCGCCTCGGCCCGCTGGTACTTCGCGGGGGTGCGGCCGGAGTGGCCCGCCGACCGCTCGGAGGGCGAGGCGCGGCTTCGCACGCTGCCGGGCTGGGTCCGCGAGGTCTCGCCCACGTCGCGGCTCGTCGTGGCGCCGGGAGGCGAGGCGCTGCTGATCGACTGCGCCGGCGAGGCCGCCGACACGGTGGCGGCGCTGCAGGCCGAGGGCGCGATCCGCGGCGTGGAGGCTCTCTGGGTCACGCATTATCACGACGATCACGTGGAGAGGGTCAACGAGGCCCGGAACCGGTTCGGATGCGCGGTCGCGGCCCACCAGACGCTCCAGGGCATCCTGGAGGCGCCGGAGGCCTATCTGATGCCGTGCCTCGACCCGACGCCGATCCCGGTGGACCGGGTGACGAGCCACGGCGAGACGTGGGAGTGGCGCGGGTTCCGGCTGACCGCCCTGGACTTCCCCGGACAGACCGCGCTGGACGCCGCGCTGCTGGTCGAGCGCGACGGCGAGCGCGTCCTCTTCGTGGGCGACAGCCTGACGCCGGGCGGGCTGGACGACTACTGCGCCCCGAACCGCAACCACCTCGGCCCGGGCCGGGGCATGGACGCCTGCCTCCAGACCGTCGCCTCACTCCCCTTCCCCACGCTCCTTGTGAACCAGCACTGCCCCGGCGCGTTCGTCTTCAGCCAGTCCGACATACGCCGCCTGCGGGCGGGGCTGCGGGCGCGGCGGGCCCGGTTCCGCGAGCTGCTGGCCTGGGACGACCCCAACTACGGGCTGGACCCCGCCTGGGTCCGGTTGCGCCCCTACTACAGGCGGGCGCAGCCTGGCGAGCCGCTCGAGTGGACGGTTGAGGCGACCAACCACGGCCCACGCGCCGTGCGGGGCGCCGTCCGCTGGAGCATCATCGGCGATTGGGCCGACCTGCCTTCCGCCGAGGCGGGCCGGGAAATCACCGCGACCCTGTCCGGCCCGGCGCCGTGGGATCGAGGCGTGCAGTGCGTGGTGATCGACGTCGTCTGGAACGGCCGCTACCTTCCCGCCGTGGCCGAGGCGATCGTCGAGGTAGAGCCTACAGCGTGATGTGGCGCAGGTCGTCGCCGTGGCGGCGCAGCCAGCGCTCCAGCGTCAGGGGCATCCAGAGGTCGTAGCCCTTGCGCGAGCCGGCCAGGAAGGCCTCCGCGGCCGCCGTGAGGCGCCGCGCGTCCACCGCGCCCAGGTCGGCCAGCAGGGGCGCACGGAAGGCTTCCAGCATGGCGTCGCCGTGCACGCGCAGGCCATGCTCGATGTAGGGAAGGAAGACGGCCTTGGCCGTGCGCGTGCGGAGGCTGTCGGGCAGCAGTCCCGCCATGGCGCGGCGGAGGATGACGCGGTCCTCGCATGCCGCATGCACATCCGTGACCGGCAGCGAGTGGAGGAAGTCGACCAACCGGACATCCATGAGCGGGCACCGGAGGTCGACGCCCAGGCGCGAGAACTGACGGTTGCGCCAGGTGATCGCGCGCCCCACGGAGCCCGTCAGACCGGCAACGTGCTCGGGTCGGCGGCCGATCACGCGGGGGCGCTGGTCCTCCCGAAGCCGATCAATGAGGCCCGACTGCTCGGCGAAGCCCCGGTCCAGCCACGAGGGCAACGAGACGCCGGCCCGTCCGACTGCCAGCCGAAGGTCGTGCATCAGCGGCTCCACCAGGCCCGGCCCCAGGAGGCCGGCAAGGCTGGGTAGGTCCCGCACCTGCCATGACAGGGCGCCGAGGCGACCCTCGACCAGGGCGCGGGCGGCGGCGTCGCGGGCGGCGACCCAGTGATGCGCCGCGCAGTCGCCTGTCAGAACCACTTCGGCGCCGCAGCGCAGCACATGCTCGCACTGCGCCCGGGCGATGCCCTCCCAGCCGAGGCACGGGCCTTCCAGGCCCTGCTCCAACTCCGGCGAACCGGGCAGGAGCTGATCACAAGCCTCGACATGCTGAAGCGATAGGCCCATGTCCACCAGCGGTTGGGTCCAGGCGCGCTCGTCGCAGGCGGGCAGGCCGCGGAACACGTTCTGGATGCCGGCGGGCGCGGTCGCCTGCCCTTTGCGGGCGAGGCCGTGGGCCACCACCGCGATCGATGACGAGTCGAGTCCGCCGCTGACAAGGACGGCAGCCTTGCCGCCCGAGGGGATTCGCTCCGCGACCGCCTCCTCCAGCAGGCGGCGGAAGGCGTCGGCGAGGCCGGCGGGGCCGCCCGGCGGCGGCCGGAGATCGGCCCGCGACGGCGCGATGCGCTCGGGATCACCCTCCTCCCGCAGGATCACCAGGCCTCCCGGCGGCACTGGGCGAAGGTCGCGGAAAAGCGTGGTTCGCCCCCCGCAGCGGCCCACCAGGAAGTCGGCGGCCTCGGACAGGTCCAGGGCCGGACGCACCGCCGGGTGGCGCAGCATGGAGGCCGCCTCGGAGGCGAAGAGGGCCACGTGCGTGCCGCCGCCGTAGTACAGGGGCCGCATGCCCATGGGGTCGCGGGCGAGGAGCGTCAGGCCCCGAGACGGGTCGTGGACGGCCACCGCGAAGTCGCCCAGCAGGCGCCGGACAAAGTCGTCGCCCCAGTGAAGATAGGCCGCCAGCAGGACCTGCTCGTCCGTGGACGCCGACGAGAGGTGCGGAGCGGCGGCGCGCAACCGGGCGAGAAGCTCGGGACGGTTGTCCAGAACGGCATCGGCCACGAGGACGCAGCCATTCGCTCCCTCGACGATGGCCTCGCCGCCGGCCGGATGGGCCGAGGCCCGGCAGACGACGGCCGAGCCGCAGATCAGCGCGGCCGGCGGCGCGCCGTCCGGCAGCGCCATGCCGCGCACCATCTCAAGCGCCAGAGCCGGGTCCGGCGACCGCAGGCCGAGCTCCACGAAGCCGCAGATGCGGGCCATGCCTCAGACCCCTCCGGGCGCGGCGGGACGCAGCGGCTGGAAGCCCGCGAGGCCCTCCGGCCGTTCACCCACCGGCGCGCCGCCGACCTCGACCCAGGCGTGGAAGCGCGGCGGCGCCCCGGCTGCCCGGTTCACCCCGATGCGGAGGCACGCGTGTACGCCATCCTCCTCCAGCAGGCGCAGGAGCGTCAGGGCGCGAGGCAGGCAGAGCGGGCGCGGCGACTGGAGGCGGGCCATCCAGAAGACCAGCCGGAAAAGCTCGCCCGCGCGCCGCCGCTGCTCCTCGCCGGAGTAGCCGGACGCGCCCTCGGGGGCCTCCCAGACGGCCTCGGCGCTCAAGGGCATGTCGCAGCCGAGCTCGCGCTGGTAACGGCCCAGGAGGCGCCACGCGCGCGGCAGCAAGCCTCGGTCGCGAACCAGCGCTCCAAGGAGACCGGACGCCCTCCCTACCGGCTCGGCCGGGTGGTGCATGGTCACGCTCAGGCGGTCGGCGGGGGCGACGGCTGCAGCGCCATGAGGCCCTTGCTCACGAGGTCCGAGATCAGCCCCAGCAGCCCGGTCTGGAGGCGCTCGCGCTCCACCGAGTAGACGCCGGCCAGCCGGTCCAGGGCCGCCGCCAGCGTGTCGGCCTCCGCGGCCGCCTGCCACATCCGCGTCCCGGACTTGTTGAGCCCGTAGTAGTGGTTGGAGTTCGAATCGAGGATCACGGCTTCGTCCTGGGCCACGGTGACGAGGATGCCCTCGGCGGGCCGGACGCATGAGGCTAGGGACACGCAGGGCTCCAGCAATCGATCCTCCTCGCGCACCGGGCGGCGCGCACCAGGGTACGGGTGGTTCACCATACCCCGCGCACGCGCCGTCCCGCAAGATCGGCGCGCGGGAGCCCGGCCGAGCCGACGGGCGGGTGGTAATCTGTTGCGGCTTGCGGCCCGGCGGCGGGCCTTTCGTCTTGCGAGGTAAGAGCAACATGGCTACCCGAGTTTGCGTGATCGGTCTGGACTGCGCCCCGCCCGAGCTCGTGCTGGACCGCTGGATCGGTGACCTGCCGAACCTGCGGCGGCTCATGGCTTCGGGCCTCTACGGTCCCCTGGCCAGCACCATCCCGCCCATCACCGTGCCGGCATGGATGAGCATGTTCACGGGCAAGGATCCCGGCACGCTGGGCATCTACGGCTTCCGGAACCGGGTCGACCACTCCTACGACAAGCTCGGCTTCGCCTCCAGCCGCATGGTGCGCGAAGAGGCCGTGTGGGACGTCGTCGCGCGGTACGGCAAGCGGAGCATCCTCGTCGGCGTTCCACTCACCTACCCGCCCAAGCCGATCAACGGCCTGCTCGTGGGCGACTTCCTGAGCCCCAGCACCGACGCCGACTACACCTTCCCCTCGAGCCTCAAGGACGAGATCCGCCAGGCCGTGGGCGACTACATCATCGACGTCCGCGACTTCCGCACCCACGACAAGGAGCGCCTGCTCGCCGAGATTCGCACCATGGCCGACCGCCGCTTCGAGCTGGTGAAGCACCTCGCCACGGCGCACGAGTGGGTCCTGCTCATTGCGGTGGAGATGGGTCCGGACCGCATCCAGCACGGCTTCTGGCGCTACATGGACCCCGAGCACCCGGCCTACGACCCCGCCTCGCCCTTCGTCAACGCCATCCACGACCACTACGTGCAGCTCGACGCGCATATCGGCGACCTGCTGGCCCTGCTTCCGCCGGACACGGCCGTGCTGGTGGTGAGCGACCATGGCGCCAAACGCATGGACGGCGGCGTCTGCCTGAACGAGTGGCTGATCCAGCAGGGATGGCTCACACTGAAAGAGGCGCCCTCCGGCGTGACGCGCTTCGGCCCCGACCTGGTGGACTGGAGCCGCACCCGGGCCTGGGGCGACGGCGGCTACTACGGGCGCATCTTCCTCAACGTGGAGGGGCGCGAGCCGCAGGGCGTCATCCCGCAGGGCGACTACGAGGACGCCCGAACGTGGCTCGTGGAGCAGTTGGAGGCGCTGGGCGACGAGGGCGGGGCGCCCATCGGCACGCGCATCTACCGACCCGAAGAGGTCTACCAGACCGTGAACGGCGTCGCGCCGGACCTGATCGCCTACTTCGGCGACCTGCGCTGGCGGTCCGTGGGGAGCGTGGGCCACGGCTCGGTCTGGACCCGCGAAAACGACACCGGCCCGGACGACGCCAACCACGCGCAGCAGGGCATAGCGATCCTCACCGGCCTGGGCGGCCCCGCCGGGGTCCTGACCGAGGGCATGTCGATCTACGACATCGCGCCGACCATCCTGGGCGCCTTCGGCATCGAGGTACCCGCCGGCATGGGCCGCCGCTCGGTATCCGCCGCGGAGAACCCGTCGGTCTACACCGAGGACGAAGAGGCCGAGATCGCCCGCCGCCTGTCGGACCTGGGCTACCTGTAGCGGTCAAACGGGGGGCGCCCTTGACGGTCGTGCTGAGCGAAGGGAAGCGCCCCGACTCCATCGGTGGGGTGGCTTGCCCGGAGTGCGGGCGGTTGAAACCGCTGCAACGAAAGGCGGGAAGTCGCCCTTCGGCGACTGGACGGCGGCGGCGGGTTCTCGCTGGTCACCCTGGACGATCAGGCGCCGAGGCGCCGCGGGAGTGCAAGAGGGCGGCCCGTCCGAAGCCGCCCCGACACGCCAAGGGGATCACTTTCCCATGGCAGGAAAGTGATCCCCTTGAACCTCTTGCGTCGACCGGGTCGGAGCGGGTTCGGACTACAGGCCGGCGGCGCTCCGCTTCAGCGGGTCTTCGGTGCTGCAGTCGCGGGTCGGGGTTTAGCCCTTCAGCGGCCGGATGTGCGTGTGGACGGCGTCCAGGATGTCGTCCACGTAGGGGAAGAACGAGGTCTCGATCTCGTCGGTCCGGGCCTAACTCGCATCGTGGCGCATCTCCGATCCTTCAGTGCGGCGCCGACCTCGCCGCCGGCATAGGGCGGATGCACGAGGCCTCCCTACACTGCTGCCGTCGCCTCGCGCACCATGGCGGTAATCTCGGCATTGCCGCCATACTCTGCGGCATCCATGACCCCCGGCGCATGCGGATCTGCGCCGCTGCCGAGCAGGACGTGTACGGTCGGTGCGTCGCCGGACTTGACCGCCCAACGGAGCGCGGTGCCGTCCAGATCGGTGACGGCGTCGTGCCTGGCGCCGGCAGCAAGCAGAATCTCCACAATGTGCCCATGACCGCGTCCGGCAGCCCACATCAGCACGGTCTCGGTGTCGGTGTCGGCGGCGTTGGGGTCGGCGCCGGCGGCCAGGAGCGCCGACGTCAGCTCCACGCTGCCCATGGCGGCGGCGATGTGCAGAGCGGTGCACCCCGTCCCCGCCAGGGATGCGAGGCCATCCGGTGGCTCTCCCGCCGCAAGAAGCGCTATCGCGGCCGCAACATCCCCGTAGAGGAGGGCATGCTCCATCTCCCGGCTCATCGCCGATGGCAACTCGGCACCTCCGATGGCGAGCTCACGACGGCGATACCGCAACTACAGGGCATGAGGGCAGTCCGGCGCCGTGGCACTTCACCGGATGCGTTCCAAGACCAGATAGGCCCCACGGCCAAGGTCACCAGCGTAGCCGGCGCTGCAGAGCACGTCGCCGCGGCTGTTGATGTCGACCGCAGAGTCGATTTTGAGGACCAGAGCGCCGTGCCGCACTACTCGCACGGATACCGCCTTGCCGCTCACCCAGAGGCATGCGTACCCATCCGGCGGATTGCGCTGCTCCACCTCCCCGGCAACAACGCCACGCCAACCGATGGCGTTAGCGTAGCTGTCTGCGTCCACGGGCGTGCTCAGGTAGTGCGCGCTGCCGGCGAGCCAGGTTGTCGCCCGCCAACTGCCGTCGGGCCAATGGGTCGATCCCACGATGCATCCAGCGCTGTTCACGCCGACCGCGCGAGCGCCGCCGCCCTTGGGCGCACCGAGGTCCGTCAGCATGCCCCTGCTCCAGGACACCGCGTGCATTGCCCCGTCCTTGGTCCAAGCCTCGCCCACGATCTGCCCTCTGGCACTGATGCCGTTCGCCTTGCCATACAAATGGAGCACCGGCAGCCGCCGGCCAACGCGGTGTGAACGCCACACGCACGGCTGCTCCTCGTGCCCGGGTTCGGTGTAGTGCCCGACGATGACACCCGACGCATTCGCGTCTGTCGCGGCCCCGGGCCACGGCCACGGCAGGGGTAACGCCCGCGTCCTCGCACCGACCGTTGCGAACGCAGAAGACATACGGCAGCCGTACCCGCCGGCGCCCACCACAGGTCCATGAGGGCCGGTACCCAGTCCATCGCTGGACGCGCCCACATCGAGGAGCAAGCGCGGCACTCCAGCCGGACTCCACACCACAGGACGCCGAAGCAAGGTGCGGCGAGGCGGGCCCGGGCTAGCCGTGCCGCACACAGTGCCGGTATCGCTGATCGCGGCCGCGGAGCAGATATACCCAGGTGGATTGGGCAAGACCCGAGCCCTGTATCGGCCAATGCCGGGCAGGACCACCACGTCGCCGGGCGGGGCGGCGTCGGCGCGCCCCGGGGGAGAACTCAATGCGATGAGGCAGAGGAGGACCTGCGGAGTGGTGCGCCGGGCCTGCGCCGAACGTGAGACTAGTGCCGGCAGCCGCGGCACTCGGAAGCCACAGAGGCCTCGATATCTGCCCAGTCCTTCGTGCATGCCCGACCTCCTCCGTGCGCTCAGGGGATGAGCATCGGCCTCGCCTCCAGACGACGCCCGCGCGACCGTACCCGCGACACGAACAGATACAGCATGGCATACATGCCCGGTTTGGTCGAGCCCCGGCGACAGCTTCGTTCCGTCTGGGTCCGGTCGTCTGTGGTGGTCCGAGAGAGTCCGTGCCCATGGCCCCTGCGGCCCGCCCGAAGCCGCCCCGACAAGCCAAGGGGATCACTTTCCCATGGCAGGAAAGTGATCCCCTTGGACCTCTTGCTTCGACCGGGTCGGAGCGGGTTCGTACTACAGGCCGGCTGCGCTCCGCTTCAGCAGGTCTTCGGTGCTGCAGTCGCGGGTCGGGGTGTAGCCCTTCAGCGGCCGGATGTGCGTGTGGACGGCGTCAAGGATGTCGTCCACGTAGGGGAAGAACGAGGTCTCGATCTCGTCCGGCGGGGTGATCCAGTTGCGGGCGCCCACCACCACCGGCGGCGCGTCCAGGTCGTGAAACGCGGCCATGGCCACCTTGGCGGCGATGGTCTGCAGGGCGCTTCCACGCTCGCAGGCGTCGGAGATCAGCATGATCTTGCCGGTCTTCTTCACCGACTCGAGCACGAGGCTGTAGTCGAACGGCACGATGGACCGCGCGTCGATGATCTCGCAGGAGATGCCGTGCTCCTTCTCCAGCACCTTGGCGGCGTCGATGGCCCGGTAGAGGGTGGCGCCGATGGTGACGATCGTCAGGTCCGTGCCGGCGCGCTTGATGTCGGGCTCGCCGATGGGGATGGTGTAGGCGCCGGCCGGTACGCCGCCGGGGTGGAAGATCTCGGACTGGTCATAGAGGCGCTGCGACTCGCAGAAGATGACCGGGTCGGTGCCCAGCAGCGCCGAGTACATGAGCCCCTTGGCGTCGTACGGGGTGGCCGGGAAGACGACCTTGAGGCCGGGGATGTGGGCGCAGATGCTGGACCAGTCCTGGCTGTGCTGGGCGCCGTACTTGGCGCCGACGGAGACGCGGAGCACCACGGGCATCTTCAGCTCGCCGCCGGACATGCTCTGCCACTTGGCCAGCTGGTTGAAGACCTCGTCTCCCGCGCGGCCCAGGAAGTCGCAGTACATCAGCTCCACCAGAGCCCGGCCGCCCTCCAGCGCGTAGCCGCAGGCCGAGCCGACGATGGCCGCCTCGGAGATGGGCGAGTTGAAGAGGCGATGGTACGGGAGCGCCTCGGTGAGGCCGCGGTAGACGGCGAAGGCGCCGCCCCAGTCGCGCACCTCCTCGCCGTAGGCCACGAGGGTGGGATCGGTGTAGAAGCGGTCGATGATCGCCTCGAAGAGGGCGTCCCGAATGCCGATGACGCGGGCCTTGGAGAGCGGGGCGCCGTTCTCGTCGTAGCCGGAGCGGCTCCGCTGGGCGAGCTGCTTCACGCGCGGGTTGTCGGCGATGGGCATGAGCACGTCCGGCTCGCGGCCGGGCTCCATGCTCTCAACCACCTGGTTGGAGAACATGGTCCGCTCGAGGAGGTTGCCCACGGCGAAGAGGTTGGCGCGGGGCGAGACCTCGAGGTCGATGGCCTTCTTGTAGGCCTTCAGCACGCGGGCGGAGAGGTCGGCGCCGATGACTTCCATGTCCGTGTCGGAGGCCACGCCGGAGGCCTTGAGGTCGGCCGCGTAGGCTTCGATCGAGTCCACATGCTGCCAGGCCTCGACCTCGGCCTTCTCGCGGTACGAGGAGGCGTCGGAGGGCGAATGGCCGCTGTACCGGTAGGTGAGCACGTCCAGCAGGATCGGCCCTTCACCGGCGGCGATCAGCTCCTTCTTGCGCTTGACGGCATCGGCCAGGGCCAGGGGGTTGTAGCCGTCGACGCGCTCGGCGTGCATCTGGTCCGGGGTGATGCCGGCGCCCAGGCGGGCCAGCACCTGGAAGCCCATGGTCTCGCCCACGGGCTGGCCGCCCATGCCGTAGAAGTTGTTGACCACGTTCAGAATGAACGGCAGGCCGCCCTTGTGCTCCTGGTCCCAGAGGGTCTTGAACTGGTCCATGTTGGCCAGGCAGAGGGCCTCCCAGACCGGGCCGCAGCCCAGCGAGCCGTCGCCGATGTTGCAGACCACGACGCCCGGCTTCCGGTTCACCTTCTTGTAGAGCGCGGCGCCCACGCTGATGTCGGCCGAGCCGCCGACGATGGCGTTGTTCGGGTAGATACCGAAGGGGACGAAGAAGGCGTGCATGGAGCCGCCCATGCCGCGGTTGAAGCCGGGCTCGCGACCGAAGATCTCGGCCAGCGCGCCGTAGAGCAGGAAGTCGATGGCCAGGGACCGGGCCGAGGTGTGCGAGCCGTCATCGACCACGCGGAGGGTGTCGCCCTTCAGGTTGGTCTTCATGATGGCGGTGAGCGTCGCTTCGTCCAGCTTGCGGATGGCGGAGAGGCCCTTGGCCAGGATCTCGCCGTGGCTGCGATGGCTGCCGAAGATGTGGTCGTCGACGCCCAGGTTGAGGGCCTGGCCCACGGCCGAGGCCTCCTGCCCGATGCTCAGGTGCGCGGGCCCCTTGTGGTCGTACGGGATGTCCTCGTACTTGCCCTTGGTCTTGATGTCGTTGAGCATCGTCTCGAACATGCGGATCGCGACCATGTCATGGTACACGGCCCGGACCTCGTCGGCGCCGTAGGCCGCGACCTCGTCCGAGAGCTTGCGATCATACACGTTGAGCGGGATGGGCTCGAACTCGAGCTTGCCCGCCTTCCGCACGTCAGATGGGTTGATAGGCATCGACTTAGGCATTGGTACGCTCCTTGCGTGAGGTTGAACTCGTACACTCATCGTCGGGCGCGTCCGGGCCCTGGGCGAAGAACGCCTGGAGCACGGCGCGGCCGTCGGGGAAACGATCGGTCCAGTCTTCCGGATGGAACTGCACGCCCACAAGGGGCCGCTCTCCGTGCCTCATGGCCTGGATGCGACACTCCGGCGTGGAGGCCAGCAGGCGGAAGCCCGGGGGAAGGCGCTTGATCTCGCAGTAGTGCGACTCGCAGACGGCGGGCGGAGCGCCGCACGTGGCGAAGAGCGGGTCGCGGCCATGGAGCTCCAACTCGTGGAAGCCGATCTCCATGAAGTAGTCGGGGTGGTCGTGGGGGTTGAGCGCCGGCTCGCCGGGCCTGCGAAGGCGCATGGGCTGGTCGACGGGCTGCGCTCCGCCCTCCAGTTCGCCACTGTAGAGGTAGCCCAGAAGCTGGTGCGAACCGCAGATCGCCAGCATGGGCACGCCCGGGTTCTCCAGCACCATGCCGCAGACCGCCTCCAGCGAGGCGGGGGCGTATTGCTCGAACGACCGCGCGAAGCCGCTCAGCACGATGGCCGACGGCTCCAGACGCCGCACCAGGTCGGTGTCGGCCCGCAGGAACGAGACCGTGAGGCAGGGCCTGCCGGCGCACTCCTCGAAGCGGGCGGCGTGGCGCGCATAGGTCGCCGCCCAGGCGCCCCACTCGTCGGGCTGCGCGAAGCCGACGTAGAGCAGCGGCCGGGGCGGCGTCATCGCACCCTCCCGAGCTTCAGGCGGAAGAAGCCCACGGCGGTCATGCGGAGCAGCTCGAGGCCGTTGCGGAACCGGCTGATGTTGGTGGATCCGTAGACGCGCTGGCGGTAGCGGATGGGCACGTCCACGATGCCCAGGCCCAGCGTGGCGGCCGGGAAGATCAGCTCGAAGTCGCCGAACGGGTCGAAGTCGCCGAAGTCGCCGCGCCACGCCGTGAAGCGCGCGTAGTCCTCGCGCGAGACCAGCTTCGTGCCGCAGAGCGAATCGCCGATGGGCACGCCCAGCACGCCGGAAAGCGCCCGCGCGAAGAAGAGGTTGCCAAGGTGGTTCAGGAACCGCATGGCCTCCCCCTCCATGGGATAGACCAGGCGCGAGCCGTTGATGAAGTCGGCCAGGCCGGCGCGGTAGGCCTCGTAGAACCTCGGGAGCAGCTCCGGCGGCATCGTCAGGTCGGCGTCGAGGATCGTCAGCAGTTCGCCCGTCGCCTTGGAGAAGCCCAGCCGCACGGCGTCGTTCTTGCCTTTGCCGGTCTGCTTGTAGGCCGCAAGCCTGAAGCGGTCGGCGTAGAGGGACAGGACGCGCTGAATCTCCTCCCAGGTGCCGTCGGAAGAGCCGCCCTCCACGAAGATCACCTCGATGGGCGCGCCGCCAAGGTCGGGCATGCGCTGCAGGGCGCCCTCGATGTTGCCGCGCTCGTTGCGCGCCGGAATGACCACCGACAGCGAGGGGCGCCCGTCCTCGGGCTTCACGGGCCGCAGCACCAGCACCGTGACGAGGCTCAGCCAGCGGAACAGGGGCGCCGCGGGCATCAGGGCGTTCACCAGGTCACCCAGACCCAGCAGGCCGAACGGCACGTAGACCGCGGGCCGCATACGAACCACCTCGAAACCCGAGATGCGCGCGATGTTGCGCAGGTCCGTGCGCGTAACGAAGGTGCTCGGCATCTCGCCGCGCCGGATGCCCAGGGCGTTGGCCAGGCGATAGAGCCACCGCAGGTAGGGGTTGAACGCGACCAGCGCCACGCGCGAGGAGCGGCCCATGCGGGCGTGGAGCTCCAGCAGGTCGCGCTGGATATCGAAGTCGTGGTTCAGGTTGCCGTTCATCAGCACCAGCGTCGGGCCCGGCTCGCCCAGGGACAGCGCATCGGCGCACTCGTCGTCCACGCATCGCTTCTCGGCGCAATCGACCAGGCCCAGCAGCAAGCCGCCGTCGTCGGGACGCGGCCGCCACTGCACCACGCGGGCGAAATACCGGCTGAACGCGGCCAGTTCGGCGGCGATCACCTGATTGACGTAAACCCGCCAGCCGCGCGTCGGTCCGCTCGGGGCCGCTGGATTCGCGCTGCCGGCACTGGTTGATGACATCCATCTCTCTCCTGCCGTCGGGATGCCACACGGTACCCCAACGGCCCATTCAGGGCCTCGCGCGGCCATCTTTCGCCCCGACTCCGGCGCGGACCGCGCGAACACCCTCCATGATACGCTAAAATGTGAAGGGATTCAACGGCCAATCGCAAGAGAACGAAAGCGGACGGCGAGGTCGCACGATGACACACGCACCCATGACGCACCAGAACGCCATGTTCGCCGAAGAGCGGCATCGCGCCATCCTTGAAAGGCTGCGCGACTCCGGCAAGGCGACGGTGGAGGAGTTGGCCGCAGCCTATCAGGTCTCGGCGCCCACGATTCGCTCCGACCTGGCACGCCTCGAGCAGCAGGGCCTCCTGCGGCGCACCCACGGCGGAGCCCTCAGCGTCGACGGCACTCTGTTTGAGCCGCCTTACGACCATCGCGAGGTGCTGCTCCACCGCGAGAAGCGCGCCATCGCCCGCATGGCGGCGGACACGGTCAAGGACGATGAGACCGTCCTGCTGGACGCCGGCACCACCACCTGCGAGATCGCCCGCATCCTGAAGGATCGGCGGCGGCTCACGGTGGTTACCAACTCGCTGGCCAACGCGGCCATCCTGATGGAGAACCCCGGCATCGAGGTGATCCTGGTCGGCGGCACCATGCAGGCGCAGAGGCGCGCCACACTGGGCCCGCTGGCCGTGCGATTCCTCACGTCGATCCATGTGGACCGGGCGTTTCTGGCGTTCAACGGGGTCCACCCCGACGCCGGCTTCACGGTGGTGGACTTCGACGCGGCGGAGGTGAAGCGGCAGATGATGGCCCGGGCGGCCGAGGTGGTGGTGGTGGCCGACAGCGGCAAGATCGGGCGTTCGGCATTCGCCGTGGTCGGCCCCGTCAGCGCCGCGCACCTACTGATGACGGACGACGGCGCGCCCCCGCACGTGCTGGCCCGGATCGCCGAACAGGGACTCCCCTACCGGGTGGTGAAGGCCGCATAGCGCCGGACCGCCCTGCCCAAAGCCAATGCGAAGACGGCCCGCGTCACGGTGAGCAAGTCACCGCAATGCGGGCCGTCCTTCTTAGCCGACGAGACCGGTGCGCCGTTACTTGGTCCGGGCGCCGGGTGCGGCCGGAGGCGGCGTCGCCAAGGACACGGGCGCGTTCGCTTCGGGCTTGCCAGCGTTCTTCGACGGCGGCGGCGCCTTGTCGTCTTCGGCCGCCTTGTGGGCTCCGCAGCCGGAAAGCGTCAGCGCCGTCAGCGCGGCGAGTATCCACCGCGCGCCGAACCGGCCCGTCACTAGTCGAGATCCCAGATGTACAGCGAGCGGTCGATGATGTTGACGCTGCGCAGGGCCTTGGTGGCGGTCCAGTTGGTACCGGCCGCCAGGGCGCCCGGCCGCATGAACTTCACGTGCCCGTCGCAGAACGCGACATTGCCGCCGTCGGAGTGGCGGGCCAGGAAGAACCCGGTGTTGGTGATGCCGTTGAGGCCGTACCACAGGTTGGCGTTGACGCCCCAGTCGCCGTAGGTGCAGGCGCCGTCGGTCGAAGTCATGGCGCCGGGCGCGTAGGCGATGGCGGAGCCGATGTTGGCGTCGTTACCGGCGCTCTGGCCGGTCTCGGTCAGGAGGACGGTCTCGCCCACCTTCGCGATGCCGGCGATGGCCATGGGCGGTCCGAACATGTTGCCGTCGCTGCGTAGCGGACCGAAGTCCGAGCAGCCCGGCGTCGTGCCCTTGTTCATGTAGGTGGCGTTGAGGCCGTACTGGACCGAGTACTTCCAGTAGCCGCCGTTCTCACGCGTGGGATCGCCCTGCCAGGACGACGGAAGCTTTGGGCCGCCGGACGGGCAGAACATCATGTCCCAGTTCTTGATGTACGGCTGCACGCGATCAGACCAGAGGCTGCTGACCCGGGGATCGTTCCACGTGATGGCCAGGGGCATGGTCTCGTCATAGTCCTGCAGGTACATGTGCACCGCTGTCGCAATCTGCTTACTGTTCGAAAGGCAGGCCGTCTGCCTCGCCTTCTCCCGGGCCTGAGCAAAGACCGGGAACAGAATCGCAGCGAGGATCGCGATAATCGCAATCACGACCAGCAGTTCGATCAAGGTAAAGCCGGATCGCCTGTTCCGCTCCATGATAGAGCTCCTCCCTCCCAGAGTGTTGGCGCCCGGCGGCGCGGTTCGCCGCCAAGGGCGCCTGCACGTTCAGCGCTTACCGCAACGAGTTCTGAAGCCGGTGCGGCGCAGTCGCCGGAGCCGTTCCCCGGAACCACGCGAACGCACGGCCTGGTCAGCATGCGGCGCTCCGAACTCACACTCCGCGGTTGCCCGGTTGGGCGCAACTCAGGACTGATTCTTCGGGACGACCGCCGGCGGCCACCGCCCACAGCACGGAACACAAGGGCCGCTACGAGCCGACGTACACTAGGTTACAGCACCTGCTTCGGTCTGTCAAGAGCTTTCGGGCCCGCCTTGGGCATGAGCACGCAAGAAGAGGGCGAAGTCCGCCCCGCGGACGACGCCCCCTCCCCGTTTTGGGGTCATCCGGCCTAGAAGCCGAACCCCAAGGAGAACGCCCAGCCGTTCAGCTCGCCGTGGCTCTGGGTGCAGCCCAGATAGCGGACATCCACGTTGATCGGGTTGACGCCCGGCTTCAGCGAGTAGCCCACGAGCAGGTTGTAAGCGAGGCTCGAAAGGCCGCGGCTCGTGTCATGGCCGTAGCTGACGCCGAGGCCGGCGCCGTAGCGGAGCCCCTGGGAGGCGCCGCGGGCGTTCAGGCAGATCGGGATGTTGTAGATGGTGCTGCTGCCGCCCGCACCGTAGTAGTCGATGCTGAGGGTGCCCTTCCAGCGGTCGGCCTCATAGAAGGTCCGCTCGCCGCCCAGAGAGAACCAGACATCGCGGCTAGCCTCTCGAGCAGACCCGCGCTCGGGAAGGAAGAACCCTACGCGGAGTTCCCAGTTCTTGGTGAGCTCGGAGTCATCCAGCGTCTGGGCCTGGGCCGCCACACCGACGCCCAGCACGAGCGCCAGACCAACCAGCCATCCAAACCTTCTCACGTTTCGCCCTCCTGAGTTCGGCCCGGCGCCGGCGCACTATCCGTTGTTGCGTACGCCGGGCACGGTCCAGTTCGATTCTCGGTCTCGCATGATCCGAGCCCGCATATTGTACTTGATGTCAAGCCGTAGCATCGTCGCCTGACGATGCGCCGGGTGCGGCAGACCTGTCCATCTTCGTCGGTGCGTCGATGCCCAGCAGCGCCAACAGGTTCCGCACCACCGTGGCGGTGGACCTGAAGAGCGCGAGGCGGGCGCCGCGCAGGTCGTCCGGCACGCTCACCTTCAGGGCCGGGCACTCCTCATAGAACTGGTGCAACGCCTGCCCGATCTCGCGCACAAAGCCCGCCAGGCGGTGCGGAGCCAGGAGGTCGGCGGCCATCCGGACCTCGCCCGGATAGTCGGCCAGCTTGCGCAGGAGGTCGAGCTCCTTCTCATGGGTCAGCAGCGACCTCGCCGCCTCCGAGGCCGGCGGGATCGCCACGCCGTCGTCCTCGGCGCGCTGGAGCACGCTGCAGCATCGCGCGTGGGCGTACTGGGCGTAGTAGACCGGGTTCTCGGAGCTCTGCCGCTTGGCCAGTTCCAGGTCGAACGCCGAAGTGGTCTCGTAGGAGTTCATCAGGAAGTAGAACCGGCCCGCCGACCGGCCCACCTCGTTCACAAGGTCGACCAGCGGGATGATGTCCCCCGCGCGCTTGGACCCGCGGACGGGCTCTCCGTCGCGCATGAGCAGCACCATCTGCGTCAGCAGCACCTCGCACCGCTCGGCCGGGCAGCCCAGCGCCGCGATGCTGGCCTTCAGGCGCGACACATAGCCGTGGTGGTCGGCTCCCCAGATGTTGATCAGCCGGTTGAAGCCCCTGCTGAACTTGTCGCGATGGTAGGCGGCGTCGGCGGCGACGTAGGTCTCCTTCTCGTTCGAGCGGACCAGGACCCGGTCCTGATCGTCTCCCGAGAGAACCGTCGTCTTGAGCCAGAGCGCGCCGTCCTTCTCGTAGGCGTAGCCCCGGGCCTTCATGTCGGCGATGGCCTGCCGAACGGCGCCCGTGTCGTAGAGCGAACTCTCGAAGAACCAGCGGTCGAACTCCACGCCGAAGGCCGCCAGCGCCGAGCGCTGCTGGTTGATCATCTGTTCGGTGGCCAGTTGGCGGAACTTCAGGCTCCGCTCGCCCACGGCGAGGCCGGCCAGCGCGTCGCCCTCGGCCGCGACGATCTCCCGCGCCATCTCGATGACGTAGTCGCCCTGGTAGCCGTTCTCCGGCATCGCCACGGGCTCGCCCAGCTCCTGCAGGTAGCGGCAGGCCAGAGACTCGCCGAGCAGCTCCATCTGCGTCGAGTTGAGCGCGTCGTTCACGTAGAACTCGGTGCTCACTTCGGCGCCGCAGGCCTGGAGCAGGCGGCGCAGCGTGTCGCCCAGGGCGGCCGCGCGGCCGTTCACCACGCTGATCGGACCCGTGGGGTTGGCGCTGACGAACTCGATGAGCGCCCGGTCGCCGGCATGGGCCCGATTGGAGCCGTATGCCTCGTCCTTCGTCTCGATCTCCACCATGACGTCGTGCAGCCAGTCCGGACGCAGGTGGAAGTTCAGGAAGCCGGGTCCCGCGATCTCGGCACGCTCAACCAGGCCCGACGGGGCGGGAATCCACTTGAGTATCCGCGCGGCAACGTCCGGAGCGGGCAACCCCGTGCTTCGAGCCAGGAGCATGGGCAGGTTGCAGGCGTAGTCGCCGAACTGTTTTCGGCGAGGCGGCTCCAGCACGACGGCGGGCAGCGGGCCCTCCAACTGCAGTTCGCCTGCCTGGCAAGCGGCCAGGACGGCTTCGCGGATAACGGTCGTCAGCCTATCGGTTACCACGTGGTCACTCCAGCGTCGGCTCGTATCGAGCTTAGTCATTCCGGCGCGGAAAGCGCAGGACGAAAGAAAGAGCCTACCACCTAATGCGCCGCAACCCGCCATATTGCCGCCGAGGAGGGGCGACGAGCTAGGGAACGAGCGATCGGAGCGCGTAGTAGCAGGCCTCCACCGCCGCGATACCCGTGACCACGCCCGCCAGGGTCTGCGGCGCGCCCATGCACCAGAGGCGCCGAAGGGGCGTCGGCGGGGCGGCCGGCGCCAGGTAGCCGGCCCGCATCAGATCGTTGGCCGCATCGATGGCGGCGCGGAGCTGGTGATCGTTGGGCTCGCGGGTGGTGAACCAGCGCTGCAGCAGCGGCCCCAGACGCCTGTAGAGCAGCCATGCCGCCGCGGCGCCGATGAGTGCGCCGTCGGCCTCGGCCAGCCCGCCCGGCTTGATCGCCGACAGGGCCTGCGTCACGGCCAGGTAGATGCCGAGACCCGCGATGAGGTTGGTGCCGCAACGGGCATGGACGCGCGGCATCCGGCGGACCACGTCGATCTCCAGCGGCTCGCCCTGGTCCATGGCGTTGATCACCTTGTGCTCGGCGCCGTGATAGGCCGCCAGCGGCAACGACCGCAGGAGCAGCAGAAAGACCGGCGCCGCCGCGGCCTGCACAACCAGCCACTGGACCTCGGAAGCCCTCGGCGCTTCCACGGAGAGCCAGAGCGAGAACCACGGCGCCGCGGTCGCCCTCTCGGCGGCCCAGGCTCCCAGTCCCACGAGGCCGTGGGAGACGCCCAGCGCCACGCCCAGCAGCAGACCGGTCGCGTAGATGGCCCGGTTGCCCGAGCCGCCGCGCGCCGAGCCGGTGGTCAGGTAGACGCCGCGCGGCGTGGCCATGCCCCCGGCGCCGACCGGCCGGTGCGCCAGGTCGCTCGGAGCCAGCTGATCGGTCAGGTACGCGATGCCGACGTACCGGCCCGAGCCGTCCACGACGATCACCGACGAGGTGACCGCCGATCGCGCAACGACCAACGCGGCGTCGGAGGCGCGCCCCGCGAGCCGGACGGGCTCCGACCCGCCTTCCATCACCGTTGAGACCGGCGCGTTGAGGTCGAAGTCCGGGTCCGTCGCCGCCGAGGCCAGAGAGGAAGAGGTCACCGCACCCAGATAGGCCCCGTTGGCGTCCGCCACCGCCACGGAGGCGGCTCCCGCGGCCCGCAGCAGGTCCACGGCGCGTCGGAGGCTGCTGTACGGCGACAGGGGCGGAACGGGGCGAATCAGCGGGTGCGCCTCGGGTGCGGTCTGCGGCTCATGGGTCGGAGTAGGTTCCATAGGGGTTCAGGTCCGCTTGTGCTATACTGACGCGCCGGTTCACGCCGGCAGGATGCAGTGTGTGTTCATCGCGCAGGAGGCGCTGTCTCAATGCAGCAGTGTGCAGTATGCGGCAAAGGCCCTCAGTTTGGCCAGAACATTCGTCACGTCCACTCTGGGGCGTGGGCGCTGAAGGCCCAGCGGACCAAGCGTCGCTGGCTTCCCAACCTTCAGACCGCTCGTATCAGCCTCGGCGGCACCACCCGCAAGATTCGCGTGTGCGTCCGCTGTCTTAAGGCCGGCAAGGTGGCGCGGGCCGTCTAGACGGCTCCGCCACCTTCTTCGCCTCGTCTCCGCCTCATCCCTCCGCCTGGCTGGCCAGTGGCAGGTGGTCTCTGCCCGCCCTGGAGCGAACTCCGGCGCCCTCTGGTGCGGTTTGACGCCACTCGCTCCGTATGATACACTGGCACTGCGCGGAGTTCGAACCGCGCAGCGCCTTCCCGCAGGCCAAATCAACCAGCGAGTGCTGCACCTATGCCGACCCGGCTGTACACCCTGACGGCTCTTCTGGCTCTGGCGGCGTGCTCCGCATCGGCGCAGCGGCCCCAGACGACGGGCGCCTACGCCGACCGTACGGGCGCCAAGCAGCCCTGGACCATCGCGGGCAACAACATGCTCGTCTGGAACGGGAAGCCGTGGACGCCGGTCGGCGGCATCTTCTGCCCCGCCTGCCTGGCGGACAAGGCCGACGAGGCCGCCTGGCAACGGGACGTGGCCGATCTCGCCGTGCTCAAGGGCAAGGGCCTGCTCGACCTGCTCGTTGAGCCCGGCCGCCCCATCACCGATGTCAGCCCCGCCGCGCTGCAGCGGCTGGTGGACCAACTCGACGCGGACGGCTTTCGCTACGGCCTCGGCTTCGGCGGCGGCGTGGCGCAGTCCGCCTCCGGCTATGTCGTTCGGCCCGCGGCATACCGCATCCCCGGCGTACGCGAGGGCTCCGATACCTCGTGGGACGCCCGCGATGCCGACGTGGCCCGGTATGTCCTCGTAGATGATCGCGACGGTACGCAGGTCGTGCAGGACGGCCTCCTCCGCGCCCGCGACGGCTCCTTCACAGTCATTGCCGGGCCGCGCGCCGGCGAGGGTTCCGTGGCGATCCTCTACCCGCACAAGACCATGAACGCCGGCCGCGAAGGCGCCATGCCCGATGTCTGGTCGTGCTACGACGCCTACCGAGACAGGCTGCTCCAGCTCTTCTCGTCGGTCAAGTTCGGACCGGGACTGCGCTTCTTCATGGACCCGCTGGCGCAGCGCGTCTCCGTTGCCGGCGAGGCCGACTACCTCGTCCCGGATTCGCGGGCGTTCCGCACCGAGTGGGAAGCCTACCTGGGCCGCAGGTACTCAACCATCGAGGAGTTGCTCACCGGGTGGGCCGTGGTGGACCGCGAACTCCGATCCGTGCGCGAAGCGGCTTCGCTCTGCCCCATGTGGGCGGACCAGAAGGGCATCCCTTTCCTGATGGACATCACCACCGGGCGCCGGTACCAGGTGAACCCGGTTGAGAGCAAGTTCTGGTCGGACCTGCGCGAATGCCGCAACGACTCGCTCATCTACTACATGAACGGCATCGCGGACCTGCTGAAGCGCGAAGTGGCCAACGTGCCCGTAGTCCACACGCACACGGCGCAGCACCGTCTCTTCTCGACGCCGGGCAAGTCGGGCGGATTCGACGGCCTGGGCATCGCCGCCTATGGGCGCGGGTCGGCCCTGGCAACCGCGGGCGCCGACTCGGCCTACGGGCAGGCCACCGAAGCATCGCATACGCTCTGGGTGCTGGTCAGCGAGACCATGGAGATCACCACCTCGCCGAAGTCCCAGGCCGGGTACGGCTCGCAGGACACGATGCAGTACGACCTGGACTGGTTCCGCAGCCTGGGCGCGCGCGGCATCTTCGTCAACGCCTTCCGCGCTCCCGCGGGCGAGCGGTGGAGCAACTACTCGCTGCTTGACGTACCCGCCCAGCTGGATTGGCTCAAGTCCTTCGCAGACCGCATGAACCGGCAAGCCGCCGACGCCGCCTCCGCGCCCAAGATGCTCCCCTACCCCGCCTCCGCGGCAGGCATGGTGAAGTCCGGGCCCATCGGAAGCAAGGGCGTCTGGTGGGTGCCCTCGCTGGCCAAGGGGCAGGCGGTGGACTACGGCGCCGCCTATGCGGGCTACACCATATCGCTGCCCGAGGGCGATACACTGGTGCTCTGGTCGCAACGCGGCGACCGTGAGACGCGCCTCGCCGTCACGGACCCGCGCAAGCTCGCGGCTACAACGCCGGACGGCATCCCCGTCGCGCTGAAGATCGACATGAAGGGCCACACGGCCAAACTGATGATCACGGAGCAGCCCACCATCATCCGGACCGGCGGTCAGGACCTGCTGCCCGTGGAGGCCGCCGAGGACGCCATCCGGCAGTTGCGGCAGCTGGTCGACCAGGCCGCGGCGCAGCACCTGCCCATCCAGGAGATACGCTACCAGCTCCAACGCGCCGAGACCAAGGTCAAGGTGCGCGACCTGACATTCGGGCTGGCCATCGCCCAGCAGGCCATCGCCGCAGTTGTGGACCTGCTGCAGCCCTTCACGTGGCGCGAGGCCGAGACCGCCGACTCCTCCACATTCGGCGATTCCGCACGCGAGGAGGGCGCCTCAGGCAAGGCCTTCCTGACGCTGGACACCGATACCCGGCCGGCCACCGAGGGCTACACGGTGCAGTACCGCATCACCGTTCCCGCCGACGACAGCTACACGCTCTGGGTCGCCGCGTCGCCGCAGACGCCCAACGCCAGCCGGTTCGCCTGGACCATCGACACCCGCGTCTCCGGCTCCAGCGCCGATGCCTCGGCGGTCGGCTCGTCGTACCTCGGCGACCGGTTCGTGTGGCTCAACCTGGGCAAGGCGCAGTTGGCGCGCGGTCCGCACACCATCACGCTGCGAGTCACCGACCGGGCCGCTGCCACGAACCGCTACTTCCTCTCCATGGACGCCGTCCTGCTTACCCGCCACGCGTTCACGCCCAGGGGCACGGCCAAGCCCAGCCCAGACGGCCTCTAGGGCGACGATCCGCCATGCCGGAGTTGCACGCCCCATGAGCCGCGCCGTCCTCTGGGCCGGGGCGGCTCTGTCCATTACGGTCTCCTGCGCGGGCGCCGCCGTCGACAGCGTCGACCTTGTCTCGCGGACATCGCGAACGGCGCACAGGGTCACCTACACGGCCTCCGCACCGACCCGGCGGGCCGTGGCCGTCGGAGCCACCACGCGCGACGCGTCGGGCCTGACGCTTGAGGAAGGCGGGTCGGTGCGGGCGACGCTGAGGGTCCACGACGGCGAGGGGCCCGGTTGCATCATCGTCACGCTTGCCACGCCGCCCGAGCGCTACGGCAAGCTGCAGTGTTGGTCGGTGGCCGTGGCCGGCGCCCCGCCAGTCCTCATCAGCGACCGCGACCCCGGCGCCGGCGTCCTCCGCAGCGCCTTCTTCGACATACCGCCCGGCGTCCGGCGTCCCACGGTCGAGGTGCGGCGGCTGACCGGCAGCGAGTGCCCCATCACCGTGCAAAGCCTGTGCGCGGCGCCATTGCACGCGCACCTGACGAAGGCCCTGTCGCCCATGGCCGTCAGCTTCCTCACGCCGCAGGGATCGGGCTACAGCACGACCATACAGGAGATGCGCGCCGCATTGGGCCGCGTGCCCGTGAGCCCATACCTACGGGCGCAGGCGGCGGTGCTGTACAACTTCTGCATCCGGGATACGGCACAGAACAACGCCGAGATCGCCCGTCTCGCCGGCATGGCCGAACAGGCCAACGTGCCGCTGCGGATCGCGTTCCAGATGCACTGGGCCGGCGCGCCCATCGGGGTCCCGGACGGGGCCGGCGGCGATTTCATGGACCTTCCGTACCAGCAGATCACCTACGACCCGGCCGACAAGCGCGAGGCGCCCGGCCTGAAGGCGCTGCTCGGCGACCTCTACCGGCCCGGGTTCGGCCTCAGCGTGCCGAACCGATGGTCCGACACGCCCTGGCTCACGATGAACCATCCACGCCTCAACCAGCTGCGCCGCGCGCGGCTATCCGACGCCGTGCGGGCGTGGAAACAGGAGCGGCTCCGGCTGGCGCTCTCCGGCAGGGCGCGGTTGCTGCCGGGAGACCTCTCCACGGGGGACGAGACCGTGTATTGGGCCGCCGGAGTGGACGACAGCGCCTACACGGAGGCCAACGGCGGGGCGGCGCGAACCCGGCTCGCCGCGGACTTCAACCCGTACACAGCCGCCGACGCCTTCCGCGACGGCGTGACGTTGGACCCGCGCGACGGCCTGAGCAAGGCGGAGAAGCTCTGGCTCCACGGCAACCTCGCGCGGTGGCAACAGACCATCGTGGACTGGATGGTGGGCGCTCTGGGCTCCGAGCCCATGCGGGCCACGAACGACGAGACCACCTACGCCGCCGACCTGGTCCGCCTGAACCTCTACACCGAACCCTACGCCATGCCGCTCTACCCGATGAAGGCCGTCTCCCGCTTCCGACCGGGACTGGAGCTCGGCTACGTCGAGGGAGGGCGCAGCGGAGGCGAGTACTGGAGCGGCGCCCAGATGCTGCCGTGGCTCCTGAAAAGTCGCGAGACGGGCCGCACGGCGTTGCCCAACCTCGAATGCACCGGGGCGGGCGATGACCAGATCACAGCTTGCCTCGCCGCCGCCTACTGCACCGGCGCCCGCTTCAGCACGCTATACAACTGGCAGCATCGGCCGGGCATCACCGATGTGATGAAGCGTCTCACCCGTTGGATCGAGGCTCCCTACGGCCCCGCGCACCCCGCGGCGGGCGCGGCGACCACCGGCGCGCATGAGCGCGGCTACACCGCCGGGCTTGAGGCATACGGGATCAACCGCATCGCGTTCTGGCTGGCCGCGGGCACGGAGCCGCCTCGGGGACTGGCCGTCACAGTGACCGATCCCGCGACCGGCTCATCCGTCACCGTCCCGGCGCTCGCCGCGGCGGCGGGGCCCGGCCCGCGCCGGTGCGATGCAGATTTGCCCATACCGTTCCACCAGGAGCCGGGGAAGAGCTACAGCGTGCGCATCCACTGGACCGGCGCACAGGTCGTGCGCCTGGCCGCGGCGGCCGATGGCCTGCCCGCACTCGAGGCGACGATGGACCTGCAAGCGGAGCGGCGAAGGAGCCTGACGCTGCAGGTCATTCGAGATGCCGCCAACGCCGTCGCCACCGCCAAGCAGCGCCTGGCGCCCTACCATCAGCCGCCCTACCTCGAGGCGCAGCTCCGCGCGGCCCAGAGGGCGTATGAGCAGGGCGATGTGCAGGAGGCATACACGGCGTCCGTTCGCGCGATCCAGTCGGCTATACCGGCCGCGTTCACGGTCGCGGCGCCGGGTTCGCGGCTACGGCCCTACCCGTTGCGGATCGAGTGCCCGGCGGGACCGGTTGAGGTGATCATCAACGAGGCGACGCCTCGAAGAACCGCGGTACAGGCCACCAGCGCGTCCGGCGGGCAGGTGACGCTGATTCGCGGCCGATCACGGGTCAAGGCGATCCTGACCCCGGGCGTCTCCGCGCAACTGACCATCGTGCACTGACCGCAGGAGGATGAGCCCATGGAAAGGACGACGGCCGGCGCGCTGGATGCGGGCAGGATCAGGTCCGCCGATGTTTGCCTGAAACGCGGTCTCGACGACGGGGTCTATGGCGCCGCCGTGCTGCTGGTGGCCGTCAGGGGCCATGCCGTCCATCGATGCGTCCTGGGCGAACTGCACCCGGGCGGGCCCGCATGCAGGATCGACAGCCTATTCGACCTCGCCAGCCTCACGAAGCCCGTGACCGCCATGGCCGTGCTGACGCTGGTGGAGGAGGGCGCCCTGCTTCTCACCGACCCCGTCTCGCTCCATCTTCCCGCGGCCCGGCGCTTGGCGCTTGGCGCTGTGACGCTGATGCAGCTCGCAACGCATGTATCAGGTCTCCCGGCGTGGATTCCGCTCTACGAACACGGGCACGGCATCGAGGCGGCCATCGACGCAATCCTCCGCACGCCGTTGGTGCGGCGCGCCGGTGCGGGCTACGAATACAGCGACCTCAACTATGTGCTGCTGGGTGAGATCGCCGCCCGGGCCGCCGGTATGCCTCTGGATCGGCTGGTCGCCGAGCGCGTGGGTCGCCGCCTCGGCTGGCGGGATACGGGCTACCTGCCCGGCAAGCCCCTGCGCGAACGCACCGCCGCCACCGGCAACTGCCCCTGCCGTCCCGGGCGCCTGCTCCACGGCGAGGTACACGATGCCAACGCCCACTACATGGGCGGCGTCTCCGGCCACGCGGGCCTCTTCGGCGCCGCCGAGGAGCTCGTGGCCCTGGGCTGCAGCCTCTTGCCCGGCGCGGCGCATCCGCTGCTCTCTCCGCCGGCCGGCCGGCTGGCGACCACCAGCCGCGTCGCCGCGTCGGTGGGCGGACAGACGGTGGGCTGGTTCGCATCACCCAACCCCATGCTGCCCAGAGGCGACCTGCTCGGCGACGCCTCCTTCGGCCATACGGGCTTCACCGGCACGCTGCTCACCGTTGACCCCGAGGCGCAACTCGTGGTGGCGCTGCTGACCAATCGCGTCATCGATGCCCGCGACAGCGGCGCCATTCTGCGCATACGCAAACAGACGCTCAACGCCGTGGCTTCGGCGCTCATCGGGGACCGGAGTCCCCACGCGACAATGGAGGCGAGATCATGAGAGCTCTGGCCGTACCGGTTCTGCTGGCCGCGGCGTCGCTGGGCGCCGGCGCCGATACCTACCGGCTGCAGATGGCGCCCGGCGGCGCCGCGGCCCTGGCGGGGCGAGCCTCGTTGCAGCGTATCGCCCTCTCCCCCGCGCCGCCGCCTCGGGTCCGGAAAGGCGCGATCCCCGGCGCGCGATATGCCCAGTTGAGGCTCGGCCCCGCAACGGCCAAGACGGCCTTCACGGTCATGCTCGTCGAGCCGGCCGGCAAGCCCGCGAGGTTCTACGTGGACGCCGACGCTGACGGCAACCTGACCAACGACGCCCCGGTTGTGGTTCGTGCATCGCAATTCACTTCCCAGGGCGAGCCCCTCACCCAGTATTCGGCTCGCGCCGAGCTGCGGGTGCCGTTCGGACCCAACACCCGCTCCCTGGGCGTGATCCTCTATCGCTTTGCCAGGGGCGATGCCTCCCATGCGGGCTTCCAGAACGCGATAGGCGTCCAGCCGGACTTCGCGGCCTCGGGCGAGGTGCGCCTGGGCAACGCATCGTACAAGGCCATGCTGATCGACGACTCATGCGGCGGCGACTTCTCGACCGCCAATCCGTCGATTCGCTTGCTCATCGATGTGAGCCAGGACGGCCGCTTCGACAACGGCTTCGAGTCCTTCTCCTGCAAGGAGCCCTTCAACATCGGCGGCACGACCTACGAGGTTAGGTCCATCAGTGCCGACGGCTCCATGCTGGAGATCGGCAAGAGCGAGCGCATCGCTGAGGAGACCGTGAACCCGTTCGCGCCGCGGGTCGGCCGGAAGGCGCTTCCCTTCGACCTTGAGACGATGGACAAGAAGCTGGTGCGCATGCCGGGCGACTATGCGTCGCAGGCGGTCCTGGTGGAGGTCTGGAGCCTCGACATGCCTGACGCGAAGGCATGGTGCGCCACCACCGCATCCGTCTGGCGGAAGTACAAGGGAGAGGGCCTCGCCGTGCTCGGGGTCAATGTGGACGGTATGGGCAAGGCCGAGGCGATCCGCGCCTTCTGCAAGGAACACGCCATGGGGTGGCCGCACATCTACGACGGCCAGGGCGCCGACGCCGAGGCCGCGCAACTCCTGGGCGCACCCAAGCCGCCCTTCCGCGTGCTCATCGACGGGACCACATCGACCATCGTGGCCGTCGGTTCAGAACTCAATGACCAGAGCCTCGAGGCGGCCGTCGCCAGGGCCCTGAAGGCGCTCAGGAATCCCAAGCCGACGGCGGCGCCGTAGGCCCCGCGGCTACCTCAGATCACGAACGCCGGCGGGGGACAGGCATGCCGTCCCCTGGCCGAGCCACTTGCGGCCGATGCGCCGCACCTCGGCCTCGGTAGCCGCGGAGCCCAGCAGCACACCGAAGACGCGCCGTTCGGTCCATCGGTTCAGCTCCATGTCCCTGCACGTCTCCGGGTAGTCCGAGCCAAACGACTTGATCCGCTTGCCCGGCGGCACGAAGAACTGCCCGATGGAGCCGAAGCTGTACGAATAGGGCGATCCGGGCTTCCAGTAGGAGGTCTGCGAGTTGAGCCAGCCGATGGGCCAGTGGTCCCAGATGCCCTGGCCCCACTCGCAGCCACCTTCGGCGCCCTTGGTGCAGTGGTCGATGAGTTGGTTCCTGTCCGCCGCGAAGCCGCTGTTGGGCCCCAGGATGGCGAAGAGGAGCTTCTCCTTGAAGGGCAGGATCAGCGCGCAACCCCTCGAGCGCGAGATGGTCGCCAGCGTGGCGTCGTCGCCCTTGCGCCGCACGCCCCCCTTGTCGTCCCAGAAGAGGTCGTAGCGCCGCGGGCTGTAGAGGTCGAGGGCGGTATGGGTCCGCCGGTCGCCCTGCTTCCGGTCGCGTGGGAAGAGGTCGGCGATGGTGGCGCCCACGGGTGCGACGCCGAACAGCTCCACGGGCTGCGTGCTGTACCCGACGATCTCATCCGGCATGAGGCTCTCGTACGACATGCGGCGCAAGATCAGCCCGTTCGGGTAGGCGAAGTAGTCCTCCGTGCCGCGAAGCCGCGGCCTGGCGTCGTCCTTCATGTTCACGCAATGGTAGGTCCAGCGCACCCAGACGCGGCGCCCGCCTGCCTCGACGATGTCGACGAAGCTGTTCCGCTCCTTGCGTCCGGGATCATTGAAGAGCTCCGCGTCCCCCAGGTTTCCCTCGAAGAACTGGTTGCACATGGCCGCGCCGCTGGGTAGCTCCAGCAGCGGGCAGTAGCTCGCCTCGTGGCTGAAGATGAACCGCTCGGGGCGATCCCTCCACAGCACCGCCACGGCCCTGCGCGCGTTCATGTCGGCGTGCGGCGGGCTCGGAGCCATGGGGCCTTCGTAGCGGCCCGGAGCGAAGTCATCCACCTCCACGGCGACCACCGGCGAGTTCACGCGCGCCGCGGCCCGGGCAAGCGGCACCGAAGGTGGCTTGCGGAACACGCCGTCGGGCACGGACTGCCCCGCCGCGACAGCGGCGATGCCGACGCAGACTGCCACCGCCAAGACGATCACAGACCGATCCATGTCCCCTCCTCGCCGGAACCCTCGGTACGCAAGACCGTGTGTCCGAAGCCGCTCACCGAGATCATACACCACGCCCTCGCGCATGGTAGCCTATGGTCAAGCCGCCGCTGGTCACCGACGGCGCGTTCCGCCACGGGAGGGTCTGGCCCATGCGCCTCAGCGCCGCGTGCATGCTGGTTGTCGCCGTCCTGGCCCTTTCGGCCACCGCGCGGGCCGATGGCCTCCCCACGCTGGATGACATCCTCAATGCGACGCAGCTCGATGCGCATACAGGTCCGGCGCCGCGCCTGCCCAACGTCACTTCGGCGGCTATCGCGCCGGGCAAGCCGCTCGTCCAGCCGTTTCGCACCGGTCCCGGCGTCACGCGCATCGTCCGCGTCGCGATCTGGATGGCGGGCTGGAACGAGGCGTGGACGCCGGACAAGACGCTGGTCTGCACCTTGGTCGACGCCGAGGGCGCCCATGCCGGCGCCGCGCTGGCGCGAGCCACGGAGCCCTGGAGCCGCCGCCACTGGGAGGATGCCGTCCACCTTCTCCACCTCGATGCCGCCGCCTTGCCGAACCACGCATACCGCTTCGAGCTGTCGGCCGAAGGCGGCGACGGAATCCTCGACGGCGTGGCCACCGCGGGCGCCGACCCGGTGGTCTGGCATCAAATCCACGTCAAACGGGTATGCGACCGTGACGCGCTCTTCGCGCAGGCGTTCTCGTACTTCGACCTGGCGCGGCCGCAACTGGCGCGCGTCCGTTCGGCCGTCGCCCGGCGCGACTGGGAGGCGGCAAAGCGAGGGCTGGTCGCCTACTTCGAGGGTCGGTCGACGTTCCCCAGGCGCCCCGCAACGCCCCGTTCCGACCCGAGGACGGCCACCGAGCAGGAGATGCTGCGGGACGCCGACCTGGTCTGCCAGGGTAAGTGGCGCACCACAGACGAGACGGTCGACCTGGGCCCGCGTTGGAACCACTTCGCGGCATGGCGCACACGAGGCGGAGTGGGCCTGACGCGCACAGGGCTCCGCGGATGCCTCGCCACGGCCTACCGCCTCACCGGCGACGAGAAGTACGCCGGGACTTGGGACGCCATGCTCCGGTGCTTCCTCGCCGACATGCCGTCACCCCTGCGCTCCGGGGCCATGGCGCCGGATGCCAGGGATGTGTCGCCCACCATGCCCGCCGGGATTGGCGGCGGCTCCATGTGGGCATCGCTCTCCATCGGCGCCCGCATGGGCCACGGCTTCGCCTACTACGCCGCGTTCAAGGACTCGCCCAGGTTCACGCTGGACGCCCGGTTCGCCTTCATCGTCAACCTTGGCGAGATGGCCGAGGTGCTGGAGCGAATGAGGGGCGGCGGCAACTGGGAGGCACAGAACACGTCGGCGCTCTTCGAGTTCGGGCAGGAGTTCCCCGAGCTGCGCAAGGCCCGGTCATGGATCGAGCGCGGGTTCGCCGGCGCCGCGGCCAGTTGCCTCGACAACACGACCCCGGACGGCCCGCTGAAGGAGGCCACGGTCAACTACCACCTGCTCAGCCTGAACCGATACCTGACGGTGCTGGAGCAGGCCGGCAAGGTGGGCCTGAAGCCGCCGCAAGCCATGCGGACCCGTGTGGAGAGGATGCTGGAGTACGTCATGGCGGCCACGATGCCCGACTGGCAGCTTCCCATGTGGGGCGACAGCAATCCACCCTCCGACGGCCTCTCGCTGCTGGCAAGGGGCGCTCGGTACTTCGGTCGGCCGGATTTCCAGTGGGTCGCCACCAAGGGCAAGGCCGGCAAGCGGCCGTCCGTGACTTCGGTCGCGTTCCCGAACGCCGGTTACTTCATCATGCGCACCGGCTGGGATCCCGACGCGCGGTTCGTCATGTTCCACAACGGCCACTCCAGCGCGCACGGCCACGCCGACCAGAACTCCATGGTCCTCACGGCCTACGGCGAGCAGATGATCATCGACCCGGGCATCTTCGTCTACGGCACCTCAGAAGCCCGTGAACTGACCGCCACCCGCTCGCACTCCACGGCGACGCCGGACGGACGCGATACCGTGAACGATGGCGGGCCGGCCAACTTCAGTTCCGGCGGCTTCGCCGACTTCTACGACGGCGTCAACGCGGGCTACTCCCTACTGCCGCAGGCGCGCCACCGCCGGCGTGCCCTGCTGCTCAAGCCCGATCCGTCGAAGAGCACCCTGATCATGCTGGACGACTGCTGGGACGCGGAGCCGCACGAATGGGTTACACGCTTCCGCCTTGCTTCAGGGATCACCAATAGCGCTGATCGGGACTTCGTGTGGCAGGGGGCCTCGTCGCAGTTACGCATCTCCGGTATGAGCGGGGTCTCGGGTTCGCGCGCCTTCGCGTTGGCGGCGGGCGGCTGGGAACGCAAAGCCCAGACGCCGGTGTTCACCCTAACCACGCCGCCGGAGTCTCGTGCAACGATCGGCGCCGTAGTCTGGCCCACGCAAGGGACAGGACCGGGGTCGGGCATCCCCTGGAACCGAGCAGCCGGCGCCCCAGGGGACGCCCAACAGATCGCTGTGCTGGATGGATCGGTGAGCTACATCACCTACTTCGCCGCCGCATCAGGGTCGAAGGGCTCGGGATCGATCCTCCGAGGGGACTGCGAAGCCGCGGCCGCGGCCATCGACGGCGAACCGGTCGGCACGCCCGATCCGCGGACGCTCCGCGCCTTCGTGATGATCGGCGGAACGAGCCTGGGCTACGGATCCGCGACGCTGGTCTCCTGCGAGACCGAGACGGCGCACCTGGAGGCCACACGTGAGGGCGACCGCCTGGACGTCACCGTCCGCGCGCCGGGCCGCGCTCTCCGTGTGAACCCGCTCGGCGCACGCTGGATCAAGGTGAACGGCGGTCTGAGACGGCGCGTCCCGACCGGAGCGGGGATGGTGGACCTTCCCGTGCGGTAGGATCGGGAAACGGCGGCGAAAGGGTATCCAGACGCGCCGAGACCGGGGTATGACGTTCAGCGAAACCGACCCGCCCGGGAAGCGAGCCCTCGGCGGGCCGCAGGACCGCAACAACCCATCACCACATGGCGGCTCCCGGCTGACGGGGGCGCCGAGGACATGCCACCCATGCCGACCGTGCAACCGCCCTACTTTGGCGCCGCCTACTATCCCGAGGACTGGCCGCTTGAGCAGATTGACCGCGACATCGAGTTGATGCTCGAGGCCCGCATGAACTGCATGCGGATCGGCGAGTTCGCCTGGAGCTCCATGGAGCCGACCGAGAATGAACACCGCTTCGACTGGCTCCATACCGCGGTCGAGAAGCTGGGGGCGGCGGGCATCGCCGTCATCATGGGCACGCCCACGGCCACTCCGCCGGCCTGGCTGACGGAGCGGTACCCCGAGGTCCTCGCCGTCGCCGACAATGGCAAGCCGCTGCAGCACGGCGCTCGCCGCCACGTCTGCCCCACGAGCCCCGTCTACCGCGACCTCTGCGAGCGAATCGTTGACAAGATGGCGCGGGAGTTCGGCCGGGACGACCGCATCGTGGGATGGCAGATCGACAACGAGGTCTACCCCATCGGCTTCCGACCCACGCGCCCCTGCTGCTGCCCGTGCTGCTACGAGCGGTTCGTGCAGGCCATGGAGAGCAAGTTCGGATCGATCGAGGCGCTGAACAAGGCCTGGTGCCTCAGCCTCTGGAGCCAGGAGTACCAGTCCTTCAGCCAGATCCCCCTGCCCCGGGCCCACACCTGGCACCACCCGTCGCTGCTGGCGGCCTATTCGCACTTCGCCAGCGACTCCTATGCCGAGTACTGCACCCACCAGGCGCGGGTCCTGCGGCGCCACGTAACGCAACCCATCGGCACGGACATGATGCCCTTCAGCGGCGTCGACTATACCGATATGCACCGCGAGATGGACATGGTGCAGTTCAACCACTACAACGACATCGACAGCCTCTGGCGGGCGGGCTTCTGGTTCGACTTCATCCGGCCGCTGAAGCCGGCGCCCTTCTGGAACACCGAGACGCAGGCCAACTGGAACGGCAGCGTCTGCATCAACGGCGGCGTGAAGCCCGAGGGCTGGTGCCGCGCCAACAGCTGGCTCCCCATCGTCCTGGGAGGCGAGGCGAACCTCTACTGGCTCTGGCGCCAGCACTGGGCAGGGCAGGAACTGATGCACGGCGCCGTCGTCAGTAGCGCCGGCCGGCCGCTCCCCGCCTTCAACGAGGTGCAGGCCATCGGCGAGGGGCTCAGCCGCGGAGGCGACTTCCTGCGCACGACGGGGCCCACGCCCAGCGGCCTGGGGCTCTTCTACTGCCAATACACGGCGCGGATGCTCCAGCACCAGCCCATCATGCCGGGGTTCGACTACGAGGGTGCTCTGCAGGAGCGGTGGTGGCGCCCCTTGGTAGCGGGAGGTTGGCGGCCGGACGTGATCGGCTGCGACGCGGACCTCGCATCGTACCGTGTCCTGGCGGCTCCGCTGCTGCTGACGCTGGAGCACGCACTGGAGGTGTCGGCGCTGAAGG
>JAPLCQ010000086.1 GCA_026392115.1 Armatimonadota bacterium | reverse complement strand
ACTTCCCGCCGTTCGTTGCGGCGGTTTCAACCGCCCGCACCCCGTCAAGCCACGTCGCCGACGGAGTCGGGGTCCTTCACTTCGTTCAGGACGACCGTCAAGGGCCAGGGCCGGCGCTGATCGACCGCCCCGTCGTCAGCAAGGTCAACACGGTCAAGCCCTTGGCGTCATCCCGACGCAACCGGGCCGCCCTCTTGCACGCGCGCGGCGCGCCGGCGTCGGGGCCTTGACGTTGTTGACCGTGTTGACATCGCTGTCAGGGAAGGTTGATTACCTCTTGGGCTTGGCGGCTGGGTGATAGCCGGAGTCCTCGGGCAACTCGGGTGCGCGGGAGGCCGCCACGGCCAGCTTGTCGCACCGCTCGTTCTCCGGGTGGCCGGTGTGGCCGCGCACCCAGACGATGGTGACCTTGTGGACGTCCAGCAGGCCGAGCAACTCGATCCAGAGGTCCGAGTTGGGCACGCGCTCGCCCTGGCGCATCCAGTTGTTCGACTTCCACTTCCGCGCCCAGCCCAGTTCGATGCTCTTCTTCAGATACTCCGAGTCGGTGGTGAGCGTCACGGCGCAGGGGTAGCGCATCGCCTTCAGGGCCTCGATGGCACCCATCAGCTCCATGCGGTTGTTCGTGGTGCGCCGGAACCCGCCGGACATCTCGCGGCGCTTGTCGCCGTAGACCATGACGGCCGCCCAGCCGCCGGGGCCGGGGTTGCCCTGGCAGGCGCCGTCGGTGGTGACGAGGACGTGCTTCAGCCCTTCATCGGGCGGTTGGGAGGGTGGCATGGGGCTCCGTTCAGGGCGTCTCGGCGGCGGGCGGCGCCGCTTCGCGCAGGTAGGTGTAGAGGCTCAAGGCGACCGACTGGTTCATGCCCGGCGCGGCGGCCAACTCGTCCGCTTCGGCCGACTTGATCCGGGCGATGCTGCCGAAGTGCTTCACGAGCGCCTTGCGCCGCTTGGGTCCGATGCCCGGCACCGCGTCCAAGACGCTCTTCGTCTGCCGCTTGGCCTGGACCATGACGCGGTAGGCGTTGGCGAACCGGTGCGCCTCGTCGCGGATGCGCTGCACCAGGTAGAGCGCCTGCGAGGTGCGCTCCAACGCCACGGGCTCCTCGCGGTCCGGTACAATGAGCAACTCGAACCGCTTGGCCAGGCCGCAGACGGGCAGGCGGACGCCCACCTCCTCCATGGCCGCAAGCGCCGCGGTGAGCTGGCCCGTACCGCCGTCGACGATGATGAGGTCCGGCATGCGGGCGAACTTCTCGTCGCCTGCCACGCCGTCGCGCAGGCGGCGCGTGAGCACCTCGCGCATCATGCCGGGGTCGTCGGCCCGGCCGTCGTGCTCGCGGATGCGGAAGCGGCGGTACTCCTGCTTGGCCATCATCCCACCCTCGCAGACCACCATGGAGCCGACGAAGGCCTCGGCCTGGAAGTTGGAGATATCGTAGCACTCGATGCGGTGGGGCGGCCCGTCGAGGCCCAGCGCCTCGGCCAGGTCGGCCAACGCCCGGTCCGTGTTGCCCAGCCGCGCGCGCATCTCGGCCCGCATGCGGCCCATGGCATCGGAGGCGTTCTCGGTGGCCATCTCCACGAGGCGCTTCTTGTCGCCTCGGAGCGGCACGGAGATCTCGACCTTGCTGCCGCGCTTCTGCCGGAGCCAGGATTCGATGATGCTCGCCTCCTCGATGTCGCAGGGGAGCAGCACCTCCTGCGGCACATAGGCGGCGTTCTGGTAGTACTGCTTAACGAACTCCTGCACGGCCGCGCCCGTGGGCTCCTCGGCGTCGGCGCCCTCCAGCATATAGCTGTTCTGGCCGATGAGCTTGCCGCCCCGGATGTAGAACATCTGCACGCAGGCGCCGCCGTCTTCGGCCACCAGCGCCACCACGTCCTGGTCGACCAGGCGGGAACTGATCACCTTCTGCCGCGAGAGCACCTGCTCCACCGCCGAGATCTGGTCGCGCAGGCGGGCGGCGACCTCGAACTGGAGTGCGTCGGAGGCGCGGGCCATGCGGCGGCGGAGGTCGTTCAGGATGCGCTCCTGCTTGCCCTCGAGGAACGAGGTCGCGTCGCGGACGGCGCGGGCGTACTCCTCGGCCTTGGCCAAACCCGCGCAGGGCGCCAGGCACTGGCCCATGCTGTGGTAGATGCAGGGCTTCTGGACCGCCTCGCCCGTGAACCGCTTGCCGCAGGAGACGATGGGGAAGATGCGCTTCATCAGGTCCATGATGGCGTAGACCGGCCTGGCGCCCGTGTAGGGGCCGAAGTAGCGGTTGCCGTCCTGACGAATGCGCCGCGTCATCATGAGCCGCGGGAAGGGCTCGGAGGTGGTGAGGCAGATGTAGGGGTAGTGCTTGTCGTCGCGCAGGCGGACGTTGAAGTGGGGACGGTGCCGCTTGATGAGGTTGCACTCGAGGACGAGCGCCTCCAACTCCGTCTCGGTGACGAACCACTCCAGGTCGCACACCTCGTGCACCAATCGGCGCACCTTGGGCGTGTGGTTGGCGCCGGCCTGGAAGTAGGAGCGGACGCGGTTCCGCAGGTTCACCGCCTTGCCCACATAGATGACCTGACCGCGAACGTCGCGGTAGATGTAGCAGCCGGGCTTCTGGGGCAGCGAGCCGAGCTTCTCGCTGAGCTTGGCGTTGTTCTCGGTGTGGCGAAGCATGTCCCGGCGGGCTAGGCGGTCCGCGCCATGGCTGTACGAACCGCAGACTCCGGCACATCCGGCACCCAGTGGGCCGTGGAGACGGGCCGACGGGCTGCAGCATCGGCCAGGACCGACTCATAGGCCGACAGGATGCGGCGCGGGTCATGCACCTCCTCGGCGTGGCGACGGCCCTCGCGACCCATGGCGAGCCGGTCGGCGGCGGGCATGGAGGCGAAACGGGCAAGGCCCTCCGCCATGCTCTCGACCGAGTGTGGATCGAACAGGAAGCCCGTTCGGCCGTGCTGCACCAGGTTGCCCGCATCCGCCACGTCGCTGGCGAGGACCGGAACGCCGCAAGCCATGCCCTCGCAAACCACGTTGGGGATACCCTCGTAGAGGGAGGGCAGGATGGCCGCGTCACTGCTGCGGTAGAGGCCGGCAACGTCCTGACACTCGCCACCGGCGTCGACCCGGTCGGTGATGCCCAGGCGTTCGGCCTCGGCCCGCATCTCCGCGCGAACGGCCTGTCCGCCGGCGGTATCGGCCTGCCCGCCGCGCCACCGGAGTGCGAGGTCGCACCGCGGATCGCGCTGCATGGCCAGACCCATGGCCGAAACAAGCCTCACCGGGTTCTTCCGGGGCTGATAGGAACCCACGCCTGTCAGCACGAGCCGGCCCTCCGAAGCTTGCGGTTCGGCTGCGGGGCTGAAGCGCTCCAGGTCGATCAGGTTATAGATCGTCACCACGCGGCCCTTGAGCGACGGCACAGCGGCCTCGATCATCAGCCGGTTGCAGTGACTGTTGCTCACGACGGCGTCCGCTACCCGGTGCATCGTGCGCCGCCAGGGGAAGCGCTCGTAGGCGGAGCCCGGCTCGGCCAGGCGCTCAGAGACCACCAGCCCCCACCGGCGCGACGGCAAGGCCGCCAGTTCCGCATACAGGCAAGGCTGCGGCAGATAGGCAAGGACCACGTCCGTGGCCGCTGCTCGGAGCGCCGACCGGACCATGAGGATCCTACGCATGGGGTTGTTCGACCGAACCACCCGGACCGAGATGCCCGCCTGCTCAAACTGCGACCGGTAGAAGCCGCCGTCGTGATAGGCGACGAAATCGACCTCATGGCCGAGCCGCGCCAACGCCACCGCGACCGCGCCCAGTTGGCGCTGTGCGCCGCCCGAACCCAGATTATCGATGAGGCAGGTTATGTGCATCGCGTCGCCGTCGCTTCCCTCCACAGCTCTACCAAGCGGTCCAGGACCTGTGGACCATCATAACGCGTCGCCGCTCGGAGCCGGGCCGCCGTCGCCAGCGCCGCCAACCGGGTGCGGTCTGCGTCGAGTGCGGCGATGGAGCGGGCCAGGGCCCCCACGTCGCCGACGGGCGTGAGCACTCCGCACGCGCCGTCGGCCAGCATCTCCGGGATGGCGCCGACCGGCGTGGCCAGCACGCAACGCCCCAGAGCCATCGCCTCGACCACCACATTGGGGAAGCCCTCGCTGGCGCTGGGAAGGGCCACCAGGTGTGCCGACGCCATGGCGGACAGCGCCTCCCCGTGCGGCAGACGCCCACTGAGGGTGAGCCAGTCGCCCGCGCGTCTCTGAGCCGCCATGCGACGGAGCTCGGGCTCGTAGGCGGCCTCGCACGGCCCCACGACCCGAAGCTCCACATCCGGACAGGTCGGGGAGGCACAGGCGGACACCAGGTCGGCGATGCCCTTGGAGACGATGGCGTGGCCGACGAAGACGATCTGGAGCCGACCGCCCTCCGCCGGCGCTTCGACGGCGTCGGCAAGCCTGCCGAGGGCGGCGGCATCGACCATGTTCGGCTGCACCCGGACGGTCTGTGCGCCCAGGGCGCGCTGCAGGGCGTCGGCCGAGGGCCTATCCAGCACCAGTTGCCGTGCGGCCTGCCGCGCCCCGGCGCAGAGCGTGCGCCACTCCCAGCCGCCGGACGCGGACAGCGCAGGGATGCGGCCAAAGTGGTAGTGCATTACCACAGGGGCGCCGCGTCGGCGAGCCCCTGCCGCCATGAGCCTGTCGCGGAAGACGCCGAAGCCCGCACTGGTGGTGACATGCACCAGATCAGGCTTGTACTCGCCGATAGCGGCGGCCACGCGGGCGTTGTCCCGCAGTCCCTGGACGGCGCCGCCGATGAGCCTGCGCACGGCGGTGAGGTCGGTCACCGATCGCCACCGCACCGCGGTATCGAGCAGGCGCACATCCAGGCCGTCGCGTTGTGCCAGACCCGCCAGCACCGCCTGCGTCCAGGTGGCCATGCCGCCCTCGGGCGGCGGCGCGGGTGCTACGAGCAGCGCCTTCACGGGTCGGTGGCTCCGGTCGGGTTGTTCTAGGCCCGGGCGGCCGTGTCGAACGCGGCGCCGGCGGTGTCAGGCGCCGCCGGCGCATCAGTGGTGGTCGCGGCGCCGCCGGCGACCGGCGCGGCCAGTCTCGCCCGCCGTATCCGGGCCACGGCCGGCGCCTGAGCCAGCGCCAGGGAGATGGCGAGCCAGAGCGGCTTGCGCGGCAGCCAGTTGCCGAACAGGTTGGCGGCGAGCATGGCGCACAGGACGGCCAGCGGCACGACTCCGAGGGCGCCGAGGCGGTTTTCCCAAGCGATCCTGAGGCAGTAGGCCAGGCCGATCAGGAATGGCAACGCGCCGAAGAGGCCCACCTCCGTCAGCAGGTGCAGCACGAGGTTGTGGGCGTCCATGGGCTTGCGGCCCTCGGTCTTGATCCTCTTCCCGAGCTCACGCGTATTGTTGACGGGTCCGAAGCCCACCAGAGGGCTCTCGGAGAACATCACCACCTGCTCAGGGTAGAGCTTCTCACGCAGGCTCACATCGCCCTTCAAGACGCTCATCCGGAAGCGGCCAAGAGTGATGTCGGAGCCGGCCAGCGAGTAGCCGAGCCAGGCCAACGCCACCACCATGACGGCCGCCGAGCGGACCCACCGCCAGAGGCTGCCGCCCTGCACCATCAGAACCGCCAACCCGGCCGCCGTGGCGACCACGCCTCCGCGGGAGCCCGTTGCCATGGTCATCACCACCAGAATGGCGCTGGCCGGAACGGCGATGATCTGCCTGCGGCGGCTTGCCTCCTGCGTCGTATAGGCCAGGCCCAGCAGGGCCACCAGCGACATGCCGAACACCCCGGCGATGTGGTTGAAGTTCTGGCCGCCGAACGACACCCGCGACCCGATGGGCGTCACCTCGCGCATAACGGAGACCTGAGCCACCATCAGGAGCGCGATGAGCACCGACGCCGCGGCGAACGCGTAGATCGCCTGGATGGCGAGGCGATTGTCCTTCATCAGGTTGGTCGCCACAAGCGTCAGAGCCAGCAGCTGGACCAGCGTGCCGAACCTCAGCGACACGTCCGCGCGAAACAGGCCGAACTGCGGCACTGCCGACAGGGTCCATACCCCGACATAGAGTGCGAAGCCCCAGAACGCCTTCGGTGGCTTGGCGAACGGCTCGCGCGGGTTGAGCACACATGCCGCGAAGAACGCGATGCCGATGACCTTGGCGACGGCTGTACCCGCCTGGATGGCCACCATGTCGAACGGGATGGAGAAGACGAACGCAAGGAACATGGCCCGGACCAGAAACGTCCGCGCATGCCGCTCCTTGGCTCCGGCTATCGCCTCGTGTCGATCCTGAGGGTTCAGAACCGGGCTCGGGCGGTCAGGCGGTGGCGGTTGCGACTGCGTCAAGCGCGTGCTCCAGCCGCCGCCTTCACCATGTGGAGCCGGAAGTGACCCAGCGTTACGTAGCCGCCCAGGCGATTGGAGAGCAGCGCCACGCCCAGCTTGCCGAAGGTATTGGGCGATGTCCAGCGCAGGCAGCATCGGCTGTAGCCCAACTGGTTCAGAAGGCCTTCCCATGCCTCTGGCGGCTGGTGCTTGTGCCACTCAATGTCAGGCATGAACGGGTTGCGCACACCCAGCGCCGAGTAGAGGCTGCGCGAGGAGCAGTCGGCCAAGAGCAGGTGTCCGCCGGGAGCCAGCCAGTGATCGATCGTCTCAAACATGCTCCGGTACTTGGCCCGGGCGGCGGGGTCCTTCTGGAATGCGATGCATGCGGGTTCGTCAAAGTGGTTGATCGAGTTGTGGATCAGCACGACATCGAAGCTGCTCGGCTCGGCGCTGAACTCCTCCATGAAGCAGGGGCGCATCTCCACGTTGGGTGCGCCGATGTCCAGCGCGACGCGGCTGAAGGTCTCGCGCATGCCCGCGCTGCTGCCGTCCGTCTCCGGCTCCAAACAGATGACCCGGGCGGCGCCCGATGCGGCCGCGTAGAGGCTGAAAACGCCGTTCCCGCCGCCGATATCCAGCATCCGCTTGCCGCGAAGGGGTACATCCGCGTAGAGCGAGGAGCCGTAGTGGCCCAGCCGCCGAGCCGTGCTCCACATGCCCAGCTTCTCAGCGGAAGCCAGGAAGGCGGGCAAGGCGTCCGCGGGTTGGCGCAACAACGCGTCGTTCGTCATGCTTGTCCTTCCGCCGCTTTCGTGGCGGCGTCACGGCCTCGCCAAAGGAAGGCGAACACAGCGGCGATTCCCAAGAGCCTGACCGCCATGGTCGCGAACGAGGCATACGCAGCCCCCTGGATGCCATAGCGAGGCACCAGCAGATACGCGCCCAGCATGGCGACACCGGCCACCACGCCCGACAGCACCGTTTGCGGTGCGAACGAGCGAGTCGACGATACCACAGTACCTATGGCTGTGGATACGTAGAAGAGCGCCCCGCCGGCCAGCATCCAGTTCAGTGCCGGCGCGGCCTGGCTGAACTCGGCCGTGAAGAGCGTGGCCAGCAACTTCGGCCCCCAGAGGAAGCCTGCAAGGAAGATCACGATCCCCGCGCCGCCGGCCACCAGGGACAGCGCTCCGCCGATGCGAAGGAACTGCCGTTCCTCGCCCCGCGTGTAGTGCTGCGAGAGGCGGGGTACAGCCGCCACGCAGAGCGCGTTGATCACGAAGTAGCCCACATTGTACAAGCTGGCGACCCCGGCGAAGAGTCCCAGCGCGCCTTCTCCGAGCAACCGCCCCACGATGAACTGAGGCCCGCGGGTATTGAGCAGGATGAACAGGCTCATCAGCGCCAGAGGGAAGCCGGTCGCCATGATATCCCTCATCGCCGCGCGGTCCCACACGGGCCGCCACGCCTCGAGACGGCGTTTGTGGCCACCCGCGGTCCCCAGCAGCCGCGATGCCGACAGCGTGTCGTACGTGCAGAGCACGACGAGGTAGCCCACGGCGGAACCCACCATGGCCCAGGCGACGGAGTGCGTCAGGTAGTACCCGCCGATGACGCCGGCCAGCGCCAGGAGGTTGCGGACGATCATGGAGACGGCGATGCGATCCATGCACTCTTTTTGTTGCATCAGGCCGTACATGACGTCGCTGAAGCCGTCCAAGACCAACGCCACGGCAAGCACCATGAGCGCCGGCGCCGCCGCGTGACTGAACGGACCCCACAGCGCCACCGCCATCGATACCATCAGCGCGAGCGCCATGCAGCTGATGCGCACCGCCACATAGGAGCCAAAGCGGTGGGACTCTCGCTGGTCGGTGGCCTGTACGACACGGAGGCCCATCTGGGCGAAGATCATGACCGGTTGGGCTACCGTCAGCGCATCCGTGTACTGGCCCACGGCCATCTTGGTGCCCATCTTGGCCAGAGCCACGAGGATGGCCCAGTTCCCGGCGTAGGCGACGAGGTTGCCCGCAAGCGTCCACGAGAAGTTGGCGCGGAGGGACAGGGGTTGCACGAGCTTGGGGCGCGCGGCGCCCGATGGGGCGTCACCCATGGCGTTGGAGCGCTCCGGCGAACCGTTCGCTACCGGTACAGGGCCGTGCGTCGTACCCGGGCGCTGAGTGCCGGCGGGCGCTAGACGCCGTAGTACCCGCGGTACCACTCAACAAACCGTCTGATGCCCACCTCGACGGGTGTCGAAGGGCTGAACCCCACGTCGGCGATCAGCGCGTCTACATCGGCCCAGGTGGCGGGCACGTCACCGGGCTGCATGGGCAGATAGCGCCGGACGGCGGGCACCCCCAACGCCTCCTCCAGCACCTGAACGAAGTGGGTCAGCTCCACGGGCCGGTTGTTGCCGATGTTGTAGACGCGGTACGGGGCCGCGCTCGCGCCCGGCTCCGGCCGCTCGCCGGACCATGAGGCGCTGGGCTGCGCAGGGCGGTCCAGAACGCGCACGACGCCCTCAACGATGTCATCGACGTAAGTGAAATCCCGGAGCATCCGCCCCTGGTTGAAGAGGTCGATGGGCTCACCGGCGATGATGGCTCGAGTAAAGAGGAACGTGGCCATATCCGGCCTTCCCCAAGGCCCATAGACCGTGAAGAACCGCAGGCCGGTGGTCGGGATGCCGTACAGGTGGCTGTACGTGTGCGCCATGAGCTCGTTGGCCTTCTTGCTGGCCGCGTAGAGGCTCAGCGGATGGTCCACGTTGTGGCTCACAGCGAACGGCATGGTGCGGTTGGCGCCGTAGACCGAGCTCGATGAAGCATAGACGAGGTGCTTTACGCCCCGATGCCGACAGGCCTCCAGTATGCTCATGAACCCAACAAGGTTGCTCTGAACGTAAGCGTGGGGGTTCTCAAGCGAGTAGCGCACGCCGGCCTGCGCGGCGAGGTTGATCACGCCATCGGGCGCGTGGTCCCGGAAGAGCGTGTCCACCGCCCGCTGGTCGGCGAGGTCGCCCTGAACGAAGGTGAACCCCGTGCGAGCGGTCAGGTTGGCCAGGCGATCAGCCTTCAGCTTTGGGTCATAATAGCTGTTCAGGTTGTCGAAACCGATGACCAGATCGCCTCGATCGAGCAGCTTGTGGCTGACGTGGTAGCCGATGAATCCGGCCGCACCGGTTACCAGGACACGCTCCATCAGCCGCGGGCCTCAGCGACTGCCTCGCGCAACGCCTGCGCGATGCTGCACATATGTCCATCGTTCAGCGTCGGATGAACCTGCAGCATGAGCGAGGTCTCACCCAGTTCGTGAGCCACGGGCAAGGGCGCCGCCGGAGCCATCCCCGCATCGCGAAACGGCTTCTCCAGGTAGATCTCGCTGCAGCTTCCGGCAGAGCACCGAATGCCGCGCTCCATCATGCGCGCGGCCACGCGGTCGCGATCCACTCCCGGGCCGGTGTAAGCGTAGTATTTGTAATACGACGGATGGACGCCCGCGGTCGGGATGGGCGCACGGAGCCCCGAAACGTCGCCGAGCTCCTCCCGCAGTATCCGGGCGTTGTGCCGGCGGCGGGCGACCCACTCATCGAGGCGCCGCAGTTGCACGCGGCCCACGGCCGCCTGAACCTCGGTCATCCGGCAGTTGCTGCCCAGAGTGTCGTGCACATACTGGAAGTGCGGCTGGCTCACGGGCTTGCCCTCCGCCAACCTGATGTTCTTCCCATGGTCCTTGTACTGCCAGCAGCGCTCCCAGACACCGCGGTCGTTGGTGGTGATCATGCCGCCTTCGCCGCACGTGGAGATGATCTTGTCCTGGCAGAAGGACCAGGTGGCCACGCGGCCGAAGGATCCCACCGGTCGGCCATCGACGTCGGCGCCATGGGCCTGGGCGCAATCCTCGATGATCTGCAGGCCGTGACGATCGGCAATGTCCATCAGGCGGCCCATATCGCACGGCCAGCCCGCCAGGTGCACGGCGATGATCGCCCGCGTGCGGCTCGTTACCGCCGCCTCAACGGCCGATGGATCGAAGTTGCCGGTGTCGCGGTCCACATCGGCGAAGACGGCGCGGCAACCGGCCATCAGGACAACAGCCGCGGAGGCCACGAACGAGCGGGGGGTAACGATCACCTCGGAGCCGGGCTCAAGGTCCAGCGCCATGAGGGCCAACTGCAGCGCAACGGTGCCGTTCGACAGCGCGATGCCGAAGGCGCAACCACACCGGGCGGCAAACTCGCTCTCAAAGAGGCGCGATTCGTCACCCGTCCAGTAGTTCACCTTGCCGGACTGCAGGACCCGAGTGACCGCATCGATCTGGTCCTGGTCGTACTGCGGCCAGCCGGGCAGCAAGCCTCCACTCATATCGTGGTCATCCTGCATGCTGTTTGTCGGACACCTTTCGTTGCTGCGGCGTGCCGCGTCGTCACATTCTACCTTAACGCGCCGACGTGCACGGGTCGAACGGAGCCATGGCCCCTTCGCGCCGCGCTCGGCCTCACTCGCGCCCCGAAGCCTCGCGCAGGGCCCGCTCAAGGTCCCGCGCGAGGGCGTCCCGTGAGAAGCGGCTCCGTCCAAGCTCCGCGGCCGCGGCCGACGCCCCGCTCAGCCACCGCGGATCGGAGAGCGCTCTCGATAGCGCGGCGGCGGCGTCGGCGGCGTCCGTGGGATGGAGCACGAGCCCCGCCCCGGTCTCCGCCAGCAGATCGGCCTGCCAGCCTCCGTGGTTGATGGCGATCGGCCGTCCGGCCGCCAGGCTGTCGAAGAACTTATTCGCGGAGTTGGGCCAGAGCTGCGGGACGTTGATAACGGTGGACATGGTGATCGTGGCGGCGCTGAGCCACCGCGCCACCTCGGGCTTCGGCATGGGCGGCAGCATGAAGAGGCTTGCGCCCAGTACTCCGGTCTCCAGGGCCAGTTCGCGTACGATCGCCTCCTCGCGTCCGTCGCCGATGATGGCGAAGCGCACATCGGGCTGCAACGAACCCATGTGCCGCGCCAACCGGACGATGGCGGAGACGCCGTTCACCTTGCCCAACGCGCCCGCGTAGAGCGCCAACGGACGGCCGCCGAGCCAGGGCGTGCGCTCTCGGATCGCCTGCCCGGCCGTCGGCGGCAGATCGAAGACGTCGAAGTCGCAGCTGTTCGGCACCACGGTGATGCGCTCGGCGGGATAGCCCGCGGCGATCACCCCGTCGCGCATGCCGGGCGAGAGAGCCACCACCCGAGCGGAGTTGTGGTACGCGAATCGCTCCAGTCGGCGGGCGGCGGGCGCCAGCGGACCGGGCAGGGCGCCAAGGGCGATGGGCACCTCGGGCCAGAGGTCGCGCACCTCAAACACCATGGGGCATCGCTGCCGGCGCGCGGCCCAGACACCGGGAAGCGCGATGGTCAGCGGAGTGCTCGTGGCGTAGACCACGTCAGCGGGCAGGTCCGCCGACCGCGCCGCCGCCGCCGCCGCGAACCGCACGAAGGCCGCCGCCCGCGACGCATAGCCCATCTGGTTGGCATACGCCAGCCCATACCAGTGCGCGGTGAAGCCGGCCTGTTCGGTCACGGTCCAGCGGCCGGGGCTCCCGTGGAGCCGGCGGTGGTCGCTGGTGACGAGGTTCACCTGGTGGCCCGCCGCGGCCAGCCTGCGGGCCATCTCGTAGGAGCGCGTGGGTCCGCCGTGCTCGGGCAGGTTGGCGTACTGGTGCAGGTAGGTGACGCGCACGGCGCTCAGCTCGTACCGGCGGACGGTCGGAGTACGAAGGCCGCACCGGCCACCACGCAGAGGATGGGCATGAGCGGATGCCGGAACCGGCCCTCGGAGCCCGCGCCGCCGGAGAGCGCCAAGAGGTAGACGAACACACCGGCCAGCAGCAACGCCGGATACCTGCCCGGCCTGAGCCGCCGGAGACCGAGCGCCGCCGCGGTGTAGTAGAGCAGCGTGACGAGAAGCAACGCGGCTCCGGCGAGCCGGGTCGCACGCATGTCGTTGACGGCAGCCATCTCAGGGGGCACGTCGCCCATCTCCGCCATGCGCCGCAACGCCTGATGCGGCAGGCCGACAAAGGGCTGCACGAAGAGCGTGGCGTTGCGGCCCAGGAGGACCTTCGGGATGCCGATCAGCCAGAGCCTGGCGGCGATGTCCGGCCGGCGGCGGACGATCCGCATGCCCTCACGATCCATGAAACGCACGCGCTCCACCTGGGACCAGCCTCTGCGTTCGGGATGCTCCGGCCCGAAGTCCGTTCGCACCATCTCGGCCTGAACCTGCGCCATGGTGCGTCCGGTCTCGGCGCCTATGACGGAGGCCGCGTTGTAGTAGTAGTTGTTCTGGACATGACCGCTGGAGAGTACCGGCCAACCGTGCACATGCAGGTTCCGAAGCTGCCACAGGCCGGGCAGACCCAGCCCCAGCGCCACGGAGATGCCTGCGGCTATCAGCAGACGCGCCGCCTGGCTTCTACGCACTGCGGCGGCAGCCAACAGAACGACAACCGGCGCCAGTGGCAGGGCCACGGCAATGGGGCGGCAGAGCGCGGCGCATCCCATAGCCGTTGCAGCCCAGGCCGCATGGACCAGGCGGCCCTCGGCTCCAAACCGGGCGTACAGCAGGAGCGCCAGGACGACCAGGGCAGCGAAGAGCGTCTCCGACATCATCAAACCCGCATAGACCACGGCCAGCGGCTCCACGGCGTAGAGGAGCGCCGAGGCCAGCGCGGCCCTATCGGAACCGGTGGCCAGGCGCGCCAGACGCCACACGCCCCATACCGTCCAGGTCCCCAATGCCGCCTGCAGGCATGCGGTCACAACCCCGGGCGCCCCCAGCAGCACTCCGGGCGCCAGGAACGCAGGATAGAGCGGTGGCCGGAAGAGCAACCAGTAGCTCTCAGTGAAGATGCCCTGACCGATTAGTGCGCGAGTGGCCCCGAGATAGGAGCGGGTGTCGGGCAAAGCGAGGATGGCGGGATCGGCGGCGGCGAGCAGCGAGGCGGCCGCGAAGCCGAGGCGCAGCAGCAGCGACAGCGCCAGGATCGCAACCAGGGGCCGCGGCAGCCGCACGGCGCCCTTCTCAGTACGCGCCATGGAGCATCCCGGCGCCTTCCTTGCCGGACAGCAGCAGGTCGTAGACATCGGCCAAGCGGCCCGCAAGCCGGTCCATGGTGAACTCTGAGCGCACGCGGTCGCGGCCGGCCAGTCCCATGGCTTCGGCGCAGCTCCGGTCGGTGCAGAGCGCGGCAAGGGCGGCGGAGAGGGCGCGCGCGTCCGCCGGCGCCGCCAGCAGGCCCGTGACGCCATCGGTCACTAACTCGGGCGTCCCGCCGGCGGTGGTGGAGACAACCGGCCGAGCGGCCGCCATGGCCTCCAGGATGGCGTACGACTGGTTCTCGTGCAGCGACGGCAACACAAACAGGTCGCAGGCGGCAAGCAGCGCGCCAACATCGTCGCGCCAGCCCATGAGCCGCACGCTGTCGCCGATCCCCAGCGTCGCCACCTGCTGCTCCAAGCGGCCGCGGTGCGGACCGTCGCCGGCAACCAACAGCAGGCAACGGCGCCGCAGAGCATCGGGCAGCAGGCTCCACGCCTCCGCGAGGTCGAGTATCCCCTTGTCCAACACGAGCCGGGCTGAGAAGAGGGCGACGGTGGCGGCGGCGGGCAGTCCGAGCGCGGTTCTCGCTGCCTGGCGTTCCAACCCGTCGCTCGGCATCGGGATGCCGTTCCGCATACAGCCCAGGAAGCGGCGGCACGAGCGGCCGATGAAGGGCTTGGCGGATGAGAACTCCGAGACGCAGTAGGCGGCCGATACCAACCGGAGGGTGAGGGGCTCGGCGACGCCGCGAATGAGGGATCGCCGCCGCGCCGCGGTATGAACGTTGTCTTCCTCGGAGGCGTGCACCGCCATCACCGTTCGGCGAATGCCCGCGAGGCGCGCCGCCAGGACCGCGTAGAGGCCGCCGACCTGAAGTCCGTGAAGGTGCGCCGCCCGGGCGCCGGTAGCCCGCATCTCACGCGCCAGGAGCCGCAACGCACCGGGGTTCAGCCCCATGGCGCCGGCGGGGTGCAGCGTCACGGGCATGTGATAGCGCGAACCCAGGTCGGTGTCCATCAGGAGACGTATGTAGGTCCATATCCCGCCGGCCCGCGTGGTGGTGCTGCAGTCCTGGAGCACGCTCGGCCGGTTCATCGCTTCGGGAGCCAGCCCTGCGGATCACTGGCGAATATGTAGCCGAGGCACAGCCAGAACCCTTTGCCGGCATCGTTGTTGAAGCCCATACCGGTGCCGCACAGGAGCACGATATAGATGAACGGAATGATGCCCCGCGGCCCGGATCGGGAACGCCAGGCCGCGACCCAGGCGAAGCCGAGGCCCAGCAAGTAGGGCGCGCCGCCGAGCAGGCCGGACTCCAGGAGGGGCGCAAGGTAGATGTTGTGCGTGGCTCGCATCGCCAGGGATACGCGGCCGCTCTCGCGACGGCGCAGCTCCCGCTGGGAATCGACGATGCCCCAGCCGAGCAGCGGCTCCTGGGAGAACATGGCGACCGCGGCCGGCAGGAACTTCTCCCGGTTGCCCATCTTGCCCTTCAGGGCGGACTCGAACCGGGCTTTCGTCACCGGCAAGGTCGTCACGACAAAGACGAAGGCGCCGCAGGCGGCCACAACCATGACCAGGCGCCCGATCCGCGCCATGGGTCGACCGGGCTGAAGCGCCAGCATGGGCAGCGCCACCCCAAGCCCGAGGATGGCGCTGCGGGAAGCGGTCTGGATAACCAGCGACGCCACGCTGATGAGGCCTATCAGCCAGGCGGAGTAGCCGAGTATGCGTCGCTTCATGCCCAGGATCGGCTGCGCGACAAACGCAATGACGCCGACTGCCAGGAGGCAAGCCAGGAAGTTGGGGTCCTCATTGAACACGACCAGACGCTGATCGGTTAGCGATGCGTTGCCGGGGTCACCGCCGCCCACGGTGTGGACGAAGACAAAGAGCAGGCAGCATGCGACCGCCAGGCAGATCAGGGCGCGCCGGGCCAGGGCATGGTCCCGCAGGAGGCTGGCGGCCATCCACAGCAGGATGACCATCTGCGTCCTTCGGTAGAGCACCGTGAAGATCTTGGGCAGGAAGTCCGGCTGCATGGCGAAGCAGTAGCCCCAGCTCATGAACAGCCACAGCACGAAGCAGATCACGCCGGTGACCGGCTTGCGGAAGAAGACGTGGGGCCGAAGCAGCGCCACGGCCAGGAGCACATAGCCCACAACGCTGGAGATGCTCGCGAGACCCTCGCCCTTGGACTTGTACGCCACGGACTCAAAGGGCAGCGACATGACGAAGAGGAGAAAGACCCAGATGCCGAACTGCGCCGTGCGGTCGTACTCTTTGGCGATGCGGGCGCGGCGCCACGCACCGCTCTCGGTGATGATACGAACCGCTTGTTGCGGGAGTAGTTGGCGTCTGCGCAGCATGCTTCTACAGGTCTCCGCCGCCGCCGCGGGTTGCCCCAACGACTCTGTCCATCCGGTCCCGCAGGCAATCGGCAACGGCAGACGCATCGAAGAGACGCGCCGCCTTGAGCGCGGCCGCTTGCGCCGCTCGTACAGAGCCGCCGCCCGCCAGGGCTTGGCGGCACGCGTCGAGCAGGCGGCCCTTCGAGCGGTCGGTTACCAGCACTCCGCACCCGTGCTCACGGAAGAACTCCGCAAGGAAGTAGCGCTCCGGACAATGGACCACGATGGGCCTGCCGGCGGCGAGGTACTCCGGGGTCTTGGTCGGGAAGATCGTAGCCAGCTCCTCCTCATGCACGGGCGACTCATCAGGCCAATCCAACGCGAGGACGAGCAAGCTATGATCACCCAAGCACTTCAGGTACTCGGCTCGAGTGAACATCGGGGCGATGCCCGCGTTGTCGAACATGACGCCCTTGCGCTCCAGATCCTCACGGCCATTCTCTGTGGCGAGCGTCAGACGCACGCCAGCGGTTCGGACGGCCTCGGCGACACGGGCGAACGAACACTGGTTAATAGTGTAGACGAGCCCGCCCCAGAACGCCGCACCGTTTCCGGGGCCTTCGGGCCCGTCCGCCGGCATGGGCTCCGGGTACGTATGCCGCACGACCGTGCAATCCACGCCGTACTTCCGCCGGTAGAGGTCGCGCATCCCGTCGCTGATGACCAGGACGTGGTCCGCGGAGCCGAGGACGCGCTCGTGGAGTCGCACGGCCTTCCGGGCCCCCAACCGCCCCGACATCCCTTCGGCGATGGTGTCGTGCAGGTAGGGCACGAACGGCAGCCGCGCCAGGCGCGCCGCCCTGTAGGCGATATCGATGATCTGCACGTAGGGGTAGACGCCCACGACGGCGCAGGCTCCCTTGCTCCGCGCCAGGCTGGCGGCCCGAAGCGCGGCCACCGGCACCTGCGCCTCCATGGCCACATGGGCCAGACGCCCGCCCGCGCCGGGCGATACCGCGATCGGCACCGGCCGAACTCCTGCCGGACCTTCCAACGGACGGCGCTCACGCGAGGCGACGCCCGCCACGGTGAATGAGGCGGGATCAAAGCACGAGAGCAGGTTGCACATCGTCACGCTGCTGCCGCCGCCGCGTGGCGGGAACTCGGATGTGACGACGAGGACGTGACCTTCGGTGCAGAGCGGAGGCAGCACGGACTAACGCTCCTGCCGACGCATCGCGGACAGGCGGCGCCCGATGTCGGTTCCCGTGACGCCGCCCGAACCCGCTGCCGTCACGCTCATCGTGCCCCATCCTTGTCGTCGACCCGCTCCCATGCGCCCGTCCGCTCGTTCAGCCTGCGCACGATGCGGGCCGGCGCTCCCGCCACACAGCAGTAGTCGGGTACGTCCCGGGTGACCACCGCATTGGCGCCGATCACGCAGTGGCGGCCGACGCTGCAGCCCACCACCGCGCTGTGGTTGCCCAGCCAGGAGCCCTCACCGATGGAGGTCGGGCGCGTCTTGATGCCCTGCGCGGCTATGGGCGACTTCGGATCGTCATACACATGAAGGCTGTCGGTCACGAGCACGCCGCGGGTGAGCAGTACGTTCGCGCCTATGTGCAGCCGCTCCGCGCAGCTGATGTGGCAGAAGTCGCCGATGACGGCGCCCGGGCCGATCCGGAGGTCGGGGTCGTAGGTGCGTCCGGCGGTGTCATCCACAACGGCATAGAGCCAGACCAACCGGCCGATGTTGGCGCCGTCGATGACGATACGCTCGGGATGGTCAATGCGGGCGGAAGGGTGAAGCGTCAGCCGCCCGCAGCGCTTGAAGGAGCGGCGCGCCAGGCGCGAGTAGACTCGAACCCAGAGCCGCTCCAGGGCGTTGCGGAGGCCGATCATCGCCAGGCGCCCGTGACCACGTCGGCGAGCGCCTGGGCCTGCCGCTCAGCGGCGCGGCCGTCGCAGGGGCCGCACTCGCGCTCGCGCACCCGGGCGCGGCCCGCCGCATCCCGCGCCGGGTCGGCCAGGTATCCGGCGACGGCGGCCGCCAGGTCGTCGTAGGAGTGCGCCGCGCGGACGCCGCCGAGTGCGAGCAGCTTGGCCAGATGCTTGTACTCCACCACGCGTCGAGCGGACTGCCACCAGGGGCGCTGCTGGTCGGCGTCGAAAGCCGTCATCACCACCGGCTTATCGTGGATGATGGCGTCGATGGTGAATGTGGAGCCCGAGTTGAGCGAGACGGCGCAGCCCGCCAGCAGGTTGGCCAGGTGCGGCAGGTCGGACTCGTCCATGTTCCAGACGAGCTTGCCCTCCTTCAGCGTCGGGTAGTCCACGCCCACACGCGGCCCCTTCAGCCGGTCGAGCCGCGGCAGCCACGACTGGTCGGCCAGGTAGCCGGTCACGTTCAGGGGATGCGGCCGCACTACCAGTTGTATATCCGGCCCGAAGCGCCCTTCGGCCACCGCGGAGGCCAGCCACTCGACGATGTCGATTTCGTTCGGACAGAAGAAGGGGGAGCTCATTCCGACGAGGATGTAGGGCTTGGACGGGTCCAGCCCCAGCGCCGTCAGGTTGGCTGCGATGCGCCCGGGGCTGACCGACCGCACATGGGCGTCGAAGTGCGCCACGCCACAGTCGCGCACGCGGCCGGCCGGGACCCGGTAGTACTCCCGAATCTCCTCCGTCATGATCGGTCCCCATGAGAGGTACCGATCCGGCGAGACGGGGAAGCGCCCCTTGCTGGTGATGTTGTCCCAGCTCAGGAGTTGGCCGACGGTGGAGATACCCCGCCTCTGGGCCGCCAGCAGCAGGCAGCTCTCCAGCGGCTCCACCGGATAGGTCGAGACCAGAACGCGCGGATCGATACGGCGCAGGGCGGTCTCCATGGCGGGGTTGACGAGTAGAATCTGCTCCAACAGCCGCACGAGGGGCTCGGTCGCGGCCCAGGGGCGGAGGATGCGGTTGGCCGCGTAACCCAGCCTCGCCGAGAGCACCTTCTTGCGCCCGACGCCCTCGGCGAGGATGCGAACGTGGCGCGCCCAGAGGGCCGGGTTGGCGCGCACGTCCTCGGTCAGATACCGCCTCACGACATCGCTGAAGTACTCGTAGCGGCCCTGCAGGGGCGGGGCTTCGTGGAGGGTGATCCCGAGCCTCGAGGCCGTGTCGGCGAGGCTGCCGCTGGTGCCGTGCGGGACGAGCACGCTGACCGTATGGCCGCGGTCGCGCAGGGCCGGCACGGCGCCGGTATGCAGCACCGTGCGCGCCGCGAAGCCCTGGGCGATGACGTAGCAGACATCGACGCTCATGGGGCGGGCGCCTCGCCCGGCAGCCTCGATCGCAGCACCCGCGCCGGCACGCCCGCAGCCACCGAATAGGGCGGGATGTCGTGCGTAACCACGGCTCCGGCGCCCAGCACGCTCCCCTTACCCACGCGCACGCCCGGCAGGATGACGACCCGCGTGGCGATCCACACGTCGTCCTCGATGGTCACAGGCTGGTGCGTGACGCCCTGGTAGGCGATGGTGGTGTCGGTTCGGGAGATGTCATGGTTCATGGTGGTGATGTAGGCGTCCTGTGCGATGCGGACGTGGTCGCCGATGGTCAGCTCGTCGCTGCCGCAGTTGACGGTGCACCGCATGCCCACGGCAACATCGCTGCCGATGCGGATGAGGCCCGACCGGGCCGTGACGCGGGCGCCCTCCTTGATCTCCACCTTGTCGCCCATAATGATGCGGGCGCCGGCATCGTTCCACGGCTTGTGCCGCTGCGCCACCAGCACCGCATGGGCGGCCAGCACCCCGTTGGCGCCCATCTCGATGGTCGAGTCCCGACCGCGCAGCACGAGCGACGAGGGAGCCGCGAGCAGGCCCGAACCGCAGTGCGTCATGGCGCGCCCGCGCTTGCGGCCCCAGACGGCGAGCCAGCGGACGCGGGCCATGTTGCAGGCCACGTACCACCAGCCGAACTCGGGCTCCAGGCCGCGAAGCCGCCGGATGCGGCTAACCAGACCCATGCAGGAACTCCGCCAGCCGCCCGGCCATAAAGGCCTCCGTCTTTGCCATCGATTCTCGCGTGGCCCCGCCGATGTGCGGCGTGATGATCAGGTTGTCATGCGTGCGGGCGTACTCGACCAGCGGGCGCCCGCCCATCCCGTCGCTTCGCTCGTCGGCCAGCACGTCCAGCGCGGCGCCGGCCAACCGGCCCTGTTCCAGGGCCGACAGGAGAGCCGCCTCGTCCAGCAGCTCGCCGCGGGCCGTGTTCACCAGCAGGGCTCCCGCCCTCATGGCCGCGAACCGCTCCGCGCCGAACAGGCCCGTCGTCGTTGCGTCCAGGTTCACGTGCAGGGTCACCACATCGGCCTCGGCCAGCGCCTCGCCGAGCGCGCAGAGTCGCGTTCCCGGATCGACGTCGGCGGCCTCGACGTTCGGATCGACCGCCGCTACGCGCATGCCGAACGCCGCCAGGTAGCCGGCCACGATGCGACCGAGCCGCCCGTACCCGACCACAGCGGCCGTCTTGCCGTAGAGCTCGCCGCCGCGAAACGCGTCACGGTTCCAGCCGCCGGCCGACACATGCCGCGCGGCGCCGGGGATGCGGCGGACCAGCGCCAGAAGCAGACCCACCGTGTGTTCGGCGGTGGCCCGGACCGTGCGCAGAAACTCCGTCTCGCCGCGCAGCGAGAGCACGGCCACGCCGCGCCGCGCCGCCTCGTCGAGGTCGATATGGTTGAGGCCCGTCGTCGGCGAGACGATGGCCCGCAGCCTCGGAGCGGCGGCCAGCAGGTCCGCGTCGATCCGGTGCCGCAGGCGCACCCAGAGCACGTCGGCGTCGCGCACGAGGGCCGCCAACCCCGCCCGGTCGGCGTCGGCGAAGGCGACATCGCCCAGGCCGCGAAGCCTCTCGGCGGCGGCGGGGCTGAACCCGTCCGACTCGGCGACGACGATGCGGAGGTCAGGCGATGCCATGGTACCTGAGCAGCTGTTCCACCAGGAACAGGTCGAAGGGCGTGTCGACATTGCAGGATCTGTCCTCGGGCATGAGCCAGGCGCGGCAGTCGTCGCCCTTCAGCGAGCCGCGTTCCATGAGCACGTCGCGACGGGTGAGGTAGATCGAGCCGTCGCGCAGGTAGAGCTTCGGCAGGTCCTGGCGCCGCTGCCCTTCGAAGGCCTCGGCGAAAGGCGGGTCGACGACGCGCCCGTCGGAATCGATGAACTTCATCCGCGCCGGATGCCGCTCGCCGGTATCCACGAAGGAAATGACGGAGTCGGCGCCCGCCCTCTCCAGCAGGTCGGCGGCGCCGTCGATGTCGGACGGCAGGCGCAGCGGGTTCGTCGGCTGGAGCGTCAGGATGGCGTCGTACCGGTCGCCCCGCGCCTCCAGCCGCCGCACCGCGTCTTGCAGAACGGGGATGGTCGGCGTGTCGTCGCGGGCCAGCTCGGGCGGCCGCATGAAGGGCACGTCCAGGCCGCAGGCGCGCCCGACCTCGGCAATGGCCTCGTCGTCGGTGGAGAGGACCGTGCGGCTCAGCGCGCTCGATGCCAGCGCCGCTTGCGCCGTATAGGCGAGCAGCGGACGGCCGGCCACGGGCGCGATGTTCTTGTGCGGGATGCCCTTGGAGCCGCCCCGCGCCGTAACGATGCCCAGCACCCTCACCCGGGGACCTCGTCGTGTATGTAGTCGAGGCGCTTCTGTACGTAGGGCTCCAGTTCGGCCAGCTTCCGGGCGATGCGCTCGGCGGCGTATCCGTCGCCGTAGAGCGTGCTGGGCTCGTACCGGCCGGCGGCGAGTTGGGCGCGGACAACGGCCTCGATGTCGTCGGCCACGGGCGCGACGCGCGTGACGTGCCGGTCGGTCTCGCGACCGTGCTGGCGCGCCCCAACCAGGGCCACGGGCGTGCCGAAGTAGCCCGCATCGCGCACGAAGCTGCTGGAGTTCCCCACGGCGCAGTCCGTGTTGGCCAGCGCCTTCAGGTAGTTTTCCGGCGTCAGGTTGACCAGCGTGCGGAGCCAGGACGGCTTCTCCCGGTCGCGAAAGACGCGGACGGCCTTGCTCACGTGGTCGGACCCGGCGTCGATGTTCGGCCAGAGCAGCACGGTGGGCATGGCGATGCGGCGCAACGCCTCCAGCATCTGCTCCATCTGCGCCCGCTCGCCGCCGTACTCGGTGGTGGTGGGATGGAAGATGACCAGCAGAAAGGGGTTCGCCGGGTCGATGGCGGCGCCGCCGCCTCGGGCGTTCAGCGCCTCTGGAGGGAGGGAGCGGTCCATCACGCGGGCGATATCGCTGCTCGGGCAGCCGATGGCCAGCACTGATGTGGGCCGCTCGCCCATGCGCACGATGTAGTCGGCCGAACGGCGGGTGCTGGGGAAGTGGAACTGCGCGAACTTGGTGATGGCGTGGCGGGCGCTCTCGTCGATGGAGCCGGACACCTCGCCGCCCTGGATGTGCGCCACGCAGAGGTTCATGTAGGCCGCCGCGATGGCGGCCGCCAGCGCCTCGTACCTGTCGCCGATGAGCAGCACCACATCGGGCTTGAGCCGCTGGAACTCGCCGGCGAACTCGATGACGCCCAGCCCCACGGACTTGGCCATGGTGGCCGGCGTGGAGCCCTCCACCTCGATGTAGGCCTCGCCGTCCACGCGGAAGCCGTCCTGGCGAACCACATCGACGGGCTGCCCGAACCGCTCCAGGACCATCGTGCCCGCCGCCAGAATCTGCAACTCCAGGTCGGGGCGCTCATCGATGGCGCGGATCACGGGCTTCAGGCGGCCGTAGTTGGCGCGGTCCACCAGCACGACGCAGACGCGCCGGGGCCTGTCAGTCAAGGTCATCCTCCCTCAACAGCGTGTCGGCGGCCACGGCGCGCCGCAGTCGGCGGCCGAGCAGTTCCGGTATCCGGTCGGCGGGAATGCCGGAGCCGGGCTTCTTGGCGGCCAGCATCCCGGTCGCCAGCAGGGCGCCGGCGGGCAGGTCGCGCGTCGCCACGGCGCTCTTGGTGAAGAGCCTGCGCAGCGGCTCAAGATCGAGCGCCATGCCGTCCTTGTCCACCGGGGCCGCCCGAAGGCGCTCGACTGCGCGGACGCCCTCGACCATCATGCGCAGCTCCTCCAGCGTGAGCGACGCGGGCACGTCGGGTCCGAAGCACTCGCGGCTGAAGGTGATGTGCACCTCCAGCACGTCCGCGCCCAGGGCCGCGGCCGCCACGGGAGACCAGATGGCGCCGGTATGGTCCGAGAGGCCCACCTTGCAGCCGTAGCGCCCGCGGAGCGCCGCCAGCATGTTGAGCCCCACGCGCTCCGGCGGGCAGGGGTAGGCGCTGGTGCATTGCAGCACGGTCAGGTCGCATCCCGCCTTCCGAACGACATCCGCGGCGGCGTCGAGCTCGGAGAGCGGGCTCATGCCCGAGGAGAGGATCACGGGCAGACCGCAGGCGCACATGGCCCGCAGCATCTCCGTGTTGCTCACCTCGCCGCTGGCCACCTTCCAGGCCGCCACGCCGACGCGGGACAGGAGTTCCACGGCCTGCATGGAGAAGGGCGAACTGAGGAAGGCGATGCCCGCCTCGTCGGCGTGCTGCTTCAGGCCGTGCCACTGCGTCTCGGTGAACTGCATCCGCCGCCAGTACTCGTAGCGCGTCTCGTCCTGCTTGCTGAACTTCACGCGCCAGGGCTCGCCGGGGGTGCTCTCGGCGGCGGCGATGTGCGTCTGGAACTTTACGGCGTCGGCGCCCGCCCGGGCGGCGGCGTCGATGTAGGCGTGGGCCGCGCCCAGGCTGCCGTCGTGGGCCTGCGCCACCTCGGCGATGATCCAGCATCCACCCGGCTTCATGATCCGCCCTCCCCTCGCGCCGCGCGGAGGCGGCGTCTGCGTGCCAGCCACCGGCCCAGCAGGTCGCCGGCCCGGCGGCGAATGGACCAGTCCAGCGCCGACGCCAATGGTTGCCGGTACGGCGTGATCGCGGCGTCGGCGTTCGGTGCGGCGTCGGGCTCGCGCAGCCGCTCCACCAGCTCTTGCATCCACGGCTCGGGCACGTTCCCCATATGGTCCACATGCGCCATCGTGGTCGAAAGCCGCCAGAAGCCCGCCATGTCGGGCGGCAGGTCCAGCCGCTCGTTGGCCGGCGGCCCCATGATCCGCGGCGTCGGAATGGGAGGCAGCCCGCGCACGGCCTCGTAGCGGAGCGTGCAGACGAAGTGGCCCGCGCCCACACAGGCGGTATACCCGTTCCGCCGCACGATGACCTGCGAAGCGCGGTCCACGGGACCGAAGCAGTCGGGGTTGGCCGTGCTGCGCGCGAAGCGGTCCAGGTCGGCCTCATCCACGACCTTCGCCTCGGAGAGCAACCTGCCGGTCCAGGCGCCGAAGAGCGTGCTGAGCGCGTGGCGCCGGTACATGACGGGATGCGGCAGCGGCGCCGCGAAGCCGCACTCGGGGAAGGCCGCGAAAAGCCGCTCCACGGCCTGGAGCCACCCCTCACGGAAGAGGGCGTCGGCATCGGCCAGCGTGATGAGCGGCTCGTGGGCCGACCTCGCCTCGGCCACCATGGCGTTGACGCGGCCCACGTTCACCGAGTTGAAGACGGTACGGTCGATCCATCCGCGCCCGACCTCGCGCTCCACCAGGGCTCGGCACTCCGGGCAGGCGCCGTTGATGACCAGGCTGACGGCGGCCCGGCCCTGCGCCGTCTTGCGCAGCGACGCGAGGCAGAGCTCCAGCACCTCCAGCGCGCGGCTGAAGTAGCCCGCGGTCTCCGGGATGTAGATGGGGATGATGACGCGGTGGTTCAGCGTCAGACCCAGCGGCCCCGACGCCATGCCCGGGTTCACGCCCTCACGCATGGGCCACGTCCCCGAAGACGGACGCCAGTGCGGCGTCCACGCGGTCGCGCTGGAACTCGCGGCCGAAGGCGGCCGACCCGGCGGCGTAGCGCCCGGGCGCGGCGCGAAGCTCGGCGAGACGCGCCGCCATGTCGTCGTCGTCGCGGTGGCGGTAGGTCAGACCCAGGCCGTTTTCCCGGATGCGGGCCGCCATCCAGCCGATGTCCGGCGCCAGCAGCGGCCTGCCGAACGCGGTGGCCTCGACCAGGGTTCCCGTGAGGCAGTACTGCTCCGTGTATGGCAGCAGCACGAACGGCGCCGCGCCGTAGAGCACCTCAACAAGCGGGTTGACGGCCATGAAGGGCGTCTCGGCCTCCCAGATACGCCCCTGTTCACGCAACCGCCGGCGGAGCGGCTCCGGATCGTGGCGGTAGGCCTGGTGGTCTGCGGGGCGGCCGGCGGCGGCGAACACCAGGCTCTCGTCGTCGGCCGCGAGCCGCAGCAGCACGTCATAGCCGCGCCGGGCGTAGCGTCCGCCGAAGAAGACGATCGGCGCCTGATCCCCGTGCGCGGCCAGGAAGGCCCGGCACTCATCCGCGGCGCGCCGCGTGGCGTCGTCGGGCTCCGGCATGGGCTCGACGAACGCGCGGTACATCTCGGGAATGTAGTGGTACCGCGCGTCGCGGCTGCCGCGCAGGAAGTCGACATTCGTCGACATGGCCGCGTCGAGGCCCAAGGACTTCCATACCCGCCGACGAAAGAAGCCGCGCTCGGCCCGGTTGTGCTGCATCCAGCGCACGCGGCGGCCGAGCCGCTGCATCGTCGGCAGGGCGCTCAGGTCGCGACGGTAGTAGTGGTCCACGCGGATGAAGAGGGCGGCGCGGCGCGTTCGCGTGGGTCGGCCCGCGGCGCCCAGGCCCGCCAGGCTGTGCCGCGCATCATCGCCCGTGGGCAGCACGGTCCAGTCCGGCTTGGTTTGCGCCTCCAGCTCGGCAAGCCGGGGCAGCCAGTAGCCGGGCGTCCAGTTGGTTGCCCCCGTATCGCCCAGGTCCACCACAAGGGCGCCGGGGCGCGCGGCTACGGCGGCGACCATGGGGCTCCGGTCGGCCGGCAAGCCCGGTTCCGAACGGCCCACGGCGATGGTGACCTCGCAGCCCTGGCGAAGGAACCAGTCCGCCATGACGCAGACATAGACTTGCCGGTGTCCCGCGCTGTTGGGGCTGAAGATGAGGGCGTGCGGCATGGTTACCGCGCGGGCCCGGACGCGCTCTCCGGCTTGCGCGCCTCCATGTAGAGCGTGTCGGGGGCGTGCTCGCGGCCGTCGGGGTCGGCATCCAGGGCGTGCGACGACCAGCCGGGGATGGCCGACTCGTTGTATGCGCGAATGCTCAGCTCCACAAAGCCGCAGGCGTTCAGCAGGGCGCCGAGGGTGCATCGGTCGTACATCCACAGGTGCGGCTCGCCGGCCGTGCGGTAGATGCCGACTTCGAGAGCGCGCAACTCGCTCTCGCTGAGGAGCCATCGTCGCAGCGCCCGGCCGATGCGCGCCCGAAGCGACGGCGCTGGCGGACGTGACGGCGGCGCGGGCCGGGCGCCGACTTGCCGCGCCACGTTGCCCGCCCGCTCCACCGCATACTCCACGTCAGCCGGACCGTGGCTCCGGATGTACTCCGCCATGGCGCCGCCGGGCTCGTGCCGCACCATCTGGTCGATCATTTCGATGACCATCCACTCGTGCCGGTTGGCGGGTCCGCCGGCGGCGCGTTGCTCCAACTCGTCCAGGTAGATGCGGGCGATATCCTCCATATCCGGCACGCCCACACGGCAGAGGCCGCCCGGCTTCAGCACCCGGCAGCACTCGCGGAGGAGCCCCTCGGCGGCCGCGCGGTCCAGGTGCTCCAGCATATTGGAGTGGTAGACCACGTCGAACGTGCCGTCCGGGAACGGTATGCCGTCGGCGAGGTCGTGGGCGATGACGCGGTCATGCGACGAACGGATGTCGATGTTCGTCCACTCCGGCGCCTTGGAGAAGCGGCGACCGCACCCGAGGTTCAGGTAGCGCCGACCGGGTGCGTCGGTGTGCGATCGGGCCATCAGAGCCGCTCCACGGCGGCGATAACGCGGCCCTGGTCGGCCTCGGTGAGGCCATTATAGAACGGGAGTCGCAGGAGCCGCTCGCTGACCGACTCGGTGACGGGCAGATCGCCGTCGATGTACCCGTAGCTCCGGCCGACATCCGAGAGGTGCAAGGGCAGGTAGTGGAACGTCGCCGATATGCCCTGAGCACGCAGGCAGTCCAGCGCATCGTTCCGTTGCGCCGCAGTCGGCATGAGGATGTAGAAGAGGTGGTAGCCCTGCTCGCACTCCTCGGGCGCCGCGGGCAACAGGGCGCCCTTGGCGCGCGCCCAGAGCCACAGGCCAGCGTGGTAGCGCTCCCAGATGGCGGCGCGCCGCTGCCGAATCTCCTCGCGCCGCTCCAACTGGGCCAGCAGCACGCCGGCCAGCACATCCGAGAGTATGTAACTGGAACCCACATCGACCCACGTGTACTTGTCCACCTGGCCGCGCAGGAACCGGCTCCGGTTGGTGCCCTTCTCGCGGATGATCTCCGCCCGCTCGACCATGGAGGCGTCGTTCAGGATCAGGGCGCCGCCCTCGCCGCAGGTGTAGTTCTTGGTCTCGTGGAAACTCAGCGTGGCAGCGGCGCCGAACGTACCGAGGGCCTTGCCGCGATAGGAGGCGAAGACGCCGTGGGCGTTGTCCTCGACGACCGCGATGCCGCGGGCCGACGCGATGGCCGTGATGCGATCCATGTAGCAGGCCACACCGGCGTAGTGGACGACGTAGATGGCCCGTGTCCGGTCGGTGATCGCCTCCTCGAGCAACCGCTCATCGAGGTTCAGCGTCTCCTCGCGGACATCCACGAAGACCGGCCTGGCGCCGCGCAGGACGAAGGCGTTGACCGTGGAGACGAAGGTGAAGGAGGGGACGATCACCTCGTCGCCGGGCTCCAGGTCCAGCAAGAGCGCCGTCATCTCCAGGGCGTGGGTGCAGGAGGTGGTGAGGAGGACGCGCGGCGCCCCGAGGGCCTCCGCGAGCAGGGCCTCGGCGCGCTTGCCGAAGGGACCGTCGCCGGAGGTCTTGCCCGATCGGAGCGCCTCGAGGGCGTAGGCATCCTCGCGGGGTCCGAAATCGGCCATGTTGAACGGGATGGGCTGCGGGTTGTCCATTAGGTGTTCATACCGGTTACTCGCGCCGCGGCGTCACCGGGAGCCCTTCGCCAACCGCCGGTAGAGCTCTGTATAGGCCCGGCCCTGATCTTCGCGGGTGCTGCCCGGAACGCGGGAGCCGCGCACGCCGGCCGCGGTGATGCGCCCTGATCGGACACCCTCCAGCGTTTCGCGGATGCCGCGAGCCAGGGACGCGCCGTCGGGACTGTCGGCAATATACCCTGTTTGACCGTGGCGGATCAGGTCCTGAGAGCCGCCGGTGACGGCGAAGGTGACCACGGGAGTGCCGCAGACCAGAGACTCCGGCACCATGAGCGGGCCAGCATCCTCCACGCTGGGGCAGATGAACGCGTCGGCCGCCTGGTAGCAGAGCGCCAGGAACCGATCATCGGTGATCGGCCCCAGGTCCAGCCGCGGCAGGCGCTCATCGTATTCGCTGCGCGGCGCACGACGGCCCGCAGTCAGCAGGTGGAGCGGCGGACCGTCGGGCCGTTCGTCAGCCAATAGCGTGAGCGCATCGGCCAGGATGCTCATGCCCTTCCTCGCGTCCCCGTGGCTCGTGGCGCCGAAGAAGAGCAGCTGTACGTCAGGCGGCAGGCCCAGCGCCTGTCGCGCGGCGGCCTTGGGAACGGGGCGGAAGATCGCGGCATCGATGCCGTAGGGGATGCGCAGGGCCTCGAAGCCGCCCAGCACGGCGCTCCGCCGGGCGCGCTCGACCACCCAGTCGGTGGCTCCCACCACGGTGATCGGCAATCCGGCCAGGTCGGCGGCGCGCAGCCGAAGCGTCTGGTTCGAGTGGTCGCTCGGAGACGAACCGGGCAGCGCCGGGCAACAGCCGCAGGCCTGCGTGAAGCGCTCGCAGCCGTAGGAGTAGTGGCATCCGCCCGTCATGGGGGCCATGTCCACCACGGTCCAGACGATGGGGCAACCGAAGCGCCGGGCGAGGTCCGCGATATCGCGCGTGGACATGAAGCCGGAGACCCAGTGCAGATGCACGATATCCGGCTTGAAGGGCGCCGCGAACGAGGCGGCGCGGAAGGGCGCCGGGCGATCCATCTGATAGTATGTCTTTGGTTGCAGGGCCTGCCGCATCCGGACGCGTCGCGCCATGGCCCGGCTCCAGAGCAAGTCCGCCAACGCGCTGGAACCCCTGCCCGGCATCCGATCGGCAGTTCGGTTCACCTCATCGCCCACGACAAGCATGCTGCGCCAGCCGGCCTCCCGCACGGTTTCGTGGATGCTCACGGCAGCGCGCGCCGCGCCGCCGGACCCGTGCGCCAGGAAGTGGAGCGCCTTTCCCTGGCAGGCGTCGGCCGCCGGTTTGCTCACGCCGATGCGCTGGAGGCGAGGCAGCCCTCCAGCAGTTGGGCGAGGTCGCGGATGCGCTGCTCCATGCTGTGCTTGGTGAGGGTCCGATGGTGGCCCGCCGCGGCGATACCCGCCCGGAAGGGCTCGTCGGCAAGGCATCGGCCCAGCAGGTCGGAGCACTCCTCGTCGGAGTTGAAGGTCAGCACCTCCGCGCCCGGCTCGAAGAGAAGGTCGATGTTCGGCTTGTGGTCGGTCAGCAACAGGGAGCCCACACCCGTGGCCTCGAACATCCGCATGTTCGAGGCGTACATGCCCGCCATATCGGTATGGATGTTCAGCGAGACCCGTGAAGCGCGGAGGGTGCGGAACATGGCCGTGCCCCACGCCTCGCCCATGTAGGATCGACGGATCGCCGAAGCCATGGGCGTGCTCTCGAGCATCCGCGGCGGCCCGTAGATATGGACCGGATGACGCGAGCAGAGCAACTCGAGCCAGCGGCTGCGCGCGTTCCAGGCGCTGCCCAGGTTGCCGATGAACGACGCGGCCATGGAGGGCGGCTCGGAGCCCACGAACTTCAGGACGCGGGCGTCGAAGGCGTGACGCACCATCTCGACCCGCACGCCGGAGCGGGCCATCTGGTCGGCGATGCCGCGGTGGCTGGAGATCAGCAGGTCGTAGCCGCTCAGGTCCAGCACGTCGGGCAGGATGGCCCCGTGAAGACCCACGACGCGGCGCGCATACGGTCGCATCCGCGCCACGAGCGATGGACGGATGGCCACGACCGACTCGTTCAGCAGCACGTCGGGTTTGAACCGGCGGACCTGCTCCAGCAGGATGCCCGATCGCCAGGCGGGCTCCTGCTCCCGCGAGATCCAGGGGAAGACGCCGCCGCGCAGGACCACCCGCCTCTGGCCCCTGGAGCCGAAGCTGACGCCGTTCTCCGCGGCCCACGCGCGCTGCATGGGCTCGCAGTTGGAGATGACGAGCCCCACGTCGTGGCCGAGGTTGCGCAAGTAGTGCGCGTGCGACGCGGCGATGCCGAACGGCTCGGCCTCGCGGGCGAGCACCTGCTCATCGAACGAGGCGGCCTCCAGCGAGGGGTTCGCTCCGTAGAACGCCCTCTGGAAGTCGGCGTAGTCCGTCGTGACGATCAGGATGCGCATGGGAATCCTCAGCGGCCCTTCGCCAGGCAGGTGCGAGGGGCCGTCACGCCGTTGAGCCGCCACTCCTGGTCAAACAGGACGCCGCCGTGGGTCGGCGGGGTGACCATGCCGGTGCCGTAGAAATCGCCCGTCTCGACGGTGATGGCCGCGACCTCCCTGACCCAGTCCTGCGTGACGCCGTCCGTCGATAGGATCAGGTCGACGATGTAGGCGCCCTGCGTCAGCGGCAGGCGGTCCAGCGTGCAGGAGAGCGTGCCCGCGGGAGACGCGCCGCGCACCACGAGTCCGTTGGCCTCGCTGTTCAGTACGGCCACAGTGGGGCCGCTTGCCGCACGAATGACGACCCGAGCCTGGGCGCCGTCGGGACGGAAGTCCTCCGCGCACTCGTATGCCAGCACGAACTCGGTCGTGTTGCCGCAGGCAAGGACCTCCAGGTCGCGCCCGGCGCCGTCAAGGCAGCGGAAGCCGGTCAGGCGCATCTGGCCCGCGCCGCGGCGGTCGGATCGATCCGCCAGATCCGCGCCGACAAGGTCCTTCAGCTGGCCCAGGTAGTGATCCACCGCTCCGTTGGTGGCCCCGGGGCCGTAGTCCAGGCGGCCTCCCTTGAGTACCAGCGCCCGCGTGCAGAGCGACTGGACGGCCGCCATGTTGTGGCTGACGAAGAGCACGGTGCGACCGCCGGCCGCGACCTCGCCCATCTTCCCCAGGCACCTGCGCTGAAACCCGGCGTCGCCTACCGCCAGCACTTCGTCGACGACCAGAATCTCGGGCTCCAGGTGCGCGGCCACGGCGAACGCGAGGCGGACGTACATGCCGCTGGAGTAGCGCTTGACCGGGGTGTCGATGTAGGCGGCGACCTCGGAGAACTCCACGATCTCGTCGAACTTGCGGCGAATTTCGGCCTTGGTCATGCCGAGGATCGCGCCGTTCAGGAAGACGTTCTCGCGACCGGTGAGCTCCGGATGGAAGCCCGTACCCACCTCGAGCAGGCTCGCGATGCGGCCGCGGACGCGTATCTCGCCGCGCGTGGGGGCCGTGACCTGCGACAGGAGCTTGAGAGCGGTGCTCTTGCCCGCTCCGTTGCGGCCGATGACACCCAGCACCTCCCCCTCATCGAGGCCGAAGGTGATGTCGCGCAGGGCCCACACCGCGCCTTGCCTGTGCTGGGTCTCGGCGTCCTCGCCGGTCGGACGGCGCCGACGGCCGCGCCAACGCGCCCACGCCCGGACGGCGTCGTCGCGCAGCATGGCGCGGTCGATCACGCCGAGCCGGTACGCCTTGCCGACGCCGACCATCTCAACGGCGTGGGCCATGCTAGACCGTGTCCATGAAGGTCTGCTCGACGCGGCTGAAGAGCACAAGCCCCACGAACAGAATCACCACGCAGGTGGCGCCGCTGACCAGCAACTGCGCCGCCGTAACGGAACCGGCGCCCAGGTAGGCATACCGAAAAGCCTCGATGATGGGAGCGCACGGGTTGAGCCGCAGGATGAACGCGAACCTGCCGCTGATGGAGGACATGGGATAGATGACCGGTGTGGCATACATGAACAGGTGGACGCCGAAGGTCACCAACTGCGCCAGATCCTTGTACCGCGTCGTGAGGCTGGAGACGACGATGCCGACCCCCAGGCCCAGACAGGCCATCATCAGGACATAGACCGGCGTCAGCAGGATGGTCCAGTTCTGCTTAACAGGGTAGCCGTGGGTGGCATACCAGAGGGCCAGGACCACGAACATGGCGAACTGGATGGCGAAAGCGATCAGGTTCGAGATCGCCGTGGCCACGGGCACCACGATGCGCGGGAAGTAGACCTTGCCGAAGAGCTGGGCGTTGTGCGAGAAGGTCTGCGACGTGGCCGTCACGCAGTTGGCGAAGTAGGTCCAGATGACGGTGCCGCCCATGTAGAAGAGGAAGCCGGGCAGGCCGTCGGTCGGCAGCCGGGCGATATTCCCGAAGATGATGGTGAAGGTGACCGTGGTGAGGATGGGCTGGACCAGGTGCCAGAGCGGGCCCAGGATCGTCTGCTTGTAGACCGCCACGAAGTCACGGCGCACGAAGAGGGACACCAGGTCGCGGTACTGGAGCAGGAGGCCCAGACGCAGGTCGAGCAGACCTCGCACGGGGCGTATGATCAGTGACCACGGGCGCGCGTCCGCTTCGGGCTCCGGTTGCACCGACATGGCGTGACATGACCTCGGATGACGTATGGCGATGCAGGGCGGCGAGTCTGCCGACAGCAGAGAGATAGTATACCTGCGAGCGTCCGGCTAGAACCCCAACTGCTCCGGCGAGAGGCGCGCCTCGGGCGGGTACAGGGCCTCCTCGTGCCGCAGGATCGTCTCCACATCCCAGCGCCTCCGCAGCACGAGGGCGGGCGAGCCGAGGGCGATGCTGTACGGCGGGATGCTCTGCATCACCACGGAGCAGGCGCCGACCACCGAGCCGCGGCCGATGCGCACGCCCTTGAGTACAGTGACGCGGGCGCCGAGCCAGACGTCGTCCTCGATGACGATATCCTCGTCGTCGTCGGGGCGCTTGTCGTACACATCGTCCATGAACCGGCCCACTTCGGCGATGTTGTGGTTGCCGGCGATGAGAGCCACCTCGGGGCCGAACATCACATGGTTGCCGAGGATGATGCGGGAGTCCGAAGCCAGCATGATCCCGCGGTCGCCGAGACGGCAGTGGTCGCCCACGCTGATGCCGCCGTAGGTGTAGTGGGCCGTCGGGTCAAACCGCACGTTGCGCCCACACCGCTCGAAGAGCGGGCGCCGCAGCGCGCGCAGCGTCCCCCGGACGCACCGGGGCCAGAGCTGCATGAGATTGTAGACGCGCCAGGCTACCGTCATGGCCTTGGCCTCCCCTCCGCCAGCCTGCGGCGTATCGTGGCGCGGGTGCGCAGCACCACGTCGCCCAGGTGGTTGTCGCGGCCCGATATGCGTTCGATGAGGAACCGGCGCTGCAGCCGGGCGTGCTGGGCCGGCAGCAGGCTTCCGCCGCGCCCGGGGCGGCCGGCCAGGTGGTCCAGCAGGTCGGAGGCGGGGACGAACCAGCCCGGCCTCTGTGCAAGCCGCTCCATCAGAGCGCGGAAGCGGGGCTGAAGTGCGCCGTCCTTCATGAACCCCAGCCCGAAGTGCGTGTAGACGATGCAGGCGCCGCCCGAGTCCTCCAGCCGCTCCTGGTTCGCCTCGGTGAGGAGCTCCAGGAAGCTGGGGATCGACCGGGCGTTGGCGGCGCTGTACCAGTAGGGTACGGCGGGCCGCTCCGGGTCATGGTAGGGCATGTACGGGTCGGCGCTGGTGGTGCAGATCGAATCGAAGCCGAAGCCGCGCACGTACTTGAGGCGGGCGGCGCAGATGTCGCCCCAGTAGTAGGGGCTATCGGGATCATGCCCGCTGGAACGCCACGAACGCCGCCCCACGAGCCGCAGTAGGCCGTAGAGCCGCGCCACGGCGCCGGAGAACCGAGCCGCGCCCCAGTAGAGGCCCTCCTGCTGGCTGCAGTGTGTGATGTGCATCCGCGGGTCGGCGCCGTACACCTCCCGCATGGCGTCGAGCCCGCGCAGCGTATCGGCGCGCTCCGACGAATGGTCTGTGGCGCCGTGGCTCGCGATCTCGAAGCCCGCGTCGTGCAGGGCCAGGGTCCACTCGAGGTAGTCCGGATCGGCCAGCGTCGCCCCGCCCGTGAAGGTCGGGCGCCAGGGCGCCAGAGGCCAGACCGTCTTGGTCGTGCGGAAACCGAGGTCCCGCAGGAAGGCATAGACTGGCCCGACATTGGCCACGGTGCTGCAGTCGGTGTCATCCACGATGGTGAACGCGAACCGCTTGCCGCCCGGCCACTCCGGGCCGGATTCAGCCATCGCCGGCGCCTTCGTGACAGAGGCGCCTCAGGTAGCAGCCATACTCGCTCGAGCCGTACGTTCGCGCACATTCGAGCAGGCGGGCCTGGTCGATATAGCCGTACTCGTACGCGATCTCTTCGAGGCAGGCCACCTTCAGGCCCTGCCGCTTCTCGATCGCTTGCACGAAGTTGCCGGCCTCCAGCAGCGACTCGTGGGTGCCGGTATCCAGCCACGCATAGCCGCGGCCGAAGCGCACCACGTGGAGGTCGCCCATCTCGAGGTAGGCCCGGTTCACATCCGTGATCTCAAGCTCGCCTCGCGCCGAGGGTTTGATGGCCGCCGCCACGTCCGTGATCCGCTCGTCGTAGAAGTAGAGGCCTACCACCGCGTAGTCGGAGCGCGGTCGCTTCGGCTTCTCCTCGATGCTCAGCGCGCGGCCGTCCGGGCCGAACTCCACCACGCCGTACCGCTCCGGGTCTCGAACCCGGTAGCCGAAGATTGTGGCTCCGGCCCGTCGGTTGGCGGCTTCGCGCAGCATGCCCGAGAGGCCGCTGCCGTAGAAGAGGTTGTCGCCCAGGATGAGGCAGGCGGGTCCGCCGGCCACGAACTCGCTGCCGATGACGAAGGCCTGCGCCAGGCCCTCCGGCCGGGGCTGCTCCGCGTAGGTCAGCGAGACGCCGAACTGCTCTCCGGTGCCGAGAAGCCGCTTGAACTGCGGCAGGTCCTGCGGCGTGGAGATGAGCAGGATGTCCCTGATGCCCGCGAGCATGAGCGTGGAGATCGGGTAGAAGACCATGGGCTTGTCGTAAATGGGCAGCAGTTGCTTCGAGACGGCCGCCGTGGCCGGGTACAGCCGCGTGCCCGCTCCGCCCGCCAGCACAATGCCCTTCATGGGTCGCTCCTCCGTCAAGCCTCGCGCCAGACGACCCGCCGCACGTAGTCGGTGTAGCTCATGATGATGCGGACAACCTTATCCGAGACATTGGGCTGCGAGTAGTCGGCCACCAGCCGCAGCAGGCGCGTGTCGCCTCGGGGCTGGTCCTCCAGTAGTCGGAGTCCTCGGGCGATGTTGTCGGGATCCATGCCCGTCATGACTACGACGGCCTCCTCCATCCCCTCGGGCCGCTCGTGGGCCTGCCGGATGTTGAGCGCCGGGAAGTTCAGGATGGAGGACTCCTCCGAGATGGTGCCGCTGTCGGAGAGGACGGCTCGAGCGTGCTTCTGCAGCTTCACGTAGTCGCAGAACCCCAGCGGCTTCATGAACTCCACCAGGCCCGGCATCTCGGCAGCCTGCTCTTCCAGGCGCTTGCGCGTGCGCGGGTGCGTCGAGACGATGACGCGTTGCCCATAGGTTTCGGCCAGCATGCGGAGCGCGGCCAGGAACTTGCGGAAGAGGGCCGGGGAATCGACGTTTTCCTCGCGGTGGCAGGAGACGACGAAGTAGCCGCCGGCCTCCAGGCCCAGCCGCTGGTGGACGTCTGACGCATCGACCCGATCCATGTAGTGGTGCAGCACCTCGAACATGGGGCTGCCGGTCTTGATGGTGCGGTCCGGCGGCAACCCCTCGCGGAGCAGATAGTCCCTCGAGATGCTGCTATAGGGCATGTTGACGTCGCTGATGTGGTCGACGATGCGCCGGTTGATCTCCTCCGGCACGCGGTCGTCGAAGCAGCGGTTGCCGGCCTCCATATGGAAGACCGGGACGCGCCGCCGCTTGGCCGCGATGGCCGCTAGGCAGCTGTTCGTGTCGCCCAGGATCAGCAACGCGTCGGGCTGCTCCTCGGCCAGCGCCGCGTCGGTCTTCGCGATCACCTGCCCGATGGTCTCGGCGGGGACCGCGCCCGCGGCCTCGAGGAAGCGATCCGGCGGGCGGATGCTCAGGTCGCGGAAGAAGACCTCGTTCAGCTCATAGTCGTAGTTCTGGCCCGTGTGGACCAGGACATGGTTCGTGTAGCGGTCCAGCGCGGCGATGACCCGCGAGAGGCGGATGATCTCGGGCCGCGTGCCGACGACGGTGACGACCTTGAGGTCAGCCACGCTCAACCTCCACGAAGGTGGTGTCCGGGTTGGCCGGATCGAACGGGTCGGTGGACCAGAAGAGCACCACCACGTCGGTGTCGCCGGCGTTGACGATGGAGTGCGTGTAGCCGGGCGGTATATCCACCACGCGGAACTGCTCGCCGCGCACGGGGTAGTCCAGCACCTCATCGCCAAGCACATGGCGGAAACGGATGACGGCCTCGCCCTGGAGCACGAAGAACTTCTCGCACTTGGTGTGGTGGTAGTGGTTGCCGCGCACCTTGCCCGGCTTGGTGCGGGAGACGAAGACCTGGCCGTAGACGAGCCCGCGCATGAACTCGGCCAGATCGCCCCGGTGGTCGCTCCTCTGGTCAAGGTCGTAGGCGAACTGGTCCGCGGGCAGGTAGCTCAGGTAGGTGGCGTAGAGCTTCTTCACCAGGCCGTCGCGGAAGTCGGGAAGCTGCAGGGTCGTGCGCGATGCGGCGAAGCCGGCGATCATGCCGGCGGCTTCGCCCACGGTGGTCTCGTAGACGGGCTGCACGCAACCGGACCGGCAACCCTCGGCAACGGCGGCTTCGGCCTCGGCGATCATGGCTGCGGCGACGTCGTCGATGTAGACGAGCCGCAGTTTGGCCGCCGGGTCATTGATCGCGATCGGCAGGCCCCGTGCGGTGTTGTGGCAGAAGGTGGCGATGGCCGAGTTGTAGTTGGGTCTGGCCCACTTGCCGAAGACGTTGGGCAGACGGAACACCACAGCCGACGCGCCGGCAGTTGCTCCGTACTTCTCCACTTCCAGTTCGGCCTGCCGCTTGCTGGCGCCGTAGGCGTTGTCCAGCTCGGCCTGCGTGGAGGACGAGAGGATCAGCACGGGCCGCTGGGATCGGACGGCCAGCTTCTCGCAGATGGTGCGTGTCAGATCGGCATTGCCCGTGGTGAACTCGGACGGGTCCACGGGCCGGTTCACGCCGGCAAGGTGGAAGACCACATCCGCCTGGCAGAGATACTCGTCCAGCAGGTCTGCTTCGCACTGGACGTCGTACTCCAGCACGTCCCACCGGCCCGTCTCGCGCAGGCGAAGCGTCAGGTTGGAGCCCACGAACCCGGCCGAGCCGGTGACCAGCGCCTTCCTCATCGGCTCCATCCCTTCAGCTCCTCCTGGATGTAGGGCAAGCCCCGCAGCAGGTCCGCGGTCTGCGCCGTGTCCAGCCTTGTGGTGCCGTGCGAGTCGTAGTCCTGCGCCGCCGCGGCTTTGGGTTGCCCCTCGGTGAAGTAGCGGTCGTAGTTGAGGTCGCGCGTGTCGGCCGGTATGCGGAAGTAGAGGCCCATGTCCTGCGACCTGACCATCTCCTCGCGTGTCAGGAGCGTCTCGTAGAGCTTCTCGCCGTGGCGCGTGCCGATGACCTTGACCGGGTTGTCGGCGCCGAACACCGCCAGCAACGCCTCTGCAAGCGTACCGATCGTGGCTGCCGGCGCCTTCTGCACGAAGATGTCTCCGGCCTTGCCGTGCTCGAAGGCGTGCAGCACGAGTTCGACGGCCTCATCCGTGGACATCATGAACCGTGTCATGGCCGGCTCGGTGATGGTGAGCGGCTCCCCCGCCTTGATCTGCTTCACAAAGAGCGGGATCACGGAGCCGCGCGAGGCCATCACATTGCCGTAGCGGGTGCCGCAGAAGACCGAACCGCGCTCGGCGGCTACGCGGGAGCGGGCGACCATCACCTTCTCCATCATCGCCTTGGAGATGCCCATGGCGTTGACCGGGTAGACCGCCTTGTCGGTGCTCAGGACCACCACGCGGGCGACGCCGTGCGCCTCGGCCGACCCGAGCACGTTGTCCGTGCCGACGGCGTTGGTCTTGATGGCCTCCATGGGATAGAACTCGCACGACGGCACCTGTTTGAGCGCCGCCGCATGGAAGACGAAGTCGACGCCTGCCATGGCGTCGTCCAGCGAGGCTCGGTCCCGCACGTCGCCGATGTAGAACTTGATCGAGGCGTTGCGGTAGGCCAGCCGCATGTCGTCCTGCTTCTTCTCGTCGCGGCTGAAGATGCGTATCTGCTTGAGGCCGGCGCCCAGGAAGCGGTCCAGTACGGCGTTGCCGAACGTGCCCGTCCCGCCGGTGATGAGTAGCGTCTCTCCGTTCAGGTCCATTCCACCAGGTCCTCCCTAGATATGTCGGTCAGAAGCGGTAGGGCGCTGTCCTTGGGCGAGAGCGCCCGCAGTCCTTTGGGCCAGGCGATCCCCAATGCCGGATCATCCCAGCGCAGGCCGCGGTCGCCCCCCGGCTGATAGGTGGAGGTACACTTGTACGCCACGAGGGCGCTGTCGCTGGTCACGTAGAAGCCGTGGGCCATGCCCTCGGGCAGGTAGACCTGTAGCCCGTTCTCGGCGGAGAGCTCCATTGCCACATGGTCGCCGAACGTTGGCGAACCGCGGCGCAGATCCACGCCCACGTCCCAGATCGAGCCCTGTAGCACGTACACGAGCTTGCCCTGCGGCGCCGGATGCTGGAAGTGGAGCCCGCGCAGAACGCCTCTGTGCGAGACGGACAGGTTGTCCTGCACGAAACGGGCATCGATGCCCGCCGCCCGACACCGCTCCTCGCGCCACGTCTCGACCAGGTAGCCGCGGTCATCGCAATGGGCTGCGGTCGTGAGAACGATGACGCCGCCGACTTCCGAAGCATCCCTGAGCACTGCCGCACCGCTCCTGAGGCCCTCTTGGGGCTACACGCACAAAGGCCCCGCGCCGCAGGTCGCCGCCGCACAGGATCGCGGGGTCCACCAGCGGCGCGGGGCCAAGGTTCTACAGCCGGCCCAGGTAGTAGAGCAGGCTGAGCGGCGACGTGAGGGATTCCATCCGGAAGCTGGCCGGGCCGCGCATGGGCAGGAAGAGCATGTCGTCCTTCTGCAGGACGAAGTTCTTCGTCATGTCCCCGGAGCGCTGCATCTTGACCAGATCGACCTTGATGAGGGTCGGCTTGCCGTCGGTGACGCGGAAGATGCCCGCCTTCTTCAGGTCGGCCACCTGCGTGGGGCCGCCGGCCAGGCCGATGGCGTCCAGCACGCGGATGTCACGGGTCTCCGGGATCGGGAACTCGCCCGGCTTCGTCACCTGCCCCATCACCTGGAACCTGTTGTCGATGGCCGGGACGACGAGGATATCGCCCGCCCGGAGGACCATCGCCTGGATCGTGGGGTCCAGGCGGCCCTTGCCGACGGACTCGTACAGGTTGACCGGGAGCTTCTCGCCGCCGCGCTGGACATAGCACTTGGTGAGCGCCGCGTCGTCCATGGGGTAGCCGGCCAGCGTCAGCGCGGCCAGCAGGTAGAGGCCGTCCTCGCCCTCGTCGAACGCGCCGGGGCTCTTGACGCGGCCCATGACGTAGATTTTGCTCTTGGCGGGGTCCGTCTCGTCCAGCACGACCAGATCGTCGGTCTGAAGGTCGACGTTGGCGGCGGACTCGGGCTTCTCGAGCGCCGCGTTGATGTTCAGTTCCGTTGCGTTGCCGGTGCCGCGGACGAGGCGGCCCCGCATGCGGCCGGGCTTGCCGGTGATGCCGCCGCTGAGCAGCACGGCGTCGACGAGCTTCATGCCCGGCCGGAACGGAACCGCGCCCGGAACCTTGACGGCGCCCAGGACGCGAACCCGGTAGGCTTTGGCCGAGGTCACGGCAACGGTCACGGTCACGTTGTTGTAGAGCTTGGCCAGACCTTCCTCGATCTCCTTCGCCAACTGCTTGGAGGTCTTGCCGGCCGCCTTGACCAGGCCCACCTCGGGCACCGAGATGGTGCCGTCGGTGAGCACGGTGGCGGCGCCGCCGAGTTCGGGCCGGTTGGAGACGCTGATGGCCAGAACGTCATCGATGCCGATGATGTACTCGGGGCCTTGCGTGTCGTCCACTGCGGCGAAGCTTGGCGCTGCGATCGTCAAGGCGAGGACCGCGGCGAACAAGCACGCCAGTATGTTAGCTAGTCTTGGCATTGGTGTCCTTGCCTTCCTGCTCGCCTTCGGGCAGCGTGGCGCCGTTCTCCGAGTGCTCGCGGGCATGCGGCAACGCCTCAAACTCGTCGCGAAGGCTTCGATCAGACTTATCGTCCTCGATCTGGCCGTAGTGGTAATCGTGGCCGTACGAGTACTGGTAGCGGCCGTAGCCGTAGCCGTAACCGTAGCCGTAACCGTAGCCGTAGCCGGAGCCGTAACCGTAGCCCTTGCCGTAGCCGTACCCACGCTCCACCTTGACCTTATTGACGACGACGCCCAGCAGTTTGGCGTTCACCTGGTGCAGCAGTTCGGCCACAAACTGGAGGCCGCTCTTCCGGGCGTTGCCGAGGACCGACACGATGACCACGCCGGCGCAATCGGCGGCCAGCACCTGGGCGTCGGCCACGGCCAGCAGCGGCGGCGAGTCGTACAGGACGATGTCGGCGCGCTTCAGCAGGTCCTGCTGCAGGTCGCGCATGGCCTGTGAGCCGAGAAGCTCGGCCGGGTTCGGCGGCAGCGGGCCGGTGGGAAGAACCTTCAGGCCGGGCACGCCCACGTCGGCCAGCGCGTCGTCCAGCGACGTGTGGCCGATCAGGACGTTGGTGACGCCGGGCTGGCGGCTGATGTCGAACTTGTCGTGGATGGACGGGCGGCGGAGGTCGGCGTCCACCAGGATCACGCGGAGGCCGTTCAGCGCCAGCGAGGTGGCCAGGTTGGTGGAGATCAGCGACTTGCCCTCACCGGGGAAGGCGCTGGTAACCAGCAGGGAGCAGGCCGGAGCATCGACGGTGGCGAACCGCACGCCGGTACGCAGCATGCGGAACGTCTCCATCAGCGACGAGTCGCGGCGCTTGCCGTGGATGAGGCGGCTCTCGGAGTCTTCGATCAGCGGAACGGCCGCAAGGGTCGGAGCGCCGAGAACGCGGCGCAGGTCTTCGCCGGCGTTGACGCGGTCGTCGAAGTAGTCCTGCAGGAAGGCGACGCTGACGCCGATGACGAGGCCGAGCAGGGCCGACAGGACCATGTTCGCCAGCGGGCGCGGCGCCACCTGAGTGGCCTTGGACGCGGGCGTGATGGTGTCAACCGGGTTGTCGATGGACTTCTCGCGGAGGCTCAGGTCCTGCTGCGACTTGGTCAGGAGGCTCACCGTGTCGCGGTATCGCTCAAGGTCGCGCTGCAGGGGCGCCTGCACGATCTCAAGGGCCATGAGGCGTGTGAGGCCGGACTTCATCTGTGCGACGCCGGCCTTGGCGCGGGCCAACTCCACCTGCGTCACGAGCATGGCGCTCTGGGCCTGGCGGATCGTCTCGTCGTAGCGCATCCGGTCCGGATTGGGAATGGAGGTGGTGACCGTGAAGGTGGCGGGCACGCGCTCCAGCCGGGCCTTCAGGTCGGCGATCTGCGTGTCGATCTCCATCACCTTGGGGTGCGCGGGCTTGTAGTTCACGAGCAACGCCAGACGCTGGTTCTCGAGCGCGGCGATGGTGCTCTTCAGGTTGTCGATCTCGGCCTTGTTCGTGGTGGTCTGCGGCGTATCGAGCTTGGCCGGCAGGTTGCGGCGAACCTCCTGGGTGCTTTCCAGTCCAGCCACCTGACCCGCCAGGGTCATCTCCAACTCGCGGACGCGGCCTTCGAGGTTGGCCAGTTGCTGGGCCTTGCTCATGGACTGCCCGGCCACATTGCTGGTTCCGTCGCCCTCGGTGGGGCTGGGGAGCAGCTGCTCCTTGCGACGGAACTGCTGGAGGCTGAGCTCGGCCATCGTGAGCTTCTCGGTCTCTTCCTTCAGGCGGCTCTTGACGAAGTCGATGGCGTTGGAGATCGAGGAGGCCCGGTTCCGCTTCACGTAGTCGCGGTACACATCGGGAACGACGGCGCCGAAGCGCTCGGCATCCATGGGGCGACCCGACTGAACCACGATCTCGATGGCGTCGGTCTCACCCACCTGCGTGGCGGTGAGCGTGACGGAAGACGACTGAATGCCGGTGCGGTCCAAGGCTTCTTGGAAGACCACTTTGCCCTGCAGCACTTCGATCTGCGTCTGGACATCGCGAGTGGGCGACAGCGCCAAGCCCAGGAGCTCGGCGCCCTGCATCCCGCCAAAGCCGCCCTTGTCCACCTTGACCACGACGCGCACGCTGGACCGGTAGACGGGCTTCGAGAGCACCGTATAGACCACGCCCACCGAGCACGCCATGACGAAGGTGACGAGCACCGCCGTCTTGCGTCGCAGGAGCAGATTTACATAATCACGCAGCGATTGCTCGCGTTCAACGATTTGCGTCTCTTCCAATGGACTGGCACCTGTTCCTTGGGTGATCGGCCTTGACCCTATTTCGTCACGGCCACCGGCCTATCGCGGCAGGACCCGCCGCACAGACATGGACACAGCCGGGCACCCGCGCGGCAGGTGTCCGATGATGGGTTCATTCTACCTTAGACGGAGTCGCCCCCTGCACGTCCAGGGACAACGCCGTCCGCGGCTCCTGACCGAATCCAGTAGCGCATGAGCATGACGCGGGCCAGCGCGGCCACCGGGGCGGCAAAGAACATGCCCAGCAGACCGCCGAACTCGCCGCCCACGAGCAGCACCACAATGATGACTACCGGATGCAGGTCGAGACTGTCACCGATCAGCAGCGGCATGATGAATTTGCTCTCGGTGAAGTGGAGGATCGAGAAGAAGACGAGCACCCATGCGGCTACCACCGGGCCCTGGCTCACCAGGGCCAACAGGACGATGGGGATGCCGCCGATGATGGAGCCGATCACCGGTATGGCCCGCGTGATCCCGCCCAGGAGGCCCAGCGTGAGCGGATAGGGCACGCCCAGCGCCGCCAGGCCGATGCCGACGACGATGCCCGCGATCAGGCAGAGGACGAACTGGCTGACCACGAAGCTGTGCATGATGCCCGAGAACTGGCGGAGCAGGTAGAGCGCCTCGCGGCGGCGCCGTTTGCCCAGCGAACCCACGAATATGTGCTTGAGCTTCCGGCTGTCGATGACGAAGTAGAACGCCAGGACCGGCATGAGCACCACTTCGACGATGTACCGGATGCTCTCGGCGCCGCGCACCACCCCCGATCCGAGCCAACTGGTGGCCCGATCGCGAACCACGCCCGCGCCCTGGTCGCCGCCGACCTGCTTTTCGATCCAGGTCCGCCACTCGGGCTTGACGTTCCGCTCGTACCAGAGAGTGACGTCGCGGCTGTAGTCCCGCATGCGCGCGCTGTACGGGGTCCAGTTGTCCTGGACGCGCTTGATCTCCGTGATGAACGGATCCGTGGTGAGACGCACGCCGTAGACGGTCACCGTGAGCATCAGAACCAGCGTGTAGAGCGTGGCGACGATGCGAAGCGGGTAGAGGCCCAGGCCGCGCCGGCGAACCGTCGCCGCGTCGGGCCGAAGCCGCCTGGATGCCATGGCGCCCACCTGTATGAAGGGCCAGGCCAGCGCCGAGTGAAACGCGTCGAACGCGCGTTGGCCCGCCATCCAGTGGGCGATGGGGCGCATGACGAAGGCCAGCGTGCCCGCCACCAGCAAGGTGATGATGATCGCCTGCAGGCGCACGGCCGTGTAGCCCACGTACTGCACCAGCATGTAGGCGACCCAGAGCCGAATGACCAGCAGGAACGCGCCCTTCATCCAGGCGTTCACGGTCTGGTCCAGGGCCGCGCGGGAATCGGTCACCTGCAAAGGCGCTCCTCCAGGACCTGCGCGATGCGCGCACAGGCGTGTCCATCGCCATAGGGGTTGATCGGGGCGGAGGGGGCCGCCCGACCGGCCCGCGGAGCGGCCGACATCAGGCTTCGCCAGTTGGATAGAACCGTCTCAACATCCGTTCCCACCAGGGTCGCGCAACCCGCCGACACGCCCTCGGGCCGTTCGGTCGTGTTGCGCAGCACCAGCACGGGCACGCCCAGGCTCGGCGCCTCCTCCTGAACGCCGCCGGAGTCGGTCAGGATGATGTCGGCCCTCTGCATCAGCTTCACGAAGGGGGCGTAATCCGGCGGATCGACAAGCGAGAGGTTGGGCACGCCGCCCAGCGCGCCGGTGATCTGCTCCCGCAGGACCGGGTTGCGGTGCATGGAGAAGACAATGCGCATGTCCGGCGCCTCGGCCGCCATGGTCTGCAGCGCGCGGCAGATGCGGCCCATGGGCTCGCCCCAGTTCTCGCGCCGGTGCGCCGTGACCAGAACCACCTTGCCGGGATAGGTCAGCGCCTCGCGCACGGCCGGGTCATACACCGGCCATTCGCGCCCGGCGACCCAGAGAAGGGCGTCGATGCCCGTGTTGCCGGTCACCCAGATCGCCTCGTCCGGCGTCCCCTCGCGGAGGAGGTTCGCCCTGGAATCCTCGGTCGGCGCGAAGTGGAACGAGGCGATGCGGGCCGTGAGGACGCGGTTCATCTCCTCGGGGAAGGGGTCGTACATACAGCCCGTGCGGAGGCCGGCCTCCACGTGCCCGAAGGGCGTCCGCTCGTAGAACGCGGCCAGCGAGGCGACGAAGGTGGTGGTCGTGTCGCCCTGCGCCAGGACGGCGGCGGGCTTCACGCGCCGGATGGCGTCGGTTACGCCCTCAAGCGCCCGGGTCGTGATATCGGCGAGCGTCTGGCCGTGCCGCATGATGGCAAGGTCGGCCTCCGGCTCGATGCCGAAGACGCGCAGGACCTGGTCCAGTTGCTCGCGATGCTGCCCGGTCACGACGACCCGGGGCTCCAGCCTCGGGTGCGAACGGAGCTCGAGCACCAGCGGCGCCATCTTGATGGCGTCCGGCCGGGTGCCGAAGACGCAGAGGATCGGAAGGCGTCCGCTGGACATCAGTGTGAGTACCTCAACATGGCGAAGGCGCCGATGCAGAGCAGCGCCGTGCAGAAGTAGATGACATAGACGGCCTGCCGGTGCGTGAGGCCGCGGGCCAGCAGCCGGTGGTGCAGGTGCCGCTGATCGGCCTGGGTCAGCGGGGCGCCGTGCATGAAGCGCCGCGTCAGGACGTGCATGTAGTCGAAGATCGGCACGCCGAAGACCAGCACCGGCAGGACCACCGATAGGGCGGCCGCCACCTTGAAGGCGCCCATCACGGCCAGCGCAGCCAGCGTGAAGCCCAGGAACTGGCTGCCCACCGTGCTCATAAAGATGCGCGCGGGGTTGAAGTTGTGCCGCAGGAAGCCCACGCAGGCCCCGGACGCCGCGGCGGCGACGAGGGCGACGGTGGGCCCGTCGTGCTGCCGCGAGGCCAGCGCGAGGAGCGCCAGGCTCCCGGCGGACATGGCGCATACGCCGGCGGCCAGGCCGTCGAGCCCATCGATGGCGTCCACGGTCTTGGTCACCACGAGGACCCAGAGGATCGTCAGCGTCCCACCGACCAGCGGCGACAGGGCGATCCAGCTGTTGGGCACAAAGCCGCCGGCGACGTCACCGACGAAGGGGTTGCGCACGCCCTCGATCCGAACGCCGAAGTAGAGCAGGATGCAGGCGGCGCCCACGATGGCGGCAATCTGTTTGGCCGCGCTCAGTTCGCGCAGATCGTCCACCAGGCCGGCTGCGGCCACCACGGTCCCCGCGAGCAGCACTCCGGCAAGCTGCGGGGTCCAGCCATGGTCGCCGTCGGTGCGCCAATGTCGGAACGTCACGGTGACCAGCGCGGCGAGTACGACGCCGGCGTAGATGGCGATGCCGCCCCAACGCGGCGTGGGTTCGGTGTGGACGTCGCGGTCGCGCGGCTGGGCGACGGCCCCGTACTTCCATGCCAACCTTCCGACGGCGGGCGTCAGGAGCCACGAGACGCTCAGAGCGAGCATGAACGCCGTGGCCATGGCGATCACAGCAGCTTCTCTCCCACCCCTCCGGCGTCGGGACGGAGCCTCAGCACCTCGATCTGCGCCTCCCGGAACATCTCCATGGCGAAGTCATCGGGATAGTCGCCGTCGAACACGACCTTCAGGATGCCCGCATTGATGACCATCTTGGCGCAGTTGCTGCAGGGCTGGCAGGTGACGTAGAGCGTGGCGTCGCGGGTGGAGACGCCGTTCAGCGCCGCCTGCACGATGGCGTTCTGCTCGGCGTGAACGGTGCGGATGCAGTGGCCGCCGCGCATGCAGCCCTCGGGCCAGTCATGGTCCGGGCCACCGGAAGGGCAGTGCTGTAAGCCGGCCGGGGCGCCGTTGTAGCCCGAGGTGAGGATTCGCCGATCCTTGACGATGACGGCGCCCACCGACCGTCTGGGGCACGTGGCGCGGGTGGCCACCTGCCCGGCGATCTGCATGAAGTACTCGTCCCAGCTCGGCCGCGCGCGCTCCATGTCCATACTCAGAGCCCCGCCGCGCGCAGGGGGAAGCGGGCCGTCAGGGAGCGGACATCCGCCCGGACCTCGGCGAGGACGGCCTCGTCTCCCGGATGGCTGATGCAGCGGTCGACCAGCCGGCCGGTCTCGGCCATCTCGGCCTCGGTGAACCCGCGGGACGTGACGGCGGGCGAGCCGATGCGGATGCCGCTGGTGACCCAGGGCTTGGCGGGGTCGCCGGGGATCATGTTGCGGTTGACCGTGATGCCCACGGCGTCCAGCGCCACCTCGGCCGCGCGCCCCGTGGAGCCCTTGGGGCGCAGGTCGCACCAGATCAGGTGGTTGTCGGTGCCGCCGGAGACGAGGCTCCAGCCCGCGTCCATGAGCGTTCGACCGATGGCGGCCGCATTGGCGCGGACCTGCGCCTGGTAGCGCCGGAAGGCGGGCTGCCGGGCCTCCAGGAGGGAGACGGCCTTGGCCGCGATGACGTGCATGAGCGGGCCGCCCTGCATGCCGGGGAAGACGGCCTTGTCGATGGCAGGCGCGAACTCGGCGGAGGTGAGGATCATGCCGCCGCGCGGGCCGCGCAGCGTCTTGTGCGTGGTCGTCGTGACGAAGTGCGCGTACGGGACCGGCGACGGATGCTCGCCGGCGGCGACGAGTCCGGCGATGTGCGCCATATCGACCATGAGCCGTGCGCCCACGCCGTCGGCGATGCGCCGGAACGCGGCGAAATCGAGGATGCGGGCGTAGCAGCTGGCGCCGGCCACGATCAGCTTGGGCTTGTGCTGATCGGCCAGCCGCGCGACCTCGTCCATGTCGATGCGCCCGGTCTCGGGCGAGACGCCGTAGTGGACGGGCTTGTACCACGAACCCGAGAAGTTCACCGGCGAGCCGTGCGTCAGGTGCCCGCCCTCGCTGAGGCTCATGGCCAGGTAGGTGTCGCCGGGCTCCAAGGCCACGCTGTAGACGGCCAGATTGGCCTGCGCGCCGCTGTGCGGCTGCACGTTGGCGTGCTCCACTCCGAAGAGCTCACAGGCGCGCTTGCGGGCCAGGTCCTCGACCACGTCGACGTTGGTGCAGCCGCCGTAGTAGCGCTTGCCGGGATAGCCCTCGGCGTATTTGTTGGTCATCACGGAGCCCGTCGCCTGGAGCACGGCGAGCGAGACCACGTTTTCCGACGCGATCAGCTCGATGTGCTCCTCCAGCCGCTCCTCCTCCCACCGGATGGCCTCGGCCACGGCGGGGTCGGCTACCGTCAGCGGCAGCATCCTCGGGTCCGTCTCAGTCGTCTCGATCACGGCGCCGGCCTCCTCGGGTGCGCTCAAGCGTTCGGTGTCCGATCTTCCAGCGCGCCGATCTTGGCTACGCGGCGCTCGTGCCTCTCGCCGCCGGCGAACTCGGCGGTCATGAAGGCGCGGACGATGTCGTCCGCCACCTCCGGGCCGACGATACGCTCGCCGATGCAGAGCACATTGGCGTCGTTATGCTCCCGGGCGAGGCGCGCGCTGACGGTTTCGGAAACCGCCGCCGCACGTACTCCGTCGAACTTATTGGCTGCGATGGACATCCCGACGCCCGTCCCGCAGATCAGGATGGCTCGCTGGGATCGGCCCGCGGAGACCTCCGCGGAGGCCGATGCGGCGTGATCCGGGTAGTCGGTAGAGACGTCGCTGAAGACGCCGAGATCGTCGACCTCATGCCCGAGGCCGCGCACGAGGGCGGCGATGCGGTCCTTGAGGCGGTAGCCGGCATGGTCCGAGGCGATGGAAACCTTCATGGCGCTCCTGGAAGCGGCGCGTAACGGCGCCGCACTCGCTGGGGTTCATTTTACTTCACTGACCGCTCGGCCCGGCGGGACGCGCTCCAACGGCGGCGCCGTCTCCTCCGGGTCATGGGCTCACGCAGTATACTTACGGCATAATCGACTGTGACATCGCAGGCATGGTCGTGCGCCGGAAGGTGAGGGACCGCTCTTGAGGACAACCAAACGCGTAGCGCTGGCCGTATGGCTCGCAGTGCTCGTCGTGGCGGCATTTGCGGGTGGCCGGCAGATACGCTGGTTCAACCGCACCGTATTCGCACACAACACGCAGGTGGCGGGCCCCATGGCGGGCCTGCCGGGCTCCGGTACGCCTTTTGTCGACGAAGCCGACTCGGGCGACCCGGCAGACACCCTGCGCGATGTGCTGGCATACGTCTATAGCGAGTACGTCGACAAGGTGGGCGACCCCACCAGGCTGGCCGACGGCGCCGTGCGTTCCATGGCCTTCGCCCTGGACGACCCCCGCACCCGCTTCTACGACGCCAAGCAGTGGGCCCGCTACCAGCGGCAGCTCTCCGGCGAGTTCGAGGGCATCGGCGCCTTCCTCACCGTCGGCAAGTTCAAGAAGGGCGAGGTGGAGCAGCGGCGCCTCCGCATCGTCGCGCCGGCTCCGGGCGGCCCGGCGGACGTGGCCGGCGTGCACGCGGGCGACGTGGTGACCGAGATCGACGGTCGCTGGGTCATCGCCTACGACCCGCGCCTCGACCTGAACAACATGCAGACCCGCGAGATGGACGACCGCACCTATCGCCAGGCCTTCAAGGACGCCACCAAGCGCTTGACCGACGGCATGACCCTTGGGCGCGCGCTGGACAGGCTCAACGGCCTGCCGCTGAGCAAGACGACGCCTGACCCGGCCGACGTGAAGCTGACCCTCGAGCGGCAGGGCTCTCCCAAGCCCATCAAGGTCACCGTCCACAGCGCGGCCTACACGCTGGATCCGGTGAGCGAGACCCGGGTGGACGGGGTCGCCTGCCTCCGCATCACGCAGTTCAACGAGCGCGCCGAGAAGGAGCTGACCGAGGCTCTGGCCGCGGCGGGCGCGGCGCCGGTCGTCATCGACCTTCGCAACAACGCCGGCGGACCCGTCGCCGATACGCGGTCGGGAGCCTACTCGGCGGCCGCGACGCTGGTGGGGCTCCTGACGGATGGCGGCAGCATGGGCTCCGTGGTTCGCGCCGGCGGGCGCAAGCAGGCCCTGCCGCCCGCGGCCGAACGGGCCAAGCCGAGGCGTCTGGCCGTGGTGGTCAACGGCGGCACGGCGGGATTGGCCGAAGTCGCCGCCGCGGCGCTTCGCGACCAGGGCGGCGCCAAGCTCGTTGGGACGCGCTCCATGGGCGACGGCGCCTACCAGAAGCTGGTCCCGCTGCGGGCGGGCGGCGCGCTGACCGTATCGGCGGGCAAGTTCCTCACGGACAAGGGCGCGTCCATCGAGGGCGTGGGCCTGAAGCCCGACATGGTGGTTCCCGAGAGCGAGGACCCGGTTCGGCGCGCCGCCGGCGCGCTGGCTCAGGGCCAGGAGAGATGAGAGCCATGACCATCCGGTCCCGCATATTGCCGATCGTCGCGCTGGTCGGCGCGGCCTTCCTGCTGGGCCTCACCGCAGGACCAAACCCCAGGGCCATGCGCCACTCCGGCCGCCCGCTGGATCAGGTGCTGCAGTCGCTGGGCGTGCAGGCGGCCTCGGCGGAAGACACCGATGTCACGTTCGCGGCCTACGCCGAGGCGCTGGACGTGCTGAAGCACGAGTACGCCCCCGCGGCCATCGACGCCAAGAAGACCAAGGAGCTGACCTATGCCGCCATCGAGGGCATGCTGGCCAGCCTCAATGATCCGTTCACCGGGTTCCTGGACCAGGATGAGTGGCGGCAGATGCAGCAGACCACGCAGGGCTCGTTCGAGGGCATCGGCGCCGTGCTGGAGCCGGTGGGCAAGGATGTCCGCGTGGTGCGGCCGCTGCCCGGCAGTCCCGCGACCAAGGCGGGCGTCAAGGCCGGCGACACCATCCTGAGCGTCGGCACGCACGACATCAAGACGGGCAAGCTCATCAAGACCACGCCCACGTTGGGCATGGACATCAGCAGCGTGGTGAAGCTCATCAAGGGGCCCAAGGGCACCCGGGTGACCATCACCATGCTCCGGCGCGGCGCGCCCAAGCCCATCAGCTTCGTGCTGACGCGCATGCACATCGAGCCGCCCGTGGTGACGAGCAAGATGGCGGACCCGGTCCGAAAGGTGGGCCACATCGTCCTGAACGAGTTCAACGAGAAGAGCGCCGTCCAGCTCGACAAAGCCGTGTCCGAACTGCAAGCGCAGGGCATGAAGGGCCTGGTCTTCGACCTCCGGTACAACCCCGGCGGGCTGCTGACCGCCGCGGTGGAGGTCGCCAGCCGGTTCGTCAGTTCCGGGCCCGTGGTGCTGGTTCAGGAGAAGAACGGGCGCCGGGCGGCGATCCGCACCCGCCGGGTGCAGCGCTACACGGGTATCCCCATCGTGGTGCTGATCAACGAGAACAGCGCCAGCGCCAGCGAGATCGTGGCAGGCGCCATCAAGGACACCAAGGCCGGGACGCTGGTGGGCAAGCACACCTTCGGCAAGGGCCTCGTGCAGACGCTCTTCCCGCTGGCCAACGACACCGCGCTGCGCCTGACCACGGCCAAGTACTTCACGCCCAGCGGCCGCGACATCAACAACAAGTTCGACGAGGAGCACCGCCCCATCTTCAACACGGGCGGCATCGCGCCGGACATCGAGGTTGAGCAGTCGAAGCTCTGGCTGGATCAGGACTTCGAGGACACAAAGAACGACACCCAGCTGGCCCGGGCCGTCGCCGAAGTACACAAGCAGATGGCCGCCGGAGTGGTCTCGGTTCGACCGTAGGCGGGGCGCCCGCGAGCTCGATACGCCGGCCCGCGCCCGCGGGCCGGCACTCGACCGGCGGTATGCGGCCGGGGTTCGTTTGTTCCTGAACGCCCTTACGCCCGCATGAACCAGCCCTTGCCGGTGCGGCGGAAGCCTGCGCGGTCGAGGGCCTCGGCCAACCGCGCCACGTGCGGCGGGAGGTCCACCGGGCCGCCCTCTTCGGGTTCGCGGACCAGCGAGAGGCCGTCAGCCTCGCGGATCGTCAAGCTCGGCAGGCGGCCGAGGCGCACCGCCTCCGCCAGCGTTCCGGCAACGGTGTCCGCCCATTCGCGATGGTCCCGCCAGTCGGCCTCGGTCGGGTAAAGCAGCATCGTGTGGCCGCCTCGCCCCAGCCACGCCGCGGGGCAGCCGTCCAGCAGCGCCAGCCAGGTGTTGGCCATGCGCGCCGGCTTGCGGCCGTCGGGGCGGTCGGGCCAGGGCAGCGTGGCGCCGTACGGGTTGGCCGGGTCCAGCGAGGCCAGCAGATGGCCGACCGGCTCGGCGCCGGGGTCCCGGAACCGGCGGAGGGCGTCGGCCGAGCCCGTCAGCGCGAACTGCGCCCCGGCCAGGCCCGCCACGAAGTAACCCCGGCGCGCCCTGCCGGCGTCCTCCATGGCTCGCATGACGCCATACGCCGCCGGGTAGCCGCCCTCCACCTCCTCGGGCGAGACCGCCTCGCGCAGGAGCACGCCGTGCCTCGCCAGCAGCATCTCCACCTGCGCGGCGGCGCGGGCGGCGGGTGTGGCGGCGGGCCACATAAGCAGCGACCAGCGGCCGGGAGTTTCGGTCGGACGGGCGGTCTGCGGCAGGCCGCCCAGCACGATGGGCGCGTGGCGCGGCCGCGCCATGGGCCTGGAGCGGCGCGGCGCCGCGGACGGTGCGACAAGCCCCCGCACCGGGGCCAGCGTGTCGTTGGTGACCACACCCGCCCAGACCAGCCGCCAGACGGCCTCGGTCACCGCGGCGGGCGGCTGCCCCACCTCGGCGGCGAGCCGCAGCGTGAACGAGGCGCCGCGGGACTGGAGGGCCTGCACCACGGCGCGCTCCAGCGGGTCTTGGCGATCAACCGGGACCGCACGGGCCAGCAGCGGCGCATCGTCGGCCAGGTAGAGCCGCACCCGGCCGTCCTGCGCGCCGGTTCCACCATCGCCCTGCCAGACCACCTGGCCCGTGGCCGTCAGCAGGTCGAGGTCGCGGGGATCGTAGCCGCGCACGCGGGCGGGCAGGACGCTGGTCTCCAGCGCCGCCACGGCGATGGGCGCGCCCTCGAGCAGCCGGATCGCCTCCAGCAGGTCGCGCCGGGCGGCGGCGACGCCGGGCGCGCCGCCCTCGGGCGCGCCAATGAGGGGCTCCAGGCCGTGGTGGTCGAGCAGATACCGGGTCAGGGCCGCGCCGGAGACGGGCTCGACCTCCTTGCGGAGCTTGGCCAGCGACCTGCCGCGCAGGGAACGCAGAACGTCGGCCTCGCACCACTCCAGGCCTCGCCCACCGGGCCGGAACGCACCGGAGATGAGGCGCCCCTGGGCCTCCAGCGCCCTCAAGGCGCCCTCCGCCACGGCCGGGCCGAGCCCGAACCGGGCCGCCGCGTCGGCCGCCGTGAAGGGACCGCGCGTCCGGGCATAGCGCGACAGCAGGTCGTCCAGCGGGTCGGGAACGGGCAGGGCGAACGCCTCGTGCAGGTCGGACGGTAGCGCGATGCCGAGCGCGTCGCGGTAGCGCGATGCGTCCTCCACGGCCACCCAGCGCGGATCACCTGCCACGGGCAGCCGCAGGATTCTCTGCTCGGAGCGCAGCCTGGCCAGCCAGCCCGGCGCGGCCTCGGGCGGATCGCAACGGGCGGCGGCCTCGGCGTCGGATAGGTCGCCCAGCCGCAGCAGCAGGTCGTGCAGGCCGTCGAGGTGACGGGCTCCGTAGCCCGTCGCGAGGCGCTGGAGCCCCTCCTCCAGGGCCTGGAGCGCTTCGGGCGAGATCAGCTCCCGCAGGGCGGCGTCGCCCATGAGCTGCTTGAGCTGCACCGGATCGATGGTCAGGGCCTGGGCCCGGCGCTCGGCGATGGGCGCGTCGCCCTCGTACATGAAGTTGCCGACGTAGCTGAAGAGCAGCGACGCGGCCATGGGAGAGGGAGACCGCGTGTCGGCCACCACGGCGCGCATGGAGCCGTCCTCGAGCCGCTCCAGCGTCTCGTGGAGGGCGGGCATATCGAAGAAGTCGGCCAGGCACTCGCGGAAGGTCTCCATGACGATGGGGAACGAGGGGTGCCTTCCGGCCACGTGCAGCAGGTCGGCGGCCCGCTTTCGCTGGCGCCAGAGGGGCGTGCGCTCGCCGATCTTGCCGTGGGGCAGGAGGAGGGCCCGCTGGGCCGCCTCGCGGAAGCGCGAGGCGAAGAGCGCGTTGACCGGTGCGCCCTGCACGGCTGCCCGCGCCCCGCCGCCGCCCACGGAGAGTTGCCGCATGACGAGGGCCTCGACGCTGTGCGGCTCGGGGGTGAACCAGGAGGCGTCGGGCGGAGCCTCGGAGTTGGGCATGCGCACCACGATGCCGTTGTCGGTCCAGAGGATGTCCGGCTCAAGGCCCGTGGCGGCGTGGATGGTGGCGGCCACGGCCATGGCCCAGGGAGCCAGGATGCGCGCTCCCAGGGGGCTCAGGAGGCAGACGCGCCAGTCGTCGTTCTCGTCCTTGCACCGCTCGATGAGGACGGTGCGGTCGTCCGGCGCTGCGCCGGCGGCGGAGACCTGCGAACGGAGGTAGGAGATCAGCTCCCGAGCCGCCTCGCGCCCCAGGGCGTGGCTCCCCGTGAGCAGCGCCTCGCCCTCGGCCTGGGTACCCTCCAGCAGGCGGCGGCTGAGGCTGCCGATGGCCCGGCCCAGCTCCGGCGGGCGGCCCACGCCCTCCCCGTGCCAGAAGGGCGTGCGGCCGGGAACGCCGGGCGCGGGGGTGACCGTCACCTTGTCCGGGCTGATCTCCTCCACGCGCCAACTACTGGCGCCGAGGACGATGACGTCGTTGACGCGGGTCTCGTAGACCATGATCTCGTCGAGCTCGCCCACGCGCCCCTTGCCCGGCTCCGATCCGGCCATGAAGACGCCGAAAAGGCCCCTGTCGGGGATGCTGCCGCTGTTGCTGACGGCCAGGCGGCGCGCGCCCTCGCGGGCGGTGACGAGGCCGCTGAGCCGGTTCCAGGTGATGCGCGGGCGAAGCTCGGCGAACGCGTCGGACGGGTACTTGCCGCTGAGCATGTCCAGCACGGCGAGGAAAGAGGCCTCGGGCAGGTCGGCGTAGGGCGCGGCGCGGCGAACGAGGGCGGCGAGGTCGTCGACGCGCCGGTCGTCCATGGCGGCGATGGCCACGATCTGCTGCGCCAGCACGTCCAGCGGGCATCGCGGGTAGCGCATGGGCTCCACGTCGCCGGCCAGCATCCTTTCGGCCACGGCGGCCGACGCGAGCAGGTCGTCGCGGAACTTGGGGATGATGACGCCTTTGCTGGAGGCGCCCACCTGGTGGCCCGCCCGCCCCACGCGCTGCAGGCCCGCCGAGACCGACGGCGGGGCCTCCACCTGCACCACCAGGTCGATGCTGCCCATGTCGATGCCAAGCTCCAGCGACGAGGTGCAGACGATGGCGGGCAGCCTGCCGGACTTCAGGTCGTGCTCGATGGTCAGCCGCTTCTCGCGGGCGATGGAGCCGTGGTGGGCGTAGGCGATCACCTCGCCGGCGATCTCGTTCAGCGCGATGGCCAGGCGCTCGGCCAGGCGGCGGTTGTTCACGAAGACGAGGGTGGTCTTGTGCGCCCGGATGAGATCGAGGATCATGGGCTGCAATGTGGGCCACGCGCCGGTGGTGGGTTCGCCCCAGAAGGAGAGCACGCGGGGGCCGTCGCCCTTGTCCTTTCGCTTGCGCCGGGCGGCCACCACCTCGGGCAGCGGCGCGGCGCCGGGCGTGTGGTCCGACGGAGTGACGACCGCCAGGTCCCAGCGCCGCACCGAACCCGCATCGATGAGCCGCACCGGACGGGGGGCGGGGGGCTCGCCGCACTGGCCACCCAGAAAACGCGCCACCTCCTCGGCCGGGCGGACGGTGGCGGAGAGGCCGATGCGCCGGAGCGGACGCCCGATGTTCTCCTCCAGACGCTCCAGCGTCAGAGAGAGATGCGTGCCGCGCTTGGTCGCCACCATGGCGTGGATTTCGTCCACGATCACCCACTCCACGCCGCGGAGGGCCTCGCGCGCCGCGGACGTGAGCATGAGGTAGAGCGACTCGGGCGTGGTGATGAGGATATCGGCCGGGTGCGATCGGAAGCGCGCGCGGTCGCGGGCGGGCGTGTCGCCGGTGCGCACGGCGATCTGCGGCGCGTGGCGCCCCACGCCCATGGCCTCCGCGGCGCGGGCCACGCCGGCCAGGGGGCGCCGCAGGTTCTTCTCCACGTCCACTGCCAGCGCTTTGAGCGGGGAGACGTAGACGACGCGGCACCGGTGGTCGGGATGGGGCGGCGGCTCGAAGAGGAGGCGGTCGATGGCCACCAGGAAGGCCGCCAGGGTCTTCCCGGAGCCGGTGGGGGCCAGGAGCAGGCACGACTCGCCGCCGGCGATGGCCGGCCAGCCCATCTGCTGCGCCCGCGTGGGCTCGCCGAAGGTGGCGGTGAACCAGCTGCGCGTCGGTTCGTGGAGGGCGCCCAGGCCGTCGTCGGACATGGCGTACATTATCGCAGACGCGGGGGCACTGATGCGCGACGGGGGAGGAAGCATGGCGGCTCCTCCCCCGTCGGGTCCTGCGGCAGGCTACTCGCCGGGCTGGCCCGGAGGCGCGCCAGAGAGCGCGTCGCCGCCCTTGGGAGCGCCCTGCCGGCCGCCTTGCTGGGCGTCCTTCATGGCCTCCGCCTTGCCGACGATGCCTCCGAGCGTGCCGATGCTCCTGCCCTGACTCGCGCTGATCGTCCGGGTGATGGAGAACGCCGCCGCCGCCAGGGCGAGAACGAGGACCACCACCACGATCACCGTCTCATTGGGCCCGGATTCGTTACCCGAGGTAGCGGGCATCTTGCTGCTCCCTTCGGACTACTTGTAGGACTCGCTGAAGTGGACCAGGTTGGGCCGCGAGCCGTCCCAGTTGCCGCTGACGACGCGCATGAGCGAGGTGCGCTGGAGGGACTTGACGTGGCCGTCGGCGAAGCCGAAGTTGGTCTGGCCGCTATGGGCTCCGATGCTGAACTTCGCATCGCCGGTGCCGCACCAGTTGGCGGTGAAGTAGTTCGGCGCCGTCGGCCACGAGGGGCTGGCGATGTCGGCGTTGTTCCAGCGCCAGTAGGAGAAGTAGCGGGAGTAGCTCAGGGTCGTCCAGAGCTCGTACATGCAGACGGTCTGCGAGGGCGCGCCCACGACGGCCTGCCGCCGGGAATCATCCGCGTTGTAGTAGGCGAAGAGGCCGAAGCACTGCTGCGGGGAGCTTGCCTGGAAGTGGGTCCACGAGTAGCTGATGGGATAGCCCACGCCGGTGCCGTAGCGGTCCGTGCCGCAGTCGTCGCGGACGATGGAGTCGGACGGGCACTTCCAGACGCCGCCGTTCTTGACGTACGGGGCCAGCGCGTTCTCGGAGCCGAACATCTGGTCGGGCGCTCCGGGCGGGTTGCTGTTGAACGAGGCCGCTCCGCACTTGATGCGGTGGAACTTCTCGTCGTAGTCCTGCACGTACATGAGCATCGACGTGAGCAGCTGCTTCTGGTTGGAGATGCAGCTTGTCTGGCGGGCCTTTTCCCGGGCCTGGGCGAAGACGGGGAAGAGGATCGCCGCGAGGATCGCGATGATCGCGATGACGACCAGCAGCTCGATCAGGGTGAAAGCCGTGTTGCGTCGCATAGCTTCGGTGGCTCCTATAGTATGGCCGTGTGGCCGTTGTCCGGGCTCCCTGCGCCCGACTGTACACGAATATACAGGATTCACCGGCGTCTGTCAATCAGTCGTCAACGGTATACCGACAAAGACGCCGGCCCCAGCCAGCCGGAGTCGTCGGGCTCCGTCGGCGCGTAGGGGCCGGGACTGCCGGCGCCGAACCAGGATGCGGCCGTGTTGTAGACCGTGACGCTGATCCGGTTGGGCCCCTTCCGCAGCAGGTCGGCAAGCCCGAACCGGTAGGGCGGCCAGAGGCGGACGCCCGCCGAGCGGCCGTTCACGCTCACCTCGGCGACGCCCTGCACGGCTCCAAGGTCCAGCGTGGCGTCGGGCGCGGCCGCCTGCAGGTCCACGGTCTGCTGGTACTGCACGCCGCCGGAGTAGGAGGCGAGGCCCTGGGCGGACCAGGGCCCCGGCTCCATGCGTCCGGCGGCGACCGTGAGCCGCACCGGGGCCTCGAAGACGGCGCCCTCGTAGCGGCCGGCGGGCTGCTGCACCCGTAGCGCGCAGACGGCCCCTCGGGCGACGAGCTCGGCGGGCACGCCGACGATGCCGTTCTCCGCGGGGGCGCACTCCTTGCCGCCGATGAAGACCCGGTACCGGCCCCAGAGGCTCAGGTCCACGGTGGTCGTGCCGGGCGGCAGGTCGAACCGGTACCAACCCACGCTCTTGCGCAGGCCGGGGCGGGGGTCGACGGTAATGGCCGAGGCCCACGGCGCGGTACGGCCGTTGAGCCGGCCGGAGTCGGGCAGCACCGCTCCGCGCAGGTCCTCCATGCCCTGAATCCAGCCCCAGGGCTCGCAGGGATACCAGCCGGCGACCATGGCCTCGGGCCAGTAGGAGTCATCGAACCCGGCGCGGTTCCAGCCGTTCGGCGCATCCTTGCCGGCGCGCCATGCGGGGCCGGTGGTCAGGAGGTCCTTGGGCGCGCCGTGCTCGTCATAGGCGCGGATGGCGGCCAGGAGCCCCGCCTGCCCCGTCAGGTTGTGTACGCGCACGGCGATGACGTTGGCCCCGGCGTGCAGGAACTGCCGGATCGAGTAGGTCTCGGCGCTCTGCCAGAAGGCCGCGCTGCTCCCGCCGTCGCGCCCCACGGGCCGCCCGTTGACGAAGAGGGCGTAGGAGTTGTCGGCGGTGATCAGCGCCTCCACGCGGTCGGGCACGGTGTCGAGGTCCAGCGTCGTGCGGAAGGTGCGGAGGGCGCCGGGCGAAGGCGCATCCGGGTACCAGATCCACGCCGGACGCCAGGCCGAGAGGCCGGGAGGGCCCAGATGCAGGAAGGCCCGCAGGCGCGAGTGCGCGGGCTGCTTGAGCCGAAGGGCCACGGCGTTGTAGCCCGCCATCAGACGCACGGTGGTCTGGCCCTCGGCGAGCCACTCGCCGTTGACGCAGAGCTCGGGCCTGCCGTTGCCGCCGAGCCACGCGGTGGCCTGCGTCTCGACGGGGCTGTGGAGGAACGTGACGGCGTATCGCGTGGCTCCCTCGGCGCCTGCGCCCAGGTCCAGGTACTCGTCCGGCACGCGCCCCTTGGGTCCGAAGGTGGCGCGATGCACGGGGTCCTTCTCGATGCCCAGGCGGGTGGAGTAGGCGGCCGGCGCCCACATCGGGGCCGAGGGGGTCCAGACGCCGGTGTCGGGGCCCGGCAGCGGCAGGTCGGACCTGGGCGGCACTTCTCCGCTGATCCACCATCGCTGGCCGAAGCCGGCGGTGACCCAGCTCCATTCGCCGGGCGCGGGCCCGGGTTCGTGCCAGCCCAGCGCGACGCCGTCCTCGCCCAGCCGCTCCTCGCGGTAGCGGAACCGGCGGCACTCCACCGGCAGCGGGCCGCGCGTGGCGGGCAGGGCGAAGTCGCCCCAACGGTTGTCGGCGGTCTGCGCCAGCGAGGTGTTCCACTCCGGCGCCAGGCGCACCTCGCGCCTGCCTTGCGGCGCGACGGGGGTCTGCGCCGGGCGGACCGCCCCGAGCAGGGCCGTGGGCTGCGCGGCCGCGGAGGCGGCGTCGCGGCGGAAGACGACCAGCAGCGCGGGGCTCTCGGCGTACGAGAGCCGCAGGCCGACGGCGCCCTTGCTCGCGCCCACCGGGCGGGCGGGCGCGCAGCGGCCGGTGTAGGGGTTCCAGATCTCGGGGCGCCCCTCGGCTCGGAACCAGGCCGTCTCGGAGCCGCCCGGCTCGCCGGTCACGAGGAACCAGTCGCCGTCGGCCACGGCGCGGTGGAGCGTCCGGCCCACGGGCGACGCGTGCCGGCCCAGCGCGGCGAGCAGCGCGCGGACGGCGGCGGCGGCGGTCGTGCCGGAGAGGGCCCTGCCCGGGCCGCGCGGCGCGAAGGCCGTGCGGAGGGCGTCCGCCATGGCGCCGTCCCTCACGCCGATCTCGGCGGCCTCGGCGGGGAGCGCACCCACGGTGGCCACGACGCCTCCGGCCAGCCGGTGGTCGCGGAGGCGCGAGGCGGCCGAGGCGGCGAAGGTCGTCAGCCCCGGCAGCAGCAGGGCGCGATAGGCCTCTCCGGCCACGCGCAGGCGTCCGCCCCCGGCGACGCCGGCGGCCACCGTGGCTTCGTCCAGCACGTCGTAGTCGAGACCGGCGGCGTCCAGCGCCTTGCGGGTGGCCGTGAAGGCGTCCCGCACGGCCGCCGCCTGACGGGCGCGCGCCGCCACCAGGGAGCCGCTCAGGGGGTCCATGGCGGCCATGATGGCGCTGGAGGGGTAGACCAGAGCCACGTCGCAACGGTGGCTCCCGCCGGAGGCCATGACGCCGATGCGGGCCACATGGTCTGCGAAGAGGGCGTGCTGGCGCCAGGTGGGCTGCCGGAAGGAGCCGCCGGGGTTGGACCACTCCCACCACCCGGCCTGCGTGGCGTAGAGGAAGCCGCCGGGGCTGAAGAGCGCCGCGCCGCGCAGGGCCGCTGCCTCAACGGCCCGGGCGCTCTGCTCCAGCGTCTGGTTCCAGCCCGTCGCGCCCGCGCCGAGCATCCAGGCGCCCGGGCCTCCGCGGGTATGCGCGGCGGAACTGAGCGTCTTCAGCGATGCGGCGTCGTCGGAGCCCTGAGATGCGGCCCAGCGGAGCGCGCGGAGCGACTCGGGGAAGGCGGACTGCGCCTCGATGGGGTTGTCGAAGCCCACCGGCGGCTCGTTCAGCAGGCGCATGTTGTGCCTGGCGTGCCACGCGGACGACGGCTGCAGCAGCGCCTCCTCCAGCAGGGCGGCCTGCACGGAGGCCACGTCGCAGCGGAGCTTGCCGGAAGTGGGCCGCACGTCGTAGAGCAGCAGCGGCAGGCGCGACCGGAGGTCGTAACCCTTGCGCTTGCGGAACTTCTCCAGGAAGCCGGCGGTCCAGCGGTTCGGCGACGGCATGTCGGCGCGGCAGGTGCCCGCCACGGTGGATCCGAGGTAGGGCCCGAGGCGGCGCTCCATGGCTCCCTGCACGGTCTCCAGCAGCAGCGCCGACGCCCTGGGCGAGAGGTAGTCGAACCCGCCGGGGGTCTCGGTGAACGTCAGGACGCGCCAGGCGCCCTCGGGCAGGCGCAGGCTCCGCCCGGCGGCGGCGGCGGCGCTGAAGTCGATGATGCGGCATCCCAGGGCCGGCGCGGCGCCCTTGCGCGGCAGTTCCAGCGCGAAGATTGCCAGCGGACGCGCCTCGCCCGCGGCCTCGATCTCGGCGGGACCCGCAGCGTCGCTCTCGGTCACCTCCAGGTCGCGCGCCCGGCACTCGGGCCTGCGGGCGAGGAGGCGGTCCTGGATGCCGGCCGACGGGAAGCCCAGGTGGTCCGAGAACCAGAGGCGCATGCCGACGGCCTTGGCGTGCTTCACCACCTGGGCGACGATGCGCCACCACTCCTCCGAGAGGAACCTGGGCCTGTCGGCGGCGGAGCCGTAGAGGCCGCTCGTGGGCGCCACGTGCGCCACCACGGCGTTGTAGACGCGCGCCTCCGCCATTCGGTCCATCTGCCAGATGAGCCGCTTGGCGTCCAGATCGTCGCCGCTCCACCACCAGAGGGGCATGGGACCCATGGTGCGCGGCGGCTTGGCGAACTCCGCCTGCAGGGCGGCGATGCCGGCGGCGGCCGGCGCGGCGGGCGCCTTCGGGGCCGGCGCACAGCGCGCCCACGGACCCAGTGCGGCGAGGACGGCGGCGGCGGCTATGGTCCGGTTCGGCATGGTTGGCATCCTTGCTGGGGCGCGATCATACACGTATATACGGCGGAAGGGCGCGCCGCTCCTGCACTCAGTAAGGACGCATGGAGGCGAATGCCCGCTCCGTGCGCCCGGCGCGGGGTATCCTCAGCCCGAATGTCACGCCGGAGCGGAGGTTCAGCATGAGATTGTTCGTGAAAGGCGCCCTGCCCTTCCTGGCGGCCGTCCTGGTGGCCGCGGGCGCCCCCGCCGCCGATCTGGCGGACCTGCGGGGCAAGAAGCTCATCGAGTACGGCTGGGACGTGCCGAGCCCGGCCCAGCTTCAGGCCGGTCAAAAGTCCATGGAGCAGCGTCCGTTCGAGGGCGTCGTCTACCGGCTGAACGGCGGCTACAACGCCTTCGTGACCAAGCCGCTGGCCCCGGCCGCCTTCGCCGAGGACCAGCGCATCCTGAAGTCGCTCCGTTTCGAGCGCTTCAACGAGAACTTCGTGCTGATCTGGGGCTCGCCGCCCGCCGGGTGGGACTGGTTCGACGACGCCCAGTGGAAGGCCGTCGAGGGCAACGCGCGGCTCCTGGTCCGGGCGGCGCGATCGGGTCCGCTGGCCGGCATCTGCTTCGACCCCGAGCCCTACGACTTCGACCTCTGGAACTATGCCAAGCAGCCCCGGGCCGCGTCGCGCAGCTTCGCCGACTACCGCGCCCAGGTTCGCAAGCGCGGCGCGCAGCTCATGCGGGCCTTCGAGAAGTCCCTCCCCGCCGCGGTGATCCTCACGTTCTTCCATGTCAGCCTCATGGGCGACCTGGCCGACGTGCCCGAGCCCGAGCGCGGCAAGCGGCTGCAGGAGCGCTCGTGGGGCCTCATGCCGGACTTCTTCGTGGGGATGCTGGAGGGCGCGAGCCCCGGCGCGCGGTTCGTCGACGGCAACGAGATGGCCTACTACACCACCACGCGGGAGCAGTACTTCCGGGCCTACCACGCCATCCGAAGCCGCGCGCGCCTGCTCATCCCGCCGGAGCTGCGGACCAGGTACGACCGGCAGGTGCAGGTGGGCATGGCCCTCTACGTCGACCAGAACTTCGCCTTGCGGCAGCCCGACCCGGAGAGCTACACGAGCTACCGCATGACCCCGGACGAGCGCGCCCGCTGGTTCGAGCACAACATCTACTGGGCGCTCTACACCACGGACAAGTACGTCTGGTGCTACAGCGAGCGGATGAACTGGTGGAAGAACGAGACGCCCCCGGGACTAGAAGACGCCATCGTCTCGGCCCGCCGCAAGATCAGCGCCGGCGCCCCGCTGGGCTTCGACATCGAGCCGCTGCTGAAGGAGGCCACAGCCCGGCCGCAACCGCCGAAGTAGCGGCACGGCGCCGCGGTGGCTTGCCCGGGGGCCTGCCCACGTTGCCGTCATCCTGAGGCCGCCGTTTGGCCGAAGGATCCCCCGTAAGCCGCCCGCCGCGCTTCCGCGTTGCCCGGCGCTTCCGTTGGCGTCGCGCTGAACGGCGGGGCGGGGTGGTCCCGCAGGTGCGGCGGCTCAGGCCGGGGGGTCCTTCCGCTTCGCGCCGGGATGACGGCGGGGGCTTGACGGTGTTGACCGTGTTGACCGTGCTGACCGCGCTTGCCGCGCGGCTGCTGCGCTATCCCTCTGCGGCCAGTCGCAGGGCGTCGTCGGTGGACAGGCTCCTGCCGCGCCCGCGGGCATCCAGGAAGGCCTCCTCGCCCAGCGCTTCCCGAAGGCGGAGCGCCAGCGCCGCGTGGGCCTCCATCTCCCCCGGCGTCGGCGGCGGCAAGTTCGGCGCCTCGCGCAGCATCTCCGCGTGGGCAAGCAGCGTCGCCGCGGTCTCGTGCGCGCCCTGGGCCTCCGCCGTATGGGCCAGGCCCTCCAGGCAGGGGGCGCGCAGGGCGCCGCGCCCGGCTACGCGGACGAGGCCGAGCATCGCCCGGAACCGCCCGGCAGCCTGCGGCGCATCTTCCCGCGCCCGTGCCACATGGCCGAGACCCCAGAGGCAGCGCGCCTCGCAGTAGGTGTCGCTCAGTTCGCGGCTGTGGCGAAGGCTCTCCTCCAGGTGCGCCTGTGCGGTGTCGAGATCACCCGTGCGCCAGGCGAGCAGGCCGAGCTCCTGCATGAGGAGCGCCGCGTACCGCTTGCTGCCCAGCTTCCGGGCCAGCGCCAGGGCCTGACGCTGGGTGTCCGCGACCGCCTCGCTCTCGCCCTCGGCCTCGGCCACCAGCGCCAGTCCGAGCAGGACGGACAGAGCCACGTCGTCCAGACCATTGGCGCGCGCCGCACCCAGGGCCAGTTCGAAGCTGCTGCGCGCCTCGGCCATCTCGCCGCGCCGCTCGTGGATCTTGCCCAGCGTCGCCAGCGCCTTCGTCTCGCCGACCGGGTCGCCCAGCTCGCGGGCGATGGCCAGGCTCTCATCGCCGCACTCCAGGGCGGCGGCGCAACCGTGGTCCATGGCGAGGATGAGCCCCAGGCCCTGCAGCACGCACGCGTGCTCCGCCGTGCGCCGATCCCCACATGCGTCGTGAGCCGCGCTAAGCCACCGTCGGGCCTCGCCGAACTGGCCCATCACGCCCCAGTAAGGCCAGAGCGCCGCGGCCAGGCGCACGCCCGAATCGATATCGTCGGTCGATCGGCCGGGCTCCAGCAGGCACCACTGGAGCGCCGCGCCGCAGTTGGCCAGGTCGGGCTCCAGCGTCGTCGGCCAGCCCTCTACGACCTTGTCGGATGCCTGCGCCACGGCGCGCTCCGCCATCTCGGCGAACCAGCGGGCGTGCCTTCCGCGCACACGGTCGGCCTCGGCCGGCTCCAGTCGCTGCTCGGCGAAGGCCCGTAGCGTCTCCAGCATTCCGAAGCGCATCCGTCCGCCGGTGGCCGTCGCCATGATCAGCGAGCACTCCTGCAGGCCGCGAAGCCGGGCCGGCCCAGCGCCGCACACGTCCTCCACCGCATCGATGAGCCAGCCGCCTCGGAAGACGGAGAGAGCCGCAAAGAGCCGGCGTTGCCCATCATCCAGCAGGCGAAGGCTCCACTCCATGGCGGCATCCAGCGAGGCGACGCGAGACGAAGCGGCTGACGATGGGCTCGTCAGTAGCGCCGGCGTCACGGCGAGCCGGGAGACCATCTCCTCCAGTGTGTACATCCCGGCCCAACCGGCCACCAGCTCGATGGCCAGCGGCAGCCCGTCCAGCCGGGCGCAGAGCGCCGCGACCGCCGGGGCGTTCAGGTCGGTCACCGCGAAGCCCGGCCGCCGCGCCTGGATGCGGTCGGCCAGCATCCGAACGCTGGGGTACTCCAGGATGCGGCCGGCAGCGGCGGCCTCGGGCGGCGTTTCGAGGGGCGCGACGGCCATCCGGCGCTCCCCTTGCACGCCCAGCGACCGCCGCGAGGTGGCCAGCAGGGCCAGGCCGGGGCATTGCGACAGGAGCATCTCGGCGATGCGCGCACCTTCGTCCACCACATGCTCCATGTTGTCGAGCAGGAGCAAGCAGCCCGCCTCCAAGGATAACGTATTGCTGATGGCCGCTGCCAGCGCCTCGTCGGCGCTGCTCGGCACACCCAGCACGCGCGCCAGCTCGGAGGCCACGGAGCCGGGGCCAGCCACGTCGGCCAGCGGCACAAACCGGATCGCGCCGCTGTAGGCGTCCATCAGCGCGGCGGCCGCCGCCACCGCCAGCCGCGTCTTGCCGGCGCCGCCCGGACCGGTCAGCGTCAGCAACCGAGTCTGCTCCGGACCCGGCGCCAGCCTGCCGCGGATCTCCTCGACCTGGGCCTCCCTGCCGAAGAAGCGGCTCAGCGGAGCCGGCACGCGTCCGCGGCGCACCCCATGCGGGACGGGCTGTTCGGAGCCGCGCCGAACGGTGGCGGCCGCGGCATAGGCCGCCGGCGGGGCATCGGAGCCGAACTCCTCGCGCCAGAGCCTCGTCATGGCGGCCAGGCGCCGTTGCGCGCCGCCGGCATCGCCCGCCGCGGCGGCGCTCCGGATGTGTGCCACATGCGCGCCCTGGCCAAGCGGATCGATGGCGATGGCCCGCGAGGCATGGTCGGCGGCAGCGGCGTAGTTGCCGGCGGACTCGCACAGGCCCGCCAGCGTTACCAGAGCGTCTAGCGCCCGGTTGCGCAGGCGTTGGCGCTCGTAGACCACCCACTCGCCGTCGAGGCTCGGCAGGAGGTCGCCCGTGTAGATCGAGACGGCTCGCGTCAGCGCGGCCTCCGCCTCAGTTCCCTCCAAGCCGATTGCCGCCTCCATGGCTGCCTCGAAGTCGGCGACGTCGGTACGCAAGGCCGCGGGGTTCAGTCCGACGTGCTCACGGTCGCTCACCACGACGCTGCCGGACGCCACGCCCTCCGGCTCCAGAAGGCGGCGTAGGCGCACCAGAACCTGGCGCATCTGGACCCGTCCCTCGTCGGCTCCCGCGTTCGGATAGAGCCACTCGGTCAGTTCGTCGCGCGAGAAGCGGCGGCGCCCGGGGTAGGCGAGGCGCGCCAGCAGGGCGGCGGTCCTTCGCGTGGGGTAGGCGGGACTGCTTCCGCCAAGCCCCTGCAAAGAGAGCCCTCCGAACATGCCGACACGCCAAACGTCCAGCTCCAACGGCACCCTCCCGAACGGCCCCGCAAAGACATCGGGAACAAGAGAAACGCACACCAACGCCGCCCATCCACAGGATAGCACCCGGAGCGCCCGAGCTTCTTCGCGGAATCGCTGAAACATGGCCGACCGTAGCGGCGATTCATGCCCGTTCCGTAGCGGTAGCGTAGCGCAGCGTTCCGTACAATGGCCTCCGACGGGGGATTGCAGGCGCCCAGCCGATGGGCAGATCGTCAACCACCCGGAAAGGAACACGCATCGCATGTGGAATCACAGTTCGGCCGCCGCGCGGCCCAACCCACACTCCCTGAGGAGCCTTCTGCGCCTAACCGCTCCGGCGGCGCTCCTCCTGTCGGTCGGCTCCGCCATGGCGGCGCCCGGCACGCCCAGGATGCAGGCGCCCAACCTGCCCCTGACTTTTGAGAAGAACACCGGGCAGTACCCCAGGGCCGTCCAGTTCGTCGGGCGCACCTCCGGCGGCACGGTCTTCCTCACCAACACCGAGGCCGTCTTCGCCCTGGCCAAGGGCGGCAAGGCGGCGGCCCTGCGCCTCAAGCTCACCGGCTCCAACGCGAAGGCCGCGGTCACAGGGCTGGAGAAGCAGGCCGGGATCGTCAACTACTTCATCGGCAACGACCCGAAGAAGTGGCACGCCCGCGTCCCCACCTACGCCCGAGCCCGCGTCGCCGGCGTCTACCCCGGCGTGGACCTGGTCTACTACGGAGCGGGGCAGAGCCGAACGCTGGAGTATGACTTCGTGGTGAAGCCCGGCGCCGACCCGGCGAGGATCCGCATGGCCGTCAGCGGCGCGCGGTCGCTCCGGAACGTGGCCGGCCGCGTTGTGGCATCCACCGCCTGCGGCGACGTGGTCCTGAACCGGCCCTACGCCTACCAGACGCTGAACGGCAAGCGCACCCAGGTCGCCTGCGGCTTCACGCTGGAGCGCAACACGGTCGCGTTCCAAATCGCACGGTACGACGCCTCGCGTCCGCTGGTAGTCGACCCCTCCGTTACCTATGCCACGTTGGTGGGCGGCGCCGGAAGCGACGTGTGTACCGCCATCGCCGTGGATTCCACGGGCTGCGTCGTCGGGGTCGGCTCTAGCATGTCCGTGGACTATCCCACTACGGCCGGCGCCTACTCGACGACCAAACCGGGCGCCTCTACCGCTGCGGTGGGGATTGTCACCAAGCTCAACGCCGCCGGCAGCGGACTCGTCTTCAGCACGTATCTGGGTGGCGGCGTCGATGACAACATCGCGGCCGTGGCGCTAGGTCCCACCGGCAACGTGTACACGTGCGGCCAGACGAAGAGCGGCGCCTGGCCCACTACTCCGGGCGCCTACCGGACAACGAGGTACGGCGGCTCTTCCGACTTCGACACGGTCGTCACCTGCCTCGCGGCCGACGGCGCCGCGCTGGTCTACGGCACCTACTTCGGTACGGTAACCATCGACTTTGTATCCGGCATCGCCGTGGACGGGGTTGGGAGCGCCTACGTCTGCGGCAACTTCCAGTTTCTCGTGCTTACCACGCCGGGCGCCTACCAGACCACCAGTGGCGGGAGCTGGGACGGCTATGTCGCCAAGTTCAACCCCGCCGGCTCGGCTCTGGTCTACGCCACGGCGCTCGGCGGTAGCGGCATGGACAGCACCACGGGCATCACCGTCGCCGGCGGCGACGCCATCGTGACGGGCCGCACCGCTTCTGCCGACTTCCCGACGACGGCAGGCGCCTACAAGACCACGGGAGACGCGGCCGGCGATGGCTTTGTGACCCGGCTGAACGCGGCGGGCAGTGCGCTCGTCGCCAGCACCTGCTTCGGCGGCTCCGGGGACGACCATTCCCGCGCCGTCGCCAGTGACGCCGGCGGCAATATCTACCTGGCCGGCCTTACGAAATCGACCGATCTTCCCGTGACGGCTGGCGCCTACATGGTTACGAGGCCCATCAACGCAGACTCCAATTGCGGTTTCGTGGCCAAGCTGAACCCCGCCTGCAGCTCCCTCGTCTACTCTACCTACCTGGGCGGCTCCAGCACGAGCCAGACCTTCTATGATAACCATCTGCTCGCAATCGCGGTGGATGCCTCCGGCGCGGCTTATGTGGCCGGCTCCTCCGCGGCGACCACCTATCCCACAACGCCCGGCGCCCACCAGACCACGCACCCCTACAGCGGTAACTCGGTGAAGGGCGTCTTCAGCAAGCTCAGCGCCGACGGATCGAACCTGCTCTACAGCACCTTCCTGGGCGGTGATGTCGGAAGCTGGGACCAGGCAACGGGGGTTGCCGTCGACGCAAGCGGCGTCTACGTTGCCGGGCGGTTCGGGGGCGGGCCCACAACGCCCGGCGCCTACCAGACCGCCAACGGCGGTGACCAGGATGTCTATGTGGTGAAGCTGAACCTCGGAGGCGAGACATCGACGCTGACCGTGGACAACCTGGCCGCCACCGCCGGCGCCCGCATCACCCTTCGCGCCAAGCTCACCAAGTCCGGCTCGGCCTATGCCGGACAGCGGCTGGAGTTCCAGATCGACAGCGGCGCCTGGATCCCCTCTGAGATCCTGACCAGCACCGCCGGCGGCTACGCCACGCTGACCCTCACCGCGCCGGCCGCGGGAGCGCACACGATCAACTGCCGCTTCGCCGGCGGCGGCGGGACCGACGGCTCCACCGGCTCCGGCACCCTCACCTGCACCGCGCTGGCCGCCACCGCCGTCAACTGCACCGCGCTCACCGCCGGGCCCGGCGACGGCATCGGCCTCGTGGCCTACCTCGGCGCCTCCTCCACCTCCACCACCGGCCCGTTGGCCATCGCCGGCAAGCAGGTGGAGTTCCAGTTCAACGGCGGCTCCTGGACCCCGGCGTCCAGCGTGACCGACGCAAGCGGCAAGGCCACCCTCGCGGCCACGGCGCCGGCCACCGCGGGGACCTACACCATCAACGCCCGCTTCCTGGGCGACGCCGCCTACGCCGCATCCACCGGCACGGCCAACCTCACGGTGGGCGGCAAGCGGAACGTCTACGTCTACACCACCAACCGCGCCGGCAAGGCGGGCACGGCGGGCTCGCTATCGGCCTACTTCTATTGGTACCAGAAGAACGGGGCCCTGACGCCCGTCAGCGGCAAGTCCCTCCGGTTCCAGTGCGCCGGCGCGAGCCTCGACACCACGGCCACCACCGACGCATCGGGCAGGGCCACCGTCGCTGTCACCCCGGCGGCGGCAGGCTCCTTCCCGTTCACCGTGACCTTCACGGCGGACGCCGACTACAACGCCGGCACGGCATCGGGCACGCTGACCGTCGCGCCGTAGCCCAACGCCCCAACCCCAGACGCACCAGCGCCCCCGGAGGCTTCGGCCACCGGGGGCGCTTCCTCGTGACACGGATGGGCACGGACCAACACGGACCAACACGGACGCACACGGACGGCGTCGCCCTGGCGCCCGACCGCGTGGCCGCAAGCCCCAGACCGCGGTCGCACGCGCCGCCGCGCCCCGACCCTGGTGGCTCGGGCCTCCGTGCCCGAGTCCGCGGGTGCGGCGGCTCACGCCTGGGGGTCCTTCCGCTTCGCGTCAGGATGACGGCAAGGGCTTGGCTCTACGGCCGCGGCTCCAGCCAGCCCTGGCTCTTGAGCCATTCCCCGGCGCGCTTGGGCCATGTGGCGGCGGGTCCCGCACTGGCGCGAAGGCCGTAGCCGTGGCCGCCCCTGGGATAGACGTGCAGCTCGGCGGGGACGCCGACGGCCTTCAGGGCCAGGGCGTAGCCGATGGCGTTCTCCACCCGGATCGGGTCGTCCAGCGCCATGGAGAGGAACGCCGGCGGCGTCTCCGCATCGATCTTCAGTTCCGGCGCGAGCTTCGTGACCTCGCGCTCCTTGATGAGGTAGGCGGGGTAGATGAGCACGCTGAAGTCTGGCCGGCAGCTCTCGGTGTCGGCGGCGTCGACGTGCGGATAGGTCCTCTGGCGGTAGTCGGTGGAGAGCATGGCCGAGAGGTGGCCTCCCGCCGAGAAGCCCAGCACGCCGACGCGGCGGGGATCGACGCCCCATTCGGCCGCGCGGCGCCGGATCAGGCCCATGGCCCGCTGCGCGTCCTATGCTGTAGCCGCCTCCGGGGCAGACCAGCACGGCGGCGCCGTTGCTCCTGCCCGGCGCCGGCCGGAACAGCTGCAGCGTGGGTTCGGTGACGTTGGTGAGCCGCAGGATCGCCTGCTTGGCGGGCTTGCGCTCGGCCTCGGGCGTGGTGTCGTGCTCCGGGCCGATATCGCCCGTCTCGCCGGGGGCCACGCCCGGCCATAGGCGGACCTGCGCCGATGGGGGCGTCTGGGCCGCCGAGGCCGCCGAGGCCGCTGCCGCCGCGAATATGAGTAGGGCGATCGTCGTCTGCATCACTTCCTCCGAGGGACGGCGGCGGGCGGGCGCGCCTCGCCGCAGAAGGTGTACCCCATGGCCCGCGCGCCGGCGCTGTTCGCGGGCGCGCCGAACCGTCTATAATTGGCGACCAACGCGAGCGTCCGCACGCTGACCCATGACCCCCTTGGGAGGATCACCTTGCCGGTTACCGATGCACCCGCACGACCCGAGGCCGTAGCCGTCATCCTGGCCGCCGGCAAGTCGACCCGCATGAAGTCGGCGACGCCCAAGCCGCTGCATCCGCTCTGCGGCATTCCGCTGGCCGCCCATGTCATACGGGCCTGCCGGGCCGCCGGCGTCGGGCGCATCGTCGTCATCGTGGGCCACGCGGCCGATCGCGTGCGCGCCGGGCTGGGCGACGCCGTGGAGTACGTGCTGCAGGAGAACCCCCGGGGCACGGGCCACGCGGTGCGGTGCGCCGCCGACGCGCTGGCGGGCGTGGAGGGCGACGTGCTGGTGCTGGCCGGCGACGTGCCGCTGCTGAAGGCCGAGACGCTGGCCGCCCTGCGTTGCGCCCGCGCCGAGGCGGGGGCCTCCGTGGCCCTGCTGGAGGGCTGGGCGGCGGACGCCGGACGCTACGGCCGCGTGCTGCACGGGCCTGACGGCGCCGTGACGGGCATCGTGGAGGCCCGCGACGCCTCGGCGGAGCAGCTGGCGGTGCACGAGTGGAACGCCTCGGTCTACTGCTTCCGCGGCCCGGATCTGCTGGAGGCCCTGCCGCGGATCGGCAGCCAGAACGACCAGAACGAGTACTACCTCACCGACGCCGTGGGCATCCTGCACGGCTGGGGCCGCAAGGCGGTGAGCGTGCGCGTCGACGACGAGAGCGAGGTTCTGGGCGTCAACACCTGCGTGGAGCTGGCCGCCGTGACCCGCGCCCTCCGCATGAGCATCCTGCGGCGGCATATGCTGGCGGGGGTCAGCATGCCCGATCCCGACAGCGTCAGCGTGGACGTGGACGTGGAGATCGGCGCCGACACCCTCGTCGAGCCCCACGCGCAGCTTCGGGGCCGCACCGCCGTCGGCGCGGGATGCCTGATCGGGGCGGGTTGCCGCATCGAGGAGAGCGAGATCGGCGACGGCGCCCGCATCCTGGCGTCCCACGTCACCGAGAGCCGCATCGGCGCGGACGTCACCGTGGGGCCGTACGCGCATATCCGGCCGGGTTGCGACATCGGGGCGGGCGCGCGCGTCGGCAGCTTCTGCGAGCTCAAGCTGGCGGTCGTGGGCCCCGGCGCCAAGCTGGCGCACCTGACCTACCTGGGCGACGTCGACGTGGGCGCCGAGGCCAACATCGGCGGCGGCACCATCACCTGCAACTACGACGGATGGGTGAAGCGGCGCACGGAGATCGGGCCGGGGGCCTTCGTGGGCTCCAACAACACGCTGGTGGCCCCGATTCGGGTGGGGGCCGGCGCCTACACCGCCGCGGGCTCCACGCTGACCGAGGACGTGCCGGACGACGCCCTGGGCCTGGGCCGCAGCCGGCAGGCCGTCAAGCCGGGTTGGGCGCGACGCCTGCGCGACGAAAAGGGAGACCGAGCCAAATGAGCGACCTGCGCCTCTTCAGCGGCGACGCCAACCCGGAGCTGGCCGGCAAGATCGCCGACAACCTGGGCGTCGAGCTGGGCCACATCCACATCCGCCGCTTCGCGGACGGCGAGACCTCGATCCAGATCGACGAGAGCGCCCGGGGCATGGACGTCTTCATCGTCCAGCCCACTTGCCGCGCGGTCGACTCGAACCTGATGCAGCTGCTCATCATGATCGACGCCTTCCGCAGGGCGTCGGCGCGGCGCATCACCGCGGTGATCCCCTACTACGGCTACGCCCGGCAGGACAAGAAGATCAAGCCCCGCGAGCCCATCACCGCGAGGCTCATCGCGAACCTCATCACCGTGGCCGGCGCCCACCGCGTGCTCTGCGTGGACCTCCACGCCGGGCAGATTCAGGGCTTCTTCGACATCCCGCTGGACCACCTCTACGCCGGTCCCATCATCGGCGAGGACCTGCGGAGCCGGGGCCTCTGCGGCGACGACGCCCTGGTGGTGAGCCCCGACGTGGGCGGCGTCACCCGCGCCCGGAGCCTGGCGGAGCAGCTCGGATCGCCTCTGGCCATCATCGCCAAGCGGCGGCCGGAGCCGAACCAGGTGCAGATACTGGAGATCGTGGGCGACGTGGCGGGCCGGACCTGCGTGATGATCGACGACATGATCGACACGGGCGGCTCCATCGTGAAGGGAGCCGAAGCCCTCATCGCCCGAGGCGCCAGGGCCGTGCACGCCTGCTGCACGCACGGCATCCTCTCGGGGAACGCGGTGGCGCAGGTGGAGGCGTCGCCGCTGGCGAGCCTGCTGATGACGGACACGGTGCCTCCGCTGGAGAACGCCGGGTCCAAGATTCGCGTGGTGAGCGTGGCGCCCCTGCTGGCCAACGCCATCCAGCGCATTCACGCCAACGACTCCGTCAGCGAGCTCTTCGGGGGCTATACGAGGCCTACGTAGGGACCTGGAGGAGGGCCGACAAACGACCGGCGGCCGACCCCGCTAAGGGCCGACCGCCGACCGCCTGTGCACCCCGCGACGCCGTGTGCCCGCGGTTCAAGAACCCGCATAACACGGGCGGATGTGCGCCGGCGCGCCTTGCGCTTCCCGGTTAGGGGATACCACTCAGCAACGCCGAGCCTCACTCCATTGAAGGAGCGTTGGCTCTGAACCGCAATCGGACATCACCAATCGTCTGCAGGGTCACAACTTCGGCATCGTCTATTGACGCCTGAGTCTAACACATGGTGACCGTTGGGGCAAGGGCGAACGGGCTCAGAACATCCGATTGCGCCAACCGGGCAGCAGCATCTCGCGATATCGCCTGAACGCGCCCGGCGCGTCGGCCGCCAGAGACGCGAACGTCGGGCTGCGTCGCAGGGCCTCGGCGAAGCGGGCCTCGCAGCGCGCCAGCTCCTCCGGAGCCGCGCCGACCGACTCGGCGACGGCCGCCACCGCCTCCAGCATGGCCGGAAGGTACTCGATCTCCTTGAGCAGTCCCGGCGCCGCGAGCGGCCATGCCTCGGCGGCGGCCGCGCGCAGCGGCCCGGCAAGTTCCGGCGCGGCGCCCTCGTCCGTGATGCGGTCCAGCAGCGTGATGGCCCCGGCCAGCGCCGCCCCGGCCCGGTCGTCGCCCATAAGGCTGCACGAGAGCCGCCGCACGGCCTCGGCGGGTTCCAGATCGGGGTTCCAGAGCCACTGGGCCATGAGCGCCGTGGCGGGCAGGCGCGTCCAGGCCTCCAGCCGGTGGCCGAAGCAGGCGTCGACGCCGAAGTCGCGAGCCACCCGGGCAGACCAGGGCACATAGCGCAGGTGCGGCGTCAGGAAGCTGTAGCCCGACTCCGGGTTGGCCGCGAAGATGAAGAGCCCTGTGCGGAAGCCCAGCTCCTTCTCCCATCGCGGCGTCGGCGTGGGCCCCTCTTCGGCCGTTCCCACCATGGTGATGCCCCGCCAACCGGACCGGAAGTCGCGGCGCAAGGCCCGCACCAGCGGCTTGCGGACCTCCACCTTCTGCTCCCGCTCCCAGAGGGCCATGGGCCAGAGGTTCACCTCCAGTCCGCCGCGCGGGTTCACGCGGCGGAAGAGGCGGGCGAACTCGCGCACCTGCCGCGCCAGCGAGGCCGCCTGGCCCTGTTTGCACCCGCGCGCCTCGCACCAGCAGCCGCCGGGATCGTAGAACCAGACCTGCACCGCATCCACGGCCCGTAGCCGATCCAGCTGGGCGCGCAGGGCCGCCGTGATCGCCTTCCAGGCCTCCGGGTGGTTCGGGCAGACCACGGGGAAGCCGTGACGCGCATACTCGATGTCGGCGTGCCAGTCGGGGTGGAGGTCGTAGACGTCGTTGGGGATCAGCGTCGGCCCCAGCATGAGGACGACCTTGAGGCCGCGGCGCCGCGCGTAGCGGATGGCGCCGGGCAGCTCGCTGAAGAGCCGGCGGCTGGTCTCGGTGCGCGAAAGGCGCGAGCCCTCCCACGCCGTGACGTCGCTGCCCCAGAGGAAGAAGTAGAAGCGGTTCAGGCGGGCCAGGGCCAGTTGGTCGATATAGGCGCGCCATCGGGCGGCGTCCCAGGTGTGCGGCGTGATGGGCGGGATATCGTAGCCGATGTTCAGGTACTCGCCGCGCTCCTCGATGGCAGGCGCCTCGAAGAGGCGGGCGTCCGGCGGTAGATCGAACCGGGCGCCCCCGCCGGGCGCGGCGCGAAGGAGGCCCGTGAGGTGCGCCAGCCCGAAGGCCAGCCCCTCCGGCGCCTGGGCGGCCACCTCGGGCTGCCGCCCCGGCTGTCGGCGGATCGCATACCCTTGCCGCCGCTGCCACGGGCGGAGGGGAGCAAGCTCGGGGATCAGGTCCCAGTCGCCCAGGCGGGGCCTGTCGGGGTCGAGGCGAGTGAGGCGCACCGCCGGCGCGCGTCGGCCGGAGGCTCCGAGGAGCGCGGCTCGATGCCGAAGCGCATCCAGGGCGGTCTGCACGATGGGAGGTTGCACCGGTCCGGCTCCGGCCATGCGGCAAGCCAGCGCCGTCGCCGGCACGGCCGCCGACACCCATCGTCTGAAACGCATGATCGCCTCCGTACCTGAGCATAGCACGGCGCGGCGTGCGGGGATCAGCGTCCTGCGGGCGGCTTGCCGGCCTGGGCGCCGGCCTCCGTGGTGACGACCCAGTTCGGCGGGAGCGCCGGAGCCGTGCCGCGCCGCGCACGCGCCGCTGCGAGCCCGTGCGGCCAACGCACCGTGACGGCGTTGCGCGGCGGCTCCGGACGGCTCGCCTGCATCTTCGCGGCCAGGGCGCGATCCTGCTTGGCGAAACCGGCGCTCCCGCCGCGGCCGAACGCGGGAACGCCGTCGGCCGCCGCGCCGCCGCCCAGGCCGCCCGCCATGCCCGTGGGCGCGGCGGAACCCTCTTGCGCCCGCATCTCCCTCACGGCGCCGCCCATGCGGCCTCCGACGGCGGAAGCCTCGGTCTTGAGGGCGACCGGCCCCGGCGCGGCGGCCGCTTCCTCGGCCTCGACGGCCTGGGTCAGGAGGAGCGCGTCGGTCGCGGGCGTCCACCGGGCCTCGGTGGCGGCGGCCACCGCCTGCAGCACCTCGGATGCGGGACGCTCGACGCAGCGCAGCGCGAGCCGCACCTCGGCAAGGGCGGGATCGACCCGCAGGGGCCTCTCCAACGCCTTGGCCAGCCGCGCGGCCAGTTCGGGCGCGGGCATCTCGGCGAGCGTCAGCGTCACCGGGGCCGCCGAGACGGCCTTGTATGCGTCCACGTTGCGGCTCTCGGCAAGCGCGGGCGCCGCCGCGGGACCGGCTACAGCGGCCTGGGGAGCGGGCATGCCGGCTACGGCATCCGCCGCCACCGGCCGCGCCTCGGCGCCGAATGCGCGCAACGAGACGGACCGGGGGCGCGCGGGCTCGACGGCTCCCGCAACGACCGCCTGCCTCTCCGCCGCTCCGCCCGCGGCCGCGTCGCGTCGCGTGGTCGGGGCGGCTGATCGGCGTTCGTAGCGCAGGCCGCGCCGGGCCCTTGAGCCCCGGTCCGTGCCGGGGAGCTGCCGGGCCGCTTCCTTGGCGGCGGGCATGGCGGCTGGACCGGCCGCTTGGGACGTCGCGGCCTTGTCGGCGGCCTCCTGAAGTGTCGACTGGGGGAGGGGCCGCACGACCGCCAGCCACGCGGCGGCGGCGACCGCGGCTGAAGCCGCCAGCGCGAAGGGCCACCGGGGCGCGCGTCGGGGCTGGGCGGCGACCGCCATGGCGCGGCCCAGGGGACTGCCGGCGGGAGCCATGCCGGCCATGGAGCGCAGGTCGCCCAGCCCGGAACCCATCGCCTCGCCGAAGGCGCGGCACGACGGGCACGCGGCCAGGTGCGCGACCGGGTCGAGCCTCGGCTCGGCTCCCGGCGGCTCCGACGGCTCCGCGCAGAGGGCGCGGCGGCAGAGGTCACATGCGGCGTCCATCAGTCTGTCCCGTTACTCCTGCTGCGCCAGCCGCCACTCGGCCAGGGCGCGGCGCGCCTGGTACAACTCGTTCTCGGCCTTCTTGCGGTTCCAGCCCATGGCGGCGCCGATCTCCTCGACGCTGAAGCCTTCGACTTCCTTCATCACCAGCGCGGCGCGGTGGTGCGGCTTGAGCGTGGCCAGCACCTGCATCGCCCGCATCCGCGCCAGCGCGGCGTCCTCGAGCGAGCCGGCCTCCGTCACCAGCGTCTCCTCGTAGAGCGGCTCCAGGGGCTTGGCGCTGCGCTTTCGCTCCAGGCAGACGTTGAGCGCGATCCGGTAGAGCCAGGTGCGCAGGTTGGCATCGGCGCGGAAGCCGCCCAGGGACTTGATGGCCCGTATGAACGCCTCCTGCACGGCATCCTCGGCGTCCTGCGGGTGGTGCAGCACGCCCAGGCAGAGCCGGTAGAGCGGCGCCTGGTGGGGCTCCAGCAGCCGGCCGAGCGCACGCCCATCGCCCGCCCGTGCGTCGGCAAGCAATCGTGCATCCGCTGACCTGTCGGTGGCGCCGGCGCTCAATCCAGTGGTGATCCCGGTTCCGGCCGCCGTCGCTGCTGCCAACCTCTCCTCCTGCTTGTTGGATGCGGCGGCGCGGCCCTTTCACTTAGCATACACGGAAGCCTCAAGCGGACGGCGCAGTCTGGAGCGTAACTCGCATCTTCAGCCCGCCCAGGAGGCGCCGCATGGCATGGTAGGTGGCGGGTTGGTGGAGGCTCGCCCAGGCCGTATCGGTGGCGATGCAGGCCTCCAGAATCTCCGGGCAGTCGGTGAAGATGCGCCGCTCCTCGGGCGCGAAGCCCGTTGCCGCCACGGCGATGCAGGCCGTGGCCGGCGCGGTGATTCGAGCCCGGCCGTCGGCGTCCGCGGCGAACCGGGCGACCTCGACCTCGGCGTCGGTGACCGCCACCGCGGCGCCGGGCACGGGTCGCCCGGCCTCGTCCACAACGGTCAGGTCGACGCGGGCCGGCGTCGGCTCGGGGCGGCGGAAGCCGGGCGGCAGGAACCAGACGACGCCCCCCACCGCCACCGACGGAGGCGCCTCCGGTGCGTCGATGGGGTTGGAGAGGACCCGCAACGTGTACCAGGCGAACTCGTCGGCCCGCAGATCGAAGGCCCCCGACCAGGTCCGCACGCCCAGGCTCCGCAGGTCCCATGCGCGCACCACTTCGCCGCAGCGGATGAGCTGCACCGCCGTCAGCCGCTCCGCGGGTTGCGGGGCGGACCAGACGCGCATGACGGCCCGCCGCGCGCGGTCGTCTGCGGCGAACTCGGATCCCGGCGGCATCCCGGCCACGCTCCAGCGCACGAAGGGGCCGGAACTGGCCACCACCCGGCCCGCCCGTACGGCCTCCACCATCTTGGCCCAGGTGAAGCCGCCGCGAACCTGCACGTAGGTGCGGAACCGGCCGGGCCCGTCGCCTCGATCCAGGCAGGCGTCGCTGTTGGCCGTGCCCGCGACGCGGTACCCCAGGTTCAGGAGCGTGTACCAGACCCGCTCATCGGCGAAGAAGCCCGCGGGCCCATCGTTGAGGATGTCGATGGCCGCATAGGGCGCTCCCGCAACCATGTCGAACGGTAGCTCGGAGTTGCGATTGGAGACGAGGTTGCCCTTGTGGGTCCAGCTCCGCGTTGGGTGCGCCGCCCCGGCCACGCCGCCCTGCTTCGCCACTTCCTGCAGCACGCGGTAGTTGGGGCCCGAGTGGAACCAGCCCGGCCCGCGGGAGATATCCCTCAGTCCGGCGGTCCAGCCGTGGCCCAGGCAGTGGAGGTCGCCCGTCTCGCCGCCGTCGTCCTCCTCAATGTAGGACTTCGGCGTCTCCACGTTCCAGCCCACGGTGACGCCGGGACGGGCGGCGTCGCGGCACCGGGCATCCAGTTCGACGGCCTCGGGCCAGGCGCCCGCGGGCTCCCACTGGTACGCCAGCTGGATGGTGTCCAGTCCTTCCGCCTGGGCCAGCCGCGCCCCGTGGCCGATATCGAGGGAGGGGTCGGACGAGGGGTCATGCACCACATGCACATGGTTGTCTCCGCCGTACCAGCCCCACTTTCGGGCGTCGAACCGCCGAACGAGGACGGCCTCCAGGCGCTGGTCGGTCGATCCGACGACCAGGTCCACGGCATCGTGGTCAAGCCCCCTGCCCACCCGCAGCGTGGCTCCCGGCGGCGCCTCGATCTCGGCGCATCCGTCGACACTCCAGACGGCGCGTCTCCGGGCGCCGGGAGCCAGCACGTCGGCCCGGAAAGGCGACAGGTTCCCTCGCTCGTCGTTCACCGTGAGATGCACGCGCACCATGGCCGCGCCCACCCTAATCGGGCCCGGCCAGAACGGCCATCAGCAGGAAGATGCCGCTACCGCTACCCACGAAGTTCATGCCGCCCTCCCGGGTCAGTTGCCGGGGCTTGCCGCCCTGCGCCGGCACCGAGTAGATGTGGATGGATGGCTCGGCGACGCTCGACTTCGGCCTGGCGGCGTCGGTGAAGAGGATCGCCTTGCCGTCCGGCGTCCACTGCGGCCCGCAGACGAAAGGGTCGTCCAGCGTAGTGAGCCGCTTGCGGTCCGTGCCGTCGGGAGCGCAGGTGAAGACGTTCATGGCGCCGCACTCGCCGATGCCGATGTAGGCGATCCGCCGCCCGTCGGGCGACCAGGCGGCCATGGCGGCGTCGGGCAGCAGCGGGCGGCGGCGTCCGCCGTCGGGGTCCATGCGGCAGATGGCGGGCTTCTTCTCGCCGGAACCGGCTGGGACCACCGTGCAGAGAATCGTCTTGCCGTCCGGCGACCAGGCCGGCAGCATGCCCTCGCCCAGCCGCGCGGCCTCTCCACCGTCGGATGGAACCACCCAGAGGTGGCAGGCCGCGGCGCCACCGGATGGCCGCTCCAGCACGGCGTAGGCGATGCGCCTGCCGTCGGGCGACCAACTGGGCTCGCAGCACTGCTGCTTGCTCCCGGCGACCACCAGGCGGCGCAGGCCCGAGCCGTCCGCGGCCATGACGGCGATGTCGGAGGTGTTGTGGATCGGGTCCGCCACGGTGCAGGCTATGCGGGCGCCGTCGGGAGAGAAGACGCCCTCGGGCTCCACGGCATCGCCGCGCGTGATGCGCTTGGCCCCGGAGCCGTCGGCGGCGGCCATGTAGAGCTGCAGCACGCCGCCGCGCCCCCGTTCGGAGGCGATGATAAGGCGCGCCGCAGGCGGCGGGCCCGGCGGCAACGCGAAGGCCCAGAGCAGGGCGGGCAACCACGGGGCGAGCATCACGGAACTCCTTGGCGCAAGCGGCGCACGTTCAAGCCTACCCGGCGGGGGCGCCCCGGCGCGCACCGAGGCATGATCCGCGGCCGAGATCAAGACGCACGCCTGGCTCATCGACAACACCATTAATAATGTCAATATGGTCAATACGGTGACATGATTAACACCATTGACCCTACTGACTGGCTGCCTGCGGCCAGGCGCTTCCTCAGCCCCATAGCCCCCTCCAGCAGGTGATCCCGGCGCGCGGGGCGTATCTACCCTCCGTGCCGGCTGGACGCCGCGCCAAATGTGGGCAGCCGTCGCTACGGAGGAGCGCCATGCATCGATCGCTTCGCACCATCCTGCTTCTGTCTTGCTTGGCCGGCGCCCTGCCGGCGGCGGGGCAGACCAAGTTCGTGAAGTACGTTGAGCGCAACCAGAAAGCCTTCACAGCGCAGGTGCCCGCCGGCTGGAAAACCATCGGCGGCGTCACCCACTGGGGGCCCGACGCGGCCGGCGCGCTGAACGCGACCGAGGCCAAGGTGGAGTGGACCGTGCAGAACAACGCCGCCGGCTCCATCCGCGGCATGTGGCTGCCCGACGTGCAGTTCATCGACATGACCGCCTCGCCCGCCGGAGGCGCGTTCCCACCCGGCTCGCAGTGCAACGGCTGCCTCTCCATGCCGCGCATGGGCCCTGCCAACTACCTGCTGCAGGTGATCCTCCCGCGCACGTCGCCCGCGGCGCAGAACGTCCGCGTGCTGAGCCAGGTCGCGGTTCCCGAGGCCGAGGCGGCGCTCAACAAGCTGCGCGCGCTCATGGGCGTGACGCTCCCGCTGGTCTACCAGGCCTCGCTGGTGGCCGTGGAGTATACCGAGGGCGGCGTCCGCTACCGCCAGCTCATGTTCGCCGCCGTGGAGGACAGCATCAAGCTGGGCGTGGGGCTCTGGAAGAGCAAGAGCACCATCACCTTCCGGGCTCCCGCGGCGCAGTTCGCCAAAGCGGTGCCCATCCTGCAGAAGGTGCAGAACTCCATCCAGATCAACATGAAGTGGCTGCAGGCCGAGGTGCGGGCCGCCGAGGAGCGCACCGGGACGGTGGCCGGCACGTTCAAGCACGGCCGCGATACCGACGCCGACATACTCAAGGAGCGGCAGAGGACCAACGACGGGATCAACCGGCAGATCCAACGCCTGCTGATCCAGGTGAACTGACGGCCATGCGATGGCAACCGCTGGCGGCGGCCCTGGCGGCCTTCTGCGCCGCAGCCGCCGCCGGAGCCCAGTCGCCCGCGGCGGAACTGGCCGGCGGCGACCTTACGGGCGGGGCGGCCGACCTGTTCGGCGGCATTCGCGGCTCCGAGTTGCGCTGCAACTTCGTCTACGCCGCTCCCACCGGCGCCCGATCCGTCATGGAAGGGCGCTTCAGCCGCGACGCATGGCCGGCGGGGCCGCTTCGCCTCTACGTCAAGGCGGTGGACGACGACTTCGAGGGCCAGTGCGCCATCGCGGTTCTGCTCAACGGGCGGGAGCTCTTCGCGGGCAAGAGCGGCTTCCCGGACAAGGGTTGGCAGGTGCGCAGCTGGCCGATCCCGGACGGCCTGCTCAAGCCGGGCGGCAACACGCTGCGCGTCGAGAACCGCGAGCCCGAGGGCCGCGTCGGCATGCCGCCCTGGTTCATGGTGGCCCGTTGCGCCGTGGCACCGCCGGGCTTCGTGTTCCGGCGCGACCTGGCGCGTGACTTCCGCGTGGCCGTCCCGGCGGCGGCGCGTCCCTTCCCCAGGCCGCTTCCGGCCGGGGCGGAGTCCGGCTTCGCCGTGCGCGGCATCAAGGGCTGGATGTGGCGCCCCGAGCAGTACCTGGCCGAAATCCCGTGGCTCGTGAAGGGCCGCATGAACTTCCTGATGAACTGCTACGCGAGCATGTTCGACGTGGAGCGCTACCCCTTCGGCGACGCACGCTCCAACCGCTGGTGGGAGCCGTTGCCTGCGGCCAAGCGGCGCGCATATGAACGGGTCATGCGCAAATGCGCGGCCGCGGGCGTCGCCTTCTGCTTCAGCATGAACCCGAACCTGAGCAGCGCCCGGCCGCTGGACTACGCCAAGGCCGCCGACGTGGAGGCCCTCTGGAGCCACTACGCATGGGCGCAGTCGCGGGGCGTGCGCTGGTTCAACGTCTCGCTGGACGATATCAGCCAGGGGATCGACCCCTCCGGGCAGGCCCGCGTGGTGAACGAACTGACGCGCCGCCTGAAGCGCACGGACCCCGGCGCACGGATGATCTTCACGCCGACGATCTACTGGGGCGATGGAAGCGACCCGGCGGAGCGCGCCTACCTGCAGACGCTGGCGCGCGAGCTGGACCCCGACGTGCGGCTCTTCTGGACCGGCGCGGGCGTGGTGGGCGGCATCACACGCAGGGCCGCCGAGGCCTACGGCGCCGTCGCGGGCCACAAGCTCTTCATCTGGGACAACTACCCGGTGAACGACAACACGCCCACCATGCACCTGGGTCCGCTGGTGAACCGTGATCCCGACCTCTGCCGGGCGGCCGAGGGCTACATGAGCAACTCCATGTGCAGCCAGAACGAGGCCAACCGGCTCCCCATGCTCACCTGCGCCGAGTATGCCTACAACCCGGCGGCCTACGATCCCGAGGAGGCCATCGGACAGGCCCTGCTGCTCTGCGCGGGCTCGCGGGCGCGGGCGGAGTGTCTTCGAAGACTGGTGGAGGCCTATCCGGGCTTTCTGCTCTACGCGCCGCCCAGCACGTCGACGAACCCCGTGCGCGACCGGTTCGTGAAGCTCGTCGCGCTGCCGCAGGGACGCTCGGCCGCCGAAGCTTACGCCGACGCCATGGGGAAGCTGCTCCGCGACCTGCGGCGCCTCTTCCCCGGTCGCTATCGCGCGGAGGGGAGAACGCTGGCCGCCGACGTGGCGTTCATGCGAGGGGCGCTGGCGGCGGAGCCGTAGCCTCGGGGGCCTCGCCGGCCCGGAAGCAGGCGACGCGGCGGCCGGGCGCGGCCTCGATGAGCGGGGGCCGCTCCTCTGCGCAGCGGGCGACGGCCAACGGACAGCGCGTGCGGAACCTGCAGCCGGAAGGAATCTCCACCGATGTGGGCACGTCGCCCTGCAGCGGCGCGCGCACGGCGCGGCGCGCGGGGTCCGGCGAGGGCGCGGCCATGGCGAGCGCCCGGGTGTAGGGGTGCAGCGGGCCGGAGAAGAGCGTCCCGGCCGGACCCTCCTCCACGATGATGCCCAGGTACATGACGGCTACGCGGCTACAGGCGTGGCGCACCACCGAGAGGTCGTGGGCGATGAGCAGGTAGGCCATGCCGAGGCTCTCCTGCAGGTCCATGAGCAGATTCAGCACCTGCGCCCGCACGGAGACGTCCAGCGCCGAGATCGGCTCGTCCAGCACGAGCAGGCGCGGCTCCGTGGCGATGGCGCGGGCGATGCCGATGCGCTGCCGCTGGCCGCCTGAGAACTCGTGCGGGTAGCGCGACATGTGGGAGGGCTCCAATCCCACCTGCGCCAGCAGCGCGGCGACGCGGTCGCGGGCCTCCTTGCGATCGGCCAGGTTGTGCGCGATCAGCGGCTCCGCCACGGCGTCGCCGACGCTCATGCGCGGGTTGAGCGCCGACATGGGATTCTGGAAGACCATGCCCAACCGGCGCCGCGTCTGCCGGAGCGCCTCCGGTCCGAGGCCCAGCAGGTCGATGCCCTCGAACCGCACCGTGCCGCCGCTGGGCTCGATCAGCCGCAGGATGGCCCGCCCTGCGGTGCTCTTGCCGCAGCCGCTCTCGCCCACCAGCCCGAACGTCTCGCCGGCCCGCATGCGCAGGTCCACCCCGTCCACGGCCCGCACGGTCTCGCGCAATGTGCGGAGTCCCTGGCGCCGGTTGACGGTGAATCGCTTCTGCAGGTCGGTGACCTCGAGGAGGGCGGCGTTCATGCGAATAGGATACCAGCGGCGTTCATCACGACTCGCGCCACGCTACGAGTCGGCGAAGTCGGATCGCCAGAGGCGGCACGCCGTTGCCGCCAACGTCTCTTGTCGGCGCTCGATCTGCGCGCAGGTCCAGTCGTTGAATCTTTCCCCGCCCAACTCCCTGGCCGACGCATAGGCGGACCGAGTATAGAGCATCTGCTTGTCGACGAACGAGAGCTGATCGGCATCGCGGTTCAGCGAGCCCTCGAGCAGGACGAGGTTGCCCAATCGCCCGGCCCAGTCGCTCCACTTCGCCTGCGGAGCGACGCCGTTCCACGCATCGATCGGGTTCTCCGGCAGGATATGCTCCACCGACGACGGGTCGGTCTCCCAGTCAACGACGCGGCCCGCTGCGTCGCTCTCCAGTCGGCACAGGATGTACTTGGTCACCTTGCGGCCCGCTCCCGCCGTGGGTAGCGACATCTGGGCGAATGCGGCGCGGAACTGGGCGTCACCAACATACATAGGCCGGAGCAGGTCGAACACCTGCCGCGCCGTCTGCGCCGAACCGTCCAGTACTCCTCGAGCGGCGTCGTGGTACGTCGGCTCCAGATCGTTCGAACTACGCCGGCAGACGACCGTGAACCGGAACGTCAGGGCCACGACCAGTTTCAGGAGCTTGACGAACTCGGTGGGAGTGAGGCGCTCGTCGGCCGCGAAGAGAAGCGGCGTCATCTGCCGAGCCCCAAACAGCGCCAGCGCACGCACGTATTGGGCCGCGCCGGGGTAGTCGATCCAGTACCCGTGGGACGCGTCACCCAGCGCCTCGAACAGAGGGGCCCTCGCCTCCAGTCGATCCAGTAGCCGCAGGACGCCGGCGGCGTCGATGACATCCGTGCGAATGCGTTGGAAGAGGCGGGTCGAGCGGACCCTTCGGTCAAGGGTCAGGTAGTGGTAGCGCAGAAACTCGGGGACCATCTCGTGCCGAACCGTCGCCACCAGCCGCTGCCAGCGCCGCTGCACCGCGGCAAGATCGGAGTCCGTGCGGATACGGGAGCAGAGGAAGTTCTTCAGCAGGTCGGTGGCGGTCAGCTCAAGCCCGCGCGCGTTGAGCGTCTCGAACACCGTGTAGGCGCTCACCTCATCATCTACGGTGATCAGGATGAAGAGCAGGCGGCGTGCGACCACCTCCGAGACCAGCGCCGCGATGGTCGCACCGTCCGCCCCTTGCTCGGCGAGGTCGGCCAGGCGATCCGTGAAGTACGTGAGACAGTCGTAGAGAAGTCGGTTGGAGTGGGTCAACGCGGCGAGGCTGGCCGGTCGGCGGAGCTGCACCAGATAGTCCTGGAACAGCCCGTTGTCGGACGCGTTCATCTCGAGCTTACTGACCTCAGTCAGCGACGCCGGGTCCTTCTCGCCTATGTACCGGCTGCGCAGAGCCCGCGCACGCTCCCGGTTGCGCTCGACCTCATCGCCGCCATCCTGCCCGGACCCGAGTCGGCCGATTACGGCGAGCGTCAGGATGGCCAGGGTGGCCAGGCGCTGCTGGCCGTCGATCACGTGCATGACACGATCGGACTCCGCCTTGACCACGATGGCGCCCATGTAGTGGCGCTGGTCCGGGTCCCCTTGGATGTCGAGGATATCGTTCCAGAGATCCTCCCACTGATCGCGGGTCCATGAGTAATCACGTTGGTAGGGCGGGACACGGAAAGTCCGGCCGTTGCCGACCAGCTCCTGATAGGTCACCGTGTTCGTCTGGAGGAGGCTTGCGCGGCCCATGGCGGCTCCCGGCGGCCCATACCCAAGCAGTCCAGCACATGGCCGTCCACTGTAGTGTACGCGATTTGCGCCGCCGGAGGAGAGGGGGGCTTCCGCGTCGAACGGTAGGGCCATACACCCAGGAGGCCGGACCATGGATGGATGCATCTTCTGCAAGATCGCCGCGGGGGCCATTCCCGCCGACATCATGTACCAGGACGACGAGTTCGTCGCCTTTCGCGATATCGACCCGCAGGCGCCCCTGCACGGCGTGCTGATACCCCGAGTCCACGTGGCCACGTTGGCCGACCTGGCGGATGAGGGGTTGGCCGGGCGCTACCTGCAGGCGGCTGTGAAGGCGGCGCGCGCCATGGGCGTCGAGGCGTCGGGCTACCGCGTCGTGGTCAACCATGGGCCCGACGGCGGGCAACTCGTGATGCACGTCCACATGCATATCCTGGGCGGCCGGGCGCTGGGCTGGCCTCCCGGGTAAAACCGGACGGGCGCTCCGCGCGTAGTCTTTGGATGTGCGCGGCACCGCGCTTGGACTGTGGGCGCGCAGCAATAGGATCGGAGGTCCGGCGATGAGACGAGGTCTGTGGGTCGGTCCGGCCCTGGCGGCGGCGCTCTGCGTGCCCGCCCTGGCCCAGACGCCCGCGCCCCAGGCGCTGGTGCAACACACTTTCGAGGATACCGACCACGGCTGGACGGCCATGGGGGCCACCGCCCGTGTATCGCTGACACAAGCAGCCGGTCAGGCGCATAGCGGCAAGTCCGCGCTGAAGTTCGAGTACGAGGTCAAGAAGGGCGAGGTCAGCCTGGCCCTGGTTCCAGTCCCCGGCGGTCTGCCCGCCGCCACCCGGTCGCTGCGCTTCTGGATCAAGTCCGACTACGCGGCGGCACTCATCATCGTGCTCCAGGAGCAGGAGGCCCGATATATCGCGCCCTTCTTCGCCCCCGCCAACGTCTGGCAGGAGGTCCACCTGGGCGCCGACGACTTCTCGCTCTCGGACGGCGAGAACGATCCCAAGGACCCCGACAACAAGCTCGACCTCGACCAGGTGGCGGCGGTGGGCCTCGCCGACATGGGCCAGATTTTCGTGCAGGGCGATCCCGAGATGGCCGCCAAGATCCTGGGGATCAAGCCGGGACCGCACACGCTCTTCCTCGACGATGTAACGGTGAGCTCACAGCCGATCACCGAACCGGCAAGCGCCGATATCGTGCTGGATTCCTTCGTGCGGCCGCAGCTCCTCTGGATGCCGTTGGGCGGCTGCGCGGCCACGGTGGTGACGGACAAGCCCATCGCGGGCAAGGGGCTGAAGCTGGACTACAAGCAGCTGACCGGCACTCCCGCCGGCGCCATGCGCGCGATCCGGGCGGGCAAGCTGGCCGGCGCCGTGCGGCTGAAGCTGACGATGGCCTCGACGAAGGATGCCAAGGTCGCGGTGATCATCGAGCAGGTGGGCGGCGGCAAGTTCAATACGATGGCGGACCTGGCTGGCGGCGGCGCGGCGAAGGAGCTGGACCTGCCGTTCAGCGCCTTCTCGCCGTCGGACGACACCAAGGATCCCGGCGCCAAGCTGACGCCCGAAAAGATCAAGTCCGTCCTGCTCATCGACCTGGCGGCGCTGACGCCCGGCGCGGATCAGGCCAACACCCTCTGGCTGGCCCGCCTGCGCGGCGTGCGCCAGTAGGCGATCGGCCGGCAGACAAGAGCGCGGCCTCCCCGAGAACCGGGGAGGCCGTTGGTTTCTGTGGTAGCCGAAGTGCGGCAGTTAGATAGGAGTGACGTTCGCCGCGCGGAGGCCCTTACCGCGGGTGTCGTTCTCAACATCGTACTGCACGCGCTGGCCCTCGGCCAACTCGCGGTAACCCGAGCTGCGGATCGCGCTGAAGTGCACGAAGACGTCGCTGCCGCCGTCATCCTGCGCGATGAAGCCGTAACCCTTGGTTGCGTTGAACCACTTGACCGTACCGGTCGCCATCAATGAGACCCCTTCCGATGCATGTGCATGGTCAATGTGCCCTGGTGAGGAAAGGCAAGCGATTGGACGGGCAACCGGCCGGACAGGCGGATTAGCGTCACCATCGTCTAGTACTCTCTCGGACCTCAGGCACCGCCCCACCGATGGGGCGTATCTGACACTATACCCGAACGCCTCCGGGACGCAAGCGTTTCGCGCCTGTTTTGCGGAATCCCGCGCGTCTCCGGCCCACTCCCGGTCGGCCCCTACTTCCGCGCGGCCAGGTAGCCCCAGCTGTAGGCGTTCTGCGCCATGGGGCTGTGGATGGTGAACTCGCACATGCTGGGGTACCAGAAGACGTCGAAGTAGGCCTCGGCGTTGGGCCAGCGGGCGGGAGGCGGGACGGTGACGGGCGCCAAGAGCTTGTGCTCCCAGCCGTCCTTGTCGCGCACCACATCCTTGGGACCGCCCACCGTCAGGCCCGGCGGCGGCGGCTGACGGGTGATCCGCGAGTCGATATGGAGCGGATGCTCGGGGCTGCGGAGGCCGACGCCGGTGGTGTAGCAGAGGTTGCTCGGGTTGGCGCCCGCGCCGGGCTGGCAGGCGAGCGCCAGCGCCCGCAGGTAGCGCGGGTCGGCCGTCAGGGCGTGCGCCCGCGCCAGCGTCACGCCGTCGGGCGCGCTGAAGAGGCCCCAGTTGAAGGGACGATAGGGGTTGCCGGTCCAGTGGAACGCCGTGCGCTTGCCCTGCGCCACGCGCTGGTCGGCCTCGCGCAGCAGGGCGGCGCGGCAGTTGGCCCGGATGTCGGCGCGCACACCGGGCCGATCGGTGCGGAGGTAGACCCACGCCGCGTCGCTCTGGTCATGGTCCTGCCAGACGTTCAGCTCGGCGTCGGGCCGTACAAAGGCGGTGGTCCGCAGGAAGAGGTCGTGCCACCGCGCCTCGCCGGTGAGCCGGAACATCTCGGCCGCCGCCAGGTTCCGGGCGTCGCGCACGGCGTGCGGGTCCTTCTTGTCGGCGCGGGAGGGCAGTTCGCGCTCGCCCCAGGCCATGGCGCGCAGGGCGCTCTCGCGGTAGGCCTTCGCCAGGTCGGGCTTGTGCGGCGCGACCACGCGCGCGGCCCGTGCGGCCACGCCCGCATAGAGGTAGCTGGACCAGACGCAGGGCGCGTAGGCGTAGACCCTGAGCGACTCCTGCCAGCTCGCTTCGCCCTGGCGCGGGTGCTCCTCGGACTCGATGCCGCCGCGGATGCCGCCGTCGGGCGTCTGCAGGCGGCGGTAGAAGTCCACGTTGAAGAGCGCCTCGGCGGCGGCGTCCGGCAGGCCCTTGCCGCTCTCGGGGATGTTGAGGCCCAGCGCGCCGAACGTGGCGGGGAACTGGTCGACCAGCTCCAGCAGCAGGCGGGAGGCGTCGAGGTGCTGGATGCGCCGGTCCCAGTCGCCGGCGTCCATGGTCCCGCCCCAGGCATTCGCCACGGGGCGATCGGTGGCGCCCTTCACCAGGTTGCCGAAGTTGCTCCCCTCGTTGGCCAGGCCGTTGCCGGTGTCCATTATGCCGGTGGAGCTCTCGGTGACGCGCAGGCCGTCGGCGGGATGGAAGGCCCTGGGCCGCCTGAAGGTGGTGTAGGGAGGCCCCAGGGCGATGCCCGAGCGTTGGTGGTAGAAGCCCCTTGCCGATACGATGAACGCCTTGCGCCAGACATCGGGCGCGACGACGAACGGGTGCGAGCATCCGATGCCCTCGACCACCACGCGGTAGCGGCCGGGCGTCTTCAGGCCCGAGAGGTCCATCTCATACACGTCGGCGAGGTTGTGGTTGTTGCCGTAGGCGTCCTCATCCTTCTCCGACGCCGCCTTGCCCAGCCGCGCCCGGCCGCTGAGCGCCGTCTTGCCGCCGGCATCGGCCACCACGCGGAAGGCGGGCGCCGGATCGTAGGCGAGCGGGCCGCCGTCGCCCATCCAGCAGGAGAGGAATGCGGGCTTGGCGGGGTCGTCCGGTCGGAAGCCGATCTGCGTGACATGGACCGCCTCGCTGCGCGTGCGCGCCGGGTCCAACGTGAGGCTCCGCCGCCAGGGCCGCGACCCGCCGCAGCTGATGCTGATCGCCTCGCCCGGCGGCACGGGCCGCGGCAGGCGGAGGTAGATCACATCCTCTGTGGGTGATCGAAACTCCCACGGGCCCGTGCGGGCCAGGTCGGCGGCCTTGCTCTTCCGGTAGACCGCCACCGGGGCGTCGACGGCGGAGCGTCCGACCGCCACGCGGTAGGATGCAGGCGAGGCCCAGTCGGCGCAGAAGGGTTCGCCCACCAGGCGGTCGGGCAGCCAGATAAGCTTGCGATCCCTGCCGACCAGGGCGCCGAGGAACTTGCCGCCGCGGAAGACCCAGAGGTCCTTGCCCGTGTCGACCCGGTCGCCCGGCTGGGCGGCGTAGGGCGTCTGGACGCCGTACTCCACCTTGCCGCACCGGAACGTGACGCCGACGATGCTCGGCGCCACCAGCCCGATATGCGTGATCGGCGCGTCGGGTGGGTCGGTCGCCGGACCGGCAAGGGCGGCCGTCGACAGGCTGGACGCGAGCGTAAAGAGTGCGGCGGTGCGCATGGGGCGCCTCCGGTGGGCGTGGCCGCAAGGCGCGGCTCTGCATGCAGTGTGGCACACGCGCGGAGGGGCTCGGGCGTTTGCCACCCCGCGCGCATTTGTGCCATTCTGTTTGCGCCCGGACGGCTGATGAGCCGCCCGGATCACTTGTCTTTACGGGGGTCTGTGATGGTTCGCGAGTACAACGTAGCGATCGTTGGCGCCACCGGCGCCGTGGGCACCGAGTTCCTGCGGCTTCTCGAGCAGCGGGAGTTCCCGCTGGCTTCGTTGCGGTTGCTCGCATCCAAACGCTCTGCCGGGCGCGCGCTCCGCTTCTGCGGCCGCGAGGTCGCCGTCCAGGAGCTGACGCCTGAGTCGTTCGACGGCATCGACATCGCCTTCTTCTCGGCGGGCGCCGGGCGCAGCCGCGAGTTCGCGCCGCACGCCGTGGCCGCCGGGGCCATCGTCATCGACAACTCGTCGGCCTACCGCATGGACCCCGAAGTGCCGCTGGTGGTGCCGGAGATCAACCCCGAGGACATCGCGCTCCACAAGGGCATCGTGGCCAACCCGAACTGCAGCACCATCATCGCGCTCATGGCCGTGGCCCCGCTGCGGAAGGTGGGCGCCATCCGCCGGATGGTCGTCTCGACCTACCAGGCCGCCTCCGGCGCGGGCGCGCAGGCCATGCAGGAGCTGCTGGACCAGAGCCGCGAGGTGCTGCTGGGCCAGAAGCCGACGCCGCGCATCTTCCCGCACCCCATCGCGTTCAACCTCTTCTCGCACAACACGCCCGTGGGCGAGGACGGCTACAACGAGGAGGAGCGAAAGATGGTGCTGGAGTCGCGCAAGATCCTGCACCAGCCCGACCTGCGCGTGACGGCGACCTGCGTGCGCGTGCCGGTGCTCCGCGCCCACTCCGAGAGCATCAACGTGGAGTTCGAGGGCGCGCGGCCGAGCCTCGACGCGGTCCGGGACGCGCTGGCCTCGTTCCCCGGCGTGGTGATCGTGGATGACCCCGAGCGGAGCCACTTCCCGATGCCCATCGAGGCCACCGGCCGCGACGAGGTGCTGGTGGGGCGCGTGCGGGCCGACATCTCCAATGACAACGCCATCGACCTGTTCGTCTGCGGCGACCAGATACTGAAGGGCGCGGCGCTGAACGGATTCCAGATCGCCCTGGAGTGGATGCGGCAGCAGTCCGCCTAGAGCCCGGGCCACAGCGAGGCAGAGGGGAACGCAACAAGATGGCGAGATGGGGACGCGTGCTGACGGCCATGGTGACGCCGTTCGATGCCGAAGGGCGCATCGACGAGCCGGCCGTGGCGCGGTTGGTGGACCACCTGTTCGAGACCGGCACCGAGGGGCTCATCGTCTGCGGCACCACGGGTGAATCGCCCGTGCTCTCGTCCGACGAGAAGCTGCGGATGTTCGACCTGGCCAGGTGCGCCGCGCGCGGCCGCGGGCCGATCATCGCCGGCGTCGGCAGCAACGACACCGCCGGCTCCGTGGCTCTGGCCCGCAAGGCCGCCGACCTGGGCGTAGACGGCCTGCTGCTGGTGACCCCCTACTACAACAAGCCCTCGCAGGAGGGCCTCTACCAGCACTTCCGCGCCGTGGCGCAGGCTGTCGACGTACCGGTCATGCTCTACAATGTGCCCGGCCGCACCAGCGTCAACATGGAGGCCGCCACCTCGCTGCGGCTCGCCCGCGACCTGAAGAACGTCGTGGCCGTCAAGGAGGCCTCGGGCAACCTGTTGCAGGCCACCGACATCGCGGCCGGCGCCCCGGCGGGACTGGAGCTCTTCAGCGGCGAGGACGGCCTGGTGCTCCCCATGCTGGCCATCGGCGCCACGGGCGTCGTCAGCGTCACCGCGCACCTGGTCGGACGACGGATGCGCGCCATGCACGACGCCTTCTTCGGCGGCGACCTGGCAGGGGCCGCGCGGCTCCACGCCGAGATGCTCCCGATGGTCCGGGCCTGCTTCCAGCCCACGGCGCCCAGCCCCGCTCCGCTGAAGGCCGGCCTGGAGATGGTTGGCGTCCCTTGCGGCGCTCCTCGCCTGCCCCTCGTGGCGGCCAACGAGCGCGAGCGGGAGGTCATGCGCGCGGCGCTGGGGGCTTGCGGCCTGCTGTAGCCCTTCCCAATGCGCGCATCCTAAGGTATCGTTCCTTCATCAGGCAGGCGCGCATCCAGCCAGGAGGAACCCCATGGATCAGCAAGGCGGAATGACCCGGCGCGGCTTCGTGCGCGGAGCCGCGTTCACGGCGGGGGCGCTCTCCCTGCCGGCGTCGGCTTGGGCGCATGTGCCGGGCGCCAACGACGACATCCGCGTGGGTGTCGTGGGCTTCAAGAGCCGGGGCCAGAGCCACATCGACGCATTCAGCGGCATGAAGGGCGTCCGCGTGGTGGCCCTCTGCGACGTCGATGCCGCGATCCTGGAGGCCGGCGCCCGCCGGCTGCGCGACAAGGGCAGCCCCGTCGAGACCTTCACCGACGTCCGCAAGCTCCTCGAGCGCAAGGACGTCGACGTCATCTCCACCGCCACGCCCAACCATTGGCACTCGCTGATCACGGTCTGGGCCTGCCAGGCGGGCAAGGATGTCTACGTCGAGAAGCCCGTCTCCCACAACATCTGGGAGGGGCGCCAGGCCGTGCGCGCGGCGCGCAAGTACAACCGTATCGTGCAGGCCGGAACGCAGAGCCGGTCCAGCGCCGAATGGCGCGAGGCCTGGGCCTGGCTGAGGGAGGGGCACATCGGGCGCATCGAGGTGTCGCGCGCGCTCTGCTATAAGCGCCGCGCCTCCATCGGCAAGGTGGACGGCCCGCAGCCCATCCCCGCGGGCATCGACTACGACCTCTGGTGCGGCCCCGCCGAAAAGCTCCCGCTCACCCGCAAGAGCCTCCACTACGACTGGCACTGGGTCTGGAACTCCGGCAACGGCGACCTGGGCAACCAGGGCATCCACCAGATGGACATCGCCCGCTGGGCGCTGGGCGAAGGCCGGCTGGCGGGCAGCGTCACCAGCATCGGCGGCCGCGTGGGGTACGAGGATGACGGCGAGACGGCCAACACCCAGTTCGTGGTGCTGGAGTTCGGCCGCGCCAAGCTCATCTTCGAGGTGCGCGGCCTGCCCGAGCGGACCGGCGCCAAGGCCATGGACCGCTACCGGGGGCAGGACATCGGCAACATCATTGAGTGCCAGGGCGGATACGTGGCAGGCAACAAGGCCTTCGACCGCGACGGCAAGCAGATGGCCGAGTTCACCGGCAAGGGCTTCCGCGGCGGCGACCACTTCGCCAACTTTATCGAGGGCGTCCGCAGCCGCAAGGTCTCGGACCTGAACGCCGACATCCTCGAGGGCCACCTCTCCAGCGCGCTTTGCCACATGGGCAACATCAGCTACCGGCTGGGCGCCGAGGCCGATCCGGACGCGGTGGAGCAGTCGGTCAAAGATGCTCCGCAGGCCGCCGAGACGCTGGCGCGCATGGAGGAGCACCTGGCCCGCAACGGCGTCGACACCAAGACGAGCCGTCTGCGCGTGGGCCCGGTGTTGGAGTTCGACCCCCGCGGTGAGCGCTTCCTCGACAGCGACGCGGCCAACGCCATGGTGAGCCGCGAGTACCGGCCGGGCTTCGAGGTGCCCGAGAAGGTATGACGCGAAGACCATGGGCCACGTTGGCAGCCGCCGTCGCGGTGCTGGTCCTGGCCGCCGTGGCAGAGGCATCGGACTGGAAGCCCCTCTTCGACGGCAAGAGCCTGAAGGGCTGGACCATGGCCGACGGCGCCCCGCCCGCCGCGGGCTGGCGCGTGGAGCAGGGCGCGCTCACCGTCGAGGGGCGGCCCGGCGACCTCTTCACCGTGGCCACCTACCGCGACTTCGAGCTTGAGTTCGAGTGGAAGGTCGACGCCAAGACCAACAGCGGCGTGAAGTACCGCCTCCACCGCGTGCCGGACGGCGCATGGCTGGGCCCCGAGTACCAGATCTGGGACGAGGGCAGGGAGGGCCGGTCGCATCTGGGCGCCACGGCGAGCCTGTACAACATGATCGCGCCCGCGCCAGAAGCCCGGTCCGCCGAAGCGGGGAAGTGGAACCGTTCGCGCATCGTGGCCCGGGGCAACCACCTGGAGCACTGGCTCAACGGCGTCAGGACCATCGAGATCGAGATCGGCTCCAGCGACTGGTCGCAACGGCTGGCGCGCAGCAAGTTCGCCAAGGAGGAGGGCAGTGCCGACTGGTTCGCCCGCCAACCGGGCGCGATCATGCTCCAGAACCACGGCGGGCGGGTCTGGTTCCGCAAGCTGCGCATCCGAGAGTTCGAGGTGGCGCCATGAGCGTGGCGCCGTCCCGACGGCACTGGACCGCGGAGCAGTACCTCCGGTTTGAGCGCGAGAGCGACCTGAAGCACGAGCTCATCAACGGCGTCCTCTACGCCATGTCCGGCGGGAGCGTCGCCCACGCGCGGCTCACGGCGCGCGCCACCTCGCTGATCGGCCGGCAGCTGCAGGGGAGCCCGTGCGACACCTTTTCGTCGGACCTCCGCGTGAAGGTAGAGGCGACGGGGACCTACACCTACCCGGACCTGTCGGTGGTCTGCGGCCAGGCCGAGGTCGAGGACGACCGCGGCGATACGCTGCTCAACCCCACGGCATTGGTGGAGGTGCTCTCACCGAGCACGGAGGCGCACGACCGCGGCGCGAAGTTCGAGCACTACCGGCGGCTGGGCTCCCTGCGTGACTACGTCTTGATCAGCCAGGACAGGCCGCTGGTCGAGGTGTTCAGCCGCGGCGCCGAGCAGGCGTGGAGCTACACGGCCTACGAGGGCCCCGAGGCCACCGCGCAGGTCCCCGCCATCGGATGCTCCCTGGAGCTCGCGGCGCTGTACGAGAACGTGCAGCCGTCCCGGCAGGAACCGGCCATCCCATAGGTCCCATCTGTCCCATTCCCGCCCTCGCGGAGGTGCATCATGCAACGCCCTGCCGCTGACGGCTTCATACCCCAGCATGGAGGGTATGAAGGGCTCCTCACCTACCGCAAGGCGGTGGTGATCTTCCGGGCGATGTTCCACCTGGCCGCCAAGTGGGTCCGCCTCGGCTCGCGGACGCGCGACCAGATGGAGCAGTCGGCCCGCTCGACCAAGCAGAACATCGTCGAGGGTAGCCTGGCGTCGGCAACCAGCAAGAGCACGGAGATTCGGCTCACGAATGTGGCGCGCGCCAGTCTCGGTGAGCTGCTGGAGGACTACCGCGACTTCCTGGTGCTGCGCGACCTGCCGATCTGGCCCAAGGACGACCCCAGGGCCTTGGAGTTGCGGCGGCTCGGGGCAGGCAACGGCGACGGGACCAATGGGACGGATGCGACCTATGAGACCTTTAGGAGGCACATCGAGTCGCCTGATGCCGAGCTCGTAGGTAACCTGATGGTGGTGCTCTGTACTCAGGCGTGCTACCTGCTTGATCGGCAGATCCAGCGTCTGGAGCGTGACTTTGTCGAGCATGGCGGCATTCGGGAGCGGATGCTGGCGGCTCGGCTACAGGCGCGTGATCGGTGCACGCCAGCTACGGAGTCCGGCGCCGTGGGGCCTCCGCCGCCTGCCTGCCCGCAGTGCGGTTCGGCGATGCGCCTCCGCACGGCCCGTTCCGGCCCTAACGCAGGCAGTCAGTTCTGGGGCTGCTCCACCTATCCAGCGTGCAAGGGGACACGGAGCTGCCCCGCCATCCCATAGGTCCCATCCGTCCCATCCGTCCCATTCCCGCCCCCGCGGAGGTGCATCATGCCCGTCTGGCGATTGCCTGTAGCCCTGGCCCTCTCCACCCTTGCGCTGGTCGGCGCCGGGGCCTACAGCGCGCGGAAGCCGCAGCCGATCTCCCGGGCTTCGGCTCAGGCGGCCGTTGCGCCGGATTTGGACGGCTGGGTTCGGGCCATCCTGACCGGGCGGGAGCGGATGCGCGCGGAACTGGCGGGCAAGCCGGCGCCCATCGCCACCGGCGTCATGCGCGGCGGTATGGCGCCTGTCGCCATTCGGCTGGACCTGACGGGCCAGGCCGACCTCTACCTTGCCGTGCAGAGCGCGCCGACCTACGACTACGGGCAGTCGGCCTGGGGCGAACCGGAGCTGGTGGCGTCGGACGGCTCCGTCACGCGGCTCACCGACCTGCAGCCCGCCGAGCAGAAGGTGGGATGGGGCACGCTTCTCATCAACAAGAACGTGGCCGGAGCCGCCATCAAGCTCGCCGGGCGCACCATGGCATTCGGCTACTGGGCCCACGCCGACAGCCTGCTCCACTTCAAGCTGGACCGGCCGTATGCCGCGTTCCAGGCCTGCGCGGGCATCGACGACCAGGCCGGGACCAACGGCCACGTCCGCTTCCTGGCAGGCGTCGCGCCGCCGGCGCAGGCCGGCGCCTCGGGCTACTCGGCCGAGGCCGACCGGATTCTTCCCGCGCTGGCCGACCGGAGCGGGGCGCTGCTCCTGGGCGATCTGGACGCCGCCGGGCTGCGCCGCGCCGCGCGGGAGGCCCTGGACGAGGCCGAGCGCGCCCGGCTGGCGGGCCAACTCCCGTTGGTGAGCGCCTCCGGGCTGCGGCTGGCGCTGGACGACCTCGCCGCGGCCACGCCCGACCGCTACCGGGACGCCCCCGAGCTGCGCCGCCGCATCGCCGCCCTGCCGCGCGACCTCGCGGGCCTGGCCAAGCGAACCCTCGCAGGCGAGCCCGAGGCGGTCCGGCAGGCCCGCGGCATCGTCGACCTGCAGCGCGAGGTGCTCCTGCGCAACCCGGCTCTCGATTTCGACCGCGTGCTCGCCATCCGCCGCTCGCCCGGGAACATGGGCCTGCCCGCCAACTTCAACAGCAACGCCGACCTGGCCCGCCGCGGCTACGACAACGCGCTCGTCGAGATCTCGCTGCATGGCCGCCGCCCCGCGCGCGAGCTCTTCCGCCCCACCGGAGGCCGGTTCGTGGGCGACCTCTGCCTCCACTTCAACGCCGACCGGCTCCTCTTCTCCATGCCCGACGATCAGGACCGCTGGCACGTCTGGGAGGCGGGGCTCGACACCATGCTGCCGCTCCGCGTGACGCCCGACATGGGCGCCGACGTGGACAGCTACGATGCGTGCTATACGCCGGGCGGCGACGTCCTCTTCACCTGCACGGCCGGCATGGTTGCCGTGCCCTGTGTGGGCGGCGCCAGCCCCGTGGCCACGATCTTTCGGCTGCAGAAGAACGGCACGGTGAGCCAGCTCTGCTTCGACCAGGAGCACAACTGGACCCCCCGCGTGATGGCCGACGGCTCGGTGCTCTACCAGCGCTGGGAATACACAGACACGCCCCACTCCAACACGCGCCTGCTCTTCACCATGAACCCCGACGGCACCAACCAGCGCGAGTTCTACGGCTCCAACAGCTACTGGCCGGCGGCCTTCTTCTACGCGCAACCGGTGCCGGGTAAGCCGAACCAGGTGGTCGGCATCTCCAGCGGCCACCATGGCCCGGCGCGCACCGGCGAGTTGGTGCTGCTGGATGTGGCCCGAGGCAGGCAAGAGGCCCGCGGCGCCGTCACCCGCATCCCGGGCCGCGGCAAGCCGGTTCAGGGCAAGATCTACGACCACATGGAGAACGTCTGGCCCAACTTCGTCCACCCGAGCCCCATCACCGACAAGCTCTTCCTCGTCGCCTGCCAGCCGTCGGCCGATCAGCCCTGGGGCCTCTACCTGGCCGACATCTACGACAACCTGCTGCAGGTGGCCGCGGAGCCGGGCTGGGCGCTGCTGGAGCCAACGCCCATCCGAGCGCAGCCCGCTCCGCCGGTGATCCCCGACCGCGTGAAGCCCGACCGCAAGGACGCCGTGCTGCAAATCCAGGATATCTACCGCGGGCCGGGCCTCAAGGGCATCCCGCGCGGTACGGTGAAGTCGGTCCGCATCTTCTCGTACACCTTCGGCTATCGCGGCGTGGGCGGGCTCTACGGCATCATCGGCATGGACGGTCCCTGGGATATCCACCGGGTACTGGGCACGGCGCCGGTGCGGCCCGACGGCTCGGCATCGATCCGCGTGCCGGCCAACGTACCGCTCTCCATCCAGCCGCTGAACGCCAACGGCCAGGCGCTGGCCCTCATGCGGAGCTGGCTCACCGCGCGGCCGGGGGAGGTGCTCGCCTGCGTCGGTTGCCATGAGAGCCAGAGCAGCGGCTCCCTGGCGCGCGCGCCGCGTCCGGTCCCGCAGGCGCCCGCGCCCATCACGCCCTGGCGGCCCCAGACCGTCGGCTTCAGCTTCGAGCGCGAGGTCCAGCCCGTGTTGGACCGGCAATGCGTGAGCTGCCACCAGCCCGGCGGCGCGAACCCGGACCTTGAGGGCGGCAAGCCGCTGCGTGACTGGAGCAGCCAGTTCGCCGGGAACGGCGGAGGCAACGCGGGCCGCTTCTCCACCAGCTACGCCAACCTCTTCCCCTTCGTGCGCAACAACGGCATCGAAGGCGACTACCACGTGCTGTCGCCTATGGAGTTCCACTTCTCCGCCACCGAGCTGGGCAAGATGCTCCGCAAAGGGCATCACGGCGTGAACCTCGACCGCGACGCCATGGACCGCCTGGTGACCTGGCACGACATGAACCGGCCCTACCACGGTTCCTGGTCCTCCATCGTGGGGCAGGGCATCGTGAAATCGGAGGTGCGCCGCGCCGAACTGCGCCGCAAGTACGCCAACGTGGACGAGAACCATGAGGAGCCGGCCCCGGATCGCTGGCCCGGCTCCCCGGCGCCGACGCCCCGGCCGAAGCCCGTCCCGGCGGCCCGCGCCGTCGCCGCGTCGGGGCTGAGTATGCCGCCGCTCGTCGAGGGCAAGCCGTCGCGCGCGCTGTTGCGGCTCAAGCTGGGCGCCGGGCAGTCGTTGGCGCTGGTGCGGGCCCCGGCGGGCGAGTTCGCCATGGGCTCCGACGAAGGCCACCCCGACGAGGCGCCTGTGGCCCGCGTACGCATCCGGAAGCCCTTCTGGATCGGCGCCACCGAGGTGACCAACGCCCAGTACCGGCTCTTCGACCCGAACCACGACAGCCGCGTGGCCGACGCCCTCAGCTACCAGTTCGGCCAGCGGCCCTGGTCGCTGAACGAGCCCGACCAGCCGGTCTGCCGCGTCTCATGGCAGCAGGCCATGGCGTTCTGCCGGTGGCTCTCGGCTCGGACGGGCCGCCGCGTGACGCTGCCCACCGAGGCGCAGTGGGAGTGGGCCTGCCGGGCCGGCTCCGGTTCGGCCTACTCGTTCGGACCCATGGGCGCCGACTACGCGTCCTACGCCAACCTGGGCGACAAGCGGCTGAGCCTCTTCGCCGCCGATACGTCGGCGGACAACTACTTCTCGATCCGCACCATCGCCAACCCGAACCGGTTCGACGACTGGATTCCCAAGGACGCCGGCCACGATGACGGCAACCAGCTCGCGGCCCGCCCCGGCGCCTACAAGCCCAATCCATGGGGCCTGGCCGACATGCATGGCAATGTGGCCGAGTGGACCCGGTCGCTGTACGCGCCCTACCCCTACCGAGACGACGACGGCCGGAACGACCCCCGCGTCGCCGGCGAGCGCGTCGTGCGGGGCGGCTCCTGGTGGACGCGGCCGTTCCAGGCCACCAGCAGCTACCGCACGCCCTATGCGCCCTACCAGCCCGTCATGGACACGGGCTTCCGCATCGTGGTCGAGGAGTAGCGCGCGGGGCTACGCGTGGAAGTCCATGCCGATGTCCAGCGCCGGGGCCGAGTGGGTGAGCGCGCCGACGGACAGCACCTGCACTCCGGTCTCGGCGATGCGGCGCGCGGTCTCCAGCGTGATGCCGCCGGACGCCTCGGCCACGGCCCTGCCGCGGCATCGTGAAGCCGCCTCGGCGCGCACGTCGTCGGTCATGTTGTCCAGCAGCAGGATATCGGCGCCGGCCGCCAGGGCCTCGTCCACCTGCTCCAGCCGGTCGCACTCCACCGTGATCGTCATGGTGTGCGGGATGGCTCGACGGGCGCGGGCCACCGCCTCGGCGATGCTACCGGCCGCTGCGATGTGGTTGTCCTTGATCATGACCGCGTCGTAGAGGCCCATGCGGTGGTTGTGGCCGCCGCCCACCGCCACGGCGTACTTCTCCAGCGCGCGCAGGCCCGGCGTGGTCTTGCGAGTGTCGGCGATGCGGGCGCCGGCGCCCTCCACGGCATCGACGAACCGGCGCGTGAGGGTGGCGACGCCGCTGAGCCGCTGCAGCAGGTTGAGGGCCACGCGCTCGCCGGTGAGGATCGGACGTGCGGGGCCTTGCACCACGGCGGCGGTTGCGCCTGCCTCGAGCAGGTCGCCCTCGTGGGCCGACTCCATGACGGTCACCTCGGGCGAGAGCTGCCGGTAGACCTCCACCACGGCCGGCAGGCCCGCCACGACGCCCGGCGTGCGGAAGACCAGCGCGGCGCTGGCGAAGGCGTCCGGGGCCACCATGACGGCGGTGGTGATGTCGCCCGTGCCGATGTCTTCGGCCAGGAAGCGCGAGACGAGCCCCGTGAGCATGGCGCGGTCGAGAGACGGTGCGTAGGTTTCCATTTCGGTCTCCTTCAGGAGGAGGCGCCCGCACGCGACGCGGGCGTGAGGGCCAGGGCAATGGCCTCGGACACGGTGGCGGCGGGGGCGACCTTGATCCCCTCCACCTTCGGCAGGGCGCCCACGCCGTGCCGGGCCGTGACGACGCGGCTGAAGCCCATGCGGGCGGCCTCGCGGACCCGCTTGTCCAGCCTCGGCACGGAGCGGATCTCGCCGCCCAGCCCCACCTCGCCGATGAGCACCGTACCCGCATCCACCGGCTGGTCGCGGAAGCTGGAGGCCACCGCCAGGACCACTGCCAGGTCGGCCGACGGCTCGTTCAGGCGGACGCCGCCCGCCACATTGATGAATACGTCCTGATCGCCCAGCCGCAGTCCCACGCGCTTCTCCAGCACGGCCAGCAGCATGTTGGCGCGGTTGATGTCGACGCCATTCGACGAACGGCGCGGAGCGGCGAGGAAGGAGCGGCTCACCAGCGCCTGCGCCTCGATGAGCAGGGGGCGGCTACCTTCCAGCAGCGCGGTGACGCTGGAGCCCGACGCTCCGGCCACGCGCTCGGCCAGCAGCGCGGCGGAGGCGTTCTCCACGGGCTGCAGGCCGTCCTCGCGCATCTCGAATATGCCGATCTCGTCGGTGGAGCCGAAGCGGTTCTTCACGGCGCGGAGGATGCGGTAGGCGTGGTGGCGGTCGCCCTCGAAGTAGAGCACCGAGTCGACCATGTGCTCCAGCACGCGCGGGCCGGCCAGCGAGCCCTCCTTGGTGACGTGGCCGATGATGAAGACCGGCGGCCCGCCGCCCTTGGCCGCGCGGGTGAGTGCGCCGGCGCACTGCCGCACCTGGGTCACCGTGCCAGGCGCCGACTCCAGCGAGGCGTCCACGGTGGTCTGGATGGAGTCGATGATCACCAGCGCGGCTCCGGCTGCGGCGATATGCTCCATGATGGCCCGCAGGTCCGTCTCGCAGACCACGAGGAAACGCTCCGGCAGCGGACCCAGCCGCTCGCACCGGAGCCGCACCTGCCGCGCGCTCTCCTCGCCGGAGACGTACAGCACCGTGCCGGTCGTGCCGGGACCGGAGGCTACGAGCGCCGCCACCTGGGTGAGCAGCGTCGACTTCCCGATGCCGGGGTCGCCGCCGATGAGCACCACGGAGCCGTCGACGATCCCGCCGCCCAGCACGCGGTCCAACTCCCCCACGCCCGACGAGAGCCGCTCCATGCCCTCGGCCGCCACGGCTGAGATCGGCGCGGGAGCATCGCCCCGCGGGGCGCCGTGCCGGGCGGCGGCGGCAGGCGCGGCGCGTTCCACGACCTCCTCCACCAGCGTGTTCCACTCGCCGCACTCGCCGCACTTCCCCAGCCACCGAGGCGTAGCGGCCCCGCAGGTCTGGCAGACATAGCGCGTGTGGGTCCTCATAGGCATCTCCCAAAGGCCGCCGGATAGAGCCGACGGCTACGTACGGCGCAGAGCCGCCCTTCGGCGGCCCCACGGCGCCTGATCATCCAGCACAACGGCAATGGCGCCGGGGGCGCCGGCGACTGAAGTCGCTGCAACGAACGGCGGGAAGTCGCCCTTCGGCGACTTGGGCGGGTGCGGCCGCCGCTTCGCGGCAGGATGACGACAGAGGCTTGACCGTGCTGACGGTGCTGACCGTGCTGACGACGGCGGGGGAACTCGGGCACGGAGGCCCGAGCTACCAACGGCGAACGTCTTCGCCCCTTCGTCCCTTCTCCCCTTCACCAAACCACGCGCACCACGCCGCCTGCCGCCGCGTCGATCGTCGCATCGGCCCCCGCCTGCGCGACCGCGTGCTTCGCGGCGCGGACCCATCGGGCGCCCTCGAACCGGCCCGCCTCGGCCTGTGCGCGGGCGATGCCGTGGAGCGTGACGCGCCCCGCAGGAAGAGCGACAACAATCGACCGCGGCCCGGTGCGCACCAGCACGCCGGCCGACGCGCCTTCGACCGTCACCGGGACGCCGCCTACGGTGGCGTCGAACCGGCCCGCCGGTGCCAGGCGTAGGTTCAGTCCCTCGCGGATGCGGATCTGCTCCGTCCGCACGGCAGGCGCGCCGGAGGGGCCGGGGATCGGGTTGCCGTGGGCGTCCTCGCGGGCGTCGGGGGCCGGTTCGCGCACTGCGCACCATCCGAGCAGCCGTTCCGTGCCTCGCGCACGGGCGATGGGCTCCATGGCGTTCCGGAGCGGCTGCAGCGCACGGCCGTAGCGCGCGCGGGCGTCCGGGTCTTCCACCACGGTGCGCGGCGGCCCGGCCTCCCAGAGCAGGTTGCCGATCCCCATGGCGCCGATGAGTGTGTAGTAGGGCAGCGCATCCAGGTTCATGCGTGTCTGCATGTTCTCGGTGGGGTTCTCGGCGGCGAAGACGATGTTGCGGCCCACCTGGCACTGCACGAGCACGTTCGGCTCCACAGTCGTGAAGGCGCCGTCGATTCCCACCAACGCCACCTTCGGCGCCCGGCGCAGGAAGGTGGCCACGGTCTCAGGCGACCACCAGGGGCTGTTGACGTAGACCGGGATGGCGTACTCGGACGTGATCGCCTCGGCCACCGAGGCGGCGTAGTCGGCGAGCCCCTCGAACATGAAGACCTCGGCGGAGGGCCACGTCCCCGCGGCCCACTTCGCGTCGCAGTAGGCGCAACGGCACCGGACCGCCTTGTACTCGGGGCTACCGTAGGCCGGGGCCGGGCCTTCCCACTGCTGGTAGTAGTACTCGTTGTCGATCTGCAGCATGACGACGGTGCGGCGAAGGTCCGTCTCGCGCAGGCGCTTGGCTACCGCCGCCGCAAGGCGCCGCTCGCGGGCCAGCGTGTCCGGGTCGTTGGGGCACATGGGCGGCCCCCCGCCGGCATAGCGCCACGTGGCGGGCAGGACCATGCGCTGGTATCGGTCGGGCTGCTTCAGCATCCAGTCCGGGGCGTACTGGGGGTAGTAGCCGCCGCCGGGGGCCATCTCGGCGACCTTCCCGCAGACGTTGGTGCAGAAGAGGTTGAGCACGAGCCGCAGCCCGCGCTTCTCGGCCTGCCGGATGAACCAGTCGATGAAGGCGAAGTCGAACTTGCCCTCTTCGGGCTCGACCTTCGACCAGGGAACGCCTACCGAAACGGTTGTGGCGTGCATGGCCCGGTAGCCCTCGAAGAAGGCCTCCGCGGCGGCGTCCTGCCGAGTGCTGCGCCAGATGTCGCACTGCGCGCCGAGCACGAAGAAGGGCGCTCCGGCCACGTGCAGCGTGGGAACGCCGTTGATGGGCGCGATTCGGCTGGGCGGCAGGACCCGCAGCGCGGGCGCCGCCAGCAGGCATAGGGCGAGCAGCAGGGGCATGGCGTGTCTCCTTGCAGGCGCCCCCAAGCGTACCACCCGGCGGCCACGCGGTACTATCTACGGCAATCCGCGACCACCGAAGAGGCGCCCCATGAAAGCTCTCACCAAGGCTCAGGCCGCTCCCGGCCTCTGGCTGACCGATGTGCCCGAGCCCGCCGTCGGCCCCAACGACGTGCTCATCCGCGTGCTGAAGACGAGCATCTGCGGCACCGATGTGCATATCTGGAACTGGGACGACTGGGCGCGGCGCAACATCCCCGTGGGCCTCGTCATCGGCCACGAGTTCGTGGGGCAGGTCGCGGGCTGGGGCTCCAACGTGCAGGGCTTCAAGCAGGGCGACCTGGTCTGCGGCGAGGGCCACGTGGTCTGCGGTCGGTGCCGTAACTGCCTGGCCGGACGGCGCCACCTCTGCGCCCACACGCTGGGAGTCGGCGTGAACCGCGACGGGGCCTACGCCGAGTTCATCGCCATCCCGGCCGGCAACGTCTGGCCCGCCGACAAGCGCATCCCCACGGACATCCTCAGCTCATTCGACCCGCTGGGCAACGCCACGCATACGGCGCTCACCTACGACCTGCTGGGTGAGGACGTGCTCATCACGGGCGCCGGCCCCATCGGCATCATGGCCACGGCCATCGCGCGCCACGCGGGCGCCCGCAACATCGTCATCACGGACGTGAACCCCTACAGGCTGGAGATCGCCTGCCGCATGGGCGCCACGCTGGCCGTGAACGTGGCCGAGCGGCCGGTGGACCAGGCGCTGCAGCGCGAGCTGGGGATGACCGAGGGCTTCGACGTGGGCATGGAGATGTCCGGCAACGCAACGGCTTTCCGTATGATGCTTTCCAACATGGGCCACGGCGGCAAGATCGCCCTGCTGGGCATCCTGCCCAAGGCCGAGATCGACTGGGACGTCGTGGTCTTCGGCGGCCTATCCCTCCGGGGCATCTACGGCCGCCAGATGTTCGAGACCTGGTACAAGATGACCATGATGATCCAGTGCGGCCTGGACATCTCGCCCGTTATCACCCACCGCTTCCACCACACCGAGTTCGAGAAGGCCTTCGAGGTGATGCGCACCGGCAACAGCGGAAAAGTCGTGATGGAGTGGTCCGAGCCGGTGTAGGCGGGCGGGCGGTTGCCGATGTCGGGTCTCCGCCCGGCCCCCTCCTACTTCGCCACCGTCGGCGTCACCAGCAGCAGGTAGCCGGGGCCCGCCTCCGGGCCGTCGGGGGCGGTCATGCCGTCGCGCTTGTCCGGGAGCCAGAGCCTGGCCGCTTCGCCCTGCCTTATTCGCTTGGCGCCGTTGACCCGGGTGACCATGCGCCCCACGCTGACGTCGAAGCTCATGCGGAGGGTCATGCTCCCGTCGCCGTGTATCGTCGGCGTCACCCGCACTTCAACCGTTCGCGAGGCGCCTGTCTGGCTGACCGCCGCCTCGGAGTTGTTGAAGGTCAGCGCCCGGGGAGTGGAGACGAGTTCGGGTTCGGCGTCCGGCACTAAGCGCTGGATGGCCATGTCGAGGCGCACCTTGCGCGGTTCGACATCCAGGAGGCCCACGATCTCACGCGCCTCGGCCACCGCACGCTCGGAGTCGGCCACGAGTACGCGGTTGCCCGCTACATCGGCCGCCAGCACGTTGAGCCCCGGTGGCCGGGGCTTCTGGTCGCGGAGCGCCTTGACCACCAGCGTGGCGTCGGCGTGCTGAAGCGGGATGCCGGTGACATCGCCGGTGCGTGTCGTAGCGGCGGGCGCGGGCTTCGGCGGCGGCGGCGCCGTTGCGGGCCGGGCATGGGACGCCGCGGCGAGTAGCTGGTTCAGCGCCTGCAGCCTGGCCATCCGGTCCGCCATCGCCGGGTGCGCGGGCTTGTACGTGGTTCGCATACGGGCGAGTTCCGCGGTCAGCGCGTCGGCCTCCATGCGTAGGTTCTGCTCCCTGGCGGTTGCGCCGGGGCCCGATGCCAGCGCCTGGGACAGGAGCGAGTCGACCTCCAGCAGCTCGGCCTGGGCCCCGGCGACGGCCGCGCTCGGTTCGTCGGAGGCGGCCCGGAGTCCCGCCAGTTCCGTGACCAGCGCGTCTCGGCGGGCCTGCAGCTTCTGGGCGCGCAGGTTGGCGACCGGGCGCGTCTTCAGGGCGGCTTCGAGGGTCGCGATCTTCGCCTTCAGGGCGGCGATCTGCGCGGCGGCCGCGGCGGCGGATGGTGCGATGTGGGCCGGTGCGCGCTTCTCGGTCGGGCGATTGGGCGCGACAGGCTTGCGACGGGTGGGCGCCGAGGCAGCGCTCGGGTGCGGCTTTGGGGCAACCGGCTTCGCCACGGCTCGGGATTGCGCCGCACCCCGCCCCGAGGCCACGACGGTCGATGCGATGACCATCGCCAGCAGCGCCCCCGCCCAGGACCAAGCGCCGAGCGGGCGGCGATCGAGGCCGGGCTGCAGCAGGGCGCGGACGCGATCCTCGATGGCGGGCGGCCGTGCGGCGGCCGACGCGGATCCCTGAAGGAGACCGGCCCGGCAGGCGCGGGCCACAGCCAGCAGGTGGTCCGCATAGGCCCCGGAATTGACGCCGGCGCCCACCACGCGGTCGTCGCAGGCGCTTTCGGCCTCGGTCCGAAGCCGGGCCGCGGCGAGCCAGACCAGCGGGTTCAGCCAGTGCAGCGCGCAGACCAGACCGGCGACCGTGGCCCAGGCGGCGTCGCGGCGGCGGACGTGGGCCATCTCGTGCAGGAGCACGGAGAGCAGGCGCTCCTCGGGCCATGCGCCGGCGTCGGAAGGAAGCAGCACACCGGCGCGCCGCCACCCCACGGCCAGCGGCCCGACGTTCGAGCCGGGCAACATCGTGCGGACCTCGGGCATCGGAATGCCCATGCGCATCGCCGCGCGCCCGGCGACCGTCGCCACGCATCCCTCGGCCGGCACTGATGCCCGCATCAGCCGGTGAGCCCGAGCTCCCGCGGCGGCCAGCCGACCCAGGTGCGCCGCGAAGCCGCAGACCCAGACCGACAACAGAATCCGCGGCCACATCGGCGGCGACGGAAGGACCGGCGCCGTTGGAGCGGCGACCGCGAGAGCCGGCGGAGCGATGGGCGCGGTCTCCGGCGCCGTGGCCGCGGGCAAGGTGACGACCGCCGCGGGCGCGATCGGCTCCTCATTGACGATCGGCGCGGCGCCTGCGCCGACCCTGATGGGCGCTTCCCAGGTCGGGCACACGGCCATCAGGAGCGGCAGCGCGGCCACTGTCGCCAGCGCCGCCAGCCAGACGGCATGGCGCAGCTCGGCCTGGCGCCGGCGGAGCAGCCCCGCGAGAAGTCCGCCGAGCAGCAGGATGAGGGACGCCCTGGCCGTGAGGTCGATCAGGGCCATGGCCGCGAGTTCAGGGCTCAGTCGCATGGGTTGGGTCCTCCGCCTGTCGGGCGTCGGCGATGAGCCGGGCCAGCCGGTCCAGCTCGTGGTCGGAAACGCGGAGCTCGCTGTCGCTGAGGAGCGTGGCGACGACCTGCTCCACGGAGCCGCCGAAGAAGGTGGTGACCACGCGGCCCAGGGCGTTGCGCGCGGCCACGCCGTGGGGCTCGGTGGCGCTGTAGACGTAGCGCGCGCCTTCGCGCCGGTGCGTCAGGCGGCCCTTCTCCTCCAGCACGCGGAGGAGGGCGCGCACCGCCGAGTAGCTGGGCGGGTCCGGCAAGGCCTCCAGCACCTCGCCGGCCGTGGCCGAGCCCCTGGCGAAGATGATGTCCATGATCTGTCGTTCGCGCCGGCTGAGCCCGCGCACCACCCCGTTCGGCATGGTTACCTCCAGCAAAGGCCCGCGCACCCGGCGCCTCGGGCCGGCATGCTGGTATTTTAGCATCCTCGCCGCCGATGTCAAGCCCCGGCGTGCGGTTTTTCCAGCACTTTGGCCGAACACGCCGGCGCGGTCGTTCCAGACAACGCCGTCAGCGGCGTCTACGACGTCAAGGCCCGGCGTGACGCGGTTGACGGCGTTGACGCTGGGGTCCCGTGGGAGCGCGGGAACCGATCATGCAAATCGAAGGCTTGACTTTCGATCTGCATGAGGTCATCATGTCCGCATGATCCCGCGCACTCTCGACGGCACGCTCCGCAGGGCGCTGCGCACCTTCCCTGTTGCGGTGGTCACCGGCCCGCGGCAGTCCGGCAAGACCACCCTGCTCCGCCACGGGTGGTCCGCCACGCACCGGTATCTCTCTTTGGAGAACCCGGACACGCGCGCACGGGCGCTGGCCGACCCGGTGGGCTTCCTGCGCGACAACTCCCCGCCGGCGATCTTGGACGAGATTCAGTACGCACCCGAACTGCTGCCCTATATCAAGGCGGCCGTCGATGCGGACCGGGCGCCGGGCCGGTGGATTCTCACCGGGTCCCAGTCGTTCGCCCTGATGCAGAACGTCACCGAGTCGCTGGCGGGCCGAGCCGCCGTGCTCTCGCTGCTCCCGCTGGCCGCCGAGGAGATGACCGGGAGTGACCGGCTATGTCCGCGGCCCGATGACCTCCTGGCGCGATTGCAGGCTGCCGACGATGGAACCAGGCCGCCTACGACAACGGCCGGCTGGCTGCTGCGCGGGACCTATCCGGAGATGCGATCGAACCCCGAGGTGGATCGCGAGCTCTGGTACGCGAGCTACTACCAGACCTACCTGGAGCGGGACGTGCGGCAGGTGCTGAACGTCGGTAGCCTGAGCGCGTTCGACAGGTTTGTGCGGTTGGCGGCGGCCCGCAACGCCCAGATGCTGAATGTGGCCGACCTGGGGCGCGATGCCGGGGTCACGGCGCCCACGGCGCGCTCATGGCTGTCGGTGCTGGAGGCGGCCGGCATGGTCTACCTGCTGCCGCCGTTCCACGCCAACTTCGGCAAGCGGCTGGTGAAGGCTCCGAAGCTATTCTTCCTTGATCCGGGGCTCGTGACCTTCCTGTTGGGGCTCCACAGTCCTGAGCCGCTGCTGCGCGGACCGTTCCTTGGGCCCCTGATGGAGTCAGCGGTGGTCAGCGAGTGGGTGAAGCTCTTTCGGCATCGGGGCCTGCCGCCGCCTCTCTCGTACTGGCGGTCGCACGACGGCCTGGAGGTGGACCTCCTCATCGAGTGGAACGGCATGGTCCACCCGCTGGAGGTTAAGGCCACCGCCACGGTAACTCCGAGCCATGTCGCCGCGCTGCAGAAGTGGCGCGCGCTCGTGGGCCAACCCGACGTGCCCGGCACGCTCGTCGCCACATGCGATGCGCCGTGTGCCGTGGCGCCCGGGGTGCGGGCCGTGCCCTGGTGGTGGGTCTAGCGCGAGCCGACCCTCCTCGTCGTCGCGCACGTGCGGTATAGTCCGGGGACGGATCTGCGCTTTGTCGCGCCCCTCTCCCTGGAGGTTGCCTTCATGCTCTCCCTGGTCGCCCTTGCGTGTCCGGCCCTGATGGCCCCGGCGTTCGCCGCGTCGCCTCCAGGGCGCCCCGCACCGGACCTGCTCGTACTGATGCACGGTTCGGGCAAGGTGGAGCGGTACGACCTGAAGACCGGCCGGCACCGAGGCACCTTCATACGCGGCGTGCCGATACCCGACTGCCTGCTGGCGGGACCCGACGGCCGCTGGTACGTCTCCACGGGGCTACCCGGCACGCAGGGGTCCGTCGTCATGTTCGACGGACGCACCGGGCGGCGGCTGGGGACCTTCACCGACGCCCCCGTCGGCCAGGCCGGCCATCTCGCCAGGGCCACGGGCATGGCATGGTATCAGGGCGACTTGCTGGTGGCAAGCCAGGGCGACGGGAAGGTGAAACGGTTCGACGGCCGGACCGGCGCATGGAAGGCCGACGTGGCCGCGGGGTCGCCCGGCGGTATCACGCAGATCGCGGTGAGAGGCGACCGCCTGGTCATGGCCGACTTCGGCGCGTTCGGCCTGCGCGCGTCGGACATGACCGGCGCCGAACAGCTTGCGCCGCTCTGGTCGGCGCTGCCGGGACACGCGCCCTGGGGCCTGGCGTTCGATGGCTCCGGCAACGCCTTCCAGAGCACCAACCAGGACCGCATCCTGCGCTTCAACGGCAAGCAGACCACCGAGTGGGCGGGGGCGGGCGGCGGCCTTGGTACGCCCGTGTCGATGGCGATCGGCCCCGACGGCCTGCTCTATGCCGCGAACCTCACCAGCAACGAGGTGACCCTGTGGCGCACCGACACGCCGAACCCCGGCGCCCCTGTCCGACGCATTGGAGGCCCTGAGATGCTCTCGCCCATCAGCATCGCGTTCACCGATGCGCCCTTCGACGAGCCCATGCAGATCGGCAACTTCCGGCCGAAGCCATCGAACACGGGCAAGGACTGGACCCCGATCGGGCACACGGTCACCAACCTCGCCGCGTCCCGGTCGTCGGCCGCCATCGTCGCCTTCGGGCTCGACACCGAGGGAGGCGACCGCGCCAAGACGAACCTGATCCGCGAGCCGATCCGGCTGATCGTGACGCTGGACGACGGCACGCGGGTCGACTCCGCCGAGCTGCCCGCCGCCTGCCGCCTCAGCCGAGGGCGCGCCGAGTACGGCTTCGACGCCGTCGCCGGGGCGCACGTGGACTGGACGATCGCTCTGCTCCGGCAGCAGCTCACCATGCGGTTCGCGCTCTCGGGACCGAGCGCCGCCCGCGTGGCCCGGGCGGAACTGCTGATCCCCTTCGACCCCCGCGCCATGGGAACCACCGTGCTGGCCGAGGAGTGGGGCGCCGAGGGCGTCGTCAAGGCGCCGCTCATCATCAGCGCGCTGGACATGGGGCAGCTCCGCCTGAGCGGCGAGGAGCCGAACGATCGCCTCGACTGCCTCTTCACCGGCAGCCGCCTTTACAAGAAGATCGACCTGCGGGTGTCCGTCCTTGACCCCGCCACGCCGGCGCGCACGGTGGTGTTCCGCCCTGCCCGCCTGGCCAGGCCGAACCGCCGTATCCCCGCCGCCGAGTGGGCCAGGGTGCGCCGCGGCCTCATCTCGCTCCTCCAGATCACGCCCTACATGAAGCCGCAGGAGGATGGCTCGGGGTGGCTCGGCTCGCCCGGCGGCATCACCGGCAACAACGTCATCTCCGACCCCGTCTCGTGCAACATGGACCGCAACCTCCAGTGGCTGGCGGGCATGGGCGACGCGGCCCGCGTCATGGGCATCGACCTGAACAGGGTCGCCCGCAAGACCATCGAGTTCTGGCTGAACCAGCGCATGAACGCCGACGGCTCGCTGGACTACGTGCTGCAGACCGGCAACATCTCGGCCGACGCCAACACCGGCGTGCTCAACTCCGCCACGGACTACTACCTGAGCACCCGCGACCGGCAGTTCGTCGAGGCCAACCGGGCCGTCCTCGCCCGGGCGGCGGACTACCTGCTCGCCCGCGACCTGGACGGCGACGGCCTCATCGAGACTTTCCGCGACGGCAACGGTCGCAACCAGTTCGGCGACACGGGCTATGACACCATCAGCTCCGGCTGGAAGAACGCCATGGTCAACGGCCAGGCCTACAAGTCGCTGCTGGGCGTGGCCCGCATGATGCGCGACATCGGCGATGCCGCCGCGGCCGACCGGTACGCGGACTGGGCGGTGCGCATGCGGCGCGTCTACAACCGGACCTTCTTCGACACGGCCAGGCGCCGCTACATCTGGTGGATCGGGCAGGACGGCAAGCGGCACGACTACGCCAACCCGATCATCCAGGAGACCGCCGCGCTCTTCGGCATCGCGGACTGCCTGGAGCAGGATGCCGGCATCAAGGTGACGGCCCGCGACCTGATGCAGCAGCTCTGGGACGACCTGGCCTCGGCGAGCTACTTCGACAGCGCCAAGGGCAAGACGATCCGCTACATGGCGCCCGAGCTGGGCGACTACACCGGGCTCTACTGGGGCATCCCCGGCAACCTCGAGGATGTGCCGGACGAGTACAACTTCGCCGACTACGGGAAGCACGAGTTCCCCTACTACTGCAACGGGGGCATCTTCCCGCAGGATACCGTCCCGGCCATCATGGCCTTCTCCAGCGTCGGGATGAAGGAGAAGGCCGACATCATCAAGCGCGAGATCTTCCGCCGGCAGCACCAGGGCATCCTGCCCAACGGCAGCGGCTTCTACATGGGCGTGGTGAACGAGCCCGGCAAGTGCTACTCCATCCTCAAGTGGGACGGCACGCCCACAGATTACGAGGGCATCATCTCGCGCGATTGCGCGTTCCTGCAGTCCGCCATCCTCACCGAGGACCCGGCGAAGGCGCTGTTCGACGAGGCGCGGAATCGAGGCGTCCAGAACGGAGCGAAGTGATATGCCGGCTCGAACGACGAACAGGTGGAGGCTGGGTCTCGCGGCGTGGGGCGTCGCGGTTGCGCTGGCGGGTTCGCTCGCGGCGTCCGCCCGGGCCGCCGATGAGCCGGGCAACCGGTCGGTGCTTGCCTTCGGAGCGACGGGCGACGGCAAGGCCGACGACACGGCGGCGTTCCAGAAGGCCCTCGACGCGGTGGGCCGCGAGGGCGGCGGCATCGTCCGGGCGCCCACGGGGAACTACCTGATCAAGGGCCGCCTGACGGTCCATGACAACGTCACGCTGGAGGGCGTCTTCCGCGCTCCGACGGCGCGAAGCCAGTTCCGGGGCAGCACGCTGATGGCGGTCGAAGGGCGCGGCAGCGAGGCCGGGGAGCCGTTCATCAAGCTGAACGCCAACGCCGGGCTCAAGGGCATCACGGTCATCTACCCGGAGCAGGATGTCGAGAAGCCCGTCGCCTACCCGTGGTGCATCCGCGGCCAGGGCGACAACGTCACGGTCACAGACGTCCTCCTGGTCAATCCGTGGAACGGCGTCGACTTCGGCACGTTCCCCTGCGGGCGGCACCTCGTGCGGGGCCTCTATGGCCAGCCGCTGCATACGGGCATCTTCGTCGATGTCTGCCTGGACTGCGGCAGGCTCGAGGACATCCACTTCTGGCCTTTCTGGACCGAGAAGCTGATCCCGTTCACCCGCAAGAACGCCACGGCGTTCATCTTCGCCCGGACCGACTGGGAGATGCTCACCAACGTCTTCTGCCTCGGCTACAAGGTCGGCTTCCACATGACCGCCCTGCGCACGGATGCGGGCAACGGCCTGATCCTGAACTCGGGCGCCGACGTCTGCGACCTGGGCGTGCTGGTCGAGTACAGCCAGGTCCACGCGGGTTTCCTCTTCACCAACTGCCAGATCAACGCCGGTATTGAGGTGCGCGAGGGCAGCCTGGGGCCCGTCAAGTTCGTGAACTGCGGCATCTTCAACACCGGCTACCAGCAGCCGTACGTGGGCAGAGGCGACGCGCGGGCCGTCTATGCGTCGCTGAGCGGCCAGGGGCGCGCCACCTTCATCGGCTGCCACTTCTACTGGCCCGGCGGCCCCTTCGTGCCCAAGGATTTGACCGATGCGGGCCACCCCGGCATCTTCGTCAACGGCAACGGGCTCACCATCGACGGCTGCGACTTCACGGACATGGCGCGCCGGCACCTGCTGGTCGGGCCGAAGGCGAAGAGCGTCATCGTCACCGCCACGCGCTTCAAGGGCGGGCTGAAGCTGGAGAGGCGGGGCAAGGCGAAGGTCGTGACCGGCCTGAACATCAAGGAGTAGGCGTATGGCGTCTTGGACGCGAAGCCGGATTGTGTCGGACAGCCGTGCCGACCGTCGGAAGAACATGGCCGGCCCACTGGCCGTGCTGCCGGCGCTCTGCGCCCTGATGCTGAGCGGCCACGCCGCCGCGTCGTCCCGCCCCGCACTGCCGACCATTCCACGCATCCTCTTCGGCGTGAACCAGTACAACGTCGGGCCGCCGGAGCTGCTGGCGCGCTACTGGCCGCTCACCGACGACGACGCGGGATACCTGAAGTCGCTGGGATGCAACGCCGTCCGCTTCCCGCTCTACCCCAGCGAGGTGGGCATCGACGAGAAGCGGCTCCTCACGTGGCAGCCCGATGGCCGCTTCGACCCCGGCGGACTGGCTAAGCCGGACAGGTGCCGCTCGCGGAGCCAAGCCGGCTGCCAACTGCCCAGCCACCTGTGGCACAGCCAGTCCTGGCTTCGGCAGCCCGCGACCGGCGTGTCTCTTGCGCTCGACGCGCATATTAGGAGGACTTCATAACATGACTTGCATCGTTGGCTTCATTGATAACCGCGGCGACATTTTACTCGGTGCCGATGCGCGTGTCTCATGGTGGTTACCAGATAGCACCTGTGAAGGCGTACAGGATGAGATGTTCAAGTTGTATGCGTACAGCCCGCATCTTGCCGTGGCATTTGCGGGCAACATGGAGCCAGTAATCAACTGGCTCATCGCAATTCGTCCCCAGTTGTTGCGGTGCCTGCGTGGTGGTGTCCTAACCGCTGATCGCGCCAAGCGCTCTAACTACCGGATCGAGAGAGCGTTTAGGCGCAACCGGCTACTGAAGGACACGACTGCAGATTTCCTGGTAGGTGCGGCTTGGCCAGCCTTCTCAAAGTGCAATATCCTCCTGCGCGTGAGCTACCGAGGCTTACAGACCACTGTTAATCGGGTACCACGTGGTGATTACGCTGTGTGTGGCTCCTGCGAGGAGGAGCCGCAGTTTCGGGAGTTCCGCACCAAGGTGCTAGACCCAGCGTTCAAGAACAGGGCTACGGGAGTCAGGATGGGGCATCGCATCGGATGGCTGCACAGCGGGTACGGCGCGTTCACTAGCACTCTCAACGTGCCCTGGAAGACAGTAGGTGAGATACTCCACACAGTGGTTACCGCCAAAGGTGCATTCCGTTACGCCGAAGCCATCAGTGCGACCATAAGGCCAGGCGAGGAGGTGATCACCGTCGTTTCCACGTACGATTGCCAGACCGGCACAGTGATTCAGGCCAATATGGCGTCACGTCAGGTGCTGGCCCTGATACGGCCTGATCAGTGGAACAGATACAGGCGATGGAAGCCCAAGGTTAAGTTCAGCACCAACCTTGGTGCCGACAAGGACATGAGTGGTCGAGCTGTCGATGCGGCCCGAAAGCAGCGCGAGCAGCGTCGTGATCCCGAACGGGAGTGAACAGGCGCATCGTCTGCACACGACATGTCGGCGCTCGGGCGAGGCCCAAGCTGAGCCCAGTAGGCCGGCCGCCGGCCACCAGAATGGGGGAGGGCAGTGTCTGGACGACATACTCCTCGGGTCCGAGCCGCGCCGGATCGCGGTCCGGGAACGCAGGGGCCACAGCGGCGTCGGGGCTGACGATGATGGCGGGCGTGCTCGGCGGCTACACGGCCTCGGCGATCGTCGGGCCCGCACCGGAGACGGCGCCCAGGGCGTCAGCGAACTCCTCAGCGTCGTGCCGTTCCGCCTCCGCAGCGCCAGACAGCACCACGATGACACAGAGCGACATTCCGTTGGACGCGATCGGCACGCCCGCATGAGCGGCCGGTCGGACGCCGGGGCCCGCACAGCGGGACCGGTGATGGCAACGCGGCCGCCACTAGGCTGGCGATGGGCCGTTGGTTCACGGGCGTCGCCTCCCAGGCATAGGGCTGCAGCGCTCCGTGGTGCCGAATCGCGCGCGTCGGGCTCTCCGTCCAGTGCTGCCACGCCTTGCAGGGTATCGTACCAGCATGAGACCACCTCTTGCCATCTTGCCGGCGCTCTGCGCCCTGATGCTGAGCGGCGACGCCGCCGCGTCGTCCCGCCCAGGACTGCCGCCCATCCCCCGCATCCTCTTCGGCGTGAACCAGTACAACGTCGGGCCGCCGGAGCTGCTGGCGCGCTACTGGCCGCTGACCGACGACGATGCGGGATACCTGAAGTCGCTGGGATGCAACGCTGTCCGCTTCCCGCTCTACCCCAGCGAGGTGGGCATAGACGAGAAGCGGCTCCTCACGTGGCGGCCCGATGGCCGCTTAGACCCCGGTGACCTGGCCGCGCCCGACTGGCGGAGCCTCGACGCCGTCATGGACTGGATGGTTAAGCACGGCTTCACGCCTAACGTCTGCCCCTCGCCGGAGGTCCGCGGCGACTTGACCACCAAGGCATGGATGTCGCTCCACGTGCCCGAGAACGCAGATCCCACGGTCTGGTTCACCATGCTGGTGGTCGACCACCTGACCGAGAAGTACGGCGCCCAGATCGTCTACGGCTGGTACGAGAGCTGGTGGTGGAACACGTACAAGCACGAGAAGAGCGTCCGCTTCCCTGCGGCGTTCAGGCGGAAGCTGGCCGGCATGTACGGCGGCAGGATCGGTGCGCTCAACCGCGAGTGGGGCACGTCGTATTCGGGCTTCGAGCAGGTCGAGACGCCGCGCATCATGACTGCAGACGGCCGCTCCGTGGAGCCCTCCGCCGTGAACAGCCGCCGCACCTTCGACCTGCGAAGGGCCATGGACCTGATGCAGCGCGACGTGCTGGCTGGCCTGCGCGACTCGATCCACCGCAGGGCGCCGGGAGCGGTTTGGGCCGGCGGCTGCCTGCTCAACCCGCTGGGAGCGCTGGCCGACATCCGCTCCTCTACCGTGCCCGCCTGTGGCCCCAGCATGCGCACGGCGGCCGTGACCGGCGGCTTCCTTTCGGCCGACCTTTACAGCGACACGCTGGAGTACTACCCGCAGTACCGCACCCTCTCCAAGTTCGCGGCGGCGGCCGGCTCGCGGCTCTTCATCGCGGAGGTCCCCGGCGTCAAGCCCCGCGCCTTCAAGCTGGTTGCGGATGTGGGCGGCCCATCGGCGGGCGCCATGGCCTGGTGCGGCCGTGAGGAGGTCTGGGGGCTTATCGCGGCGAGCGGCGAGCGGCGGACGGCGAACGGGCAGGCATGGAAGGAGCTTGGCGGCGCCTATGGGGCCGACCCAAGCCGCTACGCAAGGTACAGGCCGGGGAAGGTCCGCGTCTACTTCCCGGAGGAGACGCTCCACTACACGGTGTCGGCCGTGAACCACATCGACGCCTTCCTGCGCATCTGCGACCGGATGCCGCCCGGCGACCTGGAACTGGTCCTTACCGATGAGCTTGCGAAGCTGCCCGCCTCCGCTCGCCTCTTCGTCATCGAGCGGACGCTGCCGATCAGGGCCATCCGCCTGCTTGAGCGGATGGGCGACCGAGTTCTCACACCGCACGCCTCCTTCCTCGATGAGAACGGCCGTGAACACCCGCGCAAGCCGGCCAGGGGCGAATTCTTCGCGCGGCTGGCCGCCCTGCCCGAAGGGCCGAAGCTGCTGGACGTGTTCCGGCGCGTCGAAGAGAAGACCGACTGCGTGTCGTTCTGGTTTGAGGGCGCGGAGGTCGCCTCGCCGTCGGCGCTCGCGCCCAGGAACGACGTGCTGTCGGACCGACCCAACAAGCTCACGAACCTGATCGACGGCTCCTTCAACGACGGCGTCACGTTCGCCGATGCCGAGCAAGAGGAGTCGGTCACCATCGCCCTCAAGTCGCCCAGGCAGGTCCGCGGCGTCTTCGTGGACTACTTCGAGGGCGACGGGCAGCAGATCCCGCCCTCCCGCATCCCGGACCGGGCGACGGTGTCGGTCTCCGCCGACGGCGTCACGTTCAGGCAGGTTGCCGTCCTGCCTGGCGCGGGCGTTACCTCGCGGAGCCGCGTCCGGTTCGCGCCGGTGCAGGCCTCGCACGTGCGGTTCGACTTCGGGCGGAACGAGTCGAAGCGCGGGCTGCGGTTGGTGGAAGTGGGCGTGGTGGGCGAGTAGATTTGGGTCGGTCAAGCCTGCGCGTTGGCGATCGGCTAGCGACAGTGCCCGTGACAACGGCTTCGCCCGTACCGCCGCCAAGGAACATCGATAACGCATGTGCCGACTGCTCTCGCCGGACCGCAGGCCGGCAGCAGGGCCGCGCTCGGCCTCTCGCGCCGGCATGGGCCGCCCAGGACCAAGGGCGCATAGTCCGCCACGACGGACTGATGTACACCGACCCTGTCGGCGTGCTCCCGACCACGGGTATCAACCCGTGAGACGGTAGGAACCGTGCCCTGGCGCGGGATAGCAGGAACCGCACGTGAAGCAGAAGGCGCAATGGCATGGCCACAGCGGCGTGCTGTATTCGAGGACGCGCCGAGCAACACATGCCGACGCGGAATTGCCTGCGGGCTGACGCCGGGAATGCCGCTGTACTCGGGCATGTGATATACCATTATGGAGCGGAGTGGATCTGGCGCTGCGCACCGGGGCCGAACTGGGAGGACTACTGTGCAGCAATTCGCGCTTGGCGAGGAGCAGATGTGGGGCAAACCGCCCTTGGCCGTGCCGCATCGGCTGACCGACGCGGAGATCGCCGACAAATACGGGCGCAAGGCTGAACGCATCGTTACGGAGTCAAACCGAGAGCAACTTCCGAACTTTGTCGCGGCACTGAAGCGCACTGGCTACATGAACTGCCGGCCCAACTACCAGCGCCGGCCAAGGTGGGACGCAACTAGGCAGTCGCGCTTGATCGAGTCGTTCATTATGAATATCCCGGTGCCCCCACTGTTCGTTTATGAGACGGACTTCGCGACATACGAGGTGATGGACGGCCAGCAGCGCGTATCGGCAGTGCAGGCATTCTATAACAACGAACTGGTCCTTGCTGATCTCGAGCGATGGCCCGAACTAAACGGAAGGACATATGCCAGGCTGCCGGCTCGGATCAGGGCGGCTCTTGATCGCCGGTCGATATCATATACCGTAGTCCTTACTGAATCTGCGGCTTCCGACGAGGAGGCCATGCTGCTGAAGCAATTGGTGTTTGAGCGGCTCAACACAGGTGGTGTTCTTCTTGGCAAGCAGGAGGTCCGCAACTGCCTCTACCAGGGGCCCTTCAATGATCTGCTACTCGAACTCGCGCGACTCCCGCCGTTTCGGGCGGCATGGGATCTGGAGGAGTGGTCGCCTGAGCATGGTGACCCGCCCCCCCAGAGCCTCGTCGAAAACCGGTTCTGGGCCCAGATGGAAGATGCCGAGGTGGTGCTGAGGTTTTTTGCGCTGCGGCACGCTGCAAGGTACCAGCGCGGCATGCAGGGCTTTCTGGACCTGTACATGGCTCGTTCACGTTCCTTCTCGGGTGAAGACCTCGCTTTGTTGCGGTCGGTTTTCGCTCGGACGGTTACGCTCGGCGCGCGCATATACGGCGACAGGCTCTTCAGGCCATGGAACGCCGGTCGTGGCCTATGGGAGCAGCATCCTCACAAGGCATTCGGAGACGCGGTCCTTGTTGGCCTTGCCGACCGGTTGGACGACGCCGAGGTCCTAGTTGGCCGGCAGGCGCGTGTGGTGGAGGCAACGCGCGCTATGTTCGAGGTGAATGAACCGGGCACCTTTACTGGCCGCGGTAACACCAAGGCGGATGTTGAGACCCGTATCAAGCTCTTCACATCAATGCTTGATGAAGTGTTGGCCGAGTAGCTGCCTGTGTTCCTATCCCCCTGTGCGGCACTGGTCGAGCAAGCCGATTGCATGCGTAAGTACCTCGCGTTTGCCGAGCTGGTGCGCAGCAGCGTGGCTGAGCACTGTTCTATCCAAGGCGCCGACCCAGGTGGCGCGGTCGTTGGACCACATCTGGGCACCGTGGTACCAGACTCCGCAGCGTGGCGTGTCTACGACCACTGCTCCGCGATCACGCGCGCCTATGCCATGTACGAGCACTGTGTGGCAGCATATGTGGACGAGTGGCTCGCGATGCTCCCCGACCTGTATCCGGCTTACTCCGACCTACCAGCAAGGACGAGGGACTCTCACATGAGAGGCGTCGGGCACATATTGGGTCGGCGCCAGTGGCGGAAGTACGTGCACCTATCGGACCAGGATGTGCTTGGTGGCCTGTGGGGTGGGCTTAACCGTGCCGGTCGCTACGATGTACGCCGTGAGTTCTTCAAGACGAGCGATGACAACCTGCGTATGCAGACCCTAGCGGACATGCTACTGAACGTCGGCATCGTGGAGCCCGTCTTAGTCCTAACCGAACACCCTAGTATGGTTGATTTTATGCTTGAACGCCTTGGTAATTCTGAAACGGTTGAAAGCTACCTTGACGGGATTGTGGTGCTTCGCAATGAGGCAGCGCACGGCGACGTTGCGAATGTACTCTCCCGTCCGCAACTCGGGTTGGTCATCGACTTCCTGATCTGCTTCTGCGAGGCGCTCGGAAACTGCTTCTTCAGCGCTGCGGTAGAGCGGATGGAGGACCTCGGGAACGTGGCCGTCCTCGGTCGTGTTAACCACTATTACCCGGATCCTGACGCCGTAGTAGCATCGATGCGCTCCTGCACGGTCTCGACCGGCGACGATCTGATCGCCCGTCGTGGCAACCGGTGCACACCAGTCCGTGTCATGAGTCTAGAACTGAACGATGAGCCTGTGACACTGGCTGCGCTCAGCGATGGGGCCGAGTTAGGACTGCAACTGGAGCCGCGCGTGACCTGGAGTGCGGACCTGCTCCGTCTGAAAGTAGACCACGAGACAGCCGGCATGGAGTAGCATGTAATGGCTGGTGCTGGCGCACACGGACAGCGCAGAGTTGCGGGAAGGGTCTGTCTGCATCCACGACAGGGAGGAGCTACAGTTCCTGGGCGTGGGTTTACGTGCGGCACCATTATGGATGGTGATCTGACGTTCGCCAACGGATCGGCGCTTGTCCGGTGCAGTTGGTCATGGTGCGGGGAGGCAACTCGGTTGGCACATCACGCTTATGGCACCATTCAAGACGCAGCCCAAGGACTACTACTTGATGCAGTGAGGATCGCCTCTGGGCAAGACAGCCAGTACTGCGTAGTGGGTGGCTGGTCGCCCTACCTACGAAACTGTGCGCCGATACCACATCCTGGCACGAAGGACGTTGATCTCCTGTTCCAAGAGGCCACGAGCCGGGCCGAGCTTGACCGTGTAGTGTCGGCATTCTTGGCCGAAGGATACACGGCGTCTGCAAAGCACCCCTTTCAGCTACTGAGGGCTCTCGCTGTGGGCAACGAGCGGTTGATGTTCAACATCGATCTCCTGCACCCACTTGAAGGCAAAGCAGACCTGGACTTAATGGTAGACCACCTCGACCTGCACGTGCGCGAATGTGCTGAGCGGGAGGCCACGCTGATCGTGAAGTCGATTGCGCTGCCAGAGTCAGCCTTCGTGTTCCGCGGCCACATCGTGCAGGAATGCGTGACGGGCACGTTACCCGCAGGCGGAAGCCAACTCACGCTGCAGGTGCCCCTTATCGACGAGGTTGGAGTCGTGGTGACGAAGTGCGAGTGCGCGAAACGCCCAAAGCGACCTCGCGACGCGTTTGATATCTACTTAGCGCTCGTTCAAGCCGTCGACCCAGCCGCGGTCCTCTCGGGCATCGCCAAGCTGAGGCGCGAGTCCCAACTGGTGAACGCCAGCCTTGTCGACTTCGAGACGTTCGCAGCGGAGCCCACCTTTGACAAGAATGTGGGCAGGTTCGCCGCGGAGGCAGGATACTCTGTCGCCGCGCCGGGTGAACTCGTCTTGTCGTTGCTTCAGAAGACCAGTCCGCCTGTGGCACCTACCTAGCAACATCGGTGATAGGCGCACACGCGAGACACGGATGCTACTCGACGGCGGGACGCCCGACGTGTCACGGCATTGGGACCTGGTCGTCCAGATCTGCCGACCAATCGAGCACGTGGACCGTAAGCGTCAAACCATCCCCACGTTCCCTTCGCCGTCTCGGATCCGGATAATGCCTCCATCACTTGCATGGAGGTTGACATGGCGAGCAGGGCTCTGGTGGAGACTGCGTGGCGGGAGCGGCTGGAGCGCTTCGCCGCTG
>JAPLCQ010000022.1 GCA_026392115.1 Armatimonadota bacterium | reverse complement strand
CTGACGATGGTGCTGCTGACCATCAACTACCTGGCGGGCGGGCTCTTCTGGTCGGGCGTCGGGCTGACGCAGTTCAACATCCTCATCGCCGATACGCCCAACGACAAGCGTCCGGTCTACGTGGGCGCCATGTCGGCATTCACCGGAGCGCTGGGCGGCCTGTCGCCGATCCTCGGCGGCGTTCTGCTTTCGGCGTTGGGGGATGCGCATCTGCATGTGGCGGGCATCACGCTGGGCTCGTTCCAGATGCTCTTCGTGATCAACAGCCTGATTCGTTTCGGGTCGCTGGGTATGATGCGCGGACTGGGCCGCGGGAACGAGGCCTCACCCAAGGAGGTGCTGCAGCAGTTGGGCGGCATCCGCATGGGCGCCATGATGAACATGCGGCGCCTCCAGCGCTCGAGAACGGTGGAGGCCAGATCGCAAGCCGCTGAGGCCCTGGGCACGAGCAAGACGGCGCTTGCGGTGGATGACCTGATCGCCGCGCTGATGGATCCCAGCCGCCGCGTGCGCGCCGATGCGGCTGCGGCGTTGGGGGGGATCGGTGATCAACGCGCCTCTGCCGCTCTCATGGCCGCGTTGGATGATCCAGGTTCAGGCATCCAACAGGACGCTTGCCGCGCGCTGGGCCAGATCGGCGACGCGGCCGCGGCGGACGCGCTTGCCAGAGCCTATACGCTGCCGGATCCCCGGGTCCGGCTTGCCGCGGTTGAGGCGCTCGGCGCCATCGGAGGTCCCATCGCCGCCACGGTCGTGGCCGACGCCGCGGTGACGGGCCTTGAGACCGGCGATGCGGCCCTTGCCGTGGCGGCCCTTCGTGCCAGCGAGCCGCTGGGCATCCTACCGGCCGACCTCGTCGCTCGTGCGGCGGAGAGCGCGGAGCCCGCGGTGCGCCGCGCCGCGGCCTCGGCGGCCGGGCAGGGATCGCATCGCGCGCTGGTGGAGACCCTCGTGGGGCGTCTCGGCGCCGAGCCTGACGCCGCCGCGCAGGCGGAGGTGGCCTGTGCGGCAGCCGCGTTACAGCTGCATTCAGCCCTGCCGGCCATCGTTACCGCGGCGCTGCATTGCCGTTCGGCGACGGCACGGCGGCAGCTTGTCTTCGCCGCGGCGCAACTCGCCGGGGTCGCCGACGAGGCCTACCGCGCGGTGATGGCCCATGCCATGGAGCGCGACCAACTGCTGGAGCGGACCTTCGCCGATGTGGGTCGCCTGGCGGAGCAGCTCCTGGGCGCCACCGCGGCACGGCGCGCGGATGTGCTTTGCCGACGATCGGTCCAGCGCTACGCGGCCGGAGACATGGGCGACGCGGTCCGCAACCTCGCACGCATCGTGGCCGCCCTCGGCGCCGCGGCGGCGGAGTGCCCCGCCGGCGATCTGGCACAACAGATCGGGCGGATCGAGGACCCTGCGGCAACGCCACAGGAGCTCTTCATCGTGACGGCGCTGGCGGTGCGGCAATGGGTGTCGCCATCGCGGGGCTGAGAGCTTGACAGCCGGCTTTCGGTGGGCCATAGTGTCACCAAGCTGCGACCAACCGCGGTCGGGCCTGCAATACATTGGAGGTACAGCGCGCTTGGTGAAGTGGACACAGGAGGCCATCACGGCCAGGATTCGGGAGTTGGACGCCGCCGGCGTGTCGATCAGCTACACGGGCGCCGCTAAGGCGGATCTGTCGCTGCTTCGCGCGGCCACGCGTCACTGCGGTTCGTGGCGGGCCGCCGTTGAGGAGGCCGGGTTCGATTACGGCCAGGTCCGCGCCTATGATGAGTGGACTGACGAGCGGATCGTCGCCCGCATTCGCGAACTGCACAGCCAGGGCGTCGACCTCTCGTGGCGCCATGTCAGCACCACCGCGGACCCCAGGCTGGCGGCTGCGGCCACCAAGGGGGCGCACTTCGGCTCGTGGCGGGCGGCCATCCGTGCGGCCGGCATCGAGTACGCCGGCGTTCGGCGCTATCGCCGATGGGACGAGATCGCCATCGTTGAGCAGTTGCGCAAGATGTTCGCCGCCGGGGTCGAGCTCAACGCGAAGGCGGTCGAGGCCAGCGACGTGGCGCTGATTACTGCGGCGCGACGCCGCTTCGGCTCGTGGCAGAGCGCCCTGGCCGCGGCGGGCATCGACTATGGCCGCGTGGCGCTACGGCGCCCCTACGCGCGCCGGGGAAGGTCGGCCGGCCAGGAACCCTGACGCACCGGCCGGGAGGATTCAACAGGTTGGCGAAGACCTACTTTAACCGCGAGTTCAGTTGGCTGGCGTTCAATCGGCGCGTGTTGGAGGAGGCGCAGGACCACAGGCACCCTCTCCTCGAGCGCGCCAAGTTCCTCGCCATCGTACACGCCAACCTGGACGAGTTCTTCATGATCCGCGTCTCCGGCTTGCTGGAGCAGGTGGGTTCGGGTGTCAGCGTCCGCTCGGACGACGGCACCACGCCGGTGCAGCAACTTGCGGCCATCCGACGGGATGTCACCGCCCTCCTGGCCGAGGCGTGGAACTGCTTCGAGGCGGACATCGAGCCCAAGCTCCGGGGCGAAGGGATTGCGGTTGAGTCCTACACGGACCTGACGCCGGCGCAGGTGGCCGAGGCGCAGGCCTTCTATAACACGCACGTCTTCCCTGTTCTGACCCCGCTGGCGGTTGATCAGGGCCACCCATTTCCGCACATCTCCAACCTCAGCCTGAGCTTGGCCGTGGTACTGCGTGGTCCGACCGGCCAGCCGCGCTTCGCCCGCGTCAAGATTCCGGACGTGTTCCCCCGGCTGGTGCCCCTGACGCCCGATGCGGGAGAGGGCGGTTCGCGCGCACGGCCCCAGTTCGTTCGGCTCTGGCTTGAGGACCTCGTGGCCGCCCATCTGGCCGAGTTGTTCCGCGGCATGGAGGTGGTCGCCAGCTATCCATTCCGCGTGATCCGGGACGCAGACCTGGAGATATGGACCGATGAGGCGGGCGACCTCCTGCAGTCCATCGAACAGAGCCTCCACCGTCGGCGGTTCGGCAGCGTCAGCCTGCTGGCTGTCTCGGCGGAGATGCCCGAGGACGTGCGGGGCATGCTGGCCGATAATATGTCGTTGCCCGACCACTCGGTCTACGCTTCGGCCGGTCGCCTGGGTCTGAGCGACCTAATGGCCCTCACCAAGCTCGACCTGCCGGACCTGAAGGACCGCCCGTTCCGCGCGCATGTCCCTTCGGCAGTGGAGCCCAAGGCGGATATCTTCGCAGCGATCCGCCGCGGAGACATCCTGCTCCACCACCCGTTCGACAGCTTTGGGCCGGTGGTCCGGCTTGTTGAGGCCGCCGCGGAAGACCCAGCCGTCCTGGCCATCAAGCAGACCATCTACCGCGCCGGAAGCAACTCGCCGATCGTTGCCGCGCTGTCGGACGCCGCCCGGTGCGGCAAGCAGGTCTCCGTGCAGGTTGAGCTGAAGGCCCGGTTCGACGAAGAGAACAACATCGAGTGGGCGCGAGCGCTGGAGCGCGCCGGGGCCCATGTCGTCTACGGTGATGTGGCCATGAAGACCCATGCCAAGCTGCTGATGATCGTCCGCCAAGACACCGACGGGATTCGACGGTACCTGCACCTTGGAACCGGGAACTACAACGTCCGAACCGCGGAGCAGTACACCGATCTGGGCCTCCTCACGTGTGACGCCGACCTGGCCGAGGACGTAACCGACCTCTTCAATGCCCTGACCGGCTACAGCGTAGTGGACCGGTACCGGAAGCTCCTGGTGTCTCCGGGCGGCATCCGCGCAGGCATCGTCGAGCGCGTCCAGAGATCGGCCAGACTGGCAGAGAGCGGCGCGCCCGCTCAGATCATCTTCAAGATGAACTCCTTGACAGACCGGAAGTGCATCGACGGGCTGTACAAGGCCTCGCAGGCGGGCGTGCGCATCCATCTGATCATCCGGGGAAGCTGCTGCCTGGTGCCGGGAGTGCCCGGCCTGAGTGACAACATAACGGTGACGAGCATCGTCGGCCGCTTCCTGGAGCACAGCCGAGTCTTCTGCTTCGGCGGCGGCGAGACTGACGACTGGGAGGTCTGGTTGGGCAGCGCCGACCTCATGGAGCGGAACCTGGACCGCCGAGTCGAAGCTCTATTCCCGATTCTTGACCCGGTCCGCCGAAAGTGGATCACTTCTGAGTACTTGCCCGCGTACATGAGAGATGTAGCCAAGTCCCGAACGCTCACGCAGTCCGGCGCCTATGAGCGTGCGTACGGCGACGGCGAAGGGCAGTGGTGGAATGCACAGGACTGGTTCATGCAGTTCGCCGAGCGGCTAACCCGGCGGCAGCAGCGTTCCCTGGGCCTGCGCAAGCAGAAGGTGAGCGACTGACCTCGCGGACCTGCGCGAAATCGGCGCAGGTATACTGGTGCCCGCACCGCCACAGGTGCATACGGCGGCGCCGGCCGCACACCACGATGGAATGGAGCCGACTCAGCCTGTGAGTGGATACATACCGATCGTTGTCATGCTCTGCCTGGCGGCGCTGCTAGCTGCCGTCATGGTTCTGGGCTCCCACATCCTGGGTCCGCACAAGCCCAGCCGGTTCAAGGTCGCTCCCTATGAGTGCGGCGTCACGCCGGTTGGTTCCGCTCGTGAGCGATTCCCGGTTCGGTTCTTCCTCGTGGCCATGCTCTTTATCGTTTTCGACGTGGAAACCGTCTTCTTGTTCCCCTGGGCCGCCACGTTCGGCGCCGGCGACAAGGGCATCAAGCTGTTCCTGCTCGGTGAGATGGGTGTCTTCATCGCGCTCCTGCTTGTCGCCTATGCCTACGTCTGGCAGGCCGGCGCGCTGGACTGGAGCGAAGGCGCCCGCGTCCAGCATGAGGCCACTCCGCCTGAGGCGCTGGCAGTCCGAACTCCCATCCTGTTCGGCAACGAGGGATCGGGGCCGGTGAACCTCCCCGCCGCCAGGCCCTCCGGTGCCGCCAATGTCTGACGCCGCCAAGCCGGGCGCGTTGACGGACGCCGAGCGCCTCCAGGCACTGATGCCCCAGGCTGTGATCAGCATCGATGTGTCTGCGGGTGACGTGCGGGTCATGGTTCGCCGCGAGAGCATCGTGGATGTCGCGCGGTTGCTGCACGACGATCCCGAGTTCCTCTACACGTTCTTCAGTGAGTGCCTCGGCGTCGACTATCTCGACGTACACACGGGCGCTTCCATCCAGGGCAAGGCGCACCGGTTCGAGGTCGTCTACAACCTCTGCTCACTGCAGGACCCGGCCTCGGGTGCGCTTCGCAACCGCCGCCTCTTCCTGAAGGTTCCTGTGCCTGCCGCCGATCCGGAGGTTCCGTCCGTGACCTCGGTCTTCCGCGGCGCCGAGTTCCCCGAGCGTGAGGTCTACGACCTTCTGGGCATCCGATTCAGCGGCCACCCGGACCTTCGCCGCATCCTGATGTCGGACGACTGGTCGGGGCATCCGTTGCGGAAGGATTATCCGCTGGGCGGGGAGCGAGTGCAATTCCCGGGTGGTACGACCGGCCCCTCCGTGGGTGAGTGCGTGGTACAGCACGCCGGCGAGAGCTTCACCGGCCGTACCGGCAGCGTCCTGGGCGATGTGGAGTAGACCTGATATGCCAGCGAACCCCGCAACCGACCCCGCAGGCCGCACCCTCGTAGGCATGGCGTCCGCCAATGCGCAGGGCATCACCCTCGACCCCATCGACGAGACCACCATGGTCGTCAATATGGGTCCGCAGCACCCATCGACCCATGGCGTCCTTCGCTTGGTGATGGAACTGGACGGCGAAACCATCGTACGGTGTACGCCGCACATCGGCTACGTCCACACCGGCATCGAGAAGACCGGCGAGTACCAGACCTACATGAAGGCGGTCACGATCACCGACCGCATGGACTACCTCTCGGCCCACATCAACAACCTGGCGTACACGCTGGCCGTTGAGAAACTGCTGGGTATCGAGATACCGCCGCGGGCTCAGGCCCTCCGCGTGATGCTGTCCGAGATTCAGCGTATCGCCAGCCACCTCGTGTGGCTCGCCACCCATGCGCTGGACATCGGCGCCATGACGGCCTACTTCTACGCCTTCCGTGACCGCGAGAAGCTGCTGGACCTGACGGAGATGATGTCCGGCGTCCGGCTGATGCCCTCGTGGATCGTCCCGGGCGGCCTTCGCGGCGACGCGCCCGACGGCTGGTTTGAGCGCTGTGCGGCGGTCGTCGACGAACTGCCCATGCGGTTTCGCGAATACGAGACGCTGCTGGACCAGAACCCGATCTGGCGTGAGCGCACCCAGGGCGTCGGCTGCATCACCGTCGATGAGTGCCTGAACCTGGGCGTCAGCGGACCCACGCTGCGGGCATCCGGCATGGCGTATGATGTGCGCAAGGTGGCTCCCTACAGCGGCTTCGAGCGGTACGACTTCCATGTGCCGGTGGGCACGTTCGGCGACGTCTACGACCGCTACCGCGTCCGCCTGGCCGAAATGCGACAGAGCCGCGAGATACTGAAGCAGGCCATCGAGACGATGCCGGACGGACCCGTGCGGGTAGGCGACCGGAAGGTTGCTCCGCCGCCGAGGCAGGAACTGGAGACCGCCATGGAGGCGGTCATCCACCACTTCAAGCTATGGACCGAGGGCATTCGCCCGCCCGCCGGCGAAGCGTATGTGCCGGTGGAGTCGCCCAAGGGCGAGATCGGCTTCTACCTGGTGTCCGACGGGTCCAACAAGCCCTGGCGCATGCACGAGCGTCCGCCGAGCTTCATGAACCTCCAGGCCCTGCCCGGGCTCTGCCAGGGTCGCCTGATCGCCGACGTCGTCGCCATCATCGGTAGCATTGACATCGTGCTGGGGGAGATCGACAGATAATGGTTGCAGCCTCCGCCGGCCGCTTCAGCGAAGCGGGCCAGGCACAGCTCGCGGAGATCGTCTCCCACTACCCGGACCCGGGCGGGGCCATCCTGCCCGCGCTGTGGCTCGCCCAGCGCGAGTATGGCGGCTGGTTGCCCGCCGACGCCATCGCCGAGGTGGCCGCCCGCCTTGGCCGCCCGGCGTCTGAGATTCAGGGCGTCGCCACCTTCTACACGATGTACAACACTCAGCAGCGCGGGCGGCGCCACATCGAGGTCTGCACCTGCCTGACCTGCGGTTGCCTCGGCGCCTACGAGGTCATCGATCGGCTCGAGCAGATTCTGGGTATCCACCTGGGCCAGACGACGGCCGACGGCGAGTTCACCCTGACGGAGGCCGAGTGCCTGAACTACTGCGAGGCCGCCACCGTTGTGCAGGTGGGTGAGAGGTACTTCGGCGGCGTAAACGCCGAGAACGCGGCCGACCTGGTCGCGCGGCTGCGCGGCTCGGAGGGGTGTACGCCCGAGTCGTTGTCCAACGCCATCGTCGAGGCCATCGTGCCCGGCCGCAACGCGGGTGCGACCCATGGCTGAGCTCCAGGTACTGCTGCAGCACCGGAATGTCCCAGGCATCGACGGGATCGATGTCTATGAAAGCCACGGCGGCTACGCGGGTCTCCGCGCCGCGCTTGGCAAGGAGCGTCAGGCCGTCATCGACGAGGTCAAGGCGTCCGGCCTGCGAGGTCGTGGCGGAGCCGGGTTCCCGACGTGGATTAAGTGGAACGGGCTACCCAAGAGCGGCTCCGCCCAGCACTACCTGCTCTGCAACGCGGACGAGGGCGAGCCCGGAACCTTCAAGGACCGCGAACTGCTGCTGAAGCTGCCGCACATGGTCGTGGAGGGTATGGCCATCGCGGCCTACGCCACTCGATCGGCGAACGGGTTCGTCTATGTGCGTGGCGAGTTCGTCGAGTCGGCGACGCAGCTCCGGAAGGCCATTGACCAGGCGTACCGGCGCGGCTACCTGGGCCGCAACATCCTGGGGCGCTCGGACTTCTGCTTCGATCTGCATATCCATACCGGCGCAGGCAGCTACGAGTGCGGCGAAGAGACCGCTCTGATGAGCAGCCTCATGGGCGAGCGCGGCCAACCCCGACTCAAGCCGCCGCATGGTCCGCTCCCCGTGGTCTCCGGCGTATGGGGATCGCCGACGCTGATCAACAACGTGGAGACCTACGCCTGCGTGCCCCACATCCTGACCCACGGCGGCGCCTGGTACGCGGCCATGGGCACGCAGCGCAGCCCCGGAACCAAGATATTCTCTGTGAGCGGCCATGTCGCGCGGCCCGGCAACTACGAAATCGAGTTGGGCACGCCGCTGACCGAGCTGATCGAGCTGGCCGGCGGCGTGGTCGGCGGCGCTCTGAAGGCAGTGATCCCCGGCGGAAGCTCGGTTCCGATCCTGCCCGCCGAGAAGTGCGCCGGCGTCACCCTTGACTACGAAGGATGCCAGGCGGCGGGCACGATGCTCGGATCCGGCGGCTTCATGGTGTTCAACGACAAGACCGACATTGTCGCCCTGATGCGCCGAACAGCACAGTTCTACGCGCACGAGTCCTGCGGGAAGTGCACGCCTTGCCGCGAGGGCACGCGCTGGATTTCGCGCGTCCTGGATCGCATCACGGCCGGCGCCGGACGCATGGAGGACATCGATCTGCTGCTCTCGATCTGCGACCAGATCGACGGTCGGTCCTATTGCCCGCTGGGCGATGCGGCTTCCTGGCCCATCCGCGCAGGCATCCGCAACTTCCGCCATGAGTTCGAGCACTGGGTGCGCCATGGCAGCTCACCGATCCCCGGCTTCGTGCCGCCTGTCCGCTCCCACGGGCCCGGGCCCGTTCCGGGCAGGCAGGAGTAACCTGCGCTCACTCAGGGCACACTCTCATCATGAATGACAGCAAACTGGTAAATGTGACCATTAACGGAGTGCCTCTCCAGGTCCCGAAGGGGGAGCGCATCATCGAGTCGGCTCGGCGAGCCGGCATCGACATCCCGTACTTCTGCTACCATCCACGCCTCTCCATGGAGAACGGCGCCAATTGCCGCATGTGCCTGGTCGAGATGGCGATGCCGAGAACCGGCCCCGACGGCACGGTGACGCTGGCCAAGCATCCGAAGCCGCAGACGGCTTGCAGCCTCCCGGCGGACGAGGGCATGGTGGTCGAGACGGAGACCGAGGCCATCGTCAAGGCCCGCAGGGGCGTCCTTGAGTTCCTGCTCATCAACCACCCGCTCGACTGCCCGGTCTGCGACAGAGGCGGCGAGTGCCCTCTGCAGAACAACACCCTCCACTACGGAGCGGGCGCCAGCCGCTACATCGAGGCCAAGCGCCACTACCCGAAGGCCTATCCGCTCTCGGAGCATGTGGTGTTGGATCGTGAGCGCTGCATTCAGTGCGCCCGCTGCACGCGCTTCACGCAGGACATCTCCGGCGACGCGCAGCTCGACTTCCTCAAGCGCGGCGCGGATACGCAGATCGGCACGTTCAACGCCGCGGCGTTCTCGTCGCTCTTCTCCGGGAACACGATCGAGATCTGCCCTGTGGGAGCCCTCACGTCGCGGGACTACCGCTTCCGAGCTCGCCCGTGGGACCTCGCCACGCAGAAGTCGATCTGCACCGAGTGCAGCAACGGTTGCAGCATCAAGCTCGACCATCGCGACGGGTTGGTCCTGCGAGTGAACGGACGGGTCAACGAGGCGGTCAATGAGGAGTGGACCTGCGACCGGGGCAAGTTTGGCCTCCCTGCCTCGATCTCAGGCGAGCGACTGACGGCTCCGTTGTTGCGCGACGGCGACCGGTTCCGCGAAGTAACGTGGGACGTGGCCCTCGGCGTCGTTGCCGAGAAGCTGCAAGCCGCTGGCAAGCAAGCAGCGGTCCTAGCCGGCTCGAAGCTGGCCAACGAGGACCTCTACGCGCTTCAGGCCCTGTGCCGTGGCGGTTTGGGCTCAGTGCGGTACGACTACCGGATGGGCACGCAGTCCTCTGAGGCGCGCGACGCCGCTGCCATGCTTTTTGGACCCAACCCCGCGCCGACCGGCATCGCCGGCCTTGAGGCGAGCCCCTGGACGCTGGTGGTTGGCTCCGATCTTGCCGTGGAGCATCCCATCGTCTTCCTTCGCTTGCGGAAGTCGTGGCGGTTCGGCAAGTCCAAGGCCTTGGAGATGGTCTCGTCGTCTGCTCCGGCAAACACCCATGTGGGCGCGTTCGCATGGTCCTCGGTGCGATACGCCGACCGCGGCCTGCCCGAGTCCCTGCGATCTGCTTGCTCACTCCTGTTGGCCGAGATGCCGGGCCTCACCGCCACTCCTGAGATTCGCGCATGGGCGGCGACCGGTACGCCGCCGGCTGACGACACCGCTTCCCGCCGCATGGCGACCGCGCTGTCCACCGGTCCAGGGACCATCCTGGTGGGGGAGGGTGCGCTGTCGGGACCGGATTGGCGGGAAGTTCTGGTGGCGCTGGGCCATCTCGCCGGGCTCACTGGCTCCACGGGATCGGTGAACAGGCTGGTGTCCGGCTGCAACGACCGCGGCGCCGAGGCCTTGGGCTTCGGTGACTGGCAGCCCGGCACGGCGGGCATTTTGGCTGGAGCCGCTTCCGGTGCGACGCCTGCGCTCTGGATAGCCGGCGCCGACCCCGTTACCCAGTACCATGACCCACAAGTCGCCATCGCGGCATTGGAGCAGGCCTCGTTCGTGGTCGTGAGCGACATCAAGCTTACTGCCACAGCCCGGATGGCGGACGTGGTCCTGCCGAGCTGCTCCGTGGCCGAGCGCGACGGCACGCTTACCAACGTCGAAGGGCGCGTGCAGCGCTTCTGGAAGGCGTTCGAGCCCCGGGGCTCGGCATCGCCGGACTGGCTCATCGCCGCGCGACTGCTACAGAGGCTGGGCAAGCCGAGCGTCTGGTTCGGGTGGCAAGACGTGCTCGCCGACATGCGGTCGCATGTGGCCGCGTTCGGCGGAGTCAGTCTGGATGCCCTTGAGAAGGACGGAGCCATGCTCGTGGCCCCGCAGGTGGTGGACTGATGGTCATACCAAACTTCAGCATCGGCCCGCTCCATCTGCTGGACGTGCTGCCATACGTCGCTATCGTGACGATTCTTGGGGTCATCCTGCTCCTGACGCCGTTCCTCGTCTGGTACGAGCGTGTGGCGCTGGCACTGATCCAGGATCGGCTTGGGCCCAACCGCGTCGGCCCGCGCGGCCTGCTGCAGGCGTTTGCGGACGGTATAAAGCTGTTCCTGAAAGAGGACATCCGACCCAGCGCCATCGACGCCACGATCTACTACGCGGCTCCGGTCCTCATGATGATCCCGGCCCTGGCGGCTTGCGCGGTGCTGCCCGTTGCGGACTTGCGGATCGACATGGGCGGAGGCCGCATCGAGGCGATCCCGTTCGTAGTCGGCAACGTCAATATCGGCATCCTGTACCTGTTGGGCCTTACTTCGTTGCAGGTGTATGGGATTGTGCTGGCCGGCTGGGCCTCTAACAACAAGTACTCGCTGATGGGTGGCCTACGGTCGTCGGCGCAGACGATCAGCTACGAGCTCTCCATGACCATGGCCGTCCTGACGGGCGTCCTGATCAGCGGCTCTACCAATATGGTGGAGATCGTCCGTTCACAGGCGGGCACCGTGGCCGACTGGAACATCGCCAAGTTCCTGCCGCTGGGCTTCATCGCTACGGTCGTCTACCTGATCGCCATGGTGGCGGAGACCAACCGGGCGCCGTTCGACCTGCCTGAAGCGGAGTCAGAACTGGTGGCCGGCTTCCACACCGAGTACTCCTCCATGAAGTTCGCCATGTTCTTCATGTGCGAGTACGCCAGCATGCTGGTGATCTCGGGGGTGGCAACGGCGCTCTGGTTCGGCGGCTGGAACAGCCCGCACCCGGCGCTGAACTTCGTCCCCGGCTTCGTCTGGTTCATCTTGAAGGTGGTCGCGTTCGTGATGGTCTACGTCTGGGTTCGGGCCACGTTGCCGCGCCTGCGCTACGACGCCCTGATGGCGCTGGGATGGAAGCGACTACTCCCGATCGCCCTGGCCGCCCTGGTCCTGACCGCCACGTGGGACGCAGTGCGGACCCCGGCCGACAAGAAGAGCGGCTGGCCAGTGATTGAGGCGCCGCACGACGCCGATAAGCCGGTAGCGAGGGCGTCCAATGCAAGGTAACAGCATCGGGTTTTGGATTCTGGCTGCGCTCTGCATTGCTGCGGCGGTTCAGGTTGTGGCCAATCGAAACCCCGTTCGGAGCGCTCTGGCCCTCGTGGGCGTCATGTGCTGCCTTTCGGTCTTCTACTTCGCGCAGGGCGCCGAGTTCGTTGGCGCCGTGCAGGTGATCGTCTACGCCGGCGCCATCATGGTGCTGTTCCTTTTCGTGATCATGCTGCTGAACCTCGGTGCGCCGAACCCGATGATGGACCGGGTGGGACTCAGCAAGCCGGTGGCGCTTCTGGCTTCAGCGGTTCTCCTCGGAAGCCTGGCGTTTGCCGGCGCCTTGAAGATCGCGCCGGGCCGTGCGGTTAAGTCGCCGGTCTCCGGCACCGTTCAGCAGATCGGCTACGCTCTGTTCGACCCGGGCCGGCCGTGGCTGTTCGCCTTTGAGTTGACGTCGGTGCTGCTGCTGGTGGGTGTGGTCGGCGCGGTTGTGCTGGCCCAGCGGAGGAGTGACTAGATGGATCCCATCACCGCGACGCACTACATCGGTCTCTCCGCCATCCTGTTCGCTATCGGTGCGGTGGGGGTGGGGATCAAGCGGAACCCGATCGTCATTTTCATGTGCATCGAGTTGATGCTGAACGCTGCCAACCTGGCGCTGGTCGCCATGGGCAAGCATCTGGGCTCCATCTCCGGGCAGATGATGGCCATCTTCGTGATGGCCGTGGCGGCGGCCGAGGTGGCCATCGGCCTCGGGATTATCGTCAGCATCTTCCGCTCGCGCGAGACCATCGACATCGACGAGGTCAATCTGCTCAAGCTGTAGCGCATGGCGCTCCAATCGTATCGTGAGAACGGATTAGCATCGCATGCATGACCTGCATACCGGGCAATGGGTGTGGCTGATACCCGTGCTGCCACTGGTGGGAGCCCTGCTCCACGCCGGACTGGGCGCACGGGTGATCGCCGCACTGGGTGACAAACGTGGGCGCTGGCTGGTTGGCGCCGTGGCGACAGGCCTCGTGCTGGCTTCCTTCGCCGTTTCCTGTGTGGTTCTGAGCGACCTCGTGGTCAACGGCGGCGAGCATCGGCGCGCATTGGCAGGTCTGGGACCCGGCGGCTCGACCCCGGACTGGATCAGAATGGGCGGGCTGCACCTGCGCTTCGAGGCGCTCGTGGATCCGCTGTCGATGCTGATGTGCCTCATCGTCACAGGCGTCGGCGGCCTCATCCACCTCTACGCCACGGGTTACATGGCGACGGACCGCGATTACCCCCGCTTCTTCACCTACTTCAACCTCTTCATCTTCATGATGCTGGTCCTGGTGCTTGGCTCCAGTGCGGCCCTCATGTTCGTGGGATGGGAGGGCGTGGGGCTTTGCTCCTACCTCCTCATCTCCTTCTGGTTTGAGGACCCCGAGAACGCCAAGGCGGGGAATAAGGCCTTCATCGTCAACCGCATCGGCGACGTCGGCTTCCTGCTGGGGATGATGACGGTCTTCTCGATCTTCGGTACGCTGAACTTCCGTACCGCCGACGGTACAGGCTTCCTAGACCTGGCGGAGCACGGCAGGACCGCCGCTGCGGCCCTCACGGTGGGATCGGCAACGCTGATCTCGCTGCTCTTCTTCGTGGGCGCGTGCGGCAAGTCGGCGCAGTTCCCGCTCTACATCTGGCTGCCGGACGCCATGGCCGGTCCGACACCGGTCTCCGCACTGATTCACGCGGCCACCATGGTCACCGCCGGCGTCGTCATGGTCACGCGCCTGTCGCCGATCTTCGCCCAGGCTCCGTCCGCCATGATGGTGGTCGCGGCGATCGGCCTGTTCACTGCGGTCCTCGCCGCGGGGGTCGCCGCGGTCCAGAACGACATCAAGAAGGTGCTGGCCTACTCGACCGTATCGCAACTGGGCTACATGTTCCTAGGATGCGGCGTCGGCGCGTTCGCCGCAGGTATGTTCCACGTCACGACGCACGCCTTCTTCAAGGCCCTGCTCTTCCTCGGTGCGGGATCGGTCATCCACGCCATGAGCGGAGAGCAGGACATGCGCAAGATGGGCGGGCTCAGCGGGCGCATACGCGTCACCCATGCAACCATGGTGGCCGGTTGGTTGGCCATCGCGGGCATCCCGGTCTTCGCGGGGTTTTGGAGCAAGGACCTGATCCTGAACTCGGCCCTTGGCGCACCCCTGTATGGCGTGCTACTGTACGCCGTAGGAGTGGGCACGGCCCTACTGACGGCGTTCTACATGACCCGCCTCATGGCCAAGGCTTTCTGGACGCCACAGCGCTTTGTGGAGCCTCATGGCGACACGGGCCATGGCGGGGATGACAGCCACGGGCATGGTCACGGCCATGGCGGCGTCCATGAGTCGCCGCGCTCGATGACCGTTCCGCTGATCGTGCTGGCGGCGCTCTCGGTAGTCGGTGGTCTCGTCGGCACTCCGTGGGCCAACGCGTTCGAGCGGTTCCTGGAGCCATCGATTGCGTCGCCAAGCCTGATCGTCCCGCATGAGGGTATGCCGGCGGCCACGGGCCTCCTTGCGGGCGCTCTCGTCGCGGCGCTGGGCGTTGGGGCCGGCCTGTATGCCTACCGTACCAAGGGCAAGAGCGGCTTCCTTGCCGATGAGCGGACACGCAAATCGAACCCGCTCTTCGTTGGAGCGACCAACCTCTGGTACGTCGACGGCATACTCTCCCGCATCTTCATCGGCGGCGGTGGCCGGTTCGCCGATCGCGTGTGGCGGTGGGCCGATCGAACGCTCATCGACGGCGCCGTCAACGCCGTCGCATGGACCACAGGCGCGGTCGCCGAGGTGGTTCGTCGCACCCAGTCCGGCTACCTGCGGAGCTACGCGGTCACGATGCTGGTGGGTGCGGCCGTGGTGGTGGCGTGGGTGCTCGGAGGCTCCGTGCGGCCATGATTTCATTTCGCGTAGCGGGTGCCCCCGATGCTCACTGATCACCTTCTGTCCGCCCTGATCTTCCTGCCGCTGGTGGGCGCACTGGCGCTTCTGGCGCTCTTCCCGGCAGCCCCGGAGGCGGCGGCGCACGGCGCGGAGTCAGATCCCCACGCCGGCCCTTCCATGCCCGGAGGCCGTGCGGCTGCGATCCGCCTCTTCGCCCTGGTGGTCTCCCTGGCGACCTTCGCGCTCTCATGCGTGCTCCTGGCCAGGTTCCAGATGAAGGCGGGCTACCAGTTCCTTGAGTCCGCCGACTGGCTCCCCATGTTCGGCGCCAAGTACACGGTGGGCATCGACGGCATCAGCGTCCTGTTGGTTGCGCTGACGACCTTCCTATCGGTGCTGGCCATCGGCTACTCGTTCACCGTGACGAAGCGCATCAAGGAGTACATGGTCTTCCTGCTGATCCTGGAATCGGCCATGCTCGGCGTCTTCTGTGCGCTGGACCTGATCCTCTTCTATGTCTTCTGGGAAGCGGTCCTGATCCCGATGTACTTCCTGATCGGCATCTGGGGCCACGAGCGCCGTACGTACGCCGCCGTGAAGTTCTTCCTCTACACCTTCGCAGGCAGCGTGCTGATGCTGGTTGGCCTGGTTGCTGTGATTAGGCTCGTCGGCTCGTCGGACCTCAGCGCCCTGAGCATCCCCGGTAGCGAACTGAACGACAAGCTGCAAGGTTTCCCGGCCCAGTCGCTCATGTGGATATATGCCTCCTTCGCCCTGGCCTTTATGGTCAAGGTGCCCATGTTCCCATTCCATACCTGGCTCCCGGACGCGCACGTTGAAGCTCCCACGGCGGGTTCGGTGATCCTGGCGGGCGTCATGCTGAAGATGGGCGTATACGGGTTCATGCGCATCTGCCTGCCGATGTTCCCACAGCAGGCCATGCAGTCGTCGGGGCTCTTCATTGCATTGGCGGTGATCGGCATCATCTACGGCGCAGTCGTCGCCGCCGTGCAGCCGGACATGAAGAAGCTGGTGGCCTACTCCAGCGTAAGCCACCTCGGTTACGTGATGCTGGGCGTCTTCTCCTTCACCCATCTAGGAATGATGGGGGCATTGCTGCAGAGCATCAACCATGGTGTCTCAACAGGCATGCTCTTCTTCCTGGTGGGTTGCCTCTATGATCGGCGGCACACGCGGGAGATCACCGCCTTCGGCGGCCTTAAACGGTCGGTGCCGGCGCTCTCGTTCTTCTTCCTGGTTGCCATGCTCAGTTCAGTCGCCTTGCCGCTGACCAACGGCTTCGTGGGCGAGTTCGCCATCCTGCAGGGGAGCTACCTTTCCAAGACGGCGGGGCCGGTCTGGACTGCCGTTGCGGCGGTTGGCGCCATCCTCTCCGCCGTCTATATGCTCTGGCTCTTCCAGCGCGTCTTTGCCGGCCCCCTATCGAAGGAGGAGAACCGCGCCATGCCGGACCTCTCCCTTCGCGAGAAGCTGGTCCTGGTCCCGCTGGTGGTGTTGGTCTTCTGGTTCGGCGTGGCGGTGACGCCCTGGGTTCGGTACATGGAGCCCACGATCACGGCGCCCAAGCTGGTGCGGCCCAAGGCCGCGCCGATTGAGTACATTGCCTTACCCGGCATGGATGGAGTGCGGCGATGAGGCGTGACATCGATGTGATGGCTGAAATCGCCTTCATCTACCCGCTGATCGCGCTCTGGGTCGGCGCCTGTCTGCTGCTCCTGTTGGCTCGACCGTTGCGTCGCGCGACGCGGCCAGGCGGCTCTGCCGCGCTGGCAGGAGCAGCGCTGTTGGCGTCGCTGGCGTTCCTTGTGCGACAGGGCAACGAGGGACTGAACGTCATTGCCTTCGGCGGATCAATCGCCGGGGATCCGCTGACGGCATCGATCTGCACGATCCTGCTGCTCTGCGGCATGATGGCGGTGGCGCTCGCACCAACCTACCTTGCGGCGCGAGGTTACGACAACCCCGAGTACTATGTCCTCCTGCTCACGTCACTAAGCGGCGCCATGCTGATGGCGATGGCCCGCGACCTGGTAGTCGTCTTCTTGGGCATCGAGTTGCTCTCGTTCGGCCTGTACATCATGGCTGGATTTGTCCGCGAGGATGCTCGAGGCGGCGAGGCGTCACTCAAGTACTTCCTGCTCGGGGCCTTCGCCAGTGCGCTGATGCTCTACGGCATCGTGCTTGTATATGGCTCGTCGGGCAGCACGAACATCGAGGCCCTCCGCTCCGCGGTCATCAAGGAGAGCGTTCAGTCGGCCATGTTCGCCGGCGGGCTGGCGCTGGTGCTCATCGGTCTGGCGTTCAAGGCCGCCGTGGCTCCCTTCCACCAGTGGTCGCCGGACGCCTATGAGGGCGCGCCGTTACCGGTCACTGCCTTCATGTCTGTGGTGGCGAAGATCGCGGCGTTCGCAGTGCTCATTCGGCTCGCCGACTCGCTCGCCCCGCTTCATGCAACGTGGCTGCCCGCCGTCCGGCTCCTTGCGATCCTCTCGATGGTTGTGGGCAACGTCGTCGCCGTAGCGCAGCAGAACCTCAAGCGCATGTTGGCCTACTCAGGTGTGGCGCACGCGGGCTACCTGATGGTGGCGGTCGCCGCCCTGGGCTCCTCCCACGCCAAGGGCGCAGCGCTTGACACCCAGACGCTTGCCATGTCGGGAGCGGTCTTCTACCTGCTGGCCTACGCCATCATGACCATGGGCGCGTTCGCGGTGCTGACGTATGTCACCGGCACGGGAGCGGAGTGCCAGACGCTGGCCGATCTGAAGGGCCTGGCTCGGCGCCGGCCCGCGGCGGCCTACGGTATGGCGGCGCTGATGCTCTCGCTGGGCGGCGTACCTCCCACGATCGGCTTCATGGGCAAGCTGCAGATTTTCTGGGCCGCCGTGGCCGGGCGTGAGATGGGACTGGCCGTGGCGCTGGCGTTGGTGAGTGTCGTTGCCGCCTACTACTACCTGCGAGTAGTCCTGACGATGTGTTTCGAGGAGACGGGCGCCGAGCCCGCGACAGCCGGCGCGCCGCGGGCTGCCGGCTGGGTGGTGGCCATCTCCGCCACGGCCGTCCTCGTGCTGGGCGTGATGCCGGGCCTGCTGATGGGCCTGATCGGCATGGTGCGGTAGCGACGGCCTGGCGCCTGCGCTCGCAGCGCCTCAACGGATGCCTGAGCCGACCGGCTCAGGCATCCGATTTGGGTTTGGACCGAAGCATGTGCTCGTAGATGCCGGGTGAGCTGTCGGGGATGACGCCCGCGCCCACGACACCCTCATAGAACGCCGTCGGCCCCGCGCCGCCGATGATCCCGTAGACGTAGCCCAACTCCCGCAGGCCCCACATGGAGGCCACAAGCAGCGCCTTGCCGATGCCCTTGCCGCGCTCGGCCTCGGCGACGCCTGTGGGGCCAAAGAAGGCCTTCCGCGTGCACTCGAAGGCAGCAAACCCGATGATCTGCCCTTCGCGGATCGCCAGCGCCACGGTTCCTGGCCGGCTCATGAGGCCGGGCGCCACCTCATCGGCCCATGCCGTACCGAAATGGGTCGATACGAACTCGCGCACCGCGGCGGCTTCGAATGGGTTGGCGCGCCTGATCACGATATCCTGGCTACGCATGGCCTCCAGGCAGGGCTCCAACGGCGGGAGCTTCAGCAACTGAACGAGCATATCGGGCATACCATTCTCCTGGGTGTGGACTAAGTCACGCGACGATCACCGTTTCGCCCGACGCCAGTCGGAGTTCAAATGCGATGGCACGACCGTCATCGGGAAGGCGCGGCGCGTTGACAGAACCGGGGCATGCGGCGGCAGGGAGGGCCAGGCGCAGGCTCACATCGGACTTGCTGCTCACGGTGAGGGCCTTGATGCGGCCTCGCTCCATCATACCGGATACCCGCGTGCCTGACGGACCGGCAAGGCCCGCGAACTCCACACGGTCCAGCCCTGGGGAGACGCCCCAGCAGATGCGCAGCTCATCGCCGTCGACATGCGCCGCTGAGGCGTGAAGCCCGTACAGCCATGCGCCCACGCCCGTGGTGAACCAGGGCACGCGATACTCACCGTTGGCGGCCACGTGCTCGTTGGGCGAGTGGTACGGCCCGGCGCTGGCTGGTCCGCCTTGAACCGCCTCCCACGCGCTCGGCGCCTGCTGGTGCATGGAGTGGACGATGGCGAGATGCCCGGCGGTCCACATCCACTCTGAGGCGTCGAACACGGCGGAGAACCCGGGCTTCCAGGCTCGGCCGGAACGGCACAACTGGTGGACCCTCGCGGCGGTCCTGCGCGCCACGGGCGTGCCGACCTGGAGCCGGAACGGATAGATCGGGCCCAGGACCGAGTAGTGGAACGCCTGCGCATCGGGGATGGCGAAGCAGCCGTCCTCCATGGTCAAGGATCGGGCGACAGCCGCCGACAGTCGCCGCCACGGCTCCACGAACCATGGGTCGACGCCGAGTTCCTGGGCCGCCTGCGCAGCCCACCCCAGCGACGCTGCCGCCGCACC
>JAPLCQ010000037.1 GCA_026392115.1 Armatimonadota bacterium | reverse complement strand
TCGTCCAGTCGGTTGTCCCCGGGGAGGGCGCGGTGATTCGCTGCGTCGGCGCCCTGGTGCAGGGCATTTTCGGTGTTGGCGGCGAGCGGCAGGGCGTGATCCGCGTCGTCACATCAAGCCAGGGGGCCACGCTGGACGAATCAGCTATCACCCCGGACTGCAAGGACAAGATTCTCATCGGTGGCGAGTGCGTCACGCTGGCGGCGCTGCAGGCCGCGGCCGCGTGCGGCGCGGCCGGCATCGTCGTGGGCGGCGTGGTCGATAGCGACCTCATGGAGTTCATGCGGTCCGAGCTCAAGGACCCGAGCTTCGACATCGGCGTCGCCATCACGGGGCATGAGCCGATCCCGCTGACGCTGGTCGTGACCGAGGGCTTCGGCCCCATCCGCATGGCCGACCGCACCTATGCCCTCCTCCAGAGCCTGGACGGCCGCACGGCCGCCATCAACGGCGCGACGCAGATACGCGCCGGCGTCATCCGCCCCGAGGTCATTGTCGCCGACGCCGACCAGAAGGTCACCGTTGCGCCGCCTGCCGCCGACGCCGGCGAACTGCGCATCGGCACCCCCATCCGGGTGATCCGTGAGCCCTACTTCGGAGCCCTCGGCTCCGTGACCGGACTGCCCAGCGAGCTTACCCAGGTCGACTCGGAGACGTGGGTCCGCGTCCTGAACGCCGCCCTGCAGGATGGCAGGAACGTCACCGTTCCGCGCGCCAACGTCGAGATCATCGTCACCTAGGCGAGCCCCCTCCACCCCTCGCGAGCCGCCGTACGATCTTTGGCGGCGGCTTGCTCCCCGTCCTTGTGAAATTCAGCGCAAATCGCACTTCGCTACCGCCCTAACGGATGCCCGGCGGCGGTATACTCGTTAGCGACGCGGACCGTGACGGTGCGCGAGCCGCGCAACAGAGCCCCCGCAGCGCTGACCTACATTAGCGGGGCGTGCATCCTGGTAGGCCGTCGCAGGCGTTCCACGACCCGACAACGAGACCCGTGCCGGGCCGGCATGCGCCACGATCCTCTGCCGGATGCAGAAGGAGACATGCATGAGCTCAACGGTAGCCGCGCCGAGCAAGACTGCTCCGGCCGGCGGCGCCAAAGGGCAGCCGAGTGGCGACAACCGCTACAAGATGCTCGAAGCGACGATGAAGCGTCACCAGTACGCTGCAGACTCCCTCATTGAAGTCCTCCACACTGCGCAGGAGTTGTTCGGTTTCCTTGAAGTGGACCTCCTCCTGCATGTTGCACACAGCCTCAGGGTTCCACCCAGCCGGGTCTACGGCGTGGCGACCTTCTACCACTTCTTCTCCCTCAAGCCCAAGGGCGACCACACCGTTGTGATCTGCATGGGCACCGCCTGTTACGTTAAGGGCGCGTCCCAGGTCGTAGCGGCGATTGAGGCCCTCGGCGGGATCAAGGCAGGCGAGACCACGCCTGACGGCAGGGTGTCGCTGATGACGGCTCGCTGCATCGGAGCCTGCGGCATTGCCCCCGCGGTCGTGCTGGACGGCAACATCACCGGTAAGCAGACGGCCGGCGCTGTGGTAGACCATGTGAAAGGGTGGCTTGGCAATGGATCTTAACGACCTCCTGGAGATCGCTGAGAAAGAAAACGCCAGCGCGAAGCCGATCCGCCTGCGTTGCTGCACGGCAGCCGGTTGCCTCTCGCAGCAGGGCGACGCCGTGAAGAACGCCCTGCAGCAGGCAGTCGCCGATGCCGATATGTCGGATCGCGTCGAGATCGTCGGCGTGGGCTGTATGGGCCTCTGCAGCGCCGGCCCGTTGGTGAAGATCGATCCCGACGGCGCCCTCTTCGAGCAGGTTCAACCCGAGCAGTGCGCGTCGATCATCGCGTCGCTGAACGGCGGCGGACCCGCCGAGGCGTCGGTCGGCTCCGACGATATCCCCTTCTTCAGCAAGCAGCATCCCATCGTGCTGGAGAACAGCGGGCGGATCAACCCGGAGCGCATCGAGTCCTACATCGCGGCAGGCGGCTACCAGGCTCTCTTCCACTCCCTCCGCGAGATGGCTCCCACCGACGTGGTGGAAGAGATTTCCAAGAGCGGCCTCCGCGGACGCGGCGGCGCCGGCTTCCCCACGGGCCTGAAGTGGGCCACTGTGGCTAAGATGAAGGCCGAGCGCAAGTACATCGTCTGCAACGCGGACGAGGGCGATCCCGGGGCGTTCATGGACCGCTCGGTGCTCGAGAGCGATCCGCACCGCGTGCTTGAGGGAATGGCCATTGCGGCCTACGCCGTCGGCGCCACGCAGGGCTTCGTCTACGTTCGAGGCGAGTACCCGCTTGCCATCTCGCGTCTGAAGACCGCGATCCAGCAGGCCCGGCGCATGGGCCTCCTGGGCACGCAGATTTTCGAGTCGCCCTTCGACTTCCGCGTCGACCTGCGCATCGGCGCCGGCGCATTCGTCTGCGGCGAGGAGACCGCCCTCCTGCGGTCCATCGAGGGCCAGCGGGGCACTCCGCGTCCGCGGCCTCCGTTCCCGGCTCAGAGCGGCCTCTGGGGCTATCCGACCCTGATCAACAACGTCGAGACCTTCGCCAACATCGCGCCCATCGTCAGCAAGGGCTCCGAGTGGTTCTCGGCGATCGGCACCGAGAAGAGCAAGGGAACCAAGGTCTTCGCCCTTGCCGGCAAGATCACCAACACGGGCCTCATCGAAGTCCCCATGGGCACCCCGCTGCGGACGATTGTCGAGGAGATGGGCGGCGGCGTACCGAACGGCCAGGTGAAGGCGGTTCAGACCGGCGGACCCTCCGGCGGCTGCATCCCGGCCGCACACCTGGACACACCGGTCGATTACGAGTCGCTGGCCAAGCTCGGCTCCATCATGGGCTCCGGCGGAATGATCGTCATGGACCAGTCCGACAACATGGTGGGCGTGGCCAAGTTCTTCATGGAGTTCTGTATGGATGAGTCGTGCGGCAAGTGCGTACCTTGCCGAGCCGGCACGGCCCAGATCCACAAGATCCTCACGAAGGTCACCGACGGACGGGCTACTTCCGCCGACCTGGAGAACCTTAGGTCGCTGTGCGAGATGGTGAAGAGCGCCAGCCTGTGCGGCTTGGGACAATCGGCGCCGAACCCGGTCCTGAGCACGCTCCGGTACTACCCGGATGAGTACCAGGCTTGCATCGACGGCGGCGCGGCCGCCGAGGCGTCCGCTTAGCACGCTTTCCGGGGCCCACGCGGGCTCCCGGGGCCGACACCCCAGAGGCGAGGTTACCTAGATGGCGGTCAAGACCCTAACAATCGATGGGAAGGCCATCAGCGCGCGAGAGGAACAGACAATCCTGCAGGCCGCGCGCGAGAACGGCATCACCATACCTACGCTGTGCCAGCTCAACGGCACATCGAACATCGGCGCCTGCCGGCTTTGCCTGGTCGAAGTCGCCGGCGTCCCGAAGCTCCTGCCGGCCTGCGTCACACTCGTGGGCGAGGGCATGCAGGTGTCAACCGATTCCGAGAAGATTCACGAATATCGCAAGATGATCGTGGAGCTCCTCTTCGCGGAGCGCAACCATGTTTGCGCCGCCTGCGTCGAGAACGGGCACTGCGAACTCCAGGACCTGGCCATCTCGGTAGGCATGGACCACTCGCGGTACGACTACATGAACCCGAAGTGCGCGGTGGACATCACCCACAAGCGGTACGGGATCGACCATAACCGGTGTGTGCTCTGCGGTCGATGCGTGCGCGTGTGCGACGAGATCGAAGGCGCACATACTTGGGACTTCCAGGGGCGCGGAGCCAACACCCGCACGATCAGCGACATGTTCGTTCCCTGGGGCCAGGCGGTCAGCTGCACATCCTGCGGCAAGTGCGTCCAGGCCTGTCCCACCGGCGCGATATTCCGGCGCGGCTCCACCGTCGCCGAGATGCAGAAGGATCGCACGCGCCTTGACTTCATCGTCACCGCACGGGAGAAGAAGCAATGGATCGCGTGAGACTGGCGACGATTTGGCTCGGCGGCTGCTCCGGATGCCACATGTCGTTCCTGGACCTCGACGAGTTCCTGATCGACCTGGCCGACATCGTGGATGTCGTCTACGGTCCCGTCGTCGACCCCAAGGAGTACCCGGATAACGTTGACATCTGCCTCATCGAAGGCGCCGTCTGCAGCGATGAGCATATCCACCACGTCAAGAACATCCGGGCCAAGACCAAGGTCGTCGTCGCGTTCGGCGATTGCGCCGTAACCGGCAACGTACCCGCCATGCGCAACCCGCTGGGCAAGATCGCTCCGATCCTTCAGGAGATCTACTGTGAGCGGCCCGAAACCCACGGGCAGATGCCCGGCGAGAAGGGGCTCATGCCCGTCCTGCTCGATACGGTGGTGCCCGTGCACCAGGTGATCAAGGTGGACGCATTCCTTCCCGGTTGCCCACCGCCCGCCTCCCGGATCAAGGAGTTCGTACAGCTCGCATTGTCCGGAGCCGAGCTGAAGCTGCAGGGATCGGGACTGAAGCCCGGCTAACGCTGGGCCACTGAACGACACGAAACGAAACGGAGAACACGCTCCATGTCTCAGAGGATCGTGATTGACCCTGTGACCCGGATCGAGGGCCACGCCAAGATCTCCATCCAGTTGGATGATCAGGGGCAGGTCGAAGGCGCTCGGTTCCACGTCACCGAATTCAGAGGATTTGAGAAGTTCTGCCTGGGCCGCCCCTTCTGGGAGATGCCCGGCATTACCGCCCGCATCTGCGGCATCTGCCCGATCAGCCACATTCTTGGTTCCGCGAAGGCGGGTGATGCCATCCTGGCCGTGAAGGTGTCGGAGCAGGCCAACAAGCTGCGCCGGCTGATGAACCTCGGCCAGTATGTGCAGTCGCATGCGCTGAGCTTCTTCCACCTCAGCGCGCCCGACTTCCTGCTGGGCTGGGACAGCGACCCCGCAAGCCGGAACGTCTTCGGGCTCATCAAGGCGAACCCGGATCTGGCCCGCAAGGGCATCCGGCTGCGCCAGTTCGGCCAGGAGATCATCAGCCTCCTGGGCGGCAGCAAGATTCACCCCGCATGGGCGGTACCGGGCGGCGTCCGCGGTCCATTGACGACCGAGGGCATCGACTGGATCAAGGATCGCCTGCCGGAAGCGAACGAGACAGCGGAATTGGCCCTCACGCTCTTCAAGGGCATGATGGGCAAGTTCAAGGCCGAGACCCAGATTTTCGGCAACTTCCCCAGCCTCTTCATGTCCCTGGTGGGACCGGACGGCGAGTGGGAGCACCATGACGGCGGCCTTCGTTTCGTCGATGCGGCCGGCAACATCCTGGCCGACCATGTGGCGGCGGCGGACTACCAGACCGTCATCGGCGAGGCCGTCGAACCCTGGTCCTACCTCAAGTTCCCCTACTTCAAGCTGATGGGCTATCCGGCCGGTGGCTACCGTGTCGGTCCCCTCGCCCGCTTGAACTGCGCCGAGCATATGCAGACCCCGCGCGCCGAGCGCGAGCTTCAGGAGTTCAAGAGCCTGTCGTCCGGCTCCGTCAACAACACGTTCCTCTACCACTATGCCCGCTTGGTGGAGATCATCGCGGCTCTCGACGCCATCGAGCGGCTCGTCGATGATCCCGACATCCTGAGCGACATGGTGCGTGCCGATGCAGGCGTCAACAACCTGCGCGGCGTGGGCATCACCGAGGCGCCGCGCGGCACGCTGTTCCATGACTACACAGTCAACCGAGACGGCCTTCTGGAGCATGTCAACCTGATCGTCTCCACGGGCCAGAACAACCTGGCCATGAACCGCACCGTGGAGCAGATCGCCAAGCACTACGTGCACGGCGAGAAGATCGAGGAAGGCATGCTGAACCGCGTCGAGGCAGGCATCCGGTGCTATGACCCCTGCCTGAGTTGCTCGACGCACGCCATCGGCCAGATGCCCATGGAGGTCTCCCTCCTGGCGGCTAACGGTTCCGTGCTCGACACGGTGGCGCGAGGCTAGTCCCCGCGGTGCAGGCGGGCTCCGCGGCGCCGATCCTCGTGATCGGTTGCGGCAACGCGATCCGAGAGGATGACGCCGCGGGGCTCTGCGCTGTCGAGGCCGTCGAGGCGCTGGCCCCTGCCGGGGTGCAGTGCCTCGTCAGGCATCAGTTGTTGCCCGAGTTGGCTGAACCCATCAGCCAGTCTCGGGCGGTTGTCTTCGTGGATGCCCGAGCGGATCGGCTGGATCAGCCGGTCATCGTAGAACCGCTGGCGTCGGACCCGACGGGCGCCGGATTGGGCCACTTCGGCGGCGGCGGCTCCCTCCTGGCCCTGGCAGAAGCCCTGTATGGGCACGCTCCGCCAGCGTGGCTGGTGACGATTCCCGGAGCCTCCTTCGGCTTTAACACCGAGATGACGGACGCGGGCCGCGCGGGAGTACACGAGGCGGTGCGGCGCACCCTCGAGCTGCTTGCGGAGCTCGCCGCCGCCCAACCGTAGCCCCCTGCCGCCACACGGCCGAGGCGGGTATCATCTTAGGCTACGATGCATGAACTATCGCTCATGGAAAGCGCGCTGCGCATCGCGACCGAGCATGCCGCCGCCTCGGGCGCCACGCGCATCGTGAGCCTCACTCTCCGCGTCGGCGCCCTATCCGGTGTGGTTCCTGAAGCTCTTGAGTTCGCCTTTGACGTATTGCGAGAAGGCACTGCCGCCGAAGGCGCGGAGCTCCACATCCAACAGGAGCCCGTTCGCGCCCGTTGCCCGTGCAGCCCCGACGAGCTGTTCGAGACATCCGGCCCCGTCTGCCTGTGCCCCCGCTGCTCGGAGCCGACCGCAGACATAGTCGCCGGCCGTGAGATGGACCTTGTTTCTATGGAGGTCGAGACGCCGTGATAAGCCCAGCCGGCATCCGGACGATCAGCATACAGGAGGCCGTCCACGGCAAGAACCTGGCGGTGGCGCACGAGAACCGCGAGCGGTTCGGCAGGTGCGGCATCCTCGCGGCCAACCTGCTGTCGTCGCCCGGCGCGGGCAAGACGGCGCTGCTTGAGGCCACCCTGCGCGACACGCACGTCTCTATGCCGAGCGCGGTGATCGTCGGCGATCTCCAGACGGACAACGACGCCCGGCGCCTTGGCCGATGGGGCGCGACTGCGATCCAGGTCACTACCGGTGACATCTGCCATCTCGACGCAGGCATGGTGCAGCGCGCCATGGCGGAACTGGACCTATCCTCCCTTTCGGTGGTCTATCTGGAGAACGTGGGCAACCTCGTCTGCCCTACCTCCTTCGATCTGGGCGAATCGCTGCGCGTCGCCCTGGTGTCGGTGACCGAAGGCGAAGACAAGCCCCTCAAGTATCCCGGCGCCTTCAAGTGGGCCGACCTGATCCTGGTTACCAAGATCGACCTGGCCGCCGCCGTCGGCTTTGACCGCGATACGGCTATCACCAACCTCAAGCGCGTGTCGCCGGCCGCCCGGATACTCGAGGTCTCCTCGAGGTCGGGCGCCGGCATGGAGCAGTGGTACGAGACCCTGCGGGGCCGCCTGCCGGCCCGGGAGCGGAAACCATGAGCATCAACGCCGACGCCCTGGAGTACCATGCCGCCGACCCGCCCGGCAAGATGGCGATCACTCCAACCAAGCCCTGCATGACCCAGCGCGACCTCTCGCTGGCGTACACGCCGGGTGTGGCGGAGCCATGTCGCCGCATCGCCGCCAACCCCGACGACGCCTACCTGTACACCGCGCGAGGCAACCTTGTGGCCGTCATCACGAACGGCACGGCGGTCCTGGGGCTGGGTGACATCGGCGCGCTGGCCGGCAAGCCCGTGATGGAGGGCAAGGCGCTCCTCTTCAAGCGGTTCGCGGACATCGACGCCATGGACCTGGAGCTGAACACCAAGGACGTGGGCCGGCTTGTCGACGCGGTGTCGCTGCTTGAGCCCACCTTCGGCGGCATCAACCTTGAGGACATCAAGGCGCCCGAGTGCTTCGAGGTCGAGCGCCGTCTCAAGGAGATCATGAAGATCCCGGTGTTCCATGACGACCAGCACGGCACGGCTATTATCTCGGCCGCCGCCCTGCTCAACGCACTGGAGCTCGTCGGGAAGCGTATCGCGGACGTTCGCATCGTCTTCAACGGCGCCGGAGCAGCCGCGGTGGCCACTGCACGCTTCTACATCCATCTCGGCGCCGACCCAAAGAACATTCTGGTCTGCGACCGCGCAGGAGTGATCCACGCCGACCGCACCGAACACATGAACGAGATCAAGCGGTCTCTCGCCGTGGCAACCGCGGCGCGCACGCTTGAGGATGCCATGCGCGGCGCGGATGTCTTCGTGGGCCTCTCGTCGGCCGGCACGGTCACGCCGGAGATGCTGCTCACCATGGCTCCGTCGCCCATTGTCTTCGCCCTGGCCAACCCCGACCCGGAGATCGGCTACGACGAGGCAAGGGCGGCCCGCCCCGATGCCATCGTCGCCACTGGTCGATCCGACTACCCCAACCAGGTTAACAACGTACTTGGCTTCCCGTTCATCTTCCGCGGAGCCCTCGACTGCCGGGCCACCCAGATCAATGAGGAGATGAAGGTGGCGGCCGCCCGGGCGCTTGCGGCGCTTGCCCGTGAAGACGTGCCCGACTCCGTGGCCGACGCCTACGGAGTTCAGACGCTCACGTTCGGACCGGAGTACCTGATCCCCAAGCCGCTGGATCCCCGCGTCCTTCTCCATGTCGCCCCGGCAGTGGCGGCGGCTGCCGCCGAGACCGGCGTGAGCCGGCTGGCGCTGGATGTCCAGAGCTACCGGGAGCGGCTTGAGGCCCGCATGGGCAAGGGGCGCGAAATGCTGCGCGTGGTCTTCAACAAGGCTCGCTCTTCGCCGCGCAGGATCATTTATGCCGAGGGCGATCACCCGCGGGTCATCCGCGCCGCCCACGAGGTCGCCGAGGAGCGCATCGCGACGCCCCTGCTGCTGGGCAGGCCGGATGTGATCGCCTCGCGCGCCGCGGAGATGCAGGTGGACCTCGAAGGCGTCCAAGTGATCGACCCCACCGACGAGGCGCTCCGCCAGGCCTGCGCGGATCGCATCTACGCATTGCGCCACCGCAAAGGCGTGACGCGCACTGAGGCGCAGGAGATGGTGGCCAACCCCAACTACCTCGCCGCGGTGATGGTGGAGATGGGTGACGCCGACGGCATGGTCTCCGGCCTGAGTTTCCACTACGCCGACGTGTTGCGCCCTCCGCTGCAGATCATCCGGGCGATCCCGGAGGTTGGTATCGCGGCAGGCGTCTTCATCGTCGCCACGCGGAGCCGGGTGCTCTTCTTCGCCGACGCCGCCGTCAACATCGAGCCCGACGCAGGGACGCTGGCAAAGATCGCGATGCGTACCGCCAAGCTCGCCGCCGACTTTGATGTGGAGCCGCGTGTTGCCATGCTCAGCTTCTCCACATTCGGCGCGGCGCGACACCCCAGGGCAGCCGTGGTTCGCCAGGCCGTGGAGATCGTGCGCCAGAAGGCCCCCAACCTGCGGATCGACGGCGAGATCAACGCCAATGCGGCGCTGGACGGCTCCATCCTCAACGATGTGTATCCGTTCAACAACCTGCAGGGCGAGGCCAACGTCCTCATTTTCCCGAACCTGGACGCCGGTGCCACGGCTGTCTCCCTCATGCGCCGCATCACGGATGCCGATGTGATCGGGCCCATTCTCGTGGGCATGAAGCGGCCGGTGCACATCCTGCAGCGCGGCGACCAGGTGAAGGACATCGTCACGCTGACGGCCATCGCCGTGGTTCAGGCACAGCAACGGACCGCGCGGGCACGGGTGCTCTGATCCTGTGACTGACTGTGGCTGAGGCGGAACTACGCCGGCGCTACTCGGTCGGCGGCCTGGTGCAAGGCGTGGGGTTCAGGCCGTTCGTGTACCGCTTGGCCCGCGAGCTGGGCCTCAGCGGGTCGGTGCGCAACACGGCGGCGGGGGCGGCCATCGAGGTGGAGGGCTCCCACGAAGCGATGTCCGCCTTCGCAATGAGGCTGCCGTCGGACCTCCCGCCTGCGGCCCGCATTTTGCTTATGGAGACGACCGACCTGGCGCCCGCGGGCCTGACGGGTTTCACCATCGAGGCGAGCACGCGCGACGCGGCGCCATCGGCCTCGGTGCTTCCCGACCTGGCCACCTGTGCTGAGTGCTCGGCCGAGATCGCCGACCGCGCCGAGCGGCGGTACCGATACCCTTTCACGAACTGCACCAACTGCGGGCCGCGCTTCACAATCGTCTTGCGCCTGCCCTACGACCGCGCGAATACGACCATGTCCGGCTTCGCCATGTGCCATACCTGCCGCGCCGAGTACGAGGACCCGACTGACCGCCGCTTCCATGCCCAGCCCATCGCCTGCCCACGGTGCGGGCCGCAGGTGGCGCTCTGGGAGCCGGATGGCAGTGAGGCCGCCGCAGGTGACGACGCCATCGCAGGCGCGGTCGAGGCGCTTCGCCGCGGCCTCGTCGTTGCCGTGAAGGGTCTGGGCGGCTTCCACCTGATGTGCGACGCAACGAGCTGCGCGGCCATCGGTCGCCTCCGCTCGGCCAAGCGGCGCGGGGAGAAGCCTCTGGCGCTCATGGTCCGCCATCTGGCGGACGCTAACGCGCTGGCAGACATTGACGCGACCGAAGCCGCGGCGCTCACATCGCCGGTCTCGCCCATTGTGTTGTTGCGCGCCCGGAAGCCGTCGCCGATCAGCCCGCTGGTGGCCCCCGGCAACCCATACCTGGGCGTCATGCTCGCGTATACCCCCCTGCACATCATCCTGACGGGCGATTTCTGCGGACCGCTCGTGGCGACCAGCGGCAATCGGATCGATGAACCGATCTGCACCGATGAACGCGGAGCGCTGGACCGGCTCTCCGGCTTGGCCGACCTCTTCCTGGTCCACAACCGCCCCATCGCGCGGCACGTGGATGACTCCATCATGGCGGTGATGTCGGCCCGCGAGATCGTCATGCGGCGCTCACGCGGCCTGGCGCCGCTGCCCGTGCCCATGCCCAGCCTCAGCCGGGCCACGCTGGCAGTTGGCGCGCACCTGAAGAACGCCATCGCTCTGGGAGCCTCGGGCATGGCTTACACCGGACAGCATATCGGCGACCTGGACACACCGGAATCGATGCGGGCGTTCAGGCGGAGCGTAGCGGACCTGCCCGCGCTCTACGAGCAGCAGATCGAAACGGTGGCCTGCGATCTGCACCCGGACTACGCCTCCACACGGTACGCCGAGGCCATGTCGGGCGAACTGGCGCCGGTGCAGCACCACCACGCCCATGTGCTCTCGTGCATGGCTGAGAACGACCTGCGCGGCGACGTGCTGGGCTTCGCTTGGGATGGCGCCGGCATGGGTCTCGACGGCACGGCATGGGGCGGCGAGGCGCTGGTCGCCTCGGAGAAGGCCTTTGCCCGTTTCGCGGCGCTGAGGCCCTTTCCGCTACCGGGCGCCGATACCGCCGCCCGCCGGCCATGGCGCTCGGCTCTCGGCTTGCTGGTCGCCGCCGTCGGCCTGGACGGCGCGTGCAGCGCCATGTCGGCCCTACGACACGGACTTGACGCAAGGCAACTGCGGATCGTGGCGGCTCGCGCCGCCGCGGGCGCCGGATCGCCTCTCACCTCAGCGATGGGACGCCTATTCGATGGTGTGAGCTTCCTGGCCGGCGGGCGAAGCGCGGCGCATTTCGAGGGCCAGGCGGCCATGGAGTTCGAGTGGGCCGCCGACCGTTCCGCGACGGGCCACTATGACCTGCCCCTGGAGCACGACGGACCCGTCCGCTGGATCGACTGGCGTCCCTTGCTGGCGGCGGTACAGGATGATCGGGCGTCCGGCGTGCCGCTTGGAATCATATCGATGCGCTTCCATCGAGCGCTGGCCGACATGGCGGCGCGCGTGGTCGTGGCGGCCGGATTGCGCCGGGTCGCGGTTTCGGGCGGATGCTTCCAGAACCGCCTGTTGCTCGAGCTCGTCATCGCCGCCGTCGAGGCTGAAGGCGCCACCGTGTACACTCAACGCCACGTCCCGCCGAACGATGGCGGCATCGCTCTCGGGCAGCTCTACGCGGTAGCGGGCCGCACGGTCGACCCATCACATTAGGAGGATCACACCATGTGCCTTGCGGTACCTGGAAAGATAGTTCAGATAAAACTAAACGCCGCCGACGGCGTCGATCCGGCTCTCACCCGGAGCGGCAGGATCGATTTCGGCGGCGTGCTCCGCGATGTGAGCCTCGCCTACACGCCCGAAGCGTCTGAAGGCGACTACGTCCTCGTCCACGTAGGGTTCGCCCTCAGCGTCATCGACGAGGCGGAAGCCAACAAGACCCTGGAGTACCTGCGGATGATTCAGGAGCCCGACGCCGCCGAGGCGCCAGACGAGCCATGAGGTTCGTTGACGAGTTTCGCGACCCGCAGGCCGCCGATGCGCTGGTCAAGGCGATTCGACGGACGGTCACCCGGCCGTGGACCCTCATGGAGGTCTGCGGCGGGCAGACGCATGCCATTGTACGGTTCGGCATCGATCAGCTTCTGCCGGAGTCGCTGACGCTGGTCCACGGTCCCGGCTGCCCAGTCTGCGTCACGCCGATTGAGCAGATTGACCGAGCCATCGCCCTGGCCCGGCGCTCGGATGTGGTCCTCTGCTCCTACGGCGACATGCTGCGCGTGCCGGGCAGCCGCACGGACCTGCTGGCCGAGAGGGCAGCCGGAGCCGACGTGCGGATCGTCTACTCGCCCATGGATGCGTTGGCCATCGCCCAGAAGACGCCGGACAAGCAGGTGGTCTTCTTCGCGGTCGGCTTCGAGACCACGGCGCCCCCCAACGCCATGGCTGTTTTCCAGGCCCGTGCCATGGGCATGGCCAATTTCAGCGCCCTAGTCTCGCACGTGCTCGTGCCGCCGGCCATCGGGGCCGTGCTGGACGATCCGGACTGCCTTGTGAGTGGCTTCCTGGCCGCGGGCCACGTCTGTACCATCATGGGTTGCGGCGAGTATGAGCCCATCGCCAGGGAGCGCGGGGTGCCCATCGTGGTCACTGGGTTCGAGCCGGTGGACATCCTTGCCGGCATCCTGCGTTGTGTGGAGATGCTGGAGGGCGGCGAGGTCGGCGTGGCCAACCAGTATGCCCGCATGGTACGCTCCGAGGGCAACCCGAGCGCCCAACGGCTCTGCGCCCAGGTCTTTCAGACGGTTGATCGCAAGTGGCGCGGTCTGGGCTCGATCCCGCGGTCGGGCTGGGACTTGAGGGACGAGTATGCCGACTACGACGCCGCCAGGCGGTTCGGGTTGCTCGATATGACCGCCGACGAGCCCGTGGAGTGCCTCAGCGGCCTCGTGCTTCAGGGGCGCTTGAAGCCCAGCGACTGCCCGATGTTCGGCGCCGAATGCACGCCCGAACGGCCCCTCGGCGCCACCATGGTCTCTTCGGAAGGCGCCGACAACGCCGAGCTGAACCAGGGCCACGACGGGGCCGTGCTGGATATCGGCGCACACACCGCGGCCGGCGGCAGGATCGCCATGACGACGGACAGCTACGTGGTGCGCCCTCTTCGTTTCCCGGGCAGCACCATCGGAGCCATGGCGGTGAACGGCACGGCCAACGACCTGGCCATGTGCTGCGCCGAGCCCCGGTGGCTCACAACGGGCTTCATCCTTGAAGAGGGCCTCGCCATGGAGACGCTCTGGGAGATGGTCTGCTCCATGGCCGAGGCCGCGCGGCTCGCGGGCGTCCAGATCGTCACGGGCGACACCAAGGTTGTCGAGCATGGCCGTGGCGACGGGATGTACATCAACACGGCAGGCGTGGGCCTCGTTCGGCCGGGCGCCGACAGCCGGCCGCAACGCGTGACGCCCGGCGACGCGGTGATCCTGAGCGGCGACGTGGGCCGCCACGGCATGGCGGTGATGACGGTTCGCGAAGGCCTGGAGTTCGAGGCCGAGATCACCAGCGACTGTGCGCCCGTTTGGCCCACGGTGCGTGCCATGCTGGACGCTGGCATTGACATCCACTGCCTGCGCGACGCGACTCGCGGAGGACTCGCGTCCGCTGTCGTCGAAATAGCTGAAGCATCGGGCACGTCGATCCACCTGACCGAAAGCGCCATCGAGGTGCAGCCGCAGGTGGCGGCCGCCTGCGAGCTGCTTGGCTTTGATCCGATCTATGTCGCGAACGAGGGCCGGTTCGTGGCCTTCGTTCCGGCCGGGCACGTCGACGCGGCCCTGGAGGCCATGGCCGACACGTTGCCTGGCGCGCACCCGACTGTGATCGGTCGCGTGGATGCGTCTGACCCGGGCATGGTCGCGCTACGAAGCGTGATCGGCGGCGAACGGATCGTCGATATGCTGAGCGGCGAGCAGCTGCCCAGAATCTGTTAGTTGTCCCGGCGGCCTGAGCCGTCGACAGAAAGGAAGCGAGCGTATGCGCAGGCTTCGCGCACTGATGGTTGCGGCGGCGGTCCTGGCCCTGGCGCCTTCGACACAGGCGGCCGGATTTGAGAAGCTGTTCAACGGCAAGGACCTGACGGGTTGGACGCTGGTCGGCAAGGCCGGCCCCGGCTACGTCGTGGAAGACGGCGCGTTGCTCGCGCCGGCCGACGGCGGCGGAAACCTCTTCACCGACAAGGACTACTCGGACTTCATCTTCCGGTTCGAGTTCAAGACCGACAAGGCCGGCAACAACGGAATCGCGCTGCGTGCGGCGACCGATCAGGGCAACGCCAGCTTCGAAGGCGGCATGGAGGTCCAGGTTCTGGACGACTACGATCCCATGTACGCCAACCTCCTGCCGGGCCAGTACTGCGGCTCGATCTACAAGATCGCGGCCGCCAAGCGCGGCGCCACCAAGCCCGCCGGCCAGTGGAACCGCGAGGAGATCACGGCGCGCGGGCGCCACATCACCATCAAGATCAACGGCAAGCTCATTGTCGACGCCGATCTGAACAAGGTCACGAGCCCGGAGGTCCTCGCCGAGCACCCAGGCATGCTGCGCGACCGTGGCAGGCTGGGCTTCCTGGGGCACGGTCCCAGTGCGGTCTGGTTCCGCAACATCGAGGTCAACGACCTCAGCAAGGCGGAGAAGCCGAACACGGCGCCCGCTGGCTTCACCGCCCTCTTCGACGGCAAGACGCTGAAGGGCTGGAAGGGCCTCGTCGGCAACCCCGAGACCCGCGCGAAGATGACCCCCGATGCCCTCAAGGCCGCAGAGGCCAAGGCGACCGTGACGGCGCTGGAGCACTGGAAGGTCGTCGACGGCGTCATTGTCTACGACGGCAAGAACGACAGCCTCTGCACCGCGAAGGACTACGCCAACTTCGAGATGCTGGTGGACTGGAAGATCCTGCCGGGCGGCGACAGCGGCGTCTACCTGCGCGGCTCGCCACAGGTCCAGATTTGGGACACGGCGGTCGGGTCCGGGGGACTCTACAACAACCAGAAGAACCCCAGCCAGCCTACGAGCAAGTCCGACAAGGCCCCTGGCGAGTGGAACCGCTTCCGCATCCTGATGGTCGGCGACCGCGTCACCGTCTTCCTGAACGACGTGCTGATCGTGCACAATGTCGTCATGGAGAACTATTGGGATCGGTCCAAGCCCATCTATCCCGCCGGCCAGCTTGAGCTCCAGCACCACGGAGCCCAGCTGGAGTGGAAGAACATCTACGTTCGGGAGTTGCCCGCGGCGACCGAGTAGGACGAGCGCCAACAGCAAGGACGGCCGGGCTCTCTCCTCGGGGGGAGCCCGGCCGTCCTGTAGTTCGGCGGTCGTGATCGAGTAACGGCTACAGCACAACCTCGGGCGCCACGGGTTTGCCTGCCTTGGCGGATGCGTAGGCCGCGAAGCTCACCGCCGCGGCGGCCAGGCCGTCCTCACCGGTGATCGGCAAGGGACTGCCGGAGGCGACCGCCTTGGCGAATGCGGCAATCATCAGTTCATCGATGTTGCTGCCCCAGGGCGACCAGGAGACGCCGCCCGTCTTGTCCGAGTAGAGCACCAGGTTCTGCGAGAACATATCCAGCGTCAGGACGCCCTTCTCACCGACCACCGAGAGCGTCACGTCGCCCCAGGTCGGGAACGACTTGGGCCGCGACCAACTGGAGTCGAGCGTGGCAAAGACGCCGTTGTCGAACTCCAGGGTCAGGAAGCCTGTATCGTCGAACTCCTGCTGAAACATCCGGCTCGAAATCTCGGCGTAGACCTCGGTCACCTCCGCCTTCAGCAGCCAGCGCATCAGGTCGGTGACATGCACCGTATGGTCGATCACAGCTCCGCCGCCGCTCTGGTCGAGTTTCGTGAACCAATCGAATGGGCAACGCCCCCGGTTTGTACCCCGAATAGCGATGACCTTGCCGATATCGCCGTTGTCGACGGCGGATTTTAGCCGCACCATGGCGGGGCTGAAGCGGCACGGGAAGGCGGTCATCAGTTGCACCCCGGCGGTCTTGCAGGCGGCCAGCATGGCGCGTCCGTCGGCCACACTGGTGGCGAGGGGCTTCTCGCAGAGGATGTGCTTGCCTGCGGCTGCGGCCATCTCGGTGAGGGGGCGGTGCCGCACATTCTCCGAGCCCACAATGACGGCGTCGACGCCCGCCGCCAGCAACTCCTCGTAGGAGCCGAAGGCTCGTGTGGCAAACGTCTTTGCCGCCGACTCGGCCCGGGCCTGGTCGTGGTCGGCGATGCCCAGGAGTTCGGTGTCGGGCAGGGCGTTCACCGCCGAAGCGTAGCTGTAGGCATGCATGTGCGCGACGCTCAGGATGCCGATCTTCACAGTCATATCTGTTTCTCCCCTATCCCTTACTCGCTACGGCAGGACGACGGGTTCGCCGGTCTGGGCCGATTCGAAGGCCGCCAAGGCGATGCGCACCGCCTCGCAGCCATCCTTCGGTGTGATCGACGGCGTCGCGCCCGAGGCCAGGCAGGTCAGGAAGTGGTCCAGTTCCGCGTAGTAGGGGTTCACCGCGGTGGGGCTTTCCGGCACGGCCACGGCCGCACCGGCCTCGGCTCCGCGCTGCAAGGCCGCCACGAAGGGCACGCCGGCAGGCTGATTGAAGTTGGACTCCAGCAGACCCGCGTCGCCCGCGATCTCGAAGCCCACCTTGAAGCCGCCCGGATCGGCCCACGTGGCCTCCACATGTCCGATCACGCCGGACTTGAACTTCAGCGTGATCAGCGCGTAATCGGAATTGACCTCCGAATCCGGCGGAAGCTTGGGCGAAATGCCCTTGGCGAAGACCCGTTCCACATCACCGAAGGTCCAGCGCAACCAGTCCAGGTCGTGGATCACCAGATCGAGGATCACGCCGCCCGACCAGTCCGGCTTGCCGTACCAGTTCTCCCAGGCCCGCGGGAACGAGCCGCCGCGGCGTGTTCGGACGGTCACCACGGTGCCGACGGCGCCGGCGTCAACCTGCCGTTTGGCCTCGGCGAACTCCGGGAAGAAGCGCAGGACATGGGCCACGAAGAGCGGCGTGCCCGACGCGGCGCAGGCGGCCGCCATCCGCTCGCAGTCCTCGACGCTACGGCCCATGGGCTTCTCGACGACGACGCCCTTGAGGCCTGCCTCGGCGGCGGCGACGACGTAGTCGACGTGCCACGGCGTGGGCACGCAGACGTCGACCACGTCCGGCCTTGCCGCTTCGAGCATCTCCGCGAAGCCCGCATAGGCGGTCGCGCCGTTGGCGCCGGCCATCTCGGCGGCAGCGTCCGGCCGCTTGTCGTAGACACCGACCACACACGCGTTGGGGTTGGCCGTGTAGCATGACGCGTGCATATGCGCCATCCCGCCCGCCCCGGCGATCGCAACTCTAAACATAACCCAAAATCCTTTCCATAAGGAACGCCGCTCCGGTGCCCTAGGGATAGATGCCCCGCACCTTGGTCGCCTCTGCGACACGCTGTACACCAATCAAGTACGCCGCCGTTCGGAGGTTCACCTGCTCGGCCTTGGCCATGGCCGCGACGGCATCGTAAGCCTGAAGGAGCATGCGCTTCATGCGGTCGTTGACTTCGCCCTCGCTCCAGAAGAAGCTCTGCAGGTCCTGTACCCACTCGAAGTAGGAGACGATGACGCCGCCCGCGTTCGCGAGGATATCGGGCACCAGCAACACGCCTCGATCCCCGAGGATGCGGTCTGCCACCGGCGTGGTAGGCCCGTTGGCGCCCTCCACGACGGCCCTTGCCTGAACCCGCCCCGCATTGGCCTGGGTGATCTGGTTCTCCGTCGCAGCCGGTACTAGGATATCGACCGGCAGCTCCAGCAGCTGTGCCGAGGTGATATCGTCTCCCAGGCCCGCGCCCTGGAGCGGCTCGCCGCGGCGCACCCGTTCTACAGCCGCCGGCACGTCCACGCCGGCACGGTTGAACACGCCGCCTTGATAGTCGCACACACCCACGACGCGGGCGCCCATCTCCGAAAAGAGCTTGGCAGCGGCCGAGCCAACGTTGCCGAGGCCCTGCACGGCGACAGTCGCGTCCTGGAGGCGAATGCCCAGGTCATGCGCCACCCGCTCCGCGGCGATCACGATCCCGCGACCGGTGGCCTCCACCCGCCCCTCGGAGCCGCCGATGGAGATCGGCTTGCCCGTAACCACCGCAGGCACTGTGAAGCCCTGATGCATGGAGTAAGTGTCCATGATCCAGCCCATGACCTGTGGATTGGTGCCGGCGTCCGGCGCGGGGATGTCTCTGTTCGGTCCCAGTACCACGCTGATGGCCGTCGTATAGCGGCGCGTCAGTCGCTCCAACTCGTGGATGGACAGGGCGCGGTTGTCGCACATGACGCCGCCCTTGGCTCCGCCGAAGGGAATGCTGACCAGCGCGCACTTCCAGGTCATCCACATGGCCAGGGCGCGGACCTCGTCGAGTCCGGTCGTCGGGCTGTAGCGTATGCCGCCCTTTGCGGGCCCGCGGGCGCAGTTGTGCTGTACCCGGTAGCCCTTGAAGACGCGGGTGGCGCCGTCGTCCATCTTTACGGGGAAGTTGACGGTCAGCTCCCGCTGCGGATAGCTCAGAACCTGCAGGAGCCCTTCATCGAGCCCCAGCTGGTCGGCGACGATCTCAAGCTGCTGGACCGCATTCTCATACGGGTTCGTGCTCTCGCGGATGGAACCGCTGCGTGGGGCGCCGGAAACTGCCATAATGCCCTCCGTACGCAAAGGCCTTGGGCGGTCGCCCGAGTCGAGCGCCCAGTGGGCGTCCCTGATCGGTTGCGCGGCCCAGAAGCGTGGGCCGCCTTGGCGGCCTTGGGAGTATACCCCGCGGCGTCGCGGCCGAGGGTTGCCATTGCAGGCCATACGGTTGACTTGATGTCCGCCGGAACGATATACTAGTAGGGCTCGGAAGGCCGAGCGGTAATCGGTGACATTCGCCTGCCCGCGCTCACGCGCAACGGCACAGCCGTCTGCACAGGGCGTCGGGCATTGTTGTGTTAGGACGCGCCACTCGCAGTGTTCGGTAACCTGAGCGACAAGCTCCAGTCGGTCTTCGACCGGCTCAGAGGGCGTGGCCGGCTCTCGGAGCAGGATGTCAACGACGCCCTGCGAGAGGTTCGGCTCGCCTTGCTGGAAGCCGATGTGAGCTTCCGGGTGGTGAAGGAGTTCGTCGCCGCGGTCCGTGAGCAGGCCGTCGGCAGTCAGGTCTTCGAGAGCCTTTCGGGCGCCCAGACGGTCATCCGGATCGTGCATGGCGAGATGGTCAGGTTGCTGGGCTCTACGGAGGCCCGCATCCTGTTCGCTCCCCGCCCGCCGACGGTGATCATGGTATGCGGCCTGCAGGGCTCGGGCAAGACGACGACGTGCGGCAAGCTCGCCAACTGGGCCCGTCGGCAGGGGCGCAACCCCATGATGGTTGCCTGCGATATCCATCGCCCGGCGGCCATCCGGCAGTTGCAGGTGCTGGGCAAGCAGTTGAACGTGCCGGTCTATTCTGGAGCCGAGGGCACACCGGCCCCGCAGATCGCCGCCGATGCACTGAAGGAGTCGCGCAGGACAGGGTCGGACGTGGTCATTTTGGACACGGCAGGCCGGCTTCACATCGATGAAGCGATGATGCTGGAGGTCAGCGAGGTTCGCAAGCAGGCCTCGCCGGCCGAAGTGCTGTTGGTCGTAGACGCCATGACCGGTCAGGACGCCGTCGGATTGGCCCAGAAGTTCCACGAGCAGGTGGAGCTGACCGGGTTCATCTTGACCAAGCTGGACGGAGACGCCAGAGGCGGCGCGGCGCTCTCGATCCGCAGTGTCACAGGCGTGCCGGTGAAGTTCATCGGCGACGGTGAGAAGCTGGACGCTCTGGAGGTGTTCCATCCAGATCGGTTGGCCTCTCGCATCCTGGGCATGGGCGATGTCTTGTCGCTCATCGAAAAGGCCCAGGAGGCCGTCGACGAGAAGAAGGCGCTGGAGTTGGCGCGCAATCTGCGGGAGAATCGGTTCGATCTGACCGACTATCTCGAGCAGATGCAGAACATGCGCAAGATGGGTCCGCTCAACCAGGTGATCGGCATGATCCCAGGGATGAGTCGGCTGAAGGACGTGGAGGTTGACGAGAAGGCGTTCGCCCGCCAGGAGGCCATCGTGCTGAGCATGACGATCGCCGAACGGGAGGATCCCGCCATCATCAACGCCAGCCGTAAGCGGAGGATCGCTGCCGGATGCGGAGGCACGGTGCAGGAGGTGAACCAGTTCCTGCGCCAGTTCGATGCCATGCGGCAGATGATGAAGCAGATGATGGGCGCCGACGGCGCCCTGCGCCGGAAGAAGGGCAAGTTCCGCCTTCCGGCGTTCCGATAGCTCTAGCTATGCAGTCACAGCCTCTCGGCGCACGAAGCGCCGAGCCAGAGCTGAAGGAGGAAGTACCTTGTCTGTAAAGATCAGATTACGGCGTCTGGGAGCCAAGGGCCGACCCATCTATCGTGTGGTTGTCGCCAACAGCACCAGCCCCCGCGACGGCAGGTTCATTGAAGCCATCGGCCACTACGATCCCCGCACCGACCCGGGCAGCATCCGCATCGACGCCGAGCGCGCGGCCCATTGGCTCAAGTGCGGCGCGCAGCCCACGGATACCGCCAGGTCGCTCCTGCAGAAGGCCGGAGTGATCCCGCCGACGCAGAAGGCCGGCTAAGCCATCATGGGCGATGAGACCGCGGGGTCCGACGCCATCGGCGCCATGCTGGGGCATGTCGTCAAGGCGATGGTGGACAACCCGAGTTGCGTTCGCGTCTCGCATTCCGGCGACGCCTCGTCCGATGCCTATGAGGTCATCGTAGACAACGCCGACCTCGGCAAAGTCATCGGGAAGCAGGGCCGGGTGGCCAACTCGTTGCGCATGGTCGCCAAGGCCGTGGCCGAGAAGCGGGAGCGGCGCATCTACGTCGACTTCACGAGCTAGAGCGCCCAGGTGCTGCCTGAGTGGGACTGGACGATCGGTGAAGTGGTGGCCCCGTTCGGTCGCCGAGGCGAAGTCAAGGTCAAGATTCTGACCGACTTCCCGGAGCGGTTCGCCGACCTCAAACGGGTTTGCCTGCGGCCGAAGGCGCGCGGTCCGGCCATCTTGGAGGTCCAGGGCGCCCGACTTCACAAGGGGCAGGCCCTGCTGAAGCTGGCCGGGGTCGAGAGTATCGACGATGCGGAGTCGTGGCGTGGTTCCATCGTGCAGGTTCGCCGCGGTGACGCGGTACCGCTGCAGGACGACAGCCACTACATCGACGACATCGTGGGCATGGAAGTGTGGACGGTGCAGGGCCGCTTGGTGGGCGCGCTCAGCGACGTGCTCCACTACCCCGCCCAGGACCTGCTCGTGGTGGGCGATGCGCTCATTCCGGCTGTGAGGCCGATCATCGTGGAGGTCGATCAGGCGCGCCGGCGGATCGTGGTCGATCCGCCCGAAGGGCTTCTACCCGAGGCGCCGGCGCCGTGCGTTTCGACATCCTGACCATCCTGCCGGAGATGGTGTCTGAAGGCGTTAGCCACAGCATCATCGGGCGCGCGATCGACCAGGGATTGATCGAGGTGAATGTGGTGAACCTCCGCGACTATACGGAGGACCGCCACAAGACGACGGATGACACACCATGCGGCGGCGGCGGCGGCATGGTGATGAAGGTTGAGCCGATCGCGCGGGCGCTGGATGCGCTCGCAAGCCAGGGGCCGATGGGTCGCGTGCTTCTTACGGACCCTCAGGGCGTGCGTTTCGACCAGGCCATGGCCGAGACGCTGGCCCGCGAGGACCGGGTGACCGTGATCTGCGGGCGGTACGAAGGCGTTGACGACCGTGTGCGGCAACTCCTGGTGACCGACCTGGTCTCCATCGGCGATTTCGTGCTGACCGGCGGCGAGCTGCCGGCGCTGGTGATGGTTGACGCAATCTCGAGGCTCTTGCCGGGCGTTCTCGGGTGGGATGAGGCGGCCGCCAATGACACGTTCAGCGGCGATCTACTTGACTACCCGCAGTTCACCAGGCCGAGGGAGTACCGGGACCGCGCAATACCGGATATTCTGCTGAACGGCGACCACGTAACTATGGACAAGTGGCGGCGGCGGCAACAGCTGCTCCTCACACGGCGGCGCCGGCCCGACCTGTGGGCGCGGGCGCGATTGACGGATGCGGACCTGAAGTTGCTTAGCGCCGAACTTCCCGGCGCCGAGGACCTGGATTTTGGCGGGTTTGCGGCGCTTGACAAGTGTATGGATTAGGAGGCTCATATGAATCCGATTATCACAGACATCGAGAGGGCACAGCTCAAGGCTGATGTGCCCGTCTTCAAGGCCGGAGATACCGTGCGCGTCTACGCCAAGGTCGTTGAGGGCGGCAAGGAGCGCATCCAGATGTTCCAGGGCGATGTCATCGCCAAGGGTGGATCGCTGAGCCGCCTGCACTTCACCGTGCGGAAGATCTCCCACCAGATCGGCGTGGAACGCACCTTCCTGCTGCACTCGCCCCGCGTCGACCGCATCGAAGTCGTACGGCGTGGCCGCGTTCGCCGGGCCAAGCTCTACTACCTGCGCGACGTCATCGGCAAGAAGGCCCGGATCAAGGAAGATCGGTCCGGCAAGGTGGTCGGCTAGGGTTGTTCGCTCTGCTCGGGGGCGCTGCCGACGGTCAACGGCGGCGCCCTTGCGGAGCATGTCACACCGGTCTGTACGGCGCCGGAGTAAGAGGTTGCGGTAGTGCCTGAGGAGATCGGCGCCACTGAGTGGCTTGCAAACCTGAGCACAACCACCATTGTGTTGGCTGCACTGGCGCTTACGCTGGTCCGGCTCGTCATGGTCCGTGTGAACCACTCCTTCGCACGTGCCGTGGCGGAGTTGTCCGAGTCGCTGGTTCTGGCCGGTATCGTCGTCTTCCTGCTCGTCCGGCCCTTCTTCGTCCAGGCGTTCTTCATTCCCACCGAGTCGATGGAGCCGACGCTTGCCGGTCACAACGCGGGCGACTCAACGACGGGCACCCACTACGACACCACGATCCACGACCACATCTTTGTGAACAAGCTGGTCTACCGGTTCCAGCAACCCCGGCACGGCGACATCATCGTCTTTCGTGCCGAGAAGAAAGCCGATATCCAGGGCGGCCAGACCGCTGAGAACGTGCTCATCAAGCGCCTGATCGGCACCCCCGGCGACACGATAGAGGTTCGGACTGAGCCCGACGGCGCCACGTCGGTCTATCGCAACGGCAAGCAGTTGAAAGAACCCTATATCCGCGAGCCCATGCGCGAGACGCCCAGCGCCGAATACGCCACGCGCGGGCCGCTGAAGCTCGGGCCCAACGAGCTCTTCGTGATGGGCGACAACCGCAACAACAGCAACGATGGCCGCTATTGGGGCACGCTGCCCCGCTCAAGGGTTATCGGCCGCGCAGATGTCACCTTCTGGCCCATCAACCGCATCCACTCGCTCCGGTAAGCCCCGCGAGGGCTGGGACGTCTGGTCGGAGGAGCGGGCCGCACGGGTCAGGGGCTGGCGGCTCATTGTCGGCGTCGATGAGGTCGGCCGCGGGCCGCTCGCCGGTCCCGTGGTGGCCGCCACAGTGGCTCTGCCCTTCGAACTGGCTCCGGGGCCAATCCGCGACTCCAAGGCGCTGTCCGCCCGGGGCCGCGCTACGGCGCTTGAGTACATCCGCGAACACGCATTGGCCGTCGGCGTGGCGGAAGCCGGATCCGAGGAGGTGGACCGGCTCAACATCCTCCGCGCCACGCACGAGGCCATGCGCCGCGCCGTGGCAAACGCCGCCGCTCCGATCGACGGCGCGCTCATCGACGGGCTACCCGTCCCCTACTTCCCCGTCCCGTTCAGAGCGATCGTGAAGGGCGATGCTCGGTCGGTCTCCATCGCGGCGGCGTCCATCGTGGCGAAAGAGGCGCGCGACGCCACCATGCGCGCCGCCGACCTGCTCTACCCCGGCTACGGGTTCGCGCAGCACATGGGATACCCGACGCCCACGCACCTGGCCGCCCTCGACCGGATGGGGCCATGCCCCATCCACCGGCGTAGTTTTGGGCCCGTGGCCGCGTGTGGAGCGCAACTGACGCTGGACCTGGATGACGCCATCAAGGCGCGCGGTTGGGCGGGCGAGGACGCGGCGGCCACGCTCTTGGAGGCCCGCGGCCACACGTTGGTATGCCGCCGGTACTCCTGCCCACGGGGCGAGATTGACCTGGTGACGCGCGACGGCGACTGCTTGGTCTTCACGGAGGTCAAGGCCACAGACCGACCCACGGCCGACCTTCTGGAGCGGATCAGCGTAGCCAAGAGGCGCCGCATCATCATGGCTGCTGAGGACTATTTGGCACGCGTCGGACCTGTGGCGAGTTGCCGGTTCGACGTGGTTCTCGTCGATCTATGCGGCGCCGGCGGTCAACCAACACTGACGCATCACCGCGACGCCTTCAGGCCCGACGAGGCGTCTTGACCGACGCGCCCGACCAAACCCACTTCAGGGCCGCCCAGGTGATCGCCAGAGAGGCCGCGGCCCAGAACAGGGCCCAGATCACCGGAGGTAGCCCGAACATCTGCGACATGAAGACCGCGTCGTTTGGCACGTCGGACACGGTGGTGAGCAGCAGCAACGTCCGCAGGTCCATGAGGGCATCGAGACAGAGCAGCACCGACAGGAGCGCCGCCGCCAGGTCTGCGGCCTGACCCCGCAACAGCCCGGCAAGGCCGCACAGCACGGCGGCAACACCGACGCCCGCCAGCAGCCCGAAGCCATTCCGGGTCCAGAGGGCGGTCACTGCCAGCACGGCCATCCCCATGAACGCCAGGACCGACTTGCCGTTCCCCTTGCGACGAACGCCCATCAGGCAAAGGGCGCCGAAGGCCGAGGTGCCCACATAGCCGGCCATATAGATCAGGAAGGGCATCCCCCCGCGCGACACCGTTACACCATTCGCGTTGGACATCACGCCGATGTGTTCGACCATGCCGCCGGTCACAAGGGCCATCACGGCGTGGCATCCCTCATGGATGTAGGTGACGAAGAAGCGGACCGGCACGAGCAGCGACTGAAGTCCCGGCACGTTCGCCAGGAGCGTGGCGCCGGCGGCCGCGATCACCAACCTCTGACGGGCCGTCACGGCCTCTGTGGTTCGTCGAATCGGCGTGCTCATACCGGTCTATACGGACGCGGACGACGGTGGTTTCCAGTCGTGGGCCATGCGTGGGATCGGATCCGACGCCAGTACGTCGAGACCAAGACCGTCGCGCAGACCGGCCCGCAGCAGTTTCAAACCATGCAGGGCGATCATGGCCGCGTTGTCGGTACAGAGGTCCAGCGGAGGCGCCACAACGGTGACGCCGGCCCTGGCCCCGGCCTGTGTCGCTGCGTCCACCAGAGCGCGGTTGGCCGTGACGCCGCCTCCGAGCACGAGGTGGCTTACTCCGGCCCGCGTAGCCGCCCGGACCGACTTCCGGACGAGCACGTCGACCACCGACTCCTGAAGGGCGGCACAGAGACCCGGCACCCGCGCGGGTTCGAGGCCCGCCTCGACGCGCCGAAGCACGGCGGTCTTGAGCCCGCTGAAACTGAAGTCCAGAGAGTCCCCCAACCACGCCCGGGGGAGCGGCCGTTCGCCTTGTCGACCGGCCCTGGCGAGACGCTCCACGTGTGGTCCGCCCGGATACGGAAGCCCCATGACGCGGGCGCACTTGTCCAGGCACTCGCCTGCGGCGTCGTCGCGCGTACGGCCCATGCACAGGTACTCCGTGTTCGCCGTCACGTAGATGAGCTCCGTGTGCCCGCCGGAGACGAGGAGCGCCGCATAGGGGGGGCGCAGGTCGCCGCCCGCATGGGCGCCCGCCGAAAGGTGGCCGTGCAGGTGGTTGACGCCGATCAGGGCAACATCCATGGCGGCTGCCAGCGCCTTGGCCGCGGCCACACCCACCACCAGCGCTCCGGCGAGGCCGGGCCGGTTGGTAACGGCGATACCGGACAGGTCGCCGAGCCGAAGCCCGGCCGCTTCAAGCGCCTCGTCGATCACGGGCAGCACACGCTCCAGATGCCGGCGGGAGGCCACCTCCGGTACGACGCCTCCCCAGCGGGCATGGAGGTCGGCCTGGCTGGCCACCAGCGACGACAGGACCATACCGTCGCGCACCACGGCCGCCGAAGTCTCGTCGCAACTGGTCTCCAAGCCCAGCACGGTCACCGCACATCTCCCTCGGGGCGGTCCGCAATGGACAGCGCGTCATCCTGCCACATGATGATGGCGTCGTCGCCGGTGTCCTGGTAGTAGCCGCGACGGCGGCCCTGCCGCTCGAAGCCGAGCTGCTCGTAGAGCGCGATGGCCGCCGAGTTGCGCGAACGAACCTCCAGCGTCATACGTCCGGCCCCGCGCTCCATGCCCTCGCGGCAAAGCGCGATCAGCAGCCGTCGGGCGATCCCCATGCGGCGGAGGCCCGGGTCGACAGCGACGGTGGTCACATGCATCTCGTCCGCGACGATCCACATGCCCGCGTATCCGAGCACCCGGCCGTCCCAACCTTCGGCAACGAGGTAGACAGCAGACCGATTTCGCAGCTCGGTCCTGTAGGCCTGGTCGGTCCAGGGGGTCGGATAGCTGGCTTGGTCGATGGCCACGACGGCATCGACATGCTCGTAATGCATGGGTCGGATGGATGCAACGAGGGCCATCAGGCGGCCTCCGGCCCCGACACTGCGGGGCACGCGAACAGATAGGCGCACCCGGAGCAGGTCTCATGGTGCATGTGCGGTTCGAATCGCGCCGCCGCGATGCCCGTCAGCGACCGCCTGTAGTCTGCCATTAGGCCCTTCCCCTTTGCCTGCGCCCGCTGCGTCAGGTCGTCATGCGCGTTGCCGGGCAGACACAGCCGCACGACCGACGCCACTCGTCCGTCCGCAATGGCCGCTGCACAGATCGATGCCCGCGCTGCTGCGCCGCCGACCGGAGGCGCCACACCCGTCGAACCATCATCTATGACGGCCACCATGACGGTCGAGGCCGTCTCGACCACATACTCGGCGCGCTGTATCACGACGCCTGCGCCGGTATCCACCTCAACCTGTCGCTGGAAGTCGCCGGGCAGTCGGACGCCGCTGTCGAGCCAGGATCGGAGCGTCGTCGAGGCGCGCAAGCGCCAGACCGGCATCTCCATGTGCTCTACCGCCACATACGACGCCCATGCCGCGCACCACTGATCCATCGCTTCATCGTAGCTCACGGAACGGCCGTAGCGACGCACAGCCTCGCTCCACCGCACCGAAGCGACCACTGCCTTGCGGTAGGCGTACGGCGGAGGGAGAACCCGGGGAGCCCGATGACCGCGTGCGAGGAGGTACCGCATGGGGCAGGCGTGGTATGCATCGAGTAGCCAGCGAGGAACGCGAAGGTCGGCCGCGGGCGCAGGCGGACAGTCGACCGCAGGCGGCTGTATTGGGGCTTCCCAACGCACCGTAGGCAGGCCCGCGGCTTCAAACGCATGGCGCGCCGGCCGCCCGAGGGTATCGCCGGCGCGGCGTCGTGCCGGTCCCGTGCGCTCGGGAGCAATGAGCATCAGGGAGTCGCGCGCCCGTGTGGCGGCGACATAGAGCAGCCGTGCCTCGCCAAGCGCGTCGTCGCCTTCGTCGCCGTCCGGGCCGTGACCGCCTCTCCGATGTAGCGGGAAGCCGCCGTTCGCCACGTAAGGCACCACTACGGCGCCGAACTCGAGCCCTTTGGCGGAGTGCGCCGTCATGATGCGGATGGCATCGGTCGGCCCCGGCACGGCCTCCTGCCCCGATCGGTCCTCTGCCAGTTCCAGTGTCATCCGGAGGCGTGCGATCAGACGCTCCGGGCTCTCGGACTTGTCGGCCAACCGCAGTAGGGTGCGCAAGTGGCCGGCCTGCGCGGCTGCCTCCGTACCGGCCCGACGCCACAGGCCCAGACGGCCGAAGAGGAGGCGACCGAGCAACGAGGCGGCGCCCCGGCCAGCGGACGCCTCAATCAGGAGATCGTGCGCCAGTGCCAGGCCCATGGAGCGATCCTCCATCGCCTCAAGGGCGGCGATCGGCGTAGTGCGTCCGGCATCCGTCGCGTGAGACCAGCGCTTGACTTCACCAGCCGTGAGGCCAAGTCCGGCCAGCCCATTGACTGAAGCGATCGGGGCGCTTCCCGCCTCGCCGAAGAGCGCAACGATCGCCGCGAGGCCCATGGCAGGGCGGCAGTCCAGGAGCCCTCCCTCCACGGACACCTGCAGGCCGCGGATTTTCAGGGAGTTGGCGATCGCCCGGCA
>JAPLCQ010000095.1 GCA_026392115.1 Armatimonadota bacterium | reverse complement strand
TACACGTCATCGGCGGTGAGCAGGTAGGGCGTCGGGCCGCCGTCCTTGGGGTTCCGAGCGAAGTAGCAGAACCTGCAGCCCTTGTTGCAGACGTTGGTGTAGTTGACGTGGCGGTTGAGGATGTAGTAGGTCCGGTCGCCGTTGAGCCGTTCGCGGGCCGCGTTTGCCACCGTGCCGACCGCCGTGAGGTCCGGGCAGGCCATCAGGCGCATGCCGTCCCCGCGATCAAGGCGGGCGCCGTCGACGACCTTGTCGTAGAGGTCGGCCAGCCCGGCCCTCTCCACGGAGGCGAGGGCCACGTCTGTCGCGCTATGCATGCCCGGTTCTACGCAGGCTGAGTGGTGCGGGGCGTCCGCCAGCCCGGCAGTGGGACCGATTCGTCGGCACGGGACCGGCTAGCCGTGCCAGTCGACGTCCGAGACTTCCTTGGCGTGCCTGATGATGAAGTCGCGGCGCGGCTCCACCTTGTCGCCCATCAGGATGTCGAACATCTCCTGCGCGTTGAACATGTCTTCGATGTCCACCTGCGCCAGCTTGCGGCGATTCGGGTCCATGGTGGTATCGAACAGGTCCTCGGGGTTCATTTCACCGAGGCCCTTGAAGCGCGTGACCATGAGGTCCTTGCGGTTGCGGACGCTCTTGACGATGTCGTCGCGCTCTTTCTCGGTCTGGGCGTAGTACTGCGTGTCCTTGCCCGCTTTGATGCGGAAGAGCGGCGGCTGGGCCACGTAGACGCACCCATCCTCGATGAGCGGCCGCATGTAGAGCCAGAAGAAGGTGAGCAGCAGCGTGCGGATGTGGTCGCCGTCCACGTCGGCGTCGGTCATGATGATGATCTTGTGGTACCGGAGCTTCGAGAGGTCGTAGGCGCCCTTCTTCTTGTCCCCGTTGCCGCCGTTGTCGGCGTAGACGTCGTCCTCGACATCGTCGCCGTTGCCCTCGTCGCCGCTGGTGATACCCGTGCCCAGCGCGGTGATGAGCGACCGAATCTCCCGGTTCTCCAGCACCTTGTCCAAGCGGGCCTTGCCCACGTTGAGAATCTTGCCGCGGAGGGGGAGAACGGCCTGGGTGCGCCTATCGCGGCCCTGCTTGGCGGAGCCGCCTGCGGAGTCGCCCTCGACCAGGTAGAGCTCGCACTTGGAGGGGTCGCGCTCGGTGCAGTCGGCCAGCTTGCCCGGCAGCGAGTTGCTCTCGAGGGCGCTCTGGCGCTTCACCAGGTCGGCTGCCTTGCGGGCCGCGTCGCGCGCACGCTGGGAGGTGAGAGCCTTGTCGATGATCCGCTTGCCGACGGCGGGGTTCTCTTCCAGGTAGGTGGTCAGCCGCTCACCGACGATGGAGTTCACGACGCCGTCCACCTCGGTGTTGGCCAGCTTCACCTTGGTCTGCGACTCGAACTGCGGGTTGGGCAGCTTCACGGAGATGACGGCCGCCAGGCCTTCGCGCACGTCGTCGCCGCTGAGGTTGGCTTCCTTCTCCTTAATCAGGTTCTGCTTCCGGGCGTAGGCGTTCAGCACGCGGGTCAGGGCGGTCTTGAACCCGCTCAGGTGGGTGCCGCCGTCCGGCGTGTTGATCATGTTGGCGAAGCAGAGCACGGTCTCCGAGAAGTCGTTGGAGTTGTACTGCATGGCGACATCGAGCATGATGTCGTCGCGGGCGCCCGAGAAGTGGATCGCCTTGTGCATCGGGCTCTTGTTCTCGTTCAGGTACTCCACGAACTGCTGCAGGCCGTACTGGTAGTGGAAGACCCGATCCTCGACGCCTTCGCCGCCGTCGCGCTCGTTGCGGAAGACGAGGACCACGTCCTTGTTCAGGTAGGCCAGTTCCCGCATGCGCCGGGCGATACGGTCGGGATCGTACTGGATATCGCCGAAGATCTCCGTGTCGGGCAACCAGGTGACGCGGCTACCGGTGCGGCCGGGTTCGCACTCGGTGACCACGTAGAGGGGCGTGGTGGTGACGCCGCGGGTGAAGCCGATGCGGTGCTGCTTGCCGTCGCGCCAGACATCGATGGTGAGCCACTCGGAAACCGCGTTCACGCAGGAGACACCCACGCCGTGGAGGCCGCCAGAGACCTTGTAGGACCCGCTGTCGAACTTGCCGCCGGCGTGCAGCTTCGTGAGCGCCAGTTCGACGCCGGGCATGCCGGTCTGCTCGTTGATGTCCACCGGGATGCCGCGCCCGTCGTCGGTGACCGACACGCTGCCGTCTTCGCACAGCACGACGTCGATGCGCGTACAATAGCCGGCCATGGCTTCGTCGATCGCGTTGTCGCACACCTCGACGAAGAGGTGCTGCAGGCCTCTGGCATCGGTGCCGCCGATGTACATGGCAGGCCTTCGCCGCACTGCCTCGAGGCCTTCAAGCACCTGAATCTGCTGCGCGTCATAGACCGCGTCGACCCGCTCAAGCTGTGTACTTGCGTCTACCTCATCATCATACTGCGAGAGGTCGGCCGGGGGCATCGTGAGATCGTCGGTCATGCGGCAGGTTGTCCTTTCGGGGCCTCAGGGCTGAGTCAGTATTATACCCGACACATAGACACCTATCGACCGGTCCGCGGGCGGCCCGCGACGCCGCTCGACCGCCGGTCTCGCACCGGCTCACGCTCCTGCGCTATGCTATAGGGGCTTGGCGCGGCGATGGAGCGCGGGCACACCTTTCCCTGATCGGAGGCATCCTATCGTGACCGATTATGCCCGGTTCGGCAGGCGTCGGATCGCAGCTCCGGCGGCGCTGGCCGTCCTGCTCCTGCTCTCCCTGCAGGCCGCTTCCCTGGCGCAGGTCTCTGAGAGGCTGACGCTGTTGCACACCAACGACACGCACGGCCACCTGCTGCCGTACAGCTACCCGCAGGTCTTCGACGCGACCTCGCCCTTGGCGCAGTTGACCTCGTTGCGGGACATCGGCGGGATCGCGCGCCGCGCCACGCTGGCCGCCGCAGTCAAACGTGAGATCGGCCGCACCACGCTTCTGGTGGACGCCGGCGACTTCTCCGACGGCACGCCCTTCTCCACGGAGTACCACGGCGAAGCCGACGTGGCCGCCATGAGCGCCGCCGGGTACGACCTGGCGTGTCCGGGCAACCACGAACTGAACAACACGCTCGCCCAACTCCGCAAGTTGGGTGCGTCGGCCCGCTACCCGCTGCTGTGCGCGAACCTGGTTGAGACCGAGACGGGCAAGACCGTCTTCCAGCCCTATGCCATCCGGCAGGTCGGGCAGGCCCGCGTGGCCTTCCTGGGACTCCTGACGCAGGAGGCGCGAACCTACCCGGCTGCCAAAGAGGGCCTCACCGTTCGCTCGCCCATCACCACGGCGCGGCAGTTTGTGCCGGAACTGCGCCGCGCCGCCGACTTCGTGGTGGTCCTGAGCCACCTGGGGGTCGATGAGGACCGCATCGTCGCGACGAGCGTGGACGGTATCGACCTGATCGTCGGCGGCCACAGCCACACGCTCCTGTCGCGCCCGCTGTTCATCCCGTTGCCTCCGGCGGGCAACCCGAACTCGGTGAACGGCACGATCATCGCGCAGGACTTCCAGTGGGGCGGCATGCTGGGCCGCCTTGACCTGGAGCTCTACCGCAGCGCCGCCGGCGCCTGGTCGGTGCGGAGCTATAAGGGCCGCCTGCTGCCCATCACGCGCTCCACAAAGGCCAACGCCGAGGTGGCGCAGGTCATTGACAGATACTGGGATCCCATCAAGGCCCGCTACGGCGAGGTAGTGGGCGAGGCGATGGGCGACTTCACCGAGAAGGCCGGCGACTTCGCCGAGTACAACCTGGTCTGCGACGCGGTGCGCCAACGTCTCGGCGTGCAGTTTGACCTCGAGAACATGGGCGGGGTTCGAGCGCCCATCGTGCGCGGGCCGATCACCAAGGCCGACCTATCCACCGTGGATCCCTTCGGCAACACGGTGGTGAAGCTCACCGTCACCGGCGCGGGGCTCAAGCGCATCCTGGCGGATCAGGCGCCAGCCGTCAGCGGCATCCGGTACCGGATCGAGCAGGGCAAGGTGGTGGAGCTGACGCTGGACGGCAAGCCCGTGGCAGACACGGACCAGCTCGTCGGCGCAACGAACAGCTTCCTCAATGGACGCATCGCCCGCAAGGACGTGGTCTCCGCCGAGGAGACCGGCCTCAAGCGTCTGGACCTGCTCGAGCAGTACATCCGCGAGGCCAAGAAGGTGACGCCCGCCTACGACGGTCGACGAAAGGTGCGTTAGCGGGTCTCCGGCAGCGTGAAGGGCGCGGCGGGGCCCACCTTGGGCCTGTCGCGCCCGGCCGACGGGCTGACCGAGATGCCGTACCAGAGCGCCCGCTCCACGCGCTCCCGTAACGGAGGGTGGCTGTAGAACCACCAGACCAGCGCGGGCGGGGGATCGGGGTCGGCGAAGTCGTGCCGGTAGAACGCGGCGTAGGCTCTCGCCGCGCTGATTCCGTTCTCGCTGATGGTCAGGCCCCGCGCATCGGCCTGCCGCTCGAAGGTCCGCGACACGGCGGACTCGACCGGGCTCTGCAGGAAGAGCGCCACATTGAGCAGCAGCAGGGCCAGCGGCAAGCCCGCCGGGTCCCAGCTGGCCCGGATGCCATGGACGCGGAACGTGGCCCGGGTGATGCGCGGCAAGGCCAGGCTCAGCAGCTTGAAGATCAGGATCGCGCCCAGGATGCCCAGCACGCAGCCCACCCAGACGTGGTTGAGCGAGTAGTGCGCCAGTTCGTGCCCCACGATGGCCATCACCTGCTCCGGCGGCAGATTGGCCAGTGTCGTGTCCCAGATCACGATTCGCTTGGTGGGGCCGATACCGGTGACGTAGGCGTTCAGTTTCGTCGTGCGCGAGCCGCTGTCCATCACCAGCACTTCCGGGTCGGGCGCACCGGCCTTCTCCGCCATACGCTCGATGCCCGCGCGCAGAGGGCCTTGCTCCAGCGGTCGATAGTGGTTGTAGAGCGGGTCCACCGCCACGGGCCAGAGCACGGCCATCACCAGCACCCCGACGCCAGTCACCGCCGACATGGGTAGCCACCAGTCGCCGCGCCGCCGCTTAATCCAGTGATAGGCCAGCGCGGCGAGGGGCGCGTAGAGGCAGGCCAGGAGGGCATCGCGCGCCCGGTCGGCGAGCCATAGGCCGGGCCCGAGGGTGGCGAACCCGTAGGCGCGCTCCATCTGGTAGCCCACGAGCCGCCATGGCAGCGCCCAGACGACCGTGGCAAGGACGACGCCCATCCAGCAGACCATCACCTTCGCCGGCTCCCAGCGTACCCTCGCGGCCATCGCCTGCATGAGGGACGGGCCCAGGCCCCAGGCGACGATCAGCCAGAGTCCGATGAAGTTCCAGAGCGTTCGGACGAAGTAGAGTGCGTAGAGCGCCCGGTTGTAGGCCACCACGTCGGGGTTCGGCGGGGGCAACAGGATGTCGGCCACCTCGCGCACCAGGTTCGCCGCGGCAGGCGCCACCCCGGACTGCGCCAGGGCGCCCACGGCGACCGTCAGGCAAACAGCGGCCGCGACGGTGAATTGCGGACCTCGGGTTGGATGGGTCACGGCGCGTCAGGCGCCCGCCAACGCCTGGTCAAGGTCGGCCATGAGGTCGTCTGCCTCCTCAATGCCGACGGAGAGGCGTACGACACCGGGTGTGACGCCGCGGCGCAGGCGCTCCTCCGGCGTGAGCGGCTTGTGCGACATCTGCCACGGGTAGCTGAGGATGCTCTCCACGCCGCCGAGGCTGCCGGTAAGGGCGAAGGTACGCACCCCGTTCAGGAGGCTCACGGCCGCAGGTCCGCCACCCGCTAGTTCGGCCGCGACCATGCCGCCGAACCCGCCGCGCATCTGCTTCGAAGCCACGGCGTGGCCGGCGTGGTCCTCGAACCCCGGATACCAGACGCGCGCCACGTCGGGCCGGGCGCGGAGCCAGGCGGCGATGGCGGCCGCGTTGGAGCAGTGCTGCCGCATCCGAACCTGCAGCGTCTTCACGCCCCTCAGGGTCAGCCAGCAGTCGAACGGCGCCGCAATCGCCCCGCCGATCCTCGAGACCGACTCCAGCCAGGCGGCCATGGCGGCGTCCGAGGTGATCACGGCCCCGCCGATGAGGTCCGAGTGGCCGCCCAGGTACTTGGTGGTGGAGTGCATCACCAGGTCGGCGCCCAGGCTCAAGGGCGCCTGGAGCGCGGGGGAAGCGAAGGTGTTGTCCACGCACAGGAGCGCCCCGACATCGTGCGCGGCCTCGGCGCAGGCGGCGATATCGGTGATGCGCAGGAGCGGGTTGGAGGGCGTCTCGATCCAGACGAGCCGCGTGTTGGGTTGCACGGCTCGCGTCAGCGCCCCGGGGTCGCAGGCGTCCGCATAGCCGACCTCGACGCCCATGGGCCGGATCAGCGCCTCGACCTGGGCGTAGGTTCCACCGTAGAGGTCCTCGGCCAGCAGGACGTGGTCGCCGGGGCGCAGGCTTCGGAACACGGCGTCCGACGCCGCGACGCCGGAGGCAAAGCAGAAGGCGTGGGAACCCCCTTCGAGGGCGGCGAGGCACTCCTGGAGTGCGGTCCGCGTGGGGTTCGAGTGTCGGCTGTACTCGTAGCCGCGATGGACACCCACGGACTCGTAGGTGAAGACCGAAGTGAGGTAGAGCGGCGTTACCGTGGCCCCGGTTGCCGGGTCGGCGTGCTGGCCGGCGTGGATGGCTCGAGTGGCGAATCCCGCGCCGGCAGTCGCATCCGGCGGGTCTGGCTTGTCGGTCATGCAGGCTCCTTGCGGCGTCAGGTGCGTTCGGTCTCTTTGAGTTCGATGCGCGCGTCGGCGGGCAACTTGGGCACGCTCTTCATGGCGAACGGTTGAGTGAAGGCCTGGGCCGTGATGGCGCCGCGGCCCGGCTTCAGCAGTTCGGCGGCCACGACGGCCGACTTGCCGGAGCGGCGCACCTCGCCGATCCGCACCGAATATCCACCTGTGCTGCGAGAGCCGGCGAAGACGGCCACCACGTCGCAAGCCTTGAAGTCCAGCTTTGGGCAGGCCTCTGCCGGGCCCGCATGCTGCCGCCACAGCGCGGAAAAGGCGGCGGGGTCGCGCACGATGACGTTCCGCCGCACGCGGATGCCGCTGTTGCCTCCGCTGACGTCCAGCGACGCGCCGTCGTCGGGCGACGCCGCACAGGCGGCCGCCAACAAGACGAATGAGGCTGCCGCCACAAGGGCCGGGGCTAGGTCTCTCACAGTGTGCTTCCTCCGGCAGTCCGTCCTAGAAGAGGGTGGGTTGCGGCTGCTTCTTGGCCTCGATCACTTTGCGTCGCGCCGACCCGATATCGTCGATGAGCATCTGACGGAACCGCTGGAACTCATCGCCGCCGTGCCGCAGGATGAACGCGGGGTGAAGCACCGCCATGATATGCCTGCAGAACGCTCCGCCGTCGCGCCATTGCCCCCGGTGTTGCAGCATCCGGATGTCCGGATCGATGAGCGTCTTGGCCGACGGAGCGCCCACACTCAGAATCACGAGTGGCCGCAGGATTCCGAGTTGCTCGGTCAGCCATGGGTAGCAGGCCCGCATCTCCTCCGGAGCCGGCGGCCGGTTCCTGGCCCTGCCGCCCTCGATGATGCACGCGCGGCATTTCAGCACGTTGCAGATGTAGACGTGCCTGCGGGTGATGCCGTTCGCCAGCAGGCACTCGTCGAGCAGCATCCCAGCGCGGCCGACAAAGGGCCTGCCTGTCTGGTCCTCCTGCTCGCCGGGCCCTTCGCCGACGATGCCCAGCGGCGCATCCGGGTTCCCCTCACCGAAGACGGTCTGCGTTCGGGTCGCCGCCAGCGGGCACGCCGTGCAGCCGGCTACGCGAACGGCCAGCGCTTCCAGCCGCGCCGCATGGGTCTGGTCCACGTTCGTCTCGGTAGGCTGCTCAGGCATCGGCTTCTCCGCCGGCGCCCGCCTTGGCGAACGGCCCGAGCAGCCGCTCATAGGTGGCCGAGAGGTTTTGCGGCACCACGCGGACGTCGCCGCAGACGGCCATGAAGTTGGTATCGCCGTTCCAGCGCGGCACGATGTGCATGTGCAGGTGGTCGGCAATACCCGCGCCGGCCACGTGGCCCATGTTCATGCCGATGTTGAAGCCATCCGGCCCGAAGGCGGACTTCAGCGCGTTCACGCAGCGACGCGTCAGCAGCATCATCTCCTGCAGCTCGTCGACCGTCAGGTCATCCAAATCTGATCCGTGCCGGTAGGGCGCCACCATCAGGTGGCCGTTGGTGTACGGGTAGGCGTTGAGGATGACGAACGCCCGTTCGCCGCGGTGCAGGATGTGCAGCTCGACGTCCCGGTCCTGTTCGGGGAAGTCGCAGAAGATGCAGCCATCCGGCTTGTTCGATCCCTCGATGTAGGTCATTCTCCACGGGGCCCAGATTCGGTCCATGCCGCTCTCCTTAGGCCTTCATTCTACTCCCGGGTCGGCGACAGTGGCGCACCACGACCGAGCGCTTGCGCACCGCCGATCATCTAGACGAGCCGCGCCCTTACCCGCTACAATGTGGACCAGCTTGAACGGAGGAGCGGCCTTGGACCTGCAAGCGTACTTGGCGTCACAGCGGGCATTGGTTGATGCGGCTCTCGGTCGCTTGCTCCCGCCTGTCGATGCGCGGCCGGGCAGGCTGCATGAGGCGATGCGCTACAGCGTTCTGGCGCCGGGCAAGCGCCTCCGCCCCCTCCTCATGATCGCCGCCGCCGAGGCGGTGGGAGGCCGCGCCGATGAGGTGCTCACCGCGGCTTGCGGACTTGAGTGCATCCACGCCTTCTCGCTGATCCATGATGATCTGCCTTGCATGGATGACGATGACTACCGCCGCGGCCGCCTGACCAGTCACAAGGTTTTCGGCGACGCCATGGCTCTGCTTTGCGGCGACGCCCTGCTTGCGCTGGCCTTTGAGCTGGTCTGCCGAGCGGCCGAGCACGTCCCGTACGAGCGTGTGGTGGCGGCGCTACAGTTGGTCGCACAGGCCACTGGCACGTTCGGCATGGTCGGCGGCCAGGTCGTCGATATGGAGTCCGAGGGGCGGGAGGTCAATGAGGAGACGCTGGCCTTCATCCACTCGCGCAAGACCGGCGCGCTGATCACCGCGTCTGTGGTCTCCGGCGCCCTTCTTGCCAACGGCTCCGGCGAGGCGGAAAGCCCGTGGGCAGCGACGCCAAGAGCGACAAGGCGACCTACCCGAGGCTCATGGGCCTGGACGCCTCGCGCCGTCGGGCCGAGCGGGAGGTCGCGGCGGCCCAGGCGGCGCTGGCGGGCTTTGGGCCCGAGGCCGATCCGCTTCGCTCCATGGCCGCCTACATCGTAGAGCGGGACAGCTAGCCGGTACTGGGAGGGCGACGATGGGCGTGCCGGTGCGCATTGTGGTGGTCGGCAGCACGAATACGGACATGGTCGCCAAGGCGGAGCGCCTGCCGAGGCCGGGCGAGACGGTCATCGGCGGCTCCTTTGTCACGGTTGCCGGCGGCAAGGGCGCGAACCAGGCCGTGGCTGCGGCGCGGCTGGGGGCGCGGGTCAGCTTCGTCGGTGCGGTGGGCGACGATGCGCTGGGCGCCGAGGCGGTAGCGGGGCTGGCTGCGGAGGGCATCGACGTCAGCCATGTGGTCATGCTGCCCGGTCACGCCTCCGGCGTGGCGCTCATCCTGGTGGATGCGGCGGGCCAGAACTCCATCATGGTGGCTCCAGGCGCCAACATGGCCTTGACACCCGACCATGTCGACCGTGCCGTCGACGCGGTTGCCGCGGCCGACGTGCTGGTGCTGCAGTGCGAAACGCCACTGGCCACCGTGCAACGCGCCGCCGCGCTGGCCCGGAGCCATGGCGTGCGCGTGATCCTCAACCCCGCCCCTGCGCAGTCCGTGCCTGTGGCCCTGCTCCAGTCTGTGGACCTGCTGACGCCCAACGAGAGCGAGGCCGACGCCCTTCTGGGCGAGCCCGGCGCCGCCGAGGCCGACCCCGAGCGCGCCGCCGCGGCGCTGGCGGACCTGGCCGGATGTCCGGTCATCGTCACCCTGGGTGTGCAAGGTGCGGTGGCCTGCCGGGGCTCCGACATCACCCGCATCGCCCCGCGCCGTGTGGATGCCGTCGACGCCACGGCGGCCGGCGACTGCTTCACCGGCGCACTGGCGGTGGGCCTGGCCGAGGGGCTTTCGCTGCTTGACGCTGCTGCACAGGCCACGCTGGCCGCGTCCATCTCGGTAACCCGTCTGGGCGCCCAGCGCTCGCTCCCGACGCGGGCCGAGCTGAGCGTCTCCACCTGAACAGGTCGCCCCGGCCGGCCATGCGCCAGGTTATCGTGGGTCTCGTCGGCGTTCCCGGCGACGCCGCTGCGGACTTGGCCGCCTCTCTGCGCGTGGGGCCGTCGGAGCCGGAGTGCCTCCTTGCCGACGGCGCGCGGGCATGGCTTCATCCGCCCGAGCCGGATGGCCCGTGGCAGACGGCGCTGCTCGTCGGAGGCCGCGCCGTCGACCTGGTCCTGGTGGCGCTCGACGCGGCCGTGCCCGACGGAGACGCGGCGTTGGCGCAGGTCGTGGAGTTTGTCGGAGGTCGCGGCATCGGTGGCTGCGTTGCGGCGGTTCTGGGGCCGCGGACCGGCCGAAGGCCCATACTGGACCCGCAGACGGCTGGCCCGCGCGTGCGGAGGGTGTTCTGTGATCTCGCGACCGGCGGCGGACTGGCTTCGCTGCGCCGCGCCCTGCTGGCCGACGCCTCCCGTGTAGCCCCGCAGGGCGAGGGCTCGCCCTTTCGTGCCCAGGTGAGCAGCGTTGGCGTCTCTCCGTTCGGCGGCTCCCTGCTTCGTTGCTGGATCACAGGCGGCGCCGCGCACAACGGCGACCCGGCGCGGCTGATGCCGGAGGGGCGCGATGTTCGAATCGGCTTGCCGGCGCACAGGCGCGGCGCATGGCCCGCCTCGGTCGCCGCTGGGCAACTCGAGGTTGCGCTGACCGGCGTGGAACCCGCGGACGTCGCGCCGGGTTGCATCCTAACCTCGGATTCCTCCGTCGTCGCCTCTCGTCGCCTGCGCCTTGAGCCGTTCGTCGCGGCCTCGCTGATCGGTGACGTCAGTCGGGCCGACCTGCTGATGGGCGGTTGCACCGTGCCTGTAGCTCTTGGCCCCGCATCCGATGCAGGGGTGGACGCCGCATCCGATGCGTTGGTGGCTTTCGCGCCCGGCGACCTATGCCTGGTCCGACTGCCGGGAGGAGTGGTGGCGACGTGCCGGGTCTCATCGATCGCCGGTCCTGCCGCCGCTCCGGCGCAGCCCGAGCCGCCTGAAGCGCTGCTGCGCGACCGGGCGCTACGCACGCTCCGGGCATACCATGAGCGGTTCCCTGTGCGCACCGGAATGCCGGCCGCCGAACTGGCGGCTGCCGTGGCTGACCCGGATGCGCCCGACCGCCTCGGTGCATGGGCGGCAGGCATGGTCGAGAGGGAGGGCGACCTTGTGCGCCTTTGCGGCTTCCAGCCCACGCTTCCGGACCGCCAGCAGGCGCTCTATGAACGCGTGGTGGCCTGCCTGGCCGCCTCGCCACTCCAGGCATTGCGTGCCGAATCCGTGGCCGCCGAAGTGGGCGCGCGTCCCGACGCCGCTCGAGCCATGCTGACCAGGGCGCTACGCAGAGGGGATGCCGCGGAACTGCCCTCCGGTCTCTATGTCCATGGGCGGGTGCTTGCCGACGCGCGCGTGGCGCTTGAAGCGTGTGCGGCGGAGCAGGGCACAGTCGGGATCGCCGAGTTCCGAGATCGGATCGGCTCCGGGCGCAAACTGGCGCTGCTGCTGCTGGAGCGATTCGACGAGGACGGCGTTACGGTCCGCTCCGGCGACCTGCGGCGACTCAGGCCCTCCGACGGGTCGCCCAATGGCCGCGCTTGACACCTCCACTGCCCTGTGGCACAATGCGCTACACAGGAGCGGGGAATCTCGACCATGAGTGCGCTGACGGACGGTGGAATGGGGAGCGAAGCGGCCGGGCTTGCCGGTGCGGCGCAGTTGCTCGTCGCCGGTGGCAGCCTCTCTGAGACGCTCTCCGGTCTGGCGGAACTGGCAAAGGACGCTTCGGGCGCCTCAACCGTGGTGATTGGCCTTCGCGGCGACAGTGGTGCCGTTCTGGACTTCGCCGCTGTGGCCGGCGGCAGTGTGTCGGAGTTCGTCGGCCTGCGGGTCTTGGTGGACGACTCGGTGGCCGACGAGGCCATCCATTTCGGCGTGACCGGCCCGTCGCCGGGCCATGCACCCCTGCCCGAGGCGTCGCCCCACACCGTGTCGGCGCCGATCCGCGACGGTCATCGGGTGCTTGGCGCTCTCATCGCCTCCTGGCCCTCGGGCGAGGCGACTGCCGCGGGCTCGGGCCTGCTGCCGGCCTTCGCGGCGATCATCGCAGCGGCCGTGGCGCGTTACCGGCTGGCGGACGAAGCTGCCGCCCTGGACCGCCGCCTTCGGGCGCTGGTCAATACCACAGCTACCATCGGCGGCAGTCTCAATGTCGCGGAGACGCTGGAGGCTGTGCTCGACGCCGTTGAGAGCGGCATCAGCCACCAGGCCGCCGCGGTCTTCCTACTGAATGACGAGCGGACGCACCTCTTCATCGGGGCCGACCGGGGCCTGAACGCCGAACAGCGCGACGTCCAGCTTTCACCGGAGACGGGGCCAGCCGCCGAGGCGCTTGCCACGGGTTCCGCACGGATTCTGGCCCTGGACGCCGGCGATCCTACGGTCGATGTGCTGCCCTTCGATGTCCCACCGCGCTCTGTGATGCTGCTACCCCTACGCGGGCGACGCGATTCCGTGGGTCTGCTGGTGGTCGTGGGAGCGCACAGCGCGGCGTTCGATGGGTCGGACCTGCACCTCATGGAGGCCGTAACGGTTCAGGCGGGCGTGGCGGTGGAGAACGCATGGCTGTTTGAGGAGTCCACGCGCCGGACCGAGGAGGCCACCGCCCTCTTCAACCTCTCCCAGCAGGCCGGGGCGCTCCTCGATCCCGACCATGTGTTCGACCTGGTCGCCTCGCAGGTGCAGCACCTGCTCAATGTCGATCAGTTCGCGGTACTGACCCTGGACCGCCGCACCGGTCGCCTCGTTGCCCGGTGCATTCGCGGGCTTGACGGCACGCCGTTCGCGACACTCCGGCCGGCGGCCGGTGAGGGTATCGCCGGCTGGGTCTATGAGTGGATGACCCCCACGGCCGTATCGGATGTGGCCGCCGACGCCCGCAATCGCGTTTCTCCGATCCATGACTGCGGCGTCGTCTCGTGCCTCTGCGTGCCCATGGCCGCCGGTGAGCAGGTGCTGGGCGTGGTGATGGCTATGACGAGCCGCCGTCGCCTCTTCACCGTTGGCGAGATGGAGTTGCTCTACACCATCGCGAACCAGGCTGCAATCTCCTCGGACAACGCCGCGCTCTACCAGTCGGCGCGCGACCGCTCCGCCGCCATGCGCCGCTACTTCCGCACGATCGCGGGAGCCCTGGGCAGCGCCATCGAGCGTGAGGATGTGCCGCTACTGCTGGCCAAGCTCTGCCTGGATGTCGTGGAGGCCGACCGCGCCGTGGTCTGGGCCTGCGGACCCGATGGCCTGACGCCCGCCGCCGATGCCGGACGACGTTCGGGCGGCGTGCTGGAGTCGTTGCCGCCGGGCGCCGGCCTCTCGGGCTGGGTGGCGCGGCGGGGGCGCTCACTGGTGACGCAGGCGATCTCAGACGATGAACGGTCCCGCGCCGAGCCGTGGCTGACGTCCGGCAAGTACGCCTCGTACCTGGGAGTACCGTTGCGCGCCGAAGGCCGTGTTACAGCGGTGCTGGCGCTTGCCACGGAACTGCCGCGCGTCTACGCCGCAAGCGAGGTTCAGCTCCTGCGCCAGTTCGCGCTGCGTGCCCGGGTCGCCGAGCGCATCGCGTAGCGCCTGGGTTCCGCGTACTACCGTTTCAGCTTCCAAGGAGTAGTCCATGACCCCCGAGCACGACATCCGCAACGTCATCGTCCTGGGCAGCGGGCCCGCCGGCTACACGGCCGCGTTGTACGCATCCCGCGCCGGTCTGGAACCGCTGGTCATCGACGGAGGCGTCGGCTCGGGCCAGGGCCTGCAGGGGCAGGGAGGGCAGCTGACGATCACCACCGAGGTGGAGAACTACCCCGGCTTCCCCGACGGCATCATGGGGCCGGAGCTCATGCTCCGCATGCGTGAGCAGGTGGTCCGGTTCGGCGTCGAGTTCGTGGAGGACCTGGCGACCGGGCTGGACCTTTCGGCGTCGCCGTTCACCGTTGCCGTGGGCGATGAGGCCTACCGGTGCAAGGCGCTGATCATCGCCACCGGCGCTTCGGCCCGCTGGCTGGGGCTCGACGCCGAGCGTCCGGTCTGGGAGGGCGGTCTGGGCGGTGCGGGCGTGTCGGCCTGCGCAACATGCGACGGCGCGCTACCCGTCTTTCGGGGTAAGGAGGTGGCGGTGGTCGGCGGCGGCGACACGGCCGCCGAGGAGGCCCTGTACCTAACGCACTTCGCGTCGAAGGTCCACATCGTGCATCGCCGCGACCAGCTTCGCGCCTCGGCCATCATGCAGCGCCGCCTGCAGGAGAACCCCAAGATCGCCTACCTATGGAACAAGGTGATCACGGCCATCGACGATCCCGCCGAGCGCAAGGTCACTGCCATCGAGCTCAGGGACACGCTGACGGGCCAGGTCAGCCGCCAACCGGTGGCGGGCGTCTTCGTGGCCATCGGCCACAGGCCCAACAGCGACATCGTGCGCGACTGGGTGGAGCTGGATCCGGCGGGCTACATCCGGACGCACCACGATGTGCGCACCACCCGGCGCGGCGTCTTCGCCTGCGGCGATGTGCAGGATGCGGAGTACCGCCAGGCGATCTCGGCTGCGGGCTCGGGCTGCATGGCGGCCATTCAGACCGAGCGTTATCTGGCTGCCCTGGATGCAGGCGCCGAGGTGGACTGGTAGCGCCGCCGTGCCCGAAGCCCCGTTGACCTTCGCCCAGATTGCGGGCCAGGAGTCCGCCGTCGCCGTGTTGCGCCGCACGCTTGCCGACGGCGGAGACTCCGGCTCGTTCCTCTTTACGGGTCCACAGGGCTGCGGCAAGACTACAACGGCCTGGGCGCTGGCGGCGGCGGTCTCGTGCTTGGCGCCGCGGATCGACCCGTACGACGCCTGCACGGAGTGCGACGCGTGCAAGCGCCTGAGCCGCGGCGTCAACCCCGAAGTCTCGCTCGTCCAGCCTGCGGGCGACCAGACGCAGATCTGGCAGTTCTGGGATCGCGAGGGAAAGCCCCGAGGCATCCTTCAACATGCGTTGCCCTACTCGCCTTCCATCGGCCGTAAGCGTGTCTTCATCGTGGAGCGCGCCGACACGCTGACCGAGGGAGCGGCCAACAGCCTTCTGAAGGTGCTGGAGGAGCCGCCGCATTACGTCGTGTTCATCCTCTTGGCGCCCCACGCGGGCCGCGTGCTGCCGACGATCCTCTCCCGGTGCCGCATGGTTCGTTTCGGGGCCATGCCGTTGGCCGGCCTGGCGGAGTGGCTCGCGGATCGGCACGCGGTCGCGGCGGACAGGGCCGCCACGCTGGCGGCGCTGGCGCAGGGCTGCGTGGGCACAGCCCAGTCGCTGGCATCGTCCAAGACGGCCTACGGCGAGATCGGCGTCTGCACCGATGCGGGCATGGCGCTCCTGTCGGCGTCGGGACTCGGCGTGCTGCGATGCGCGGAGGCGCTGCGCCAGGCTGCAAAGGGACTCAAGTTCCTGGGCGATGAACCTCCCGCCCCTGCGGCTGCTGCGCCCGCGCCCGACGCCGACAACACCAAGGAGCGCGCCGGACGGCGGCAGATGGGCGCCGCGCTGGACCTGGTGGCCGTGGTGGCGCGAGATGCGCTGGCCCTCTCCCTGGTCGGTCCCGGCGCCTCCATCGTCAACGAGGAGCGGCGCTCCGCCATTCTTGCGGTGGCCGACCGGCGGCAGCCTCGGGAGTGGATCACAGCCATCGACCAGATTGCCGTCGCCCGTCGCCGGGTCGACATGAACGCGAATCCGGCCATACTTACGGACGCCCTGGCGGTGACATTGGCGGCTTCCGCCCAACGATGACCCGGGCCGCTCCGCGCTGATCGGAGCCGAAGACAAGGAGAGATGCATGCCAGCAATTGTGGAGGGCGACAGGATTCGCGTGGTGACACGCGAGGCGGTTTCGGCAGACCTCAAGTCGGGCCTCTATTACAACTATTTCGGTGGCCTTACGGGCGTGATCCGCAAGGTCTACTCGCCTGAGTCGGTGGTTGTCGAGATCGAGCAGGAGAGCCTGACCACGGAGATTCGGCGCCGTCACCACGACATCCGCGACCAGATGAAGACGAAGTGGCTCGACGGGCTCAGCGAAGAGGGGCGGAGCCGCCTGACGGAGCGCGAGCGGGACTTCCATCTGCGCTACGTTATTCTCACCGCCATGAAGGACCTGGAGCCGCTGGAGGGACCGACCACGGCGAAGCCCCTCGGCCCGGCATCGACCGCCGCTGCCGAAGCCGCCGAGGCGACCCGTCGCCTGAGCAGCCAGGAGCTCGCCGAGGCCGAAGAGGCGGAACTCGCCAAGCATAAGGCGTAGGGGCGGATGTGACAACGGCGGCTGCACCCCGTGGCCGGGGCGGCCGCCGTGTGGTTTGTATGAGGGCACTGGGACTCGAACCCAGGACACCCGCCTTAAAAGGGCGGTGCTCTGCCGGCTGAGCTATACCCTCGCGCAGGCGGCATTGTACCTCGCGGGCTACGCAGGCGTCCCCAGGAACCCCGTCAGTCCACCCTCCTCCACCTTCACGCGGACCAGCGACCCGGGCGGCGTGGCCTCCGTTGCGCCCGGGAAGTGGACCATCCGCAGCGTCCGGGTATAGCCCGAAAGCATCGCCGCGTTGCGCGAACTGCGCCCCTCCACCAGCACCTCCACGACGTCGCCCGCGCAGGCCCGGCACTTCTCCGCGGAGACGCGGTTCTGCAGGTCGATTAGCGCATTCAGCCGCGCGACCTTCACCTCTTGCGGCACCTGGTCGGGCATATCCGCCGCCTTCGTGCCTGGCCTGGGCGAGTAGGCGAACATGAAGGCCGCGTCGAACCGCGTATGGGCTACGTAGTCCATCGTGTTGCGGAACTGCTCGTCGGTCTCGCCGGGGTAGCCCAGCATCAGGTCCGTGGTGATGGCGACTCCCGGCACGGCGGTGCGCAGCTTCTGCACGATCAGGTCGAACTCGGCCAGCGTGTATCCCCGATGCATGTGCCGGAGCAGGGCGTCGTCGGCCACCTGCAGCGGCAGATGGACGTGCTCGCAGACGTGCGGCAGCCGGGCGATGGCCTCCACCAGTTCATCGGTGAAGTCGCGCGGGTAGGGCGACGTAAACCGGATTCGCTCGATGCCCTCGACGCTGTCGATCCTTCCGAGCAATTGGGCGAAGGGCACACGCCCCTCGGGCAGGTTCTTGCCGTAGCTGTTCACCGTCTGGCCCAGGAGGGTCACCTCCCGCACGCCCTGCCCGGCCAACTCCCGCACCTCGGCCATCACATCCGCCGTGGGCCGGCTCCGCTCGCGGCCGCGCGTCAAGGGCACGACGCAGAAGGTGCAGAACTTGTCGCAGCCATACATGATGGGCACATGCGCCTTGATGCTCGGTCGCCTGCCGGTAGCCCGCAGCGGGATGTCGGAGACCACGGCGCCCTTACGCTCGGGCAGATCCAGGGCCCTGCCTGCGGCTTTGCGGCGCACGGCGGCAGGCGCCTCGCGGTCGGTGCGGGCCCACGCGGCGCGGACCAGCTCCGGCACCGACGAGATCTGACCCGTGCCCACCACGAAGTCGACGAAGGGAGCCCGGCGCAGAATCTCCTCGTGCTCGATCTGCGCCATGCAGCCGCAAACGCCTACCACGATGCCCGCCCGCTCCTCCTTCAACTCCCGGAGTTCGCCCAGTTTGCTGAAGACCTTTTCCTCGGGCTTGCGGCGCACGGAGCACGTGTTGAGGAGGATCACGTCGGCCTCTGCCGCGGTTGCCGTCGGCGCCAGGTCCAGCTGCTCGAGGTAGAGCCCCATCTGTTCGGAGTCCTCCTCGTTCATCTGGCATCCCCAGGTCAGGACGTGGTAGCCCTTGGCGGTCTCGGTCACGTGGCGTCTCCTCCATCGGCGTCGGCTGCCGGCCCTGCGCGCGGGCTCGGTATTATGGACCGTTTGACCGCGGGCTGCAGCGGTATACTCGCTGTATGCTTTGCCAGGCGCCATCGCAGCACACCCTGACCCGGCTGGTGACGGAGCTTCGGTCGATGCTCCGCGCCGACCAGGTGCTCACCGATTCCGTCGAGATGCTGGCCTACGAGTGCGACGCCTACACGATCCACAAGGGCCGGCCGGACGTGGTCGTCCATCCCGAGTCGACCGAGCAGTGCGCCGCCGTGGTGCGCCTCTGCGCCCGCATGGGCGTCCCCTTCACGCCGCGCGGTACGGGCACGGGCCTCTCCGGCGGGGCCACGCCTCTCCGCGGCGGCGCCGTCATCAGCATCATGCGGATGAATCGCGTCCTCAGCGTCAATCCCGCCGATCTGCGCCTGCGAGCCCAGGCCGGGTGCATCAACTCCACGATCACGCGGGCCGCGGCGCCCTACGGCCTCCACTACGCGCCGGACCCCTCCAGCCAGACCGCTTGTACCGTGGGCGGCAACGTGGCCGAGAACGCCAGCGGACCCCATACGCTGAAGTACGGCGTGACGGCCAACCATGTGACCGCGCTCACGGTCGTATTGCCCGACGGTTCCGTCGTGGATCTGGGCTCCGACGCCGACGAGCCCTGCGGATACGACCTGGTGGGCCTCTTCGTGGGCTCCGAAGGCACGCTCGGCATCGTCACGGAGGTCACGGTGCGCCTCACCCCGAATCCGCGCGAGGTCCGGACGTTGCTCGCGGTCTTCAGCTCCGTGGACGACGCCTCGCGAACGGTGAGCCGCATCATCGCAGCCGGCATCGTCCCCTGCGCGCTGGAGATGATGGACAGCATGATCATCAATGCGCTGGAGGATGCCTTCGCCATGGGCTTCCCCCGCGACGCGCAGGCCCTGCTGCTTGTGGAGTTGGACGGGCTCGAGCCGGGGCTCGACGCCGAGACCGCCGCCGTCCGCGACCTCTGTACGGAGCACAACGCCCGTAGCGTCGCCGCGGCCGCCTCCGAAGAG
>JAPLCQ010000121.1 GCA_026392115.1 Armatimonadota bacterium | reverse complement strand
CCCGCCGCATGCGCCAGATGCCGTTGGCGGGCAATATACGCTGGAAGTCGAAGGGGAACGCGCCGTCGGGCGTCACCAGCTCGTCGACCCCGGCGGCGATCAGGTAGGAGGCCACGCCCGAGGCATCGCCCCTGCCGCGATCCCAGAGCAACTGGGCGGCGGCGAGGTAGCGGGGGTCGGGCCGCGCCTCGTAGCCGAGCAGGTAGGCCAACGCCATGGAGCCGGGCACGCTTCGCACGCCGTAGTCCTGCCGCCGCGAGAGGCCTGTCTCGGCCGTGCCGTCGGCGTTGAGCATGAGGAGGTTCAGGTCCAGATTGCGCAGGGCCGCATCCCGCGAAGGCTCGTCGCCCAGCGCGCGCCAGAGCAGCAGGAGCGACCGGTCGCAGATCGGATCATAGACGCCCGCGCTCCGCTCGATGAAGAAGCCCTCTTCGTCGGCGTCGATCCCCTCGGCGAGGTAGGCGTCGATGACGGGCTGGACGTCGATGTCCGGGTAGAGCCCGCCCGCCCGCGCCAGGGCCCCGGCGATGACCCAGCGGTGGTTCGGAGTGTGGAAGCCGCCCGTGAGCATGCCCACGGTGGCGGCTCGGGTGAAGCGCTCGACGCGCTCCAGTACCGGCGCCAGATCGGGTTGGCCGGGCAGGGCCCGTCGGCCGAGCTCGATGACGGGGCACATGGCCTGCACGGCGAAGCCGGCATCGGGCGACGAGTCGTAGTTGCAGTCCAGGAGGTCGGTCAGGCCCGAGGGGCGCTGGCAGCGGAGCAGGAAGTCGGCCGCCTCCGCGCCCCGGCGCAGGAGAAGGCCGTCATCGGGCCGGGCGGGCGCCAGGTCGGGGCGCAGGCGGCGGACCACCAGCGCCAGGGCCAGCGTGGCCGTGAGGCCGATGGCGGAACTCGGGTCCGGGATGCCCCACGCGGCGTTCACCGGGCCGCCGTGGTCCGGCGAACCCGTGTCGTCGATCTGGCGGTCCATGCCGGCCTGGGCGCCGGCGAAGAGGGGGCCGACGGCGTCGGTCAAGCGGATGGAGTTCACGGGCGGCCTCCTCAGCGGATGGTGGCTTCCAGTCCGGCCTGGGCGCAGCGGTCGATCCAGGGCTGCACGTCGGCCTTGGTGGCGGCGGGCGTTTCGTGGTCCATAGTGGCGTCGGAACCCAGCGACTCCCACTTGCTCAGACCCAGGCGGTGGTAGGGCATGAACTCTATGGGCGGCTTCTTCGGCAGCCCGCCGACGAAGTCGATGAGCCCCTGCAGGAAGGGCTCCTCCGCGTTGCGGCCGGGGATCCATGGCGTCCGTAGGATCAGGGGGATGCCGGCCTCCGAGAGGCGGGTCAGGTTCGCCAGGATCGGCACGTTCGAGACGCCGGTGAGCTCACGATGGCGGGCGTCGTCGGTGTGCTTCAGGTCCACCATCAGCAGGTCGCAGAGGGGCAGCAGCTCCTCCAGCCGCTCCCAGGGGCAGAAGGCCGAGGTCTCCATGGCGGCGCCGATGGCCTCGTCGCGGGCGATCTGCAGCATCTCGCGGGTGAACGCGAACTGGGCCATGGGCTCGCCGCCGGAGAGGGTCATGCCGCCCTTCGACTGATCGTAGAATGGCACGTCGCGGCGCACCACGGCCATGGCCTCCTCGGTGGTCATGCGCGAGCCGACCATCTCCACGGCGCCGGCGTAGCAGGCCTCCACGCACTGGCCGCAACGCACGCATCCCTCGAGGTGGAGGTCGTGGCTCTCAGGCGTTACCGTGTGGCCGCCATGCTCACAGGCTTCGGCGCAACGGCCGCAGTGGGTGCAGAGGCTGGAGGTGAGCCGCACCTGGGGCCGGCTCTCCAGCCCCTCGGGGTTGTGGCACCAGAGGCAGCGGAGCGGGCAGCCCTTCATGAAGACGGTGGTGCGGATGCCCGGCCCGTCGTGCAGGGAGAACCTCTGGATATTGAAGACCCAACCGGCTTCGGGCATGCGCCACTCCGTGTGCGTAGGGTGCCGAGAGGATACCGCAGACGCCGGGGCGGCTAGCCCCGCCACTCCCTGTCGCGCACCTTGGTGTCGCGCACGGTGCGGCTGAGGATCTCGCAGTTCTCGCGGATCTGGAAGTCGAACATGCCCACGGCCACGAAGTCGGCGCCGCTGCTGAAGGCGTACTTGAAGGCGTCGCGGGGGTGGTAGGCGCCGGCGGCCAGGATCTTGAAAGCGATCCAGGGCTTGGCCACGGACTTCATAAACTGAATAGTTTCTTCAGGATTAATGCACCAAATATTGTCGTAATAGCCGTTCTCCCCCGTGACCCACATGAACTCCTTGCGCTTCTCCTTGGGAGTGGCGCTGGGGTAGTCGTCCTTGTGGAGCGTCTTCACGTAGAAGTCCACCGGCGCGCCCAGCTTCTCCATCTCCTTCGGCACCAGCAGCGAGTGCGAGCCGACGCCGATGGGCATGCCATGCGCCTTGGCCAACTCCACGGCGCGGGCCAGCTTGCCCGCCTGTCCGTTCATCATCAGCGTGTCCGACGAGACTCCCCAGACGTAGAGCGCGCACGCTCCGCTTTCGGCCTGGGCCTTGATGTGGTCCTTCAGGGCCTGCTCCGACTGGCCCGCGTTCACCTCGATGTGCGGGATGAACTGCATGTGGCCGCGGTTCTCTTTGTTGTGGCGCAGCACGAAGTCGCCGCCGGTCTCGAAGACTGTGTTGATGCCGTGCTTCTCGGCCAGCGCGATGGTCTCCATGATCTTCTGCTCGGTGACGTAGGCCCGGAAGAGGCGGCCCACGTACTGCAGGTCGCGGGAGTGCATCCATCCGCCGATGAGGTTGCCACCCAGGAGCATGCGGCTGATCTTCACCTTGCCGATGGCGCCGAGCGGGATCGGCTCCGGCGCAGGCTCCTGCTGCACGAGCTCGGCATCCGACGCCAGAGCGGCCGAGGCGGCGGGCACGGCGGCCGCCGCTCCGATGAACTGGCGGCGAGTGAGGTTGTTGAGCGAATCCATGGCAGGCCTCCCGGATACGGGGCTAACGGCCCCGAACGGCGGGAAGTCGCCCTTCGGCGACTGGACGGCGACCGGGGTCTCGATACGCCTGTCCGCCTCGCGGAGAACAGGCGCTCGACCGACGGCCTGGGGCTTACGGCCACACAGCCGGTGGCGCGTCGCCGGTGCCGTTGCACCGAGTGCGCAGCCCGCCCGGTCGTCGGTTGAGTAGGCCCGCGCAGCCGTTCGCGCGGGCCGTATCGGAGCCACGGCGCGCCCCGTCTGCCGGACTCGGGCACAGAGGCCCGAGCCACCAGCGGCGGCGCGGTGGGGCGCGCGGGGTGCGGGCGGTTGAAACCGCTGCAACGAACGGCGGGAAGTCGCCCTTCGGCGACTGGACGGCGACCGGGGTCTCGATACGCCTGTCCGCCTCGCGGAGAACAGGCGCTCGACCGACGGCCTGGGGCTTACGGCCACACAGCCGGTGGCGCGTCAGCCTTGGCTTTGCGCCCATTCTCTGCCGACCTCCGTCCCTACGCGCCCACGTCGGCCTTGGCGCGCTCCACCGATACGCCGATGGAGCGGAACCAGGGGAAGAGGTCCTCGCCTACCGCGGCGCTCCATACTGCCACGCAGTCGTCCAGGCTGTAGCCCTTGCGGCCGGGCTTCAGGAGGCGGCGCTTGGCCTGGAAATACTTCGCCATGGCGTCGTCGCCGTACTTGGCGCGTAGTTGCTCGAAAATCCAGAAGGTCTTGCCCCAGACCACGGCGTTGGGCGCGCCCGGTGCGCCGATGTCGATTCTGCGCATCTCCGGGTCGTCGCGCCGCGCCCGCTCGATGGCGCCTTCCAGCGTCTTCTGGGCCTCGGGCATGCCCATGGCCTTCCCCACCTGAATGCCCAGGTAGGTGGCGATGGGCTCGTTCCAGACCGGCTCGGCATAGGGCAGCACCCACGAATGGGCCGCCTCGTGGCCGATCAGCTCGATCATGGGGTAGCGGTTCTTGGGGAAGTCGCCCCACCAGGCCCCGATGCCGATGCGGTCGCCGCTGGAGAAGCCACCGCCGCCGGTGGGGAGCATGAGGAGGTTGGTGAGGGTCCCCGCCGAGGGCGGAACGCCGGTGATCTTCACCAGATGCTCGCGAACGATGAAGTACTCCTTCGCGATGGCGTCGGCGAACTGCTTGGTGCCCTCGTGGTACTCCACGGTGAGCGCGCCCAGCTTCTTGGTCAGCTCGGCCGACTGGCCCTGGAAGGGCTTGCCGGCGTCGACGGCCTTGCCCTTGACCGCCTCCTGCAGCAGGGGCCGCACCCACTGGGCGTTGATCGGGTCCGACGCATCCGGCCGGTTGCCGAAGAGGCCGCGAATGCCCACCAGTACGCATCCCTTGCCCACGCCGCGCCGAGCCAGGAGGGGCTTGCCGCGGGCGTCGGTCACCAGCGGCTCCCAGCCGGGCTTGAGCTCCAGCGTGCCGCCGCCGTAGAACTCCACCTTCTGGGCGCCCAGCTTCGCCTCGGCCCGCAGGGGCAGTTCGGCCTTCTCTGCCAGGAAGCCCGCGCCGAAGGCCGCCGCCACGTCGGCGATGGGCAGCTTCGTCGCCGCCGGCAGGCCGGATCGGTCGGCCATGATCAGCGCCGCGCCGCCGCCCTCGACGAACTTGCGGACGTGCGCCACCGTGCGCGGGTCGTAGGCGACCGGGCCGGAGCCGCTGCTCAGGGCCAGCAGGTTGGCGTTGGCCAGGTCCAGCTTCCAGAGCGTGCCCCAGTTCCGCACGTCGGTGCCGCCTGCCTCGCCCACGTACTGGTTGAAGAAGCGGCCGTCCATGTAGAAGGTGAACTCGTGCGAGATGTCGCTGACGCAGTGGATGCGCGGCGCGGCGGCAAGGACGACGGCGGCGAGTAGCGTGGCGTGCATGGAAGCCTCCTCAGGACGGCGCTAGCGACGAATGAGTTCGGCGGAGAGCCGCGATGTGCGGCCGCTCAGGCGGGCCAGCGCCTGGGCCGCGGACGCGTCACCGGCGGCATGGGCCAGCATGAGCCGCCCCTCCTCGGCGCAGAGCTCGTCGAGCCGCGGGAAGTACTCGCGCATGAGAAAGAGCGAGTACTTCACCAGCCGGAACGGCCCGAATGCCCGCGCCACCTGCCCCGGCAGAGCCTCGACGGCGGTGGAGTAGAGACCCTTGACGGCATCGATCAGCCCCGGCAAGCCGCCGTCCGCAGCGAAGACGATGGTGTAGTACCAGCCGAATAGCTCGTTGCGATCGCACCCGTGGGCGTCGGAAACGCCGACGATGGGGTGCGTGCGCCCCTCGGCCCGCTCGTCGTGGTAGCGGGCCACCTGCAGCGTGTTGCTGTCGGCCTCGTGCAGGTGGTAGCCGCCGATGACCTCGTAGGCGTCGAAGGGCCGCTCGCGGAAGAGGTGGCTCGTCAGGGCGCCGGAAGGGGTGTAGCGGTGGTCGGTGAACCAGTATGGGTGGCAGAAGATGCCCAGCCCGCCCGCCTCGCGGATCTTGCGGAAGCACCAGGTGGACGAGGCGTACTGGTAGGGGTCCACTCCGGCGGGCGGCTCGGGCAGCTCGTCGGCCACCTGCCGCACGGCGGCGGCATAGGCGTCGGCATCCTGGAAGAGGGCGTTGACGCTGAACGAGCCGCCGAAGTTGATGATGTGGATCGGGTTCCGCGGCGGGTGGACCTCCTCGCCGGGGAAGAGGCGCAGGTCGATCTCGACGCCCTCGTAGGCGGCGATGGCCTCCAGCGAGGGCTCGTAGCGGCGGTGGTCGGTGATGGCCTGGAAGTCGAGCCCGATCTCCCGCGCCCGGCCCGCCACGTAGGCCGGCGACTCGCGGCCGTCGGAGCGGTTGGTGTGGATATGCAGGTCGCCCTTGTAGGGCCTCCGCGCCAGCAGGTCCGGCTCCAGCGAGTAGACCCGGATGTCGGCCACCGTCACGCGGCGCTCGCCCTCAAGCCGCTCCACCAGCAGCACGTGCTCCTGCTCGCCCTCGAACCAGCAGCGGACCCGCATGGAGCCATCGACCACCGTCGCGGAGGCCAGGGGCCTCTCCGGCCATCCGGTCCGCTGGGCGAACTCCTCGCAGGGGTAGCCCCGCACCTCGTAGGAAACGGCCGGGTCCAGACGCACGTGGCCGTGGAGCGGCTCGATGACGATCTCCGCCTCGGCGTTGGCCGGAACGATGATCGGGCGTACGCGGAAGTGGCGGTGCGACGGTTGCATGGCTGCGGTCCTCCGTGTGTGATGCGGGCGTCAGTCCCCCGGCGTCCTGGCCTTCGACTCCTTGAAGAGCCGGAAGAAGTCGGCGGGGCCCACGACCTCAATGTCCAGCTCCGGCCTCTTGGCCTGCAGCCGCTCCAGTGTAGCCGCCACGTTTCCGGGGCCGGTCCAGACGATGCGGAAGAAGTGGAAGGCCGGTTTGCCTTGCGGCCGGGCCGAAATGGCGCTGGAGAGGATGCCGGCATGCGTCTCCACGTCCGTGAAGTTGCACCCGTCGTTGATCAGCTCCAGGACCGGCATGCCCTTCCAGACCTGCGGTTCCGGCAGCTTGCCGCCCTTCCCGTGCAGGTCCATGACGATGGTGGCGAAGCCGTCCGGCGCGAACTTCGTGAAGGCGTCCTTCACGGCAGGCGTCGGCTCGTCCCAGTCCAGCACCATGGGCGCCATGGTCATGTCGCACTCTTTGAAGAACCGCTGGTTGTGGCGGATGAAGAGCGGCATGTGCTCAGGCGCGATCCGGTTGGGGTTCATATACCCCGCGGCGCTGGCGTCGGCGCCGAAGTGGTCATTGGGCGACGCGGTCTCGTAGAGGTACTGGAAGATATCCGGGTAGGTCTCCACCAGGTTCGGGTTTAGGCCCCAGGCCAGCGGCAGCGAACCGCGCTTTGGGTCGAGCCAGTTGTCGGGCAGGAACTGGTAGAGAGGCGTCATGCTGTCGTAGTCGGCCATGAGCACGCAGACGTAGGTCTTGTCGGCCAGCTTCACGCCTGCGGGCCTGGCCTTCTGCTTCAGCGGCTTGCGCGGCGCCTGGACATGGAGCGACTGGTTGTAGCAGTCGGAGGCCACGGTGTTCTGGTAGCAGTTGTAGGGCGAGATGAGGTAGACGGTCTCCCACTCGGTGGGCACGGGATCGTGGCGGCTGGCGTGGTCCGGCATGTTGCTGTATTTCGAGAAGGCGAAGAAGCCCGCCACCTCGGTCATCTGCTTGCCCGCCGTCTGCTTCATCAGCTCGGCCAGGAGCAGGTGGTAGGTCTCCAGGTCGGTCCCCGGCTTCTGCCCGGGGTCATCCTGCGGGACTTCGTCGCCCCAGGGCGAGAGGTCGTAGACGAACGAGCGGTTCCGCACGGCCCAGTCGCGGGTGTTCACGTAGCCGATGTCGCCGCGCGCCCGCGTGCTGTAGGCGTCCTCATAGAGGCAGAGCCAGTGGCCCGAGCAGAGGCCCTTGGCGAGGAACTCGCGGATGGCCCACCGGTAGGCGTCGTTCTTGGCGCTGCCGGTCTCGGCTCCGGTGAAGCGGCCCCGGAAGTCCTGCAGCACGGGGAGTCCCCAGCCGGGCAGCGCCTTCTCGGCCAGTTCGGGGCTCAGCGCAACGCCGTCGCGGACGCCGGCAAGGGTGGTGGCCAAGTTCAGCGTGGCGGGCACGGCGGGGTCCCAGATGACGGCGCCCTTCAGGCGGCTGCCGGCCCAACTGCGCAGGGCGTCGAGCCCCACGATGGGCTGCTCCTCGCGGCCCGCAAGCCAGCGTCCGGGCTGCTTCATGGTATCGATCCAGAAGCGGGACTTCTTGTCCTGCGGCGAGAGGAGCGCCAGCGCGGGCGCCTTGCGGTTCACGATGCCCTGGATGCAGGCCGCGGCCACCGCCTCGTCGTAGGAGGCCGGCGTGCCGTCGTGGGCCAGGGTGTAGGTCATGAGTGGTGCGGGCGCTTCCATGGTGGGGGCTCCTGAGCAGGCCAGGCCTGCCGCAATGCAGAGGGCGGTCAACACGGCGGTGTTCTCCTTCCCGTCATGGCATCACATTCGGCGCGCAGGGCCGCGGCTCCTGCCTGCCGGAACAGACCCGCGTGCAGAAGCGGTCAGAGTTGACGCCTCCGTGGCCGCGATCCCCGTCCGGCGTCATCTGGCCTGCCGGACGAACACCGGCCAGTCGCCCACGAGCAGGCCCTCGAAAGCGACGCGGCCTGGCGCACGCATTGTTGTGGCCCGTTGCCGCGTGCCGGTGAGGGCGTCCACGATCTCCCACTCCGACCTGGAGGTGGATCGAACCCGGAGCGATACCGGCGCGGGGACGCAGGCGTCGGAGGCCGGCGTGCTGCGCCAGAGGGCCACGATGGGGCGCCCGGCCGCGTCGCGGAACGCCTTCACCATCAGCCCATTCGGCACGGGGCCGACCGCCTGCGCCGCGGCCGCCGGAGCGGGCCGCACGTCGTCCAGCACGGTGCTGACGACCGCCGAGGCGGTGAGCGCGGGCCGCAGGCTCATGTCGGAGCTGCGGACCACGGCCCACTCCTGGATGCCGTTGGCGTTGTAGAGCGACCACCAGACGGCGCCGCACTCCAGCCATGCGTTCATGGTGAAGAACCGGGCCAGGTACTTCGCCTGGGATAGCTCGCTGTCGTCGCCGTTGGCGGTCGAGGCCGGCTGTCCCGGCGCCATCCAGTTCATCTCGTCGGCCCAGACCTGCATCTTCGGGTTGTACCGGCGCACCATACGCCGCAGGGCGCGGACCTCGTCCTCGTAGGTGCGCTGGTCGGGCGGCCGGGGCTTCCACTCGAACGTGTCGCCCACGCGCGTCAGGAAGTTATCGGCGGCCGCCTCGGGTGTCGGGTGGCCGTAGGGGTGGAACGCGACGACGTCGACGTACGGGCCCGCGCCCTCGTCCAGGGCGGTCCGCACGAAGTCGGGCGCCATGCCCGCCGTCCCGCCGAAGACCACCACCGCCTCGGGATTGGCCTGCTTCACCGCCTTCGCGGCGGCCAGCAGCGCCCGTCCGTAGGCGCGGCACTGGCTCACCTTGCCGTTCTCCGCCCAATCGTCGAAGAACCAGCCGTTCTCCTCGTTCCAGATCTCGAAGGCCTTTACGCGACCCCGGAAGTGGCGGGCCATGGTGGCGCAGTAGGCGGCGAAGCCCCGCACGGCCTCGGGCGTCGTGGGGCCGCACTGCAGGAACGGGTGCCCGCGCATCCAGGTGGGGCCGAAGTCCGGCGCGCCCTTGACCTTCTGGTAGAGGTTGTTCCCGTAGTCCAGCGTCATCAGTATGTCGACGCCGGACTTCACGGACTGCGTGATCGCGCGGTCGACCTCCGGGTCCACGCGGTAGACGCCCTTGCGCTTCTCCACGGTGGCCCAGTCGATCTTGTCGCCCCATTGGCCGATCCGGTTGAGCTTCACGCCCGACTGGAAGAGGAGCGGCCAGGTACGCCGGATGCTCGCGGGGTCGTTGTACCAGGCGTGGAAGGTGCTGGAGCAGGTCACGGCCGCCGGCCGGATCGGCTTGTCATCGCCGTCCAGCGCCTGGAGCTCGGCGACCCGGAGCTGGAACGGCTCGAACGGCGCGCAGAAGAAGCCCGTGGCACCCTGGCGGAGCCGGTCGGCCGACAGTCGCACATATCTCGCCACCCGCCCATCGAAGCGCAACGAGCGCCACGTCTGATCGGTGGCCGCCTGCGCGTCGGTCTGCCGGTCCATCACCGTCCATGCCCGTCCGTCCGCGCTGGTGGCCAGAGCGAACGCCGCGGGCGCCCCTCCGCCGCGCCAAGCCGGCAGCCACTGGATCGCCCCGATCATGCGTGGCGCCCCCAGGTCCAGCGTGATCTGCTCGGGCTCGAAGGGCGCCGAGGTCCGCCACCAGCGCGACGCCCAGCAGGTCGCCGAATCGCCGTCGATCGCGTTCCGCACGGCGAAGGGGTCTTCGTCGTCGGCGCTCCGCGGCAGGTGAGCCGTGATGCCGAAGAGGTTGCGCCGGTTCTGCGCCGACGTCCGGGTCAGGAGCCGCGCCACCGGCGCCCGATTGCCGGCCTGCAGCGTAGGTCGCTCGGGGAAGGGCAGCCAGGCGCCCTCCTTGGTGCGGTAGTGCCGGAGCGGATCGGTGGACGGCGAGACGGTGAGCCACTGCATGCGCCGCGCGCTCCGGTCGCCGGCATCCCCGCTCAGCCGAACTGGGTGCGTGCCCGCTGCCCGGGCGGTCACTCGCCACTGGAAACGCCGGGGCTCGCCGGGCTGCAGCCGCGTGACCACCGGGCCCGCCGCCTCCTCGGACGTAACGCCGGCCGGCAGCGCCAGCCGCAGCTCCACGCGGGGCATTGGCTTGTCCGTGCCGTTCAGCACCCACGCCGTGACCGTGACGGCGCTCCCCGGCTTAGCCACGCCCGGGCTTAGCTCGAACCAGGGCACGTCCAGCCCAACCGGACCGCCCGCGCCGAGCGAGACATCCTGAAGCAGCATATCGCCACCCAAGAACCCAGTAGCGGGATTGCCGTCCGTATCGATCAGCGCGTAGAGGTCCCACGCCGAGCGGAACTCGGGCCGGCCGTCGAGCGTCAGGTCCACCGACAGACCGCTCGCGCCGAACGTGGCGTCGCCCCGAAGCAGCAGTGAGCCGCCGAAGGTCGCGCCGTCCAGGGGCGACGCTCCGCCCTTCCGTCCGTAGCCTCGCCCCGCCGTCAGCCAGACGCTCGGCGCCGACCCCGGCTGCCCGCTGACCAGCCCGACGCGCCACCCCGGCGCAACGGAGCCGACCACGTCAGGCGCGAGCGTGAACCGCAGGCGAAACGCGCCGTTCGATGCGGCTGAGAGGGACGCCACCGGCTCTGCCGCAACCGGCTTCGCGCCCCAGTCCCAGCCCGGCCCCTTGTAGCGGTAGGCGGTGTGGAGGGGCTGAGGCTGTGCGGCGAAGGCGACGCTCGGGGCGAGGGCGAGCAGTGCGGTGAGCACCACGGAGAGCCGGTGTATGCCTGGGCGGCTCATGGGTTACCCGGTCTTGGCGAGCAGGCACGCGGCCCACTTCGGGTCCGTCCTCAGCTTGTCGAGGAACCCTCTCGCCGTGGCCTTCGCCCTCTCCTCCGCATCGGGCTGGTCCCAATCGATGGGGTCCGCCTGAAGGCCGAAGACCTTCTTCGCCAGGCCGATCGACATCTCGAGCGTGCGGCCGTTGTCGGCGTGGAGACCTCCCAGCGCCAGGAAGGCCCCCTCTTCGGCCTCGCCCGCGGCGCGGTAGGCCTCGACGGTGGCGCGCTCCTCGTCGGTCATCGGCCCTCCGTCGCAGGCCGACGTGTTCTCATCGACGGCCTCGCAGGAGTTGGCGGCCGGGACGCAGGTCGTGAGCCGCTCGTTGCGCAACATCCACTTGATGGCCAGCGCGGCGATGGGCGCCCCGGGGTCGTGCTCCAGGCGGCCGGGGACGGGCCGGAGGTTGCGGATGACGGGTACGCCGATCCCGTAGAAGCGCCAGACCAGCGACTTCATGGCGATCCACGCCGCGCCGGTATGCCGCACCGCCTCCTCCAGGGCCCCTTCCGCCACCCGGTTGGCGAAGTTGTACGGGACCATCACCGCGGCGAACTGCGGGAAGGCCGTGAGAAGCCTGGCCGCGTAGTCCGGGTCGTGGCAGGAGAAGCCGACATGGTTGATCTTGCCCTCGGAGCGCAGCACGGCGAGCTCGTCGAATACCTCCTCCATGATCGAGGCGCGGGCCAGCGGGTCGCCCTGCTCCATGGCGCCGAGGATGAACTGCTCGATGTGGCCGAACCCGAACTCGCGCAGCCGATGCTCCACCTCGCGGCGGGTGAACTCCCGAGGCGAGGCGCCGTCCTGCAGCAGCAACGCGAAGAAGTCGACGCGCATACCGGAGACGAAGAGGCCGTCGCGCTTGCCCAGGAGCCGCAGCGACTCGCCCAGCGACGCGATCTCGCACCCGAACGTGGTGTCGAAGTAGGTTACGCCCCGGTCGATGGCGCGGCCGACGATGGCCGCCCGCTCTTGCGCGGTCCAGAAGAACCGGGCGTTGCGCTCGACGCCTCCGCGCGTCTCCACGCCCTCGCGGTGGCCGCCGAGGCCGACTTCGGACACGGACCGGCCGGTGCGGCCATAGGGACGGTATCTCAATGCCTCTCTCCGATCATGGGTCGACGGGCTTCGCGGCTACAGCTCCAGTGTGGCGCAGAAGTGCTGCTCGCCCGTCGGTTCGGTCTTGACGATCCACCCGCCGTCCGGGCCGACCACGCCGCAGGGCGCCGAGCAGGGCCAGCGGTCCGGGTCGGAGTTGTCCACCGTGACGATGTGCAGGCCGCCGGCGATGGCCCGCATCCGCAGGTTGGCCTCGTGGTACTGCCACGCCAGTTCCGACAGGGCGCTCCCGTCGCGGCCGCCGTTCACCGCGTGCAGGATGACGCGCGCGCCCATGCGGGCCAGTTGCTGCGTCAGGTGCGGGTCCGGTTGCGGGGTGCAGCCGGGGTTGGCCCAGAGGTCGTTGCAGATGAGCGCGCCCACGGTAACACCCTTCACCTGGAACGTGCGGAGGGGCGCCACGGCGTAGTCGCGGATCTCGCCCCGGGGCTCCTCATCCAGCGTGCCGCAGGTGAGCGTCTTGCTGTGGAAGCCGAGGCACTCGCCCGACGCCGTGTAGAGGCGGACCTGGTTGTAGCAGCGCCCGTCCTCCTCCACGAAGCAGGTCCCCAGGGCCAGCCCCAGGCCGGCGACCGCGGCCGCCGTGGTGACGACGCGCAGGGCCTCCTCCACGGCCTGGCGGCAGAAGCGCGGCCGGTACCCGCTGAGCGAGCCCTCGGGCGTCAGGAGCAGGTCGGCCCCCTGGGCGGCCGCGATGCCGACGGCCCGGAGGAGCGCCGCCACGTTCGCCTCGATATCGTCTGTGACAGGCATCTGCGCTCCGGCTATGCGGAGGACGGTGCAGGCTGGTGGGCTTGCAGGCATGGAACACTCCCTGAGGCGTGATGACTGTGAAGCGGCGGGCCGTCGGACGTGCCCGAAGCGCAGGAAGTCGGGCAACCGGCCACGTACCTACCGGCAACGCCGCATGGTCATGCGGCCCACTCTGGAGGATACCGCCATGTCGGCAATGGCCGCGTCGATGAGGGAGCAGTATGCGCGGGCGTGGGAGATGCTGCGCGGCCTGGTGGATGGCCTGGGCGACACCGCCTGGACCGCCGAGACGCCCACCGCCCCGGCGCCCGTTCGCTACGCCGTACACGCCGTGGAGTCCACGGACTTCTACCTGCGCTCCGAACTGGAGGGCTACCGGTGGGCCGTGCTGTTCGGCGCCGACTGGGAGGGCCCGCTGGAGGGGTTGCCGGACAGGGCAGCCGCCATGGCCGTCATCGAGGCGGTCGCCCAGCGCACCGACGCCTGGCTGGCCGGCCTCTCCGACGCCGACCTGCTGGGCCCGAACCCCTTCCACTGGACAGGGGGCGCCCTCCTCAGCCGCCTGGTCTACAACCTGCGCCACATGCTCTACCACATGGGTGAGATGAGCGCGGCCATGCGGGCCCAGGGCGCCGCGGAGACGCCCTGGGCGTGAGACGACGGCCGACACGTCGGACCTGGCTGACCCGTCCGACAGGTCCGACGGTTGCCGCCCGTCCCATCACGCCGCCGCTGGCCTACTCCCGCACGCGGGTCCAGTAGATCACCCACGCCGCGATCATGAGGAGGCCTCCGCGCGGCAGGATGCCGATCGCCAGCATCACGACGCCGATGGCCGCGTGCCACCATGCGGGCCGCTGATCAACGACGTCGATGATCCACCAGAGCAGCCAGAGCGCGAGGCCCCCGAGGAACACCAGGGGCGCCGCCTGGCCGGCGACGTAGGGCCCCAGGAACCAGACGGCGAAGAGCGCCCACCCGATGATCGGCCAGTTGCTCCCGAGCCGCTCAATCACGGTGGCGTTGGTCGGTGCGTCGGTCACCGGAGCAGGCATGACGGCCGGCCCGGCGGGCTGCAGCGCGGCCAGCATGGACGCGGCGCATCTCCAGGCGTGCCTTGGTGAGCAGGTACTCAACAGTCTCAGCCGGCTGTGTCATCGGGCTCTACCTCCTCGTTGTGCGCGGGCTCTTCTGCCTCAGCCGAGCGGCTCAACGTCCTCTAGCAACCGGGCCGCCGCCACGGCGCGCACGTTCGGCGCCAATGGGTAGGTCTGGTCGCCTGCATGGATGAGGTCCACCGAGTCGAGTTGCAGGTCGGCGACCGCGGAGCGGATGGAGGGCGTCACACGCGGCGAGGTCGTCCGCTTGACCTCGTAGCCGCGCCGCCTCAGGCCCCGCACGACGAGCAGGTCCAGTTCAGCGCCTCCGTGCGTGGCCCAGAACCAGCACTCCTTTCGATGGCCCCCCAGCCTGCGCGCCAACTGGGCGATGACGAAGCCTTCCCATGAGGCGCCCACCTTGGGGTGGCGTTCCAGGTCGTCGTGCGACGTGATGCCGAGGAGGATGTGGAGCAGGCCGCTGTCCGCAATGTAGACCTTGGGCGCCTTGACCTGGCGCTTGCCCAGGTTCTCGTGCCAGGGCTGCAGGACATGCACGACCATGGCTGAGGAGAGGGCATCCAGGTATCGCCGTACCGTCGTGTCGGCCACGCCGAACGCGCGGGCGAACTCCGACGTCGCCCACACCTGCCCATGGTAGTGCGCCAGCATGGACCAGAAGCGATGCAGCGCGGCGCTCGGCATTCGGTAGCCGAGACCCGGCATGTCCCGCTCCAGGAAGGTCTGGATGAACGCGCGCCGCCATTCGATGCTCTCGGGTTCCCGGTCTGCAAGGTAGGACCGTAGGAAGCCGCCGCGCGCCCACAGCCGCTGCAGGTTCGACGCGCCGACCTCGTCCATGCCGAAGCCGGATACCTCGTGGTAGACGATCCGTCCGGCAAGGCTCTCCGATGACTGGCGCAGCAGGTGCGGCGATGCGCTGCCCAGGATCAGGAAGGTCGCTGGCCGGTCCGGACGGTCGGCTAAGACCCGCAAGACCGGGAACAGGTCGGGGCGGCGCTGCACCTCGTCGATCACGATCAGCCCGGTCCGATCGCGCAGCGCGAGCAACGGGTCGGTCAGCTGGGCGAGGTGCGATGGGTCCTCGAGGTCGAGGAAGAGGACCGGGCCCGGCCACCGGGACGACACCTGGCGTGCCAGCGTCGTCTTCCCGACCTGGCGCGCGCCGATGACGCCAACGACCGGATGCCGCTGGAGCAGGCCGCCAATCGCCTCCGTCTCGCGCCCTCTCGGTACCATGGGGTCAGATTACCTTGAAATCTCAGCGCCTGCCGCCGAGATTTCAAGGTGTTTGGCGGGTCGCCTTCGTTCAGCGCTTGTACAGCCCGGTCAGCTCGCCCTGCCCGAGGATGTGCCCCTCCATCGCCGCCAGCAGCTGCTCCTTGGTCGCTCCGGGCTTCAGGTCCGGCATGGTGTCCAGGGCGTAGACGCGGAAGCTGTAGTGGTGGACCGGGCCAGCGGGCGGCGCCGGGCCTTCGTAGCCGATCTCGCCGGAGCCGTTCACGCCCTGCCGAGCGCCGTTGGCCAGCGTGCCGGATCTCGGGGCCTCGGCCTGCAGGCCCGTGGCCTCCGGCGGGATGCGGTAGATCAGCCAGTGTACCCACGTGCCCGCCGGTGCGTCGGGATCGTCGCAGATCAGCGCGAAGCTCTTTGCGCCGGTCGGCGCGCCCTGCCAGTTCAGCACCGGCGACACGTCGGCGCCGTCCGCCGTGAACTGCTGCGGAATGGGCTCGCCGGTGGCGAAGAACGGACTGGTCAGCTTCATGGTCGCTCCTCCTCGTTCGGGCGTCGGCGTGGTGTCGGCGCCACGCCGGCATCCGGCCGCCATGGCGAGCAGCGCAAGCGCCGCGACGCAGGCAGTCTGTCGATGGGTCATCGTTGCACCTCCAGGACTGTGACCGAGTGCGCCGGGAAGGTGTACCGCAGCGCGCTCCCGGCCAGGCGGACCCTCTTGCTCGTCAGCGTCACCTCGCCGGGACCGCCGCGCGCGAAACGCGGGTTCACCTCGTCCTCCGCCTGCTTGGCCCAGGCGATGCCCGGGATCTGCTTCGGCGCGGTGCCCGTGTTGGCGTCGATCCCCGTGCCGTTCAGCGTCCAGGCCGTTGCGGAGCCGCCCGCCCGGAAGCCACGAAGCGCGATGGATGCCTTCATACCCCGGTCGAAGTGCTTGTTGATGGCCATCAGATACAGCGTTTTGCCGTCCGCGCTGAGGCTGCAGAGCGAAGAGGGGAACGCCGTTCACGGCGGGCACCCAGCCGTTGGGCCTGCTGTCGTAGGTCGGCGACGTGGTGCGGCATGCCACCTGCCTGGCGCCGAAGTGGCGCGTGTAGAGCTGCAGCGCGTAGTACGACGCCGTGGGCGCGAACGCGTCACCGCGCTTGCCGACGGCGCCGATGAAGAGCTGGTCTACGAGCTTGAAGTAGTGCGCGGCTTCCACCGACGGGTTGTCGATGAACGCCTTCATGACGCTGGCCGTGTAGATCGCCGAGCCCAGCGTCTTGCAGTGGTCCACGAACCGGCTGGAGGGCTGCACATGGTAGAGCGTGCCCCACTCCGTCACCGCGATCTTGATGCGTTTGGCGTCCGCGGGCTTGAGCGCTCCGATCTCTGCGGCGAGCTTCGCCAGGTTGCGCCGCACCAGCTCCGGCGCGGCGAGCAGGGAGCGGTAGACATCCCGCACGCTGCGGCCGCCGTCGCTGATCACCATGGGCGCGTAGGCGTTGTGTACGGCCACGAAGTCGATGTGCGGCCCGGCGGCGGTGAGGACGGCCTTGTCCCACTCCTTGTAGGACTGAAACCAGTAGTTCTGGTCGCTGATGGCGCCGATCCGGATGGCCGGGTTCGCGCGCCGCATGGCCACCGCGAACTCGGCGCACTTGCGGGCGTACTTCGCCGGGTTCATGGTGATGGGGTTCGAGGCGGGCGAGCCGTCGTTGACGTAGACCTCGTTGCCGATCTCCCACCAGTCGACGCCCGCCGGCCGTTCGCGTCTGGCCCGCACGTAGCGGACCCAGTCGGCCGCCTCCTCGGCGGTGCCCGTGCCCACGTTGGCGGTGAAGAGCATCCGGCTACCGACACGGCCCGCAAAGTCCAAGATCTCGTCGGCGCCCAGCACGTGGCGTGACTTGCTCTCTCCGGGCAAGCCGGGCTGCCACGGCCGCGCCGACTGCGGGCCCAGCCCGTCGCGCCAATGGTAGTAGTCGGAGAAGGTCCCTCCGGGGAAGCGGATGTGGCCGGCGCCCAGGTCGCGCGTCAGGCCGACCAGCGAGGGGTCCAAGCGACCTGCCGCCTCATCCCATATCCCGTTGCCGTTCCAGGTCCACTCGGTGTTGATGCCGTAGAGCGTGCGCGGGATGGTCCGTAGCGCCTTGCCTGCGTCGACCTCCACCCTCACGGGCAGGGGCGGGCCGGGGTCGGCCTGCGCCGCCGCGAAACGTTTGGGCACCTGGGTCGACAGGACGACGTCGTCGAACAGCGCCGTCCCGGTGGTCCCGTTTACGGCGCAAAGGAAGATGAGCTGCTCCGCACCCGCCGCGTCGGGCACCTGGAACACATCCGCCAGCCGCGCCGGCCCCTGCGTACCCGCGCCGCGCATGATGGAGGCGCTTGCGGCCATGGCTCCGGAGCCCGAGATGGCGAAGACGGCCACCACGGCCGTGGCCCCGCCGGTGGACTGCAGGGAGCCAGCCAGGTAGAGCTGCTTGCCGCGGAAGGGTGCCGCCGGGATCGCCTGCCCGATGGCCAGCGGCTTGTTGGTGTCGCTGTTGGCGGCCGTGGGCGCCAGGCGAAGGGCCAGCCTGCCCAGCCGGAAGGGAGAGGCCTGTAGCGTGACGGACCCCTTCGGCGCCAGGCCGGGGTCGGCGAACCAAGCCGTGGGCGGGCTGCCGCCCTCCTCGAAGCCGGGGTTCTTGATCAGGTTGCCGTCCGGCGACGCAGACGCCGCACAGGCCGCCAGCGACGCCGCCAGGCCCACAAGGGCTCGGGCTCCGACCATCTTGCACTCTCCTGTCCGTCGGGGCGGCCGCACCAGCCTGCCCTGCTACCCGGTTCGGCGGCCCGGCCGGCGGTTCCTGCCCGCATAATAGAGGACGTTGGCGCTCCGACGGCGAAACCAATGCTATGACACTCGCCAAGTGGCTGGTCCTCTTCGTCGGTCCGTTCGCCGCACTGCTCGTCGGCGCCGCGCGTCCCAACGCGCCCGACCTGCCCGCGCCCGAGATCGTCTTCGCCGTGCGCCCCGTCGCCCAGGGCCACTGGTACGAAAACTTCGGATTCTACAGCAACGAGCCCGCGCGACCCGCCTTCACCACGGGCGGCCGCCTCTGCGTCCTGAACACCGCCACCGGCGCCGTGCGGACGCTGCTGGACGACCCGCAGGGCGGCGTTCGCGACCCGCAGGTCCACTACGACGGCCGTCGCATCCTCTTCTCCTACCGCAAGGGCGGCACGGATACCTACCATCTCTACGAGATCGACGCCGACGGCCGCAACCTGCGCCGGCTCACGGACGGCCCGGACGACGACATGGAGCCCTGCTACCTGCCCGACGGCGGCATCGTCTTCGTCTCGTCGCGGTGCCACAGGTTCGTCAACTGCTGGTTCACCCGCGTGGGCGTGTTATACCGCTGCAACGGCGACGGGAGCGGCATCCGGCAGCTCTCCGCCAGCATCGAGCACGACAACACGCCCTCGGTGCTGCCCGACGGCCGTATCCTCTATATGCGCTGGGAGTACGTGGACCGGAGCCAGGTCGACTTCCACCACCTCTGGACCATGAACCCCGACGGTACGAACCAGACCGTCTACTACGGCAACCTCAGGCCCAGCACCGTCATGCTCGACGCGAAGCCCGTGCCCGGGACCCGGCAGGTGGTCGCCTCCTTCTCGCCCTACCACGGCCTCCCGGAGCACATGGGCTGGGTCACCCTGGTGGACCCGTCCATGGGCCCCGACGATCCGGCCGCCGCGCGCCGGGTCAGCAAGAGCGAGTGGTACCGCGACCCCTTCCCGCTGGCCGACGGGCGCATCCTGGCGGCCATCGGCAAGAGCGTGGTCCTAATGGAGCCGGACGGCGCCACGCGCACGCTCTACGACCTGCGGGACCCCAACGGCGCCCTGGAGGTGCACGAGCCCCGCCTGCTGGCGCCCCGCCCAAGGGAGCAACGCATCACCACCCGCATGAACCCGGCACGGGCCACGGGCACGCTGGCCGTCAGCGCCGTCCACCTGGGCCGCGGCATGGCGGGCGTTCAGCCCGGCGAGATCAAGCGCCTCATGGTGCTGGAGCAGCTGCCCAAGCCGGTCAACTTCTCCGGAGGCATGGAGCCGCTGACCCTGGGAGGCTCCTTCTCCCTGGCGCGCATCCTCGGCACGGTGCCCGTGGAGCCCGACGGCTCGGCGCACTTCGAGGTCCCGGCCATGGCGCCCATCTTCCTGGTGGCGCTGGATGCGGCGGGCCTCTCCGTGAAACGAATGCAGAGCTTCCTCGCGGTGCAGCCCGGCGAACGGCTCAGTTGCCTCGGCTGCCACGAGCAGCGCACCCGGACGTCGGCTTCGGCTCCCGAGCCGCTGGCCCTGCGCCGCGCGCCCAGCGTCATCGAGCCGCTCCGGGGCGTACCGGCCATTCTGGACTTCCCGCGCGACATCCAGCCCATCCTGGACCGGCGCTGCGTCCAGTGCCACTCCACCGACCACGCCGCCGCGGGCCTCAACCTCAGCGGCGACCACACGCCCTCGTACAGCATCGCCTACGAGCTGATCACCTATCGCGGGCTCGTGGCCGACGGCCGCAACCAGGCCCGCGGCAACCGCCCGCCGCGCAGCATCGGCACTTCGGCCAGCCGCCTCCTTACCCTCATGGACGGCACGCACCACGGCGCCGCGGCCACTCCCGTAGAGCTGGCCGTCGTTCGCGCATGGATCGAGGCCGGCGCCACCTACCCCGGCACCTACGCGGCCCTGGGATGCGGCATGGTCTGGCCGCCGCTCCCGTTCGTCGAGATGCAGCAGCGGTGTGGCCCATGCCACGACAGGCCCGCTCCGGACCGCAAGGCGCCGGGCCAGTCGCTCTTCTTCCGAGGCGTGCAGGCCACGGTGCCCACCTTCCAGTGCAACCTGAGCCGCCCGGACCGCTCGGCCATGCTCCTCGCGCCCCTCAGCCCCGATGCCGGAGGTTCCGGAGCCTGCGGCAAGCCCGTCTTCGCCAGCAAAGACGACCCGCTGTACCGCCTGATGCTGGCCGCCATCACCCAGGCCGCCCGGACGCTCGACCAGGACAAGCGGTTCGACATGCCCGGCTTCCAGCCCAACGTCCACTACCTGCGCGAGATGCGCCGCTTCGGAGCCCTGCCGGCCACCCCGCCCCCCGGCGAGCGGGTAGACCCCTACCAGGCAGACGAGGCCTACTGGCGCCAGTTCGACTACAAACCGCCGCAGGGCAAGCCGGGAAGGTAGCGGCGCGGCGCCGGAGTCGGGGCCCTTCGCTTCCTCCGGGGCGACGACAGGGGCCGTCAGTCCGGCCAACGTGGCCCAGCCCCGCCGTCATCCTGACGCGAAGCGGAAGGACCCCCCGGCGTGAGCCTCCGCGCCCGCGGACTCGGGCACGGAGGCCCGAGCCACCAAGGCAAGCAGCCGGGCAAGCAGCCAGGCAGGCCACGAATGCGATCCTCCAAGCAAGCCGCCGTCCTGGCCATCCCCTTGCCCCCGCTTGACCCTCCCGCGGGTCGGTCGTACAATGCCGGTGCCGTGGGTCCCCTCTGGCTCGCGGCATCGGGGGCGATCTATGCGGTTCCTGCTCAGGCCGGGCCATCGCGCCGTTGCGGCGGCGGCGCTTCTCCTCTTGGTTGGCCCGTCCGCGCGCGCCCAGACCGAGGCGTGGCCGGGTCAGGGGCTCGGGCCGTTCACGGGGCTGGCCCATGCGCCCTCCGCGTTCGTGCTACCTAACGGCTGGGCCTCGGCGGGGCTCTTCTCCGATTCGTTCCGCAAGGTCTCCGCCCCCTGGATCCGGCGCCGACGGCAGGCCGCCACCGTGGGGCTGGGCCTGCTTCCCGGCGTGGAGGTGATGGCAGGCGCCTGCGACACGAAGGAGTGGCTTGAGGGGAGCATCGACGACCGCCTCCTCGCCGCCAAGTGGCAGGTTCTGAGCCCGACGCCGCGCAGGCCCGCCGTGGCCATCGGAACCACCGACATCACCGGGACCCGGGTGGCCGCGTCGGATTACGCCGTCGCCTCCTGGCGCATGGGCCGCCTAACGCTCCACGGCGGCATCGGGCGGGGCGATCTGCGGGGCCTCTTCGGCGGCGCCGACGCCTGGCTGACCTCCCGCATCACGGCGCTGGTCGAGCACGATTCCCGCGACGTAAGCCTGGGGCTGCGGGCTCGCGGACCGGGAGGGCTCTCGGCCACGGCGGCGCTCGTGGGCGGGCGGCGGCTGGAGGGCGCCATCGCCTACACGGCTTCGGCGGCAACCGGCCCGCCGCGTCGCGCGCCCGAGGCGGCGGCCGGGCAGTTGCCGCCCCCCCGTCTGCCGCCGGAGGAGGCCGTGCGGCGCGCGCTGGCGGGGCATGGGTTCGAGGACGTTCGCGTCTCGCGGCGCGGCGGCGGCATCGACGTGCGGATGGAGGACCGCCTCTACCGCAACCCTGAGATGGGCCTGGTAGCCGCAGCCCAGATCGCACGAGCCGCCGCTTGGCCCGCCGTGCCGGAACTGGCGATCACGCTGACGAGTCGAGGCGCTCCCGTGGTGATCACGCGCTGGTCCGGCGGCGAGGCAGGACCGCGCCTGCTGACGGTCCGCCTGCCCGAGCCCTTCGAGGCGCCGAGGCCCCCCGCCGCATCGCCTCCGCAGGCCCACGCCGACCTGCTCCTCGCCCCCCGAGCCGCCGCGTCGCTGGGCAGCGCCGACATCCCGTACCGCGCCGGCGCCGGCGCCGAGCTACGCCTGCGAGGGCCGTGGGGCCTGGAGGCGCGCGCCCTGGGCGAGGCCATTGTCGCCGATACGTTGGAGCGCCGCACGGGCGCGCGCCTGGCCGGCGCCTCGCTCAGCGCCCTGCGCGGCCTTGCGTCCCGATGCTGGGGACGGCTCGGCGCCGAGCGGCTCGCAGACGGCAAGGGCGCCGCGTCGGGCGCGTGCCTCTGGACGCCGCGCGACGGCCGGTACGCGCTGGAGCTCCAGTGCGGCTTCGCGGCTTCCGACGATCCGGCCACCGTCTGGTCCTCCACGTTGGCGGCCCACCTCCCGCTGCCGCGTCTCGGCGCGGTGGCGAGCCTGACCGCCGGGCGCTGGGCGGGCGGAGACGCCGGCGCGGCGGCATCGCTCCTCCGGCGCATGGGCGAGACCGAGCTTGCCCTCTCCTGCACGCGGACGGTGCGCGCATCAGAGGCCGCCTGGATCGTCGGCGCGAAGATCACTGTCCCGCTGGGGCCGGTGCGCTCCGCGGCGCCGGCGGCCCTGCGCATCCGGGTTCGCGACCGCTTCGACATGGAATACCGCGCCCGCACGGCCGCCCAACCCATCGACGGGTTTCTACGGCCGGTGAGCGCCATGCCCGGCCTGTTCGATGAGCTGTTTGCCCGTGGGCGCCTCCTTCCGGGCGCCCTGTCGCAGGCCCTTGCGGCCCGCATGTCCCAGGAGGTGACACGATGAAGCGTTACCGCAACAGGTGGGTCGCCAAACTGATGGCGCTCGCCCTCATCGCCTTCATGATCCCCCAGGCCGGATGCGGAGGAGGAGGCGGCCGGATGCCGAGCACTGAGGAGGTACTGAACCGGCTCGGCGCCGCCGCCGACCAGGCCTCCATGGAGGACGCCATCCGGCAGTTGCTCCGCAAGACCGGCCTGGGCGTCGATACAGGCGGCAGCAGCTACACCCGCCTCTCCGTGACCGACGCGGAGATCGCCACATGGGCGCGGCTGCAGCTGAGCATGACCAACCCGGCCGCGTGGCCCACTGTCCGCGGCCTCCACGACAGCATCGAGCCGAGACTGAAGGACCCCTTCATCAGCGGGTTCGACGTGATCCTCGTGGAGATGAACAGGCAGGCCCGCGGCGCGTTCGCCATTACGCCGGAGGAGCCGGACAGCGCGCTTCTCGTGGCCATGTTGTCGGGTCCGCCGTTGCGCGCCGCGGCGCCCGTCATCACCGCCGACACGCGCCTCAACCCGCTCCAGGCGATCCTCTGCGCGGCCTGGCTCGTGCGCCAGTTCTCGGCGCCGACCCGCGCCGAATCGCGCGATTCCTACGCGACGTGCCTCAAGTGGTGCTTCGTCAAGTACGGGTGGGACGTGGCCAAGTGCACGGCGACGGGACTGCTGAAGATCGCGGCGCTGGCCATCGGCGTCGGGCTGACGATCAGCTCGTTGCCGGCCACATGGCCCGAGTTGCTGGCGCTCCTCGTCGCGGGCGGCCTCACTCTGGACATGATCGCACAGATCAAGGATGTCTGGGACGACATGGAGGTCTGCCTGGACAACGCCACCAACAAGTCGATCACCTGCGGCGTCAACTGCCACAAGCAGGGCGAGGTGATCATCGCGCCGGGCGGGACGGCCGGGGAGTGCTGCAAGTAGCGACCGATGTCCGAGGAGCCAGTGCCGCGGCTCCCGGTCACCGCACGTCGGCCGGCCGCGCCGTAATCCGGAGGCGGCCGGCCGGTAGCGGGTCCCCTGAGCCGGGCGGGCATAGCTCCACGATGTGGATGCCGTCAGCCGTGCGCACTTCGGCCTCGGGCGATCCGTCGCCCAGCCGGATGCGCATGGCCGAGGGGCCGTAGAAGAGCGCCCGGTCGCCGGTGCGCAGTTCGCGCGGCAGCGTCAGCGACCCGACGCCGCTCGTGCGCACGAGGCCCGCGTCGTCCGCGCCGATGAACTCGATCCGCACCCGGCGCGCGCCGGCGGCCGGATTCGTTCGTCCGCGCCGCTCGACCTCCTCCATGGCCAGCCGCTTGGCCAGGAAGCGCAGGTACTTGTCGGTCTCCTCGGGCGTCCAGCAGTTGGCCTCGATGTAGTCGCCGCAGAAGGGCACGGCCAGGTCGATCCAGCAGGCGATCTCGCGTAGCTCGGCGGCGCTGAGGCGCGTTCCGCCGTGGCCCTGCTCCAGCAGGCGCATGAGGCCGCTGCGGGCCGACCCGGCGGCGTAGGCGGGCTGGATGGGCGGCGTCGACTGCGGGCTCACCCAGTTCACCGGCCCGCCGGAGCGCCCCAGCATGGCGCCCCCGAACTCGCCGTTCCTCTGGTCCGGCGCCGATGCCGTCAGGGCCAGGTAGGCCTCGCTCCAGATGCGGCCGGCCGTGACATCCCGCCGCGGCGTTCCCCGCAGGCTGAAGGCGCGGTGCGGCCCCGGCGCGGCGCCGGCGGGGAGATCGAGGGCGTAGAGCCCCATCTCGACGCCCTGGCCTCCGGCGGTCTGGCGGCAGTGGACCGCCAGCGTGTTGACGCCCGCGTGCAGCGCCCGCGAGGCGGCGGCGCTCACCGGTACCTGCTTCATGGCGACCACGAATCCCTGCGCCTCGGCCGCAGGCACGCCGTTCAGGGTGATCTCCACGTCCTCGTCGTGGAAGACGTTGAGGACCAACTCCTTGCCGGTGGGCGGAGCGTCCAGCGTAAAGGTGCGGCGGAGCCAGATCTGCTCGGTCTCCCACGGCGTGCGGACGCCGAAGCCCGTGTTGCCGAAGGCGGCGCGCGCCTCGGCCCAGCGCGCGTCGTCGAACCCCGGCCGCTCCCAGCCGTCGGCGGGACGCTCCGTGGTCCATCGCCAGACGGCGCCCTCGGGCGAGAGGACCGCCGCGCGGCTCAGGTCCGCGTGCGGGGCCGACTGCACGCCCGGCGGGAGGAGGGCCGGGTCGCGGTGGCAGCCGATGCAGTGTTTGTCCAGGATCGGCTGCACGCGCCTGCGGAAGCTGTAGCCGCCCGCCCCGCCGCCGGGCAGAACCAGCGGCTGCGGGCCGGCGCGGAGGGCCAGGGTGGACCGCGTGGCGGGCGGTGCGGCGCTCTTCGGCTCGTGGCAACCGGTGCAGGAGGCGCGCTCGCCGCCCTGCAGGGCCGACCAGGAGCGCATGGTCTGGATCACCTTGCCGTGGCGGTCGACGACCTGGAAGTAGAGCGGCGTGCGGGCGGGGGCGGTGAAGTAGGCCGAGCCGTCGGGCTGGATGGCCGCCTCGCCCAGCACGATCTTCGGGTCCCAGGCGCCGTTGCCGATGGCGATGGGCGTGCTCACCAGCGCGCCGCCCGCCGGACCCGCGTTGCCGTTGGCGCGCACTCCGGCCGCACGAAAGTCCAGCGCCACGACCCGCAGCGCCGCCGCAGAGCCGCGGGCTACCCCGGCCATGGCCGGACCCGCGTAGACATCCTGCACGTAGTAGCTGCCCGTCTCCGGCGGCTCGACGGCCGGGCGCGGGGTCGAGGGCGGCGCCTTGACCGGCATCAGCGGCGAGGGGTTGTGGCAGGAGCGCTCCGGGTCCGAGGCGAGCAGCTCGCGCCGGCCGTCCACGTCCATCCAGAAGATGGAGTAGTGGCCGTCGAAGGTGCCGCGCCCCGTCCGGTGGCCGTCATCGGGCCAGAAGGAGACGATCAGCTCGCGGTCGCTGAGCGGGTAGGGATACATCCACTGGTCGCCCGTCTGGCCGTAGGAGTCGATGCGCTCGGCGGGCGTGGCGCGGCGCGGGGCCACCAGCCGCACGCCCTGGTTCTCCTGGCTGCCCAGCCGCGCATCCACCACGCAGAGCTTGCCCGCCTGCGAGGAGTGGTGCCCCGACGCCACGGCCATCACCTTGCCCGTCCCCGGCACGCCCCGCGCGTGGAGCAGGCTGGTGGGGAACCAGGAGTTGTTGCCGTAGCGTTCGGTCTGGCCGGAGCCGTCCGGGCGCATCTGGAAGAGGCTCTGCACGAAGAGCTGCCCCCGGTCGTTGTACTCCCAGCGCGTATAGGTGACCGTGCCGTCGTCCAGCACCTGCGGGTAGTTGGTATGGACCTGGTCGAACCCCAGCCGCCGAATCCGGCTCCCGTCCGGAGCGCAGCTGTAGAGGTTGGCCACCTCGGTCCACCAGCAGTCCACCGTCTGCACGCAGCGGGTGGAGCTGAAGACCAGGTCGCCGTTGGGCAGGTAGGCGGGCTCGTAGTCTGCGAAGCCGAGGCCCCGCGTGAGCTGCCGCGGCTTGCCGCCCAGCGCGTCGATCTCGTAGAGGTGGTAGTCGTCCCGCAGGTCGGACCTCTTCCAGGCGAAGGCCACCTTGCGGCCGTCCCAGTGGACGTTGGGGTCGCGGATGACGCCGTTCGGGTCGTCGACGAGCGTGGTGACACGCCCCTCGGCGCCCTGCATATCGAGCCGACAGAGGGCGGCGCCGGGGTAGAAGTGGCGCTCGTTCTGGGCGTCGCTCTGGCCTTCGGTGTAGGCGTAGTGGGAGCCGCCCATGTTGAAGTGCTTCGCGAAGACGATGCGCGGCGCCTTGCGGAGGAGCAGCCCCAGCCGCCGGGCGCGCCTGGCCCGGCAGGCCGCGACGTAGAGGTCCAGCCTCCGCGCGTCGTCGGCGGCGGCGCTGCCGGCCTCCAGCGCATCCAGCCGCGACCGGAACGGCGCACCGGCGGGGCCCAGCTCGGCGCAGGCCCGCCGCGTGGCGTCGCGCAGCAGGCCCACGGGCGGAGCGGCCCCGAACCAGGCGTCGCGCCCCACGCCCGCGTCCTGCAGCATCCAGTCGGACGGCGTGGGGAAGTCGCGATCCAGCTTGGCCCAGAGCGCACCGGCATCGTCGCCGGGCGCCGGGTAACGGCTCGCCAGCAGGCGGGCGCGGGTGGCGGTCAGGGTCGCCTGGAAGGTCGCCCCGCGCACATAGGAGGGAGGCGTGGCGACCCATCCGGGCCGGGCGGGGTCCAGCGCGGGCATCCCCAGCGGCGCAAGGCCCGCCGACAACCCCATCAGGGCCGCCAAACCTCCCACAACGCGCCTGATCTTCGGTTTACCCCAAAGCGCCTCTCGCATAACTCAACGTTCGCCCCCATGGCCCCGATATCCTGCGAACGCCGGCGGATGGGACGACCGGGGTGCGGGCGGTTGAAACCGCCGCAACGAACGGCGGGAAGTCGCCCTGCGGCGACTGGACGGCGACCGACGGTTTGGGTCGGCGGTTGCCCTTGATGGTCGTCCTGAACGTGGCTTGCCCGGGCGGTTGAAACCGCTGCAACGAACGGCGGGAAGTCGCCCTTCGGCGACTGGACGGCGACCTACGGTTGGGGTCGGCGGTTGCCCTTGATGGTCGTCCTGAACGCAGTGAAGGACCCCGGCTCAGTCGCAGCGGTGGCTTGCCCGGGCGGTTGAAACCGCCGCAACGAACGGCGGGAAGTCGCCCTGCGGCGACTGGACGGCGACCGACGGTTTGGGTCGGCGGTTGCCCTTGATGGTCGTCCTGAACGCAGTGAAGGACCCCGGCTCAGTCGCAGCGGTGGCTTGCCCGGGTGGTTACGCCTCGTCCCCGGCAGCATCGGCAACGGCAGGGAGCAGGGCGCGCACGGCTGCCGCGATCGGGGGCACGGTCCGGACGGCCGTCTGCCACACGAGGCCGTAGTCGATGCCGTGGTAGGCGTGGATGTACATGTTGCGCAACCGCGCCAGGTCTCGCCAGGGAATGTCGGGGTTGGCCAGCTTGGAGGGTTCAGGCAACTGGCGCGATGCCTCGCCGATGATCTCAATCACCCGGACAACCGCGGCCTGCGTCTTCCTGTCGGCCATGAATTCGGCGCGGGACATACCGGCGGTGTAGTCGGCCATGCGCGCCGACGCCTCGACGATGTCCAGCAGGAACGCGTCACTGCTGCGCATAGACCACCCTGGACGTGCCGAGAACCTCGCCGCGGACGATGGCGTTGCAGCTCTGCTCCAGCCCTGCCCGGCTGACCAGGTCCACGGACCGCCCCAGGATCGCCGCGCCGCACCAAGGCGCCGAACGACGCTTGCGCGCGCCGCGTATGGGACCCTTGTGGCCCTTGCTCGAACGTGTGCGGCCCCACGAAAGGATCAAAGGATGAACCCTCTCGCACCGATCCTCGCCCTCGCGCTGATCTCGCCCGCCAACCAGCCGTCCCGAGGCGCCGACCAGTCGTTTCTGGGCATCTTCGCGGAGACCTCCGTGATGAAGATGGCGGGCATGCCGGCCATGCCCGAAATCCCCGACATGCCGGAGTTGCCTGACCTCTCCGACCTTAAGCTGCCGGATGGCGTGAAGCTGCCGGGAGGGCTCAAGCTGCCCGGCGGCGGGGCGCCCGCGGGCATGATGATCCCCGGCAAGCCGCAGCGCAAGCTGGAGGTCCGCCTCTGGTCGCCGGGCCTGGCGCCAGCCGAAGCGACGGCGGCTCTCGCGGTGCCGGCGGGCCTGAAGCTGGGCAAGAAGCTCGACCTGGCGCTCTACCGCCCGAAGCCCGAGGAGTCGGCCGGCGGCGGAGGCGAAACGCCGGGCGGCATGGCGGCGAGCTTCACCATCAAGCGCTACTGGGGCTCGTCGCCCACCGTGAAGCCCGGCCAGCCCGAGGTCATCACGTTCGACGGTCTCACCGCCGAGCAAAAGGCCGCCTTCCGAGAGCAGGCCCGGCAGCCCAACGCGGCCCGCTCCTACTTCTACAAGCCCGACTGGACCACCGGCTACTGGCCCGCGGGCAAGGCGCCGGCGGGGATCGCCAAGGGCGCCGAGCTGGAGGGCCGCTACGCCCTGGCAAGCACCTACACCGGCAACGTCGAGATCGATGTGCCGGCCAAGGTGAACTTCCTGGACCCCATCGAGTTCAGCGCACCGGACCTCGCCGAACTGCCCGACCTGACGGCCGCGCTGGGGTTCCGCTGGAAGGCCGTGCCCAACGTCCTCGGCTACCACATGCAGGTCATGGGTATCCAGGGCAAGAACATCCTCATCATCTGGAGCTCTTCGGAGATCAAGACCGCGCCCGGCAACATGGTGGACTACATGCAGATGGCCGATGTCATCAAGGGCGTGAAGGAGACCTCCATGATGGCGCCGGACCGCGTGGACGTCACCGTGCCGGCCGACATCTTCGCCGACTGCGACATGGTCTTCGGCACGATGGTGGGCTTCGGCCCCGGCGCGGCGCTCCCCGAGGGTCAGCCGCTGCCCCGCGTCCAGACCAAGTCCACCGTGCAGCTCATGCTCGGAGGGAAGCTGATGAAGGAGGGCATGAAGCCCTGACGGCCGCGGACCGCCGACGCGGGGGCGCGGAGCCCGCCCGGTGACGTGCCGCGCCGGGCTGATCCACCTTCGGGCGCGTCGCCCGGGCCGTACTCACCGGACGCCGGGCAGGGGCGTGCAGCGCACTGCCCGGCTACCAATCGCCTGTGATGGACTGGTGGTAGTGGGCATCCGAGGCCGGGAGGTCGAGGACCCAGTTGCCATACTCGATGGCGCCGAGGGTCCGGTGTGTCGCGTGTCCGTCCGCGAAGACAAGATCGATGCCGCCGAGATGCCAGGCGGTTGGTTTGGTGCAATCCCCCTCGTAGCAGCCGCGACCGATGCGGTCCCAGATCAGGCTGGAACAACCGCCAGTACAGCTGGAGCAACCGGTGTGGCAGTCGATCCACGGATTGTAGCCGTCACAGAACAACACCAACCGCGCCGGCTGATCGATGCGCGCCGCGGGTATGTCGGCGAGGTCGTAGTTGCACGAGTAGCTCCCTCGCCGGGGCCGATGTGTATCGAGCGCCGGGTTGGTGGTGCTGAGGTCCCATCCGAGCCGCGAGGGGCAACCGAACAGCGCCTCGGTTCTCAGGTATGGAACAAGGGCCCAGAGCGTCGTGTACCGTTTGCCGTCGGGACCGGCGCCGGACGACCCGGCGAAGGCTGTGTATGCCCCACCGGGCGTCCGGTCGTCGTAATCCTGAACGTACATAAGCCAGGCCTGCGCCATTTGCCGGAGGTTCGAGACGCACGCGGCCCGGCGTGCCGTCTCCCGCGCCGCCGCGAAGGCCGGGAACAGCAGAGCAGCCAGCACGGCGATCACCGCGACCACGGTCAGCAGCTCGACGAGGGTGAGCCCCGACGAGGCGATGCGTCTAGTCGTTGGCAGGGCGGGCATCGTTCCGCTCCCAAGCGAATGTGAGTTCCGCGAGGCGAGCCCGTTCAAGCTCGGCTTCGGAGTACCGAGACGGACGGTAGCGCCGCAAGCGGGCGAGCGCCCGAGAGCGACAGGCATCGACGAGCCTGTGCGTCACCTCCGGCACGGCCCTGGGCGGACGGGGCGGCAGAGATGCGAGAAATGCCGCCTCCGACAGAGTGAGGTTGATCGCCTTCTTGCCGAAGTAGGTGCGCGCCGCATCGCGGACACCCATCGCGCCCAGGCCGAAGTCGGTATGACCCAGGTAGAGCACGAGTACCTCCTCCTTGGTCAGTAGATGATCCACACAGAGCGCGAGCGGTACCTCACACAGCTTGCGCCAGACGGTCCGGTCCCTGGTCAGGAACTCGCAGCGCGTCGCCTGCATGGTGATCGTCGAGCCGCCGCGACGGAAGGAGCCCGCCTGGATATTAAACCGGATGGCGCGATGGAGGGCCACCCAGTCGACGCCGGAATGCCGGTAGTAGTGGCGGTCCTCGCTCGCGACAATGCTGTCGAGCATGGGCGCCGACACCTCCGACAACTGAACCCACCCCGGTCCTGCGACCGCGTCTCGGCATGCCAGGACACGCCGTCGGACAACCGCGTACGCTCCACCGCATCCAGCCGCGGCAACAACCGCCAAGACGATCAGCGTAAGCGGGCGCCTCGCCCGCCGGGACCGGCAGGCGCGACCTGACTGCCGCTGTGGACGAACCAGGCGGAGGACACAGCCGGTCGTGATGGTGACACCGAGCAACGGGACCAGAGCCGTGTAGGGGAATGGCGCATCGATCGGCCACAGAGCCCACGCCCCTGCCTGCCATATGACGCCCGCCGCGGTCGCGCCAACGCCGACGGTGCGGCCAATGTGGCGCTGACGTGACGGGCCGTGTCGCGTCGCCGTTCCTGCGTCCGCCCGAGGCGGGTCAGGTTGTGGTCTGTCTCGGCTCATCACAGGCGGCGCCCACCCTCATAGTGAGACCAAGCAGAGACCCGATGAGCATATTGCCGCAACTGAAGTCGCTGAGGCCGAAGAGGGTGTTGAACATGCCGGCGCAGGCAACAGAGACCCAGACGGCGGCGACGCCGTCAGCCCATGGCGACTGCGAGTCTCGCAACGTCCGGCACACGAACCAGGCCAAACCCGCGATCAGCAACGCGCCTACGATGCCCATTTCGGCAAGCCAGAACAGGGCTTGGTTGTGTGGGTCAATCAGCGAGACGTTGGTTGGCCTTCCGGCTATCTCGATCTGTACTGGAAGGGACAGTCGGCCCACGCCGACGCCTTCAAACCAGTGGTGACCAAACGCCAGGGCGCCGGCCTTCATGAGCTCGGCGCGGCCCTTAACTGATCGAGCCGAGGAGGCGGCATTGACCGGGCCGGTACCTCGCACGAGGAACACGACGAGTAGCACACCGAGGGCCATGATCCAACCCACCCAACGGCGACGGGCCGGCACACGCCTGCTCACGAGCCACAGCATGGCCGCCAGGCCGGCGGCCACGCCGGAGCGCTCCCACGTGAGCATCAACGCCGCCAGCAGGGCCGCAGTGGCGACCATCGTGAACGTCCTTGCACCCGTCGTGGGCGCCGCCAAGACGCCCTGAACCGCGAGCGGCAGGACGAACACGGGCACCAGGAAGAGCATAGCGGGTGTTCCGAACGACCCGCCGGCACGGATCACGTCGCCGGACACGAACCGGTCCAACCCCATAATCCGATAGGTGATCGCGATGACGCTTTGGAGCAGCCCGCACGCGACCAACGCTAGGAGGTAGCCCTCGATGCGGGGCAAGAGACGGGCGGCGGCGAGACCGCACGCATAGCCCAGAAGAAGGCAGCCCTCCCGAAGCACCACCGAATCGGGTGAAGACGGCGCCAGGATGACCGCCGCGGTCAGGCTCAGCCACGCGCCGGTTGCCAGCCAGAGGCCGAACGGGCCCTGTCGTCTGGACGAGATCGGGTAGTAGGACCCAAAGGCCAGCGTGGCCAGGGCGAGCGCGGCTGCGCCAGCGCCGCGGGCGCCCCCGAGGCCGAAGTAGTGAAGATGAACGTCGCGCCACTGGTCGAGCCACCGCGGGACCGTGTTCGGCGCCAGGTAAGCTCGAAAGATCAGTAGCACAACGACCGCGCTGACCGCCGTTCGACCGAACCGAACAAGCTTTGGGGCGAGGTGACGACCAGGGCCATGATGCGCTTCACCCGTACCCGATGCGAACGCGGCGCCGGTCTGTCTCAGATCGGTGGACAGAACGCCGCTCAAGGCGTCTGCCTCTTCCGCCAGACACCCCAAACTACCGCGAGAACCGCGAGGACACAGAGGCCGACGACACCGGTGTTGATGGGGGGGCGGACGCGCCTGGCGGCTTCGCTCGCGACATCGACTCCCCTGCTCCGCTGCTCTTGCAGCGGCCCCTGGCCAGGCTCGTACAGGAAGGTCCGGACGGCGCTTCCGGCCGCGTCGGTCACGTTCGCGTGCCTTGACAGGTACGTGGCCGGGTCGTAGGCGTTCGGTTGGAGTGGCCGTTCGACGGCATGCTCCAGCTCGTATGTCACCTCTCGGACGAGGTCGGTTGGACCAGCGGCCGTCCGGACTCCGTATCCACGGAGCCTGGCACTCGTGGCCAGCCAGACACCGGAGAACCGCTTGTGACTGAAGAACTCCCAAAGGGACCCAATATGCGGTGAAGGTATCTCGAAGGTCGTGTACCACAGCACCTTCGGGGCGCCGTGCGTGGGGACAAGGGCTACAGACGCGGCGTGATTCCAGGCCCTGGTGCGCGCCGCCATGCCGTCGTCGGCCCACATGCCGTACTCGCGCTCCAGCCCTGGCGCGTTGAACAGGGACGGCGAGACATACCTGCTTTCCGTCGCCAGTTGCGGGGCGAGCGCCTTCGCGACGCCCGCCAGGTGCTTCGAAGGGATGCCATGGGTGAGCATGGGCGCAAACGGGATGCCGACACCCGGGAGCGGACAGAGCCACAGGCGATGGACATCGAAGCCGGGTTGGATCATGGCGATCCGGGAACCGGTCTCGGCTTCGTAGGTCTCCCTTCCGTCGAACAACTCCGTGACCGTGCGCCCGGTGGATAGGTCCTCGCGCCGGTACAGCAGGCTCTTGCCATCAAAGGAAAGCGTCAGGCGCAGACGGTACGCATGGAACGAGCCGTCATGGAAAGCCCTGGCACGCACGCCGTAAGCCAGCGTGAAGGGCTGCCTGAGCTGAAGGCGGCGCATTCTGGGGGCTGGAGGTACGGCCATGCTCCGGTGCTGACCGAACCCCGGGGCCGGCAGCAACGCACCGATCGCGCACACAACGGCTACTGCGGACCCTCTCATGTGATCGACACCTCCCTCACCTGCCCGAGGAACGGTTCACGGCCAACCGTCGCCCACTCAGGATGCAGGCTGTCACTGCCGTGCCGTCGAGCGGTTGATGGCAACGTCTCGGGCAAGCGTCCTGACGTGGGCTGCGGGGCCGGCGTACCGACACGTCCCGCGCGGAAACCGCATGACTGCCCTTCTGGGGCGGTACCACAGCCATCAGGGCAGTCACTCCGAGCAGCGACCGGCGGGGTCGTTGTACCAAGCTGTGTAGCAGTAGGCAGTCTGCGAGCCGTTCGGCATGCACGCCCAGTCGGTCACTGGGTGCCAAGGCACATTCCAGCACTCCCCCCCAATGCCGACGTAGTAGCAGTTGAAAGTCCACGACTGGGTCTGCCATCGGTTCTGAGTCCAGGGCGACTGGCTGCCGGTACACCAGAGGCCCGTCCCCGGCTCTGCGCATCGCCCCGGAACACATAAATCGTTGCTGCATTCAATGGCCGAGTGTACATAGAACTGTTGAGAGCAGTAGGTGTCGCTGAAGCAATTAGGCGCCGCGGTCAGGATTGCGCCACCTGGACCGCCAGGGACCCTTTGGGATGGATAGGCCGTAAGGCATCCGTCCGCCCAGGCAGCAACCGATATCGCCAGCATGACGGATACGTATAGCGATGTAGCTGTTGTATATTTCAAATGTGTATCCCTCCTATTGCCGATGGTCTCGCTGCTCTAGTGCGCGTTCTCTTCGTCCTGTCCTACGCCGAGCCGAGGCGCGGGTCTCGCGGCAAGCAGATTCTCGACATCCTCAAGCGCACCCACTCTGCGCACGATGCTGCCGGGGCAGAGCAACACATATGCTGGCGTCCCGCCGATCCCGAGCGATCTTGCGGCACGGATCGACTGGCTGACCCGGTCGGTGGCACCGCTCTCCGGTAGTGCGGGACGGCCTGTCTTCTCCAAGTTGGCCTCTGCCCTCCGTAACAGCGCTCCGTCGATTCCGTCCGAGTACAGGAGATCGTGGGTTGCCCAGTAGTCAACCGCATTCCCGGCGCGGTTTGCCAGCACCGCCGCGTTCATTGCGAGCGGGTGAATACTCGTAAGCGGTAGATCCCGGAAGACGAAGCTCAGGTCCCTCTCGTGTCGTCGGAGGAGGGCTCTGACCTTTGGCGCGGCCGCCCTGCAAGGCCCGCATTGGTAGTCGCCAAACTCGACCAGGGTGAACTGCGCCCCCGCCCACCCACGAATGTGGGGTTCGTTGCCCATCACCTCAGCCGGACAGGCATTGTACCGACCTACGGCGGCAAGCCGCCTTGTTTCCCGCGCCCAGCCGTACTGCCTTACCGCCATTCCCGCAAACACGCCCGTGAGCATCACGAATAGGACAACGATGGCACAGTCCCCTCTGCCAAGCCGGGCCGTCTCGGAGTCCTGCATGCTCTGCTCTCCAACTCGACATACTTACCGGCATCCGGTGCGGCGCCGATCCAGCCGCGCCGCGTTACGTGGCGCCGCACCAAGAATAACGGTCGGCCCATTGGGCAGTCCATAGGCGAATGACCTATTTCCGGCACCCAGTGGCCGAGCTCAAGGCGTGCCGTTCACCCAGCCGACCCGAAGGGCATGGACGACCAGTTGCACACGGTGCTCCAATCCGGCCTTTTCGCGCAGGTGTTCGAGATGGCAGTTAACGGTGCCAACCGAGACGCAGAGGAACGCGGCCGTCGCGCTGACACTTCCGAACCGCATATAGGCGGACAGAACCTCCAACTCCCGGTCGCTCGGCAACGCGTTATCCATAGCGTTCTCCAGATTATCAACTCGGCATTTAAACCATCGTCGATGACATGATCGGCCGCCACGCCACAGGCATATCAGTGCGGCGCCACCTCGCCGCTGACGTTACCGAAGTGTCTCCCCGAGCGGGGGAACCGCCGGGCACACCAGGCCCGGAGGCCACATAGATGGCCGTGAGAAGCCGGCCCGTCGCGCAATGCACATGCGACCTGTGTCGTCCGCGGTTGCGTCATCCTCCGCCTCACCCAGAAGATCATTGATCCATTGTAGATAAGCGTGGATGGGCGTCTTCTAGAGTACCGTGCTTGTGGCCGAGTCTTAGTGCCATTCGAGCCCGCGCGAATGGTAACAGGCAAGCACCCGACCATGGGGATTTCCAAGCCTGGCAAGTAGCGGTCGCAGTCGATGGCACCGAATGCCGCGTGGAGGGAAAGGGAGGCGGCCTAAAGGCGTGCCGCCAGCCGACATCTTCGCCGACTGCGACATGGTCTTCGGCACGATGGTGGGCTTCGGCCCCGGCGCGGCGCTCCCCGAGGGTCAACCGCTGCCCCGCGTCCAGACCAAGTCCACCGTGCAGCTCATGCTCGGAGGGAAGCTGATGAAGGAGGGCATGAAGCCCTGACGGCCGCGGACCGCCGACGCGGGGGCGCGGCCGATGCTTCGCCCCTACGGCCCCGGTCTCAGCGCCGCGCCCTGGCCGGCGGGCATCCCTTCGTGATCTCCGTCCTGACCCGGCGCATCCGAGGGCCGAACCAGGGTCTGGGTCTGAGCAGCGCCCATGCCTGCGGGACGGAGCAGGAGATCGGCGTCCGGCGCCGACGCCGGGCGCAAGAGGACGCCGGCCAGCGCAGTCCGGAGGGCGCTGGCCTCGATGGCGGGCAAGGCCTCGAGAGCCGCCGCCCTCACCTGCGTGTCTTTCGTCGAAGCGACCAGTCGTCGGACGGCGGCGGCGCTTCTCTCGTCGGCAATCTGCGTAAGGGCGGCCAGTATGGCGAGTACGAGCTTCGGGTACCTCTGCTTCAGGCCGGCATGGAGGCCTCGCTGCGCCTCAGGGCCGAAGTGCGGCGCGTCATGCGCTCGCACACGCCGCAGGCCCTAACAGTTCCCGGTCCGTGAGCACGAGGCTCACCATTTGGATCACAGGGTTCAGGTAGGAGAGCCGGCCTTCAAGGACCTTGGGAAAACCCAGCCACCCGAGCCCGTCGAGAGCAAGCAACAGCCCGACCACAGCCAAGGCGAAGAGAAAGACGGCAGCGCGAGCCCTGCGCATGGTGCGGCTCGCTCGCAGCCAACCCATCACGACATCACGTAGGGCATCCAGTGACGTTGGCGTGCGGATCTGGAGGATGGCATGGAGTGCTCCTGACCGGACATCGCTCCGGCGTGAGCGAAGCAGCCGCACCAGGGCCGACGTGGCAGGATCGCCGATCAGCTCAAGGGCTTTGAAGGCCGCATTCCGGGTCCTCTCGGTCCTCGATCTGCACAACCGCTCAAGCGCCGCGACTGCCGGCACGCCGAGGGCTGCTGCAGCCGCGATGCGCCGGTCGCGGTCGGGTTGCGGCAGCAGGTACATACCATCCAACTGCCGGACGGTCCTCTCGACGTCAATAACCTGCTTCAACCCGTCTGCCTCCGAACAACGCCGAACGGGCGCCCTCGCTTGCGTGCCACGTTGCGCCACCCATGGGCGCGGCCGATGCTTCGCCCCTACGGCCCCGGCCTCAGCCCCGCGCCCTCGCCAGCACCCTCGTCCGCAACTGCACCAGCGCCGTTTGTGTGGAACGCCACCTTACGTCCCTGCGCCGGCCGAAGAAGAGGCAGCGCTCGGCTTCGGCGCCGTCTGCATCGGCTACCGCAACGTAGACCAGCCCCACGGGCTTCTCGGGGGTGCCGCCGTCGGGGCCGGCCACGCCGGTGATGCCGATGCCGTAGTCCGCGCCGAAGCGCCGGCGGATGCCGTCGGCCATGGCGCAGGCCACCTCCGGGCTGACGGCGCCGTGGGCCGCGATGAGATCGGCCGGTACGGCGGCAAGGTCGGTCTTGGCCGCATTGGTGTAGGTGATGGCGCCGCCGAGGAACGCGGCCGAGCTGCCCGGCACGTCGGTGATGCGCGAGCCGAGCAGGCCGCCCGTGCAGCTCTCGCACACCGCGACCGTCAGGCCGTGGGCGGTGAGCAGCCTTACCACGGCGGCCTCCAGCGTCTCGTCGTCGAAGGCGTAGACGTGGTCGCCCAGCCGCTCGATGATGCGGGCCACCATGGGCTCGATCAGCGCGTCCGCCGCCTCGGCCGAGGACTCCCGGGCCGTCACACGGAGGTGGACCTCGCCGGTCTTGGCGTAGGGGGCCACCGTGGGCGCCTCGGAGGCCATAAGGTCCTTCAGCCGGTCCTCGGCCACCGACTCGCCCATGCCGCAGACGCGCAGCACCCGCGACCGGATGGTCCGGCCGCCGGTCATCTGCTCAAGCCAGGGGATGATCTGGCTGTCCACCATGGGCACGAACTCGTTGGGCGGGCCGGGGAGCGCGATGCCGGTCTTGCCGCCCATCTCGATGAGGATGCCCGGAGCCGTGCCGTTGGGGTTTGGGATGGCGCGGCCGTGATCGGGCACGTAGGCCTGCCGCAGGTTGCTCTCCAGCACGCTCATGCCGCGCTTGGCGAAGAACTGCCGCAAGCCGTCGGCGATCCCCTCGTCCATGTGCAGGGTGTCGCCCATGGCCTCGGCCAGGGTCTCGCGGGAGATGTCGTCCATGGTGGGGCCGAGGCCGCCGATGGTGAAGACCACGTCGTTCTGCTCGACGGCCTCGCGGAGGACGGCCAGCAGGCGGTCGTGGTTGTCGCCGATGGTGACGCGGCGGTAGACGGAGACGCCGTATTGCGAGAGCGCCCGCGCCAGATACGCGGCGTCGGTGTCCACGATCTGCCCGAGCAGCAGTTCGGTGCCTACGGAGACGATCTCGGCCCTGAGGTCCATGGTTGGCTGCTCCTACGTGTGGTTGCGCTTCAGCCAGTCGATCAGCTCATCGGCCTGGGCGAAGCAGAGGCCGGTGACCGTGTCGGCGCAGCCGTAGTACATGGCGATGCGGCCCGTGGGCGCGTCGCAGAGGGCGGCGCAGGGGAAGGCCACGTTCGGCACGTCGCCCACGCACTCGTAGAGCGTCTGCGGCGACATGATGTAGGGCGCCGAGCGGTAGATGACCTTCCAGGGCCGGTCGATATCGAGCAGCGCCACGCCGGTGCTGTAGACGAACCCGTTGCAGCTCGTGAGCACGCCGTGGTAGACCAGCAGCCAACCCTCGTTGGTCTCGATGGGGATGGGACCGGCGCCGATCTTAGTCGACTGCCAGCCGCCGCAGGGGCTCATGACGTGGCGGTGGTATCCCCAGTGGGCCATGTCCGGGCTGACGCTGTAGTAGATGTCGCCGAAGGGCGTGTGGCCGTTGTCGCTGGGCCGGGAGAGCATGGCGTACTTGCCGTTGATCTTCCGCGGGAAGAGGACCCCGTTGCGGTTGAAGGGCAGGTAGGCGTTCTCGAGCTGGTGGAAGGTCTTGAAGTCGAAGGTGTAGCCCACGCCGATGGTGGGGCCGTGATAGCCGTTGCACCAGGTGATGTAGTATCGGTCGTCGATCCAGCAGACGCGCGGATCGTAGCCGTACTCCCAGTGGCCGATCTCCGGGTCGTCGCACTGCCAGTGGATGCGCTCGGGTTCCAGCTCCCAGCTGATGCCGTCCTTGCTGCGCCCGGCGTGGAGCTGCATGTTCCGCTGGTTGTCGTCGCAGCGGAAGACGCCCGCGAACTCGCCGCCAAAGGGCACCACGGCGCTGTTGAAGATGGAATTGGAAGTGGGGATGAGATCCCGGGGGATCACCGGGTTCCCGGAGTAGCGCCAGACGACGGCGTTGCTGCCGGCCGGCTTCTCTTCCCACGGGATATTGGGCAGCGGATCGCCCATTACGGTCTTGTTCTCTGTCGGCATCGGTCGCTCCCTGCGCTGCGGTCTCGCGCCAGGCCCGCGGGCGGCGCTGCAGCCACTGCGGCCAGATTCGCCGCCAATGCGCCCGACTCCTTGTGAAGAAGGCGCGCCGTTAGGGTCAGTCCGGTCAGCACGGTCAACAGCGTCAACGTCAACCGCTGACGGTGTTGACCTCACTGGCCTCGCTGACCTCGTTGGCCTCGCTGGCGGAGGCGGCGCCCTCGGCGGGCCGCACCAGGAGCGCGGTGTCGCCGGCTGGGCCGGGCGGGGCCGGGCGGACCAGGATGTCGGCGTCGGGGCCGGGCGCGTGGGCGGCCCGGAGGAGGGTCTGGCTCTGCTGGTTGGCGTCGGCGCAGAGGCGCAGGTAGGGCAGGCAGCGGCCGGCCGCCTCCACCACGTGGCGCTCCCGGGCCGAGCGGGCCTCCATCTCGGCCAGAGCCTGCACCAGCGGCAGGGCCGAGGTGTCGCCCACCTGCTCCAGCGCGGCCAGCAGGG
>JAPLCQ010000143.1 GCA_026392115.1 Armatimonadota bacterium | reverse complement strand
AAGGTCTTCGAGCAGATTCCCTTCGCCCGCTACTACTTCAACAGCGTCTTCATCTCGGCGTGGATCACCTTCCTGCAGTGCCTGACGAGCTGCATGGCCGCGTTCGCCTTCGCCCGCCTCAACTGGAAGGGCCGCGACGGCGTGTTCCGGCTCTACCTTGCAACGCTCATGATCCCCGGCGTCGTCACCATGATCCCGAACTACACGCTCATGGTGAAGCTGCACATCCTGGACAGCTACACGGGGCTCATCGTGCCCGCCAGCTTTAGCGCGTTCGGCACCTTCCTGCTGCGGCAGTTCATGCTGACGATCCCCCCGGCGCTGGACGAGGCCGCCGAGATCGACGGGGCGGGGCGGTGGCAGGTCTTCTGGGACGTGATCATGCCGCTGGCCCGTCCGGGCATCATCACGCTGGGCATCTTCACCTTCATGGGCACCTACGGCTCGTTCTTCTGGCCGCTGATCCTGATCAAGAGCGAGCACCTGCGCACTCTGCCCATCGGGATGCTCTTCTTCGACACCAACTACGGGCGGCAGACCAACCTCATCATGGCCGCCAGCGTGATGAACATCATCCCGCTCATCATTCTGTTCGTCACGTCGCAGAAGTTCCTCGTGAAGGGCATCCAGTTGGGGGCCGTCAAGGGGTAGCTCGCGGCCCGTCGAATGCGCCCGATGTGCCACGGCCCCTCTGCCCGGCCCCGCGTCTCCGGGGCGGACAGAGGGGCCGTGTCGCTTACTCCAGAGGCAGCGTGACGCGCTGCTTTCGCCGGGCCGACTCGAGGATGGCCAGCGTCAGCTCGATGTTGGCCATGCCCTCCTCTCCGGGGATCGTGCAGGGCTTGTCCTCGGCGATGGCCTCCACCCACTCGCGGATCTCGCGGCGCAGGCCGTACTCGCGGTCGGCGGCCACCTGCTCGCCGGTCAGGTCCAGCGGCTCTCGTCCGGTGTGGGAGCGATAGGTGAAGGCCTTGCCCCACTGGAACCGGACGGCCCCCTCGGTGCCGCTGATCTCAACCTCGGCCCGCCCGATGGCGTTGTACATGCCCTCGTTCAGCATGCAGACCGCCCCGCTCTCGAACTCCACCACTGCGGTTGTGCAGACGGACCAGAGCGGGCTGGCCGGATCGATGACGAAGTCCCAGCCCGTCACCGCCACCGGCTTGCCGAAAACGCATCGCATGAAGTCGATCTCATGCACCGAGACCTCGAAGAGGTGGTGCCAAACCTTGGCCGGGTCGTCGCGCCAGGTGCCGTCCCAGTGCGGCTTGGGCGGGCCATAGCGATAGACGGCGCCGTACTTCAGTTGGCCCAGTTCTCCCGCTTCCGCCATCTCGATGGCCTTGGCGAAGTCGGGGATGTAGCGCAGGACCTGGCCGATCTGCAGCTTCAGGCCACGCGAAGAGCAGGCGTCGATCATGGCCCGGCAGTCGGCCACCGAGCCGGCCATGGGCTTCTCGCAGAAGACGTGCTTGCCGGCGGCGGCGGCGGCCAGCGTGCAGGGCAGGTGGCAATGGTTCGGCGGCGCGACGATGACCGCGTCGAACTCGCACTCGGCCAATGCGGTCTCCCAGTCGGACCACGCCGGCACACCCAGGTCGGCCACCAGCCGGCTCCGGGCGCCGTCGTCGGGATCGACGCCGCCCACCAAGCCGACAGCGGGGATCGACTCCAGCTGTCCTACGAGCGCTCGCCCCATGCCGCCACAGCCCACCAGCACCACGCGCAGGTCCGCCATCGCACACTCCTTAGGGTTCATCTTCGTGCGGCCGGAAGGCGTCCGGCCGGAGGTCACAGTGTCAGTCGTCGCAGTCCGCAAGCCGCCGCGTCGCGCACCTTCTCCATGGAACCGGGAGAGACCACGGCGTGGACGGCGGCATAGGAGCCGAAATCGAAGGCGTCCTCCTCGGGCAGGAAGCCGAAGTACGGACCGTTGGCGAACGAGGCCACCATCACCAGCCGCTGCGGAAACAGCGAGCGCACCTGGGCCTGGAAGCCCACGGAGGCGTTGTGCGGCTGCGCCACCAGGAAGACATCGCCGAGGCGCCAGGCCCAGACGGTCGTGCCGGCCATGGGGCCGGAGCCGGTAGATTGGCGGAGCCGGTGCCACGTCCGCGCGCGCTCGGAAGCGACACGGTCGTGGGCGGCCTCGTAGTCCGTCTGGTGCTGCGTGAAGGTCGTAGCATCGCGCATGAAGAGATTAACCTCGACGCAGAGCCCCGCGCAGGCAGAAGCTGGGCCGGCCGGCAAGCTCTTCCAGAGCGCCAGCGGCACGTCGCTGTTGGCAACCGATGAGAACTCCAGCCGCGTTCTGGGCGGCAGCATCCCCTCAAGACCGGCCAGGATGCTGTAACCTATCCGTCGGCCGTTGCGCTCTGCGATCTCCGTGTCGCCGGTAAACTGGTCGCGAGGCGCCTGGTTGGCGCAGGCGCCCTGTATGAACGCCAGCGGCGCTCCCGTTGCCCCCTCCACCATCTCACGCATGGAGCCCACCCAGTCCGGTGAGAGCATGGCCGAGTTCCAGCCGAGGCTCGTGAGATCGCATGCATAGTTCACCATGGTAGCCAGACGGCGACCGGTCATCGCCGTGATGCGGCCGATGATCATCCGGTGATCGGCCGGCAGGGCCGGGTGGAAGCCGCAAATCACGCGGGGATGCCTCGGGTCCGGCAGGTCCTGGTTCGTGGCCAGTCCGCAGCGCACGGAAGCGAAGCTCACCGTGCAGGGCTCGGCGGTCTCACAGGCGGCGCGGACGGCGGCGACGGTCTGGGCCTCGAGGCGATCCAGGTAGGGGCCGATGTGCTCGCCGCCGGGCCGTTCAGCGTCGGCGCGGGTCAGGCACGGACCGCCGTGCGTGTGCGATAGGCAGATGATCAGATGCGACGGGGCGAGCCTCACGGCGCCCGCCACCGCCTGGCGAAGCCGCGCCTCGTCCTCGGCGCAACGCCACCAGCCCAGGTCGAGCGTCACGAGAACCAACGGCATATCGTCGACGCGGTGGCGAAACGTCAGAGCAGTCAGCATCAGAGGACGATGCACGCCCTCCGCGACATCGTGAGCGCCCACCAGCCAGTTGCGGGTGGCGATGCCCACCGGAGGCGTGATATCGGCCTGGGCGACCCCAACGTAGCCCGTGAAACCCGGATGGCTGTATGACAGGTCCGATCCCTCTCGCATACCTGCTCCCGACAGCGCAATGGTGAACTGCGAACGCGTCAGGGATGATATTCGTGACGCAAGCCCAGTTATCCTCCTGTGGATTTGGCCTGTAGCGCGACAGTCACTTCACTGCGGTTGTGGAAAAGCCGCCGGGCCCCGATCACGTGGTACGCCCCACGCAGCCTGGCCAGACTGGCGCGCACCGTCGCGAGCAGGGCTCGGTCGGTGACGCCGCCCTCGGGCAGCTTCAGCGTCATGACGGCGGGTCCGCCGCACGGCAGCAACGACGCCGCCTGGAGCATGATCGCCGTCGACGCCCGCGGGTCAATGCGCATATCGTTCACGATGACGTCGACCGGAGCGGCGCCCGATAGGCGGTCCTCGATACGCGCACGCACATGCGTCACGCGCTCGTGGCGAACCAGCGAGGGGTGCAGCTTCGCCGGGTCCACGGCCACGACGGAAAGACCCTTTTCCAGCAACACGCGCGTCCAGCCACCCGGAGCCGCGCCCATGTCCAGCGCCACCCCGGAGGCCGGCATCTCGACGCCGAAGGCCTCCAGGGCCTCCAGCAGCTTGAACTCGGCGCGGCTGATCTGATCGTCCAGCTCCAAGAAACGCCGTTCGCCGCCGGGCCACGCGCTGAGGTTCGCCGCAACGTCGGAGATGCCCATGAGGAGGCGGTCGCCCACGATGAGGGTCGAGACGATGCGCTCCGGGTGCGCCGTATCGATCCTGCACCGGGTGACCTCGGCCGCGGTGGGCGCGAACTCGCGCTCCAGCGCTGTCATTCGCTCGACGCGTGCCGCGTCGCCGCTTGCCACGACGCGCCGGACCTGCACACCGAGAACCGCGTCGGCCGGCGCCATATCCTCCAGCAACTCAAGGCCACGCTTCATGGCGCCCATGACGCCGCGCGAGGGCGTGACGGCCTGTTCCGTCTGAACCGGAGCCAGGTGGCGCAGGAAGATGGGCGCAGCACGCCCAACCTCGGCGGCGAAGGCCTCAAAGCCGCCGGGCAACCGGACCAGCGCCAGGCCGTCGGCCAGCCACTGCGGCGCCGTCAGGCCGGGCCAGGCGTCGGCCAGTTCGAGGCGCAGCAGGCCCTGTGCCTCGGGAGCGCAGGTCAGCAGGACACCTGCGCGGTCAGGTTGGGCCGTTTCGGTCAAAGATCACACTCCTCGGCGCCCACGCTCAAGAGGCGCACCTTACCGGACGGCTCCGGCCGCCCCTTTCGGGCCCTGCACGGCGTCCACGAAGCCGCCCCTACACCTGCCGTGCCCACGGTCACCGTCAGTACGCCTGTGCTGACCGTGGCGGTGTTGCGGGCGTCGAACACGAAGTTGCCGAGCGAATAGGCTACCAGAGACGGTCGTGCCGTCCTGCCGGGCGCGTGCCTGGCCGCCGGTTGGAGGACGTGCGGATGGTGTCCCAGCACCAGGTCGGCGCCGGCCTCCACCGCCGCCTGCGCCAGATGCCGTTGGGCGCCATTGGGCCGGCGGCTGTACTCGTCGCCCCAGTGGAACGAGGCGACAACGACATCGGCCAATCGCCTTGCGCGCCCTACGGCAGCCCGCACATTGGCCTCTGAGGCGTAGGCGACCGTCGGGCGCGTGGAGTCGAGCATGGACGTCTCGGCGGCGAAGCGGCTGAAGGCCACGAACGCTACACGGACCCCTCGAACCGTGACCACGTGCGGCTCCAGCGCCTCCTCCAGCGTGGCGCCGGCGCCGCACCAGCCGATCCCCTGCTTCCGCAGCCACGCCATGGTGTGGAGCAGGCCCCGCCGCCCACAGTCCAACGTGTGGTTGTTGGCCAGCGAGACCACGCGGATGCCGGCCCACGCCAGGCCGCCGGCATACGCCGGTTTGGCCCTAAAGCAGAAGAGCTTGGGCGTCCGTTCGGCCGTGTCGGAGATCGGACACTCCAGGTTGGCGAAGGCGATGTCGGCTGCCGTCAGGATGCCGCGGACCTTCGCCCAGGGATAGGTCACGCCACGGCGCCGGATACGCATCGCCACGCCGCGATCGAGCATGACGTCGCCTGCGGCGGCGATGGTCACCGTGCCGGGCGGCGCGGCGCACGAAGGCGACGGCGCCGAGAGGCGCCAAGCCACCGCAAGCGCCAGGGCGAACCGCGGCATCAGCACCCGCTGGAGTACCCCTTCAGTTCTGTACCCGTAGCCGGCTTGACCGGCGTCAGGAAGCTCCGCGTCCATGCTGGCGGCGTCGGAGCCTTGCCAGCCTTGAGCAGGTCGCGCCACTTCTCATCCGTGAGCCGGTCGGACGTTGGATGCTTGAACTCGTGGAAGCTGAAGATCGCTCCACGGGTCAGCGTCAGCTTGCCCGCCACACGCACGATGACGAGGATCTCCTGGGCCCTGCCAACGCCCACCTCGAGACAGAGGTCGGTGGCAGTATGGACATCGGCCACGATGGCCATGTCGCGATCGGCCTCATCCACGAGGTCCCAGGTGTTGGGCGCGTTGTCCACGGTGGCAAGGGTCAGCATCTCGCACTTGGCGCCGATGTACTTGATCTCCAGGTACTCGGCCTCTGTGAGAGCCTCGTTGCGCAGCTCCTTCAGCGAACAGGTGCGCAGGAACCGCACCAGAGACTCGAACTCGCCGAACCGGTCGCGAAGCCTCTCCGGCATGAGCTTGCGCCGCTCGAGGCCCTGGCGCGTCTGCGTGAGGAGGGCGGCCAGACGGTCGTACAGCGGCGCGTTGGGCTCCACGTAGCCCTTGGGCAGCTTCTCCTCCTCGCCGCCGCCGCACTCCACGGCGCTCTGCTTGCCGTAGAGGATCGTGTCGTGGCGCAGTTCAGCCCAGGACCCCAGCGCGGAATAGAGCGACCGGTCGGCCCAGGCGGAACTCCGCATGAACGTAGGATAGCCGGCGGGAACGGTGCGTGTCACCTCGCGGAGGCAGTCCAGCCAGCTCCAGTAGAGCGACGAAGACCAGCGGCCCGCAGGCAAGGCGGCGAACTCGGCGGCGAGCTTGGCGCGCTCGGCGTCGTAGGGCATCCATCCGTTCGTGTTGAACACCTTGGGATCGGCACGGATGATCGCCTCGGCGCGGGGGCTGCCCAGCACGGCCATCACGTCCATCCCGCATGGGAACGGGCGCTCGATGGGCGCGCAGAGGCGCTGCATGGCCTCGCTGTCCGGGATGTACCGCTGGCCCATCACGCGCATCTGGACGTCGGGGTCGGGGTAAGGAGGAGATAGCTCCATGCGGGCGCGGATGCCGGGACGGCGCAGTGCGTCCAGCGCCGCGCGCACCTTGGCCAGCGCATCGGCCGGAGCGTATGCGGTGACTGCGTGCCCCTTCCCCAACGCGCGTCCCGCGGCGGCGGACAACTCGGCGGGCGTCAGGTCATCGGCCGTGTTGACGTAGAACGAGGTCGGCTCGTAGATGCGCTGCCAGAGCGCGGCCGCCCTTGGCGCGTTCAGCGTGCGGGAGAGGAGCAGGGCCTGGCGCAGCGGACCGTCGGCGGGGCTCTTGTCCGAGAATCTGGGCGCGAAGGGCGCCAGACCCAGCCACATCATGGCGCGAAAGTAGCGTTTCAGCCGATCCGACCGTGTGTAGTGGCCTCGCGGCACGAACTGCGAGTAGTCGAGCTTGTAAGGCAGGATGGCGCCCACGGCCCACCCCTCGTGCGCGTCGACGAGGCGCAGTTCGCCGGCGACCATGGCCTCGGCTTCCGGAGGCAGGGCCACGCGCCTGCCCAGCAGTCCCGCGGTCACGGCGGCGAAGGCCACGTTGCGCAGGGCGGCGTCGCGGATAGCCGGTTCGCGTGCGGCACGCAGTTGCGCCAGCGAGCCGCGGCGCATCTCGTCGGCCAGTTGCTCCAGGGCCGGCGCCAGCGACTGGGCCTCCACCGTGCGGAGCGTGTAGCCGTAGAAGACGTGGAACAGCTGCAGCACCAGGTCCACCGTGACGAACGAGGGCAGGTCCAGGTAGTCGTTGTTCTCGTAGACCTGGAAGAGCTGCTTGTGGTCGGTGGGACGGCAGGCAAAGAGGTTCCGGGCCAGCTGGGAGCGGACCGCCTGCTCCAGCTTCAGCGCGCGGTACTGCGGCAGGTTCGAAACCTCCTTCAGCGACGCGCTCACCCGGTACGGCTTTAGCGAGGCCGGGTACCGGGATGCGACAGGCTTGGCGACGACCTTCGGCGGAGGCGCCGGCGCGACCGGGCGCGCGTCCTCGGCGCGCGACGGCGGCAGGTGCGCCTTCACGCGCGGCACGGGGGCCACCTGACGCGAGCAACCTCCTGCAAGGAGAAGCAGCGCGACGGCCACGGCTCGGATGCGATCCATGCCTCTACCTCCCCACCAAGTACCTGCGATCGTCGCCTCGGACGGCGACGCCGGGGTCGCCACGGATGAACTGCGCGGACGACCAGTGTCCCTTACGGTACGCCAGCGTGTACCCGAACCCGTTCCAATGGTAGGCTGCGGCGCCCAGCGAGCCGTCGGGCGCATGCTCCAGCGCGAAGAGCGTTGCCCCGGCACCGGCCCGGCTGCGGCCGTAGGCGAAGTCGACGAAGGGGCGGCTGAGAGCCGAACCGAGCCAGACCGGGGCCAGGCGTCCATCGCGAGCCTGCAACACGAAGAGGCAGTTGTGGGGCGACGGCCGGTAGCGGGTGGACTTGGTGATCCCCACCACGATGCGCACCTTGCCGTCGCCTGCCACGTCGGCTAGCTCCAACCGCCAGGGCCGCCAGCGTGCGGGTACTCCCGACGCCACCAGGCGCCGGCCCACGCGCACGCTCACGGCCGGATCGCCCGCCGTCCTCAGTGACACTTCGGCGACACCGCCGGCGCCCGCCACAGGCCCCACGCGCCGCTGCTCCGCCGAGGCCACCCGGACGGCCAGCACCGCCGCCACGGCCGGCAGGAGGCCGCCACGCATCGCCCTACCGACCAGGCACGGCGCGGCGGAGGCTCCAGGTGGTGGTCAGCGTCTGGCTGTCGCCCGGCTGTAGCAGGCGCACCGGTCCGAGCAACTCCAATTCCATGTACTTCAGCGGGTCGGGAGAGGAGAAGACCTCCTGCGGACAACCGCCGTCCGGGTAGCCTCCGTCGGCCTCGATCTTCGCCCGGAGTGTGAGATCCCAGGCACCGATGCGGGCCCGGACCAGGCCCGAAGGCGACCAGCCGCCGATCTTGGCGGCCTTGGCGGGGTTTCGCCGAAGGCGTACCGTACCCGAACGCACGTCGAGGTAGCCGGGTTGCGGGACGTTGGGTCCGATGGCGGTCCAGCCTTTCGGCAGGCCGGCGGAGACCACAACGGGCATCTCGCACCAGCGCGGCTCGGCCACTTGGGCCACTTCCCAAACGCTCCACTCCACGTCCTGGTCGCTGGTGTTGAGCATGGTGTTGCGGATGGCAACAGATCCGTCCGCGGCGTTCATGGTGATGACGCGCTCAAACCGAATGCCGGAGACGGGGCTGGCGGCGCTGGTCAGGCGCACCGAGCCGCCCTTCAGCGCCGTCGCCGTGTGCCCGATGCCGTCGAGGCTGGGGTCGGGCGGCCAGTTCCACTTGCTCTGCGGCGCGGGCCAGAGCTTGTCGCCGCCGAAGTTGGTCCACTCCTTGCGCCCCTGGGCCAGGGTCACGGTCTTGCCGCGGAGGCTCGCCTGCTCCCAGAGCAGGTTCGGACCCGCGGCAGGACCGTAGAAGACGATGCGCCCGATGGAGGGAGCAACGACCAGGCTTACCTCGCCGTTGCTGATCCGGAAGCAGCCCGAACGCCCCTGGTACGCTTCTCGGCGCACCGAGACGACCGGTGCGGCGTGCGCGTGCATCGACGCCAGAAGCCCTGTCAGCGCCACCGCCACCGGCGCCCTCATGGCTAGAACTGCGTCCCGCGTTGGCCGCCCGGCCCACCGAAGCTGGGGGGCGCCGGCATGGAGGACGGGCCGCCGAAACCAGGCCGGCTGCCGAATGGCGACCCCGTGCCGAAGCCGGGTCCGCCTATCTGCTGCCGCGCACGCTCGCGCGCCATGGAGAAGACCGGGAAGAGGATCGCGGCTACCAACGCGCAGCAGACGATACCGGGAAGGAAAACGGCTCCCACGGCGCCGCCGGTGGTGATGGCCTGCATCTCACGAAGGAAGATGATGGTCAGTACAAGCGACCATATGCCGACGATCGCGCTGGCGATCATCTGCACGGGAGCAAGCGCGGGCACAACGGCGGTCAGCAGGCCCACAGGGGCGATCAAGACACCCGGAACCGAGGCGTAGACCATGGCGCGGAAAGAGGCGTTGTAGCCCCGGCGCCCGCCGAACATCATCACGAACAGGTGCGTGATGCCCACGCCGATGAACTCGCCGATGATGCCGAAGGGAATGCCCAGGATGACCATGGCCGCGATGCCGACCGCTCCGCTGACCCCCATCATCGATGCGAGTTGGCTCTGGCCTCCCATGCCCGCCATCGCGCCGCTGTTCGCGTTGGCGGCTCCGCCCGTGGCAAGGCCGATGCCCGCGCCCACCGCCATCATCACCATCTGCACGGCGAGCAGGATCACAAGGAAGACCACGGGCGCGCCGAGGTCGGTCCAGCCGAGGTTGTCGCGACCGAACCCGGTGGGGTCGGTGATGATGCGCTTGATGGCTTCAATGCTGAACTTGCCGGGGTCGTCGCCCACGCCGGGCTGGGCTCCGCCGGGCATCGCGTTGTAGGTCGACGCATAAGGACCGCCGGCCGGCGGGGCAGGGCGACCGTAGCCGCCAGCCGCGCCGGGCGGGGACGGGGGCGCCTGGTAGCCTGGCGGCGGAGGCTGGTAGCCGGCCTGCTGGCCGGGCGGCGGGTAAGCGGATGGGCCCGGGCCGCCGGAACCGGGGAACGCCTGTGCGCTCTGGGTCGGCAGCGGATTTCCGGCAAGGTCGGTCATCTGCTGCGCGGGCGCCTGACCGCCGCCTGCGATTGGATTACCTGCCAGATCCACGCGCTGCGACTGCACCTGCTGGCCCTGCGGCTGTCCGTAGGGACCCGGCGCCTGGGCCGGCGCGGCGGCCCGGCTACGCAACGAAGCCAGGGCCCGGCTCACCTTGTCGTTGGCGGGGTCCACCTGGGCCGCCCGCTCAAGCTCCGTGACGGCCTCAGCCGTGCGGCCGCTACGGTCCAGCGCCACGGCGAGGTTGAAGCGGACGTCGATGCTGTCGGGCAGCATGCGCGCGGCATCCTGCAGGTACCGCACGCCCTCGTCAAAGTTGCCCTTGCGGGAAAAGGCCACGCCGAGCATCTGGGCGGCTTCGGCCGAGTGCGCGTCCATATGGAGCGCATCCTGGAATAGACCGATCGCGTCGTCGATCCTGCCCTCTTGCAGGCAGCGTCGTCCTGCCAGGATGCATCCCCCGGCATCCATCGGAAGCGAACCACTCATCGAGGAACTCCTCTCCCCATCCGTGCAGGCGCCTGCCCGGGCAGCGCCTCTTGATGTAGAGTATACGGCGCGAGGCCCCTGATCACCTTCCGGCGCGACGGGATTGCCCCATACATGCGATGCGAACAGCGCAATCCGGCACGGCGCCCGCCTACGACTCGGCAGAAGGCGCGAGGCAGCCGACCATCCACTTGCGAACCTCGGCCGATGGAAGCCAGCCCTGCCGAAGCTTGGCCTCGTGGCCGCCCGTGTGCAGCACCAGCATGGGCTGCGGGTCGGCCTCGTACATCCTCACGAGGTCCGGGAAGCGGACGGCGTCAACGGTGGCGATCAGGATCTTGCCGGCATCGATCGCGGCCAATGCCCGCAGCTCGGAAAGCAGTCGATCCGACGCGTCGTCGCCTGGCTTCAGGTAAGCCGCGAGCACGGGGCCGCCGGCGTTGGCAAGGAGGCGCAGGTAGCCGAACTCCGCCTCCACGGCCATCGGCGAGTCGGGCGGCGGCAGGGGCTTGCGGCACTTGCCGCAGGTGGCCTCGCCGGACATGCGCTCATAAGCCACGCGGTTGCGCTGGCCGCACAGCTTGCAGGGTCCCACGATGCCCTGGTCATCCAACACGAAATCGGCCAAGTTACCCCTCCAGACCGGCGACGCTCTGCCGGAGACGCACAGCGTATACCCTACGGCGACGCGCCGCTCCAACCAAGCAGGGCGAAACTCGGCGCGCCACGATAAGGGTACTCTTCACCGATGCGGCGGCGCAGGGCCGCGCGGTCGAACTGCGGGAGATTCGCCATGCTCGAGCCCACCTATCGTCGTCGGCGCACACGTCCCGTCTCCGTCGGCCCCGTCACCATCGGCGGAGACGCGCCCGTGGTGGTGCAGTCGATGATCACCGAGGAAACGCACAATGTCGCGGGCGCGGTGCGGCAGATCGTGGCGATGCACCGGGCCGGCTCCGAGATCGTGCGCGTCACCACGCCGAACCTACAGGAGGCCCGATGCCTGGGCGAGATCAAGTCCGAACTGCGGCGCGTCTATCAGGATGTCCCGCTGGTGGCCGATGTCCACCATCAGGGCGCCGAGATCGCCGTGGAGGTGGCGCGGCACGTCGACAAGGTCCGCATCAACCCGGGGCTCTTCGTCTTCCGCAAGCCCGCCCAGCGCTCAGAGGAGTACTCGCAGGACGAGATCGACGCCGAACTGGAGGCCATCGACCGCGAACTCGGGCCCGTGCTCAAGGCCTGCGCCGACCACGGCGCCGCCATGCGGATCGGCGTGAACCACGGCAGCCTCTCGGAGCGGCTGTTGGTGACCTACGGCGACACGCCCGAGGGCATGGTGGAGAGCGCCATGGAGTACCTGCGCATCTGCCGGGCCAACGGGTTCCACGACCTGGTGGTCTCCCTGAAGGCCAGCCGCGTCCCCGTGATGCTTGCCGCCAACCGCCTCATGGCAACGCGCATGGACGCCGCCGGCATGCACTACCCGCTCCATCTGGGCGTCACGGAAGCCGGCGACGGCCAGTACGCCCGCGTCAAGAGCACGGCGGGCATCGCCACGCTGCTGGCGGAGGGCATCGGCGATACGATCCGGGTATCGCTTTCCGAGGACCCGGTCCACGAGCTGCCGGTCTGCTACGAGATTCTGCAGGCGTTGGGCCTGAGGAAGACGCGCGTGGAGTTCGTCGCCTGCCCCGGCTGCGGCCGCACCAAGTTCGACCTGCCCACGGTGCTTGCCGAGGTCCGGGCCGCCACGGAGCACCTCGTGGGCCTCGACATCGCCGTCATGGGCTGCATTGTGAACGGACCGGGAGAGATGGCGGACGCTGACTACGGATATGTAGGCAAGAGCGGCGGCAAAGTGTCGCTCTACCGCAAACGGACGGAGGTACGGACGGGCATACAGCAGGAGCGGGGCGTGGAGGAGCTGGTTGCGCTCATCAGGGCCGACGGCCGATGGACGGAGCCGCCCACACCCGCACAGGCCCAGACCGACCGCACCTATGGCCGACGCATCGGCGAAGCGCCCGGCGCCGCCGCAGGAGGAGAGACCCGATGAAGCTGCACGAGTACCAGGCCAAGGAGCTCCTGGCGCGATATGGGGCGCCCACGCCCCGGTCAGGGGGCGTCGCCTCGACCCCCGAGGAAGTAGAGGCCGCCGTGGAGGCGCTGGGCGGACGAGGCGTCCTGAAGGCGCAGGTGCACACCGGCGGGCGCGGCAAGGCGGGCGGCATCAAGGTGGCCGAAAGCCCCGCCCAGGCGCGCGAACTGGCCCAGTCTATGCTGGGCATGCTGCTCAAGACGCACCAGTCGCCGCAGGGCGAGCGCGTGCTGAAGCTGCTCGTCGAGGAGCCCATCCAGATCGTCCAAGAGTACTACATCGGCATCGTGCCGGACCGCGCTCGGCAGTGCAACGTCATCATCGCCAGCGCCATGGGCGGTATGGACATCGAGACCGTGGCCGAGGAGCACCCCGAGGCGGTGGTTCATGTGGCGGTCGACCCGGCGGTGGGCCTCCGCGACTTCCATGCCCGCATGGCGGTCTACGGTGCGGGCATCCCGGCCGAGCACGCCAAGGCGGCCGCAGCGTTCGTGAAGACGCTCTACGCGGCCTACGACGCCTGCGACGCCAACATGGCGGAGATCAACCCCCTGGCCGTCACCAGCGACGGGCGCCTCGTGGCCGCCGACGCCAAGATGGTGATCGACGACAACGCCCTCTACCGCCATGCCGATATGGAGGCATGGAAAGAGGAGTCGGAGGAGGATCCCATCGAAGCCGAGGCGCACCGGCGCGGCATCCAGTATGTGCGGCTGGGCGGCGATATCGGCGTCATCGGCAACGGGGCCGGTCTGGTTATGTCAACCTTGGACGAGGTAGCTCGAGCCGGCGGCAAGGCTGCCAACTTCCTCGACATCGGCGGAGGCGCCCGGGCCGAGACCGTCCGCAACTCGCTGGAGGTCGTGCTGCTGGACCCCAACGTGAGAGGCGTGCTCTTCAACATCTTCGGCGGCATCACTCGCGGCGACGAGGTGGCCAAAGGCATCCTCGAGGCGACATCGGCCATGGATATCCGCGTACCTATGGTGGTCCGCCTGGCGGGCACGCGTGCGGCGGAGGGCCGCGCCCTGCTGGAGGGCAGCCCGCTGACGCCTGCCGAGACGATGCAGGAAGCGGCCGCCCGGGTTGTCGAACTAGCCTACGCCTAGACGCGGCGCACGCCGACGGGCATGCAAGGATGCTACACATGGAAGACCTGACGCCGCGGCAGATCGTGGCGGAGCTGGACAAGTTCATCGTCGGCCAGGCCGATGCCAAGAAGGCCGTGGCGGTGGCGTTGCGCAACCGGTGGCGCCGCCGCATGCTGGACGACGAACTGCGCGACGAGGTCATTCCGAAGAACATCCTCATGATCGGCCCCACGGGCGTCGGCAAGACCGAGATCGCCCGGAGGCTGGCGGCGCTGGCGGCGGCTCCCTTTATCAAGGTCGAGGCCACCAAGTTCACCGAAGTGGGTTATGTGGGCCGGGACGTTGACTCCATTGTCCGCGACCTGGCCCAGACCTCCTACCGCATGGTGGAAGCCGAGAAGATGGCCGAGGTGCAGGGGCGCGCCGAAGAGCAGGCCATCGACCGCATCGTGGAAATCCTGCAGCCCATGCCCGCCTCGCGGCGCCGAAAGGCCGACGAGCAGCGCGCCAACGAGAAGTTCATGCACGCCCTCGGAAGCATCTTCGGCTCCGGCGGCCCGCCGCAAACAGCCTCGCCCGAGACGAAGGACCCCGATGACGACGCCGAGGAGCAGCAGAGGCGCGAGCGCTGCCTGCGCATCCGCACGAAGCTCCGCGAGCAGATCGCTGCGGGGCTCAAGGACGACGACCCCATCACTATCGAGACCGAGCAGTCGCAAGGGCCCATGATGCAGGTCCTCACGCCGCAGGGCATGGACGAAATGGGGATGGACCTACAGAGCGCCCTCGGCAACATGATGAACAAGGGCAAGAAGAGCCGAAAGACGACCATCGGCGACGCCCGCAAGCTGCTGGCGCAGGACGAGGCCCGAAGCCTCATCGACACAGACGCGGTGCAGCGCGAGGCGATCGACCGTGCGGAGCAGAGCGGCATTGTCTTCATCGACGAACTGGACAAGATCGCCGGACGCGGCGGCCACAGCGGCCCGGACGTCTCGCGGGAGGGAGTCCAGCGCGACTTGCTGCCCATCATCGAAGGCTCCACGGTGACCACGAAGTACGGTCCGCTCCGAACCGACCATGTGCTCTTCATCGGAGCGGGCGCGTTCAGCGTGGCGCGGCCGTCGGACCTGATCCCCGAACTGCAGGGCCGAATGCCCATCCGCGTTGAGCTGGAGAGCCTGACCGAGGCCGACTTCGTGCGCATCCTCACCGAACCGCGAAACTCCCTCACGCGGCAGTACACGGCGCTCCTCTCCACCGAGGGGATCACACTGGAGTTCGGCGACGACGCCATCGCCGAGTTGGCCCGAGTGGCGGATCAGGTGAACCGGACCAGCGAGAACATCGGCGCCCGGAGGCTCCACACGGTGATGGAGCGCCTGTTGGAGGACATCTCGTTCGAGGCACCGGATCTAGAGGAGCGAACGCTGACTCTGGACGCAGCCTATGTTCGCGGCAAGCTCAACGACATCGCCAAGGACGAAGACCTGACCAAGTACATCCTGTAGAGCTGAGGCACAACGGCGGCAAAGGAGGCCAAGCCATGGCAGCCATCGATCCCCGACACGTGATCCACCTGCAGAACGGACACTTCACGTCTCACACCCAGACCCGCGCGGCGGACCTGGATGCCTTGCTCGACACGTTCGACACCGCCCGACCCTCCTCCGGACTGGCGATCCACCTCCACGGCGGCCTGGTCTCCTACTCGGCCGCCATGGACATCGTTACGGAGTTGCAGCCGAAGTACACGGATGCGGGCGCCTACCCGGTCTTCGTGGTCTGGGAGTCCGGTCCTTTCGAGACCCTGATGCACAACCTGCAGGACATCGGCAAGACCGACCTCTTCCGCGAGATGCTCCGGAAGCTGGCCGAATGGGCGCTGAAGAGCCTGGGAGACTCCGTGGGCCTTCGGGGCGGCGGCCCGGCGCCGGTGGACCCGCAGGCCGTAGCCGATGCGCTGGACGCCTGGCACGCCGACCCCGGCGCGGGCGTGCCCTTCGCCGACCTCGAACTCCGCCTGGCGGGCGCCGATGCCAGGGCCGCCGCGCTGGACCCGGACGCCATGGCCACAGAGATGGAGGCCGACCTGGAGACGGACTTCAGGATCACCGACGCCGTGCGCGCCATCCCGCCCGACGAGGCCGCCCGACTGCGAGCCGCCGATGTCGACCTGTTCGACGACGGAGGCCCGGGCGGGCGCGGGTTCGTCTCCACGGCCAAGGCGGCGGTGTTTCTGGCCAAGCTCACCGTGGCCGTGGGCAAGAGGCTTCTCAACGGCCGCGGGCACGGATTCCTCGGCACCGTCATCGAGGAGCTCTACCGTTCGTTCGGCCTGGCCCGCGTGGGCAAGGAGTGGCTCTGGGAGCAGATGAAGCTCGACACAGAGCAGGCCTGCGGGGACGATCAGAAACCGGGCAACGAGGCCGGCCTCACGGCCCTCCTGAAGCGCATGGGCGCCCGGTACCCTGACGAGGCGGACGCGCCGCGCGTCACCCTCATCGGCCACTCCACCGGAGCCGTCTACATCTGCCACATCCTGGACGCGGCGGCCCGCCATGCCCCGGCCTTGAGCTTCGATCTCGTACTGCTTGCCCCGGCCTGCACCACGTCGCTCTTCAAGCGCGCCTACGACGCCCACAAGTCACGCATCCTCGGCGTGCGCGTCTTCGGGATGCAGGACGCAGTGGAGCGGGCCGACGCCATGGCCGAGCCGGTCATCGGCCCGGTGGGGCGCGCACTCTACCCGCACTCGCTGCTCTACTGCGTCTCCGGCATCCTGGAGCCGGAGGTCGACGCGCCGATCATGGGCATGCAGCGGTTCCTGGTCGAGCAGGCGACCTTCGACGCCGCCCACTTCCCCGACGTGGCGTGGGCTCGCCGCGAGATCGGCTCCACAGGGGCCATGGCCGCGGTCTGGTCGGAGCAGGTCGGGGTTCCGGGCTACGAGTCGAAGTCCAGGCGCCACGGCGACTTCGATGATGAGGAAGTGACCATCAGAAGCGTGGCCCACATCCTGAGACACGGCATCGCGCCACGCCCATGACCGACTACGCCATCGTGGTGGGGATCGACCTCTACCCGGGCATCTCGCCGCTGCAAGGGGCTCAGCGCGATGCCGACGAGTTCGCCGCATGGCTGGCCCTGCCGGAGGGCGGAGGGGTGGACCCGGCCAACGTGGCGCGCCTCACCACCGGCTGCTTCCATCCCCCGATGCCCGCGCGGGCCTCACAGGCGCAACCCACCGCGGACCAGTTCCGCGACCGGTTCACCGACATCGTCACCGACGACACCGGACGCGTACGGACACCGGCTGGTCGACGCCTCACCCTCTACTTCAGCGGACACGGCTTCATGGGCAACACGACGGCCATCGAGCGCGCCGTCTACTCGGCCAATGCCACCACTCTCGCCCCTGACCACATCGCCGCCACCCGGTACGCCAACTGGGCCGTCCGCGCGGGTCTGTTCGACGAACTGGTGCTGATCTGCGACGCCTGCGCCGACCTGTCGCTGACGACCAGCATCGCTGAGCCGATCCTGATGCCGCTCGTCAACGCGGCGCGCGCGGCACGTGTGCGCACGTTCTACGCCTACGCATCGCCTGCCGGCGCCAAGGCCCGCGAGAAGCCGCTGGGCGCCGACAAGCAGGTGCGCGGCATCTTCAGCTACCTGCTCCTGGAGGCGCTGCGCCAGGCTCCCGGAGCCGACGACGGCTGCGTCATGGCCACGCACGTCCGCGACTACATCCACAATGCGTGGCCAGATATCGCCGGGCCGGACGTCCTGCCGCCGACCATCGCCGTGGAGCCGGCCCGTGACCTGCTCATGGCCCGCAGGCCGCCGACCGTCAAGCAGCCCGCCACCGCCGTGACCCTCATGGCCGTCGGGGCAGGGGCGGCGGAGGTCGTGGTCCTTGGCGGCAACGGCAAAGAGTGCCTGACCACGACGATGGCTGGCGGACAGGCCGACGTTTCGCTGCCGGCAGGGCTCTACAAGGCCGTCGTGCAGGGCACAGGGCGATCAACGCTCTTCCAGGCCATCGGGGAGGTGACCCGTGTCGATATCCCGTAACAGGAAGGCCCCGCTCCGCGTGACCGCCGCCGAAGAGGCAACGGAGATCTTCGTCATCGACTCGTCTCTGAGCCGGGTGGCCTCGGGGATGGGCTCGCTGGACGTGCAGGTGCGGCCGGGCATCTACAAGGTGCGACTTCGCTCAGGCGCCTCGATGGAGGACACACTCGTCGAGGTGCAGGAGGGCGACGGGGCGACCGTGGCGGCCCGACCGATCGCGTTCCAGAGCGCCGCGCCGTTGCCGGGCACACTGACCACGCACGAGCCGCATCAGGCAGCCTGGGCCCGGGCAGCCGACCCGCCGTCACTCCACTGGGGTAGCGGCGCGAGCCTCTTCGTGATGGTGCGCGACCCCTCCATCGTCCGCGGAAAGGAGAGCCGAACCGAGCCCTGGGCCGGCATCACGGTGCAGGACGCCGAGGGCCGAACGCTGGGCGCCATGGACAAGGAGGGCGAGCGGATGCAGGAGGTCGGCGTCGGCTGGCTCCACGCGGAGGCCGATCCCGGCATGCACCTGATCTGCGTGGACACAGGCCTGAGCGGCGTGCAGTGCATGGCCGTACACCTTTGCCCCGGCTGGCAGACGCAGGTGATCCTCTCCACCGCCTCGGTCCGGCGCAGTGCGCCTGCCGGTGAGGGCGACGCCGACGCGGCGCCGAAGCAGCGCTCGGTTCGCCGAGCCGCCCTGACCGAAGCCGCGATCTACTACGGCAGGCCTGGCGGCGCGCGGGACCCGGCGCAGTCGCAGGAGTTGTTGCGCCTCACCGAGCTCGTACGCCAGGGCCTGGCGCAAGGCCGACCCACGGCGCCGCTGGCCGAGGTCAAGAGCGGCCGGTGGATCACCACGGACAACCCCATGCTGGCCCTGTTGACGGCGTACGTGGAAGCGGCGAAGCCCAAACCGGACGCCCGGCTCCTGCGGTCGCTGGCGAAGGAGCTTGCGGCCGAGTTGCCCGGCCATCCCGACGTGCTGGCCCTGCAAGTGCTGGCCGGCGGCGGCATCGCGCCCAAGCGCAAGGGCGTTTCGGCGATCCCCTACGCCTCCGGATGGGTGGCGCCGAACCCGAGCGGCCCGTCCGGCAGGCCGTGGCTTCTCCAACCGCCGATGCTGGCCGCTGCGCTGTCGGCGCTGCTGCAGGCCATGGACCCGGCGCCGGGTAGCCTCGTCCAACGAATCCAGGAGAGCCTGCTCCCGGGCGCGCCGTGGCTCGTCTGGCGGCGGACCGCTGCCGTGCGCATGCGGTCGGCCCAGTCCGCTCGATAGGTAGTGGAGGCGCTCCGGCAGGTGGGCTCTCTCATAGTGGTGACCCTGGCGCTTGCCGTGCCGCCTGCCTCGGCGGCCGTGGCTGACGAAGGTCCGTTCACCTCGCAGACGCTCTTCGCCGCGGGCGACGCGGGCCGCCATACGTATCGCATCCCGGCGCTCGCCGTAACGACGCGCGGGACGCTGCTGGCCTTCTGCGAGGGGCGGCGCGGGTCATCATCCGATGCAGGCGACATCGACCTGGTCATGCGCCGCTCCACGGACGGCGGACGGACATGGTCGGAGATGCAGGTGGTCTGGTCCGACGGCGGCAACACCTGCGGCAACCCCTGCCCCGTGGTGGACCGCGGCACCGGCGACATCTGGCTACTCACCACATGGAACCTGGGCGACGACCACGAGGCACAGATCGTCGAGCAGGCCGCCAGGGATACTCGGCGCGTCTTCGCCCTCGTGAGCCGCGACGACGGGCTGAGCTGGAGTGAGCCGCGCGAGATCACCCCCTCCGTGAAGCCGCCCGACTGGACCTGGTATGCCACAGGGCCCGGCGCGGGCGTCCAGATCGAGCGGGGGCCGCACCGGGGGCGCCTCGTCATCCCCTGCGACCACATAGAGGCGAAGACGAAGCGGTACTACTCGCATGTCATCTTCTCGGACGACCAGGGCCGCACCTGGCGGTTGGGCGGCACGACGCCTGCCGACCAGGTCAATGAGTGCGAGGCGGCGGAGCTGGCCGACGGGGCGCTGATGCTCAACATGCGGAGCTACGACCCTACCCGGAAGGCCCGCCAGACGGCTATCAGCCGCGACGGCGGCGCCACATGGACGGAGCAACGGATCGTACCGGAGTTGGTGGACCCGATCTGCCAGGCGAGCCTGAGGCGGCTCACATGGCCCGCGCACGGGAAGCCCGGTGTGCTGCTCTTCTCCAACGCCGCCTCCACCCGGCGCGAGCGGATGACCGTGCGCGCCAGCCTTGATGATGGAGCGACCTGGCCGGTGGCGCGGCTGATCAGCCCGCTGCCCGCCGCCTACTCCTGCCTTGCCGCCCTGCCCGACGGCCGGATCGGCCTGCTCTATGAGACAGGCGAGAAGGGCCCCTACGAGCGGATCGTCCTCGCCGCCTTCACGTTGGAGTGGCTGCGCTCGAAGCCGTAGAAGCGCAACGCCCGACCCCGGCAGATGCGGGATCGGGCGTCGATGCGGGACCGGACCGTCTGCTACTGGGGCGTTGGCGCAGGCGGCGCCACAGCGCCCTGCCAGCCCGACTTCATCTCGCGCACCTTCAGGCTCACGATGCGGGCCGTGCCGCCCGCGGCCGAGACGAAGACGCCAGGCGTCGTAGGCTTGGGCAGAAAGCAGTTGGTGACCGAGAGGCGGCCGTCGTTGCCGAAGACCTCCAGCGACGTTCGGTCGAGGAGGATGCGCACCTTGATGCGGCCGTCGATGGCCTCCAACGGGCAGGGCTTCTGCAGCACGGTCAGCGTCCTGTCGGCGGCCTTCCAGACGACGCTCTCGCCGGGGAAGCGGAGCGTGACCTCGGCGGCGTCACCGACCTCAAGCTCTGCGTCGATGTCCAGAAGCGCCGATCGGCTGGCGACGATGACCTCCTGGCCAGGCTTCACGGGCTGCAGGCGGAGGTCCTGCCCCTTGCCGTAGAGCGATGCGATCTCCTTGACCGGGTTGCGCCGAAGCCGCAGGCCCTCGGCGGTGCGGTGGAGGGTCATCTCGCAGGGGAAGCTCATCTGCTGGTTGAAGGGCATGCCCGGATAGGAGCCGCCGTTCATCCAGGCGATCTGGATGCGACGGCCATCGTCGGAGGGGATGTCGCTGAACGTCTGGACCGCGTAGTAGTTCGTGCCGTGGTCGGCGATGTGCGGCCCTGTCTCAGGGGTAAACTTGGCGCCATCGAAGCCACCGACGTAGTAGCGCCCATTGGCGGCGGTGAAGACCCACTTGGCGGCGCCGGGCTCGCCCTGCACGGGCATGCGGAAGAAGTCCGGGCACTCGCCGCAGCCCTCCATGGGCAGCTTCTGGATCTGCTTCCACTCCTTCAGGTCGGGCGAGGCGAAGAGGGCGTAGTCAATCCCGTCCAGATAGAGCGCCATGATCCACTGCCGCGTGGGCTCGTGCCGCACCACCTTGGGATCGCGGTTGCCGCCGATAATGTGCTTCAGGACCGGATTGCCGGCGTACTTGGTCCAGGTGCGCCCCTTGTCGCAGCTATAGGCGATGCACTGGGTGAAGGGCTGCCCCTTGGACTCGGGCGAGGTGTCGCCGGCGGCGGTATAGATCGCCACCAGGGGCTTCTCCTCGCCGCTGGCGAAGCCGCTGGAGTTGGGCCAGTCCACCACTGCGGAACCGGAGAAGATGGTGCCCTTCTCATCGGGCTCTATGGCGTTGGCGATCTGCTGCCAGTGGACCATGTCCTTGCTGACGGCGTGGCCCCACGTCATGTTGCCCCACTCGGTGGCGTAGGGGTTGTGCTGGAAGAAGAGGTGGTACTCGCCCTTGTAGAACACCATGCCGTTCGGGTCGTTGGTCCAGCCCGTCGCAGGCGTGAAGTGGAAGTGCGGGCGCAGGCTCTCCTTGTAGAGCGGCTCGCGCTTGTGGGGTGTCGGGCCCGCTGCCGACGGCGTTGCCGACGGTTCGTCGCTGAGCGTGATCTCGTCCACGTTGATGTGCCCCCATCCTCCGGTGGCGTCGTCCACGATCTGGATGACCGCCGTCTTTCCCGCCAGTCTGCGCACGTCCCAGCAGTGCCACGCCAGGGCCTCTGTGCCGCCGGGCCGGTCGTTGGGCCCGGTGGCGGTGCGGACGACCTTGCCGCCGACGACCAGGTCCACACGCAGCCGCTCGGGGTCCATGCCGCCGCCCAGAAGAAAATTGATGTACTTCCGTTCCACCTTGAGCGGCGGCGAAGTGAGCGTGCCCTTGGCTCCATCCTGCTTGATGTAGCCGTTCACGAGCCCATGGCCGCGGAAGCCGGAGACGGGCATCTGGCCGGGAAACGTGCCCTGGGAGGGACCGGAACCGAACGCCTCGCCGGCGACGGTCCACTTGCCGTAGTCCTTGCCCTCGAAGCCCTCGAACAGGATGTCGGGCCTTTGCGGGCCGTTCGGTGCGGCGGAGGCGAGGACCAGTGAAAGGGCGATCAGCGCGAGGCTCATGGGCGGGCTCCTTGCACGGGTCTCCGGGCACATGACGGCCCCGGAGGCTACCCCGCTGGGTTTGATTGAGTATACCGGCGGGCACGGCTGGAGGCCGATAGTGACACCACCCGGGCCGTTGCATCGTCCCATGTACGGGCCGCTCCGTACGCCGGCTCGCGGAGGAGTGGCATGGGACTGACGACGCCCTTGCGGGTGGGCACGGTCGGGCGCGCGGGGGCGGCCCTGCTGATGGCGGGTGCGGCGCTCTGGCTCTGGCCGCGCACCTCCATTGAGTGGCTCGACGGTACCGCCAGACCCGAGCAGATCGACGGCGACCAGGCCATCTCGGCTCGCATGGACGGCATGACGGCGCGACTGATCGCCCGCCCGATAGCCGGCGGACCCGAGACCGAGATCGCCCACCAGAAGGGCGCCATGCTGGTCGACTGGCACGCGCATGCAGGGCGAGTGAGCTACCTGCTCCTTCGAATACCTCAGTCGACGGCTCGGCGAGACGCCGGAGGCATGCTGTCCGGTCCCGAGGTCGATCCCAGCCAAGGCGGCCCCGCGCCGCTGCTGCCGCGCCAGGTCGCCACAGGCGCGACGGCCCGGGTGACGTTCCCCGCGGGAACTGCGGGCGTCGCCGCGCCACCGGCCACGAAGTACCTGGGCGTGTTTGCAGCGCCTGCAGCAAGTGCCGGCCTGAAGGGCGTCCGTAGAACACCCAGCCTCGACGGCTTCCAGTCGGGCGGCTCTACGCTCGACCTCTACACCGTGGACCGGCCAGGTGCCCATCCGCGCAGGCTAGAGTCGGGCGTCTATGGGGCTCGGGTTATGGTCGGCGATGGACTCTACTGGATCGACCCGAGGCCGGATCGCAAGGCGCGCGCCGTCCGTACGAAGCAGACCTGGACTGAAGTCGCAGGCAACAGCCGCATCGTCCGCACGTCGCTGATCGACAGAGCCACGCGCACCGTGCATGCCGATGTGCCGTCCGACACACAGCTCATGCCGCTGGCCGACGGCATCTGCTGGACCGAGAGGCGGCCCTACCCGGACAGCCACATCGACCTGCGGCTGTGGCGGCCCAATGGCGACGGCGGCGTCCTGCGCGGTTACGGGGGCGGCTCGCGTCCGCCCACGGCGGCGGGTGACAGGCTCTGCTGGTTCGTTTCGCGGACGCAACCGCCGTTCGACGACCTCATGGGCCGTCAGTGGAGCCCAGACGAACTGCACAGCGCAGGGCTGGACGGTTCCGATGAGCGTGTGGAGCGCATCAGCGCACGGCGCCCCGGCAGGCCCGTGCCGTGGGGGCCGACCACCGACCGGTACCTGTATGCCGACGGCGGAGCGGTGTTCTGCCTCCTGCGCGACAGGCCCGCCGTAGATCCGCCGCCAGAGGAGCCCACACTGCGCCTCTGCCGCCTTCAGACCGGCGCCCCCGGGCGATGGGTGGAGGTGGCCGCCCTGCCGCCGCGCACCTCCGACCTGGCATTCCAGGGCCACTACCTCTATGGGGTCCATGCGGTCGAGACCGCCGGCCTGCTCACCGGCTTCACCGGCAGCGTCTCGGGACCGCAGTTCCGGAACCGCGCGTTTCGCGTCCGGCTCGCCTCTCCGTAGCGACGCGCGCAGCCCGGGGTAGAGTGCAGGTGGATCAGCACGCCGCCGGAGGACCGACATGACTTCCCTACCCCGCACCACATTCCGCACATGCAGGTGCGCCGCCTGGCTGGTCATAGCGATTCTGGCCGCCGAGACGGCCTGGCCAAAGCCCTCCGAACCGCCGGCCGACACGCCCGCAGCCCTGCAGCCATTCACTCTGGACCTGCTCGATGTCGGGCGCGGGCGGTGGCGCTTCATCGACGCCTTCGGGCAGAACCTGGAGATGCCCGGTGCGCTGACGGCCTGGGCATACCCGGCGGGTAGCGGCCCCCTGACGGTGAGCGCCCTCTACTGCGACCCCGAGAAGCCCGAGGATGCCGGTAGCGGCGAGTGGCGTCGAGCCCGGCAGGCGCCCTCGACCGGAGGCGTCACGGTCCACCGGATCGATGAACCGTGGTTCAAGGCTTCGATCCGCCTGGAGCCGCAACCGGGCGGGGCCGTGCGATGCACGCTGAGCGACGTGCGCCTCGGTCCCGCCACCGCGGGGGACCGGTACGTTTCGCGACTCGGCGTGCGGCGGGATGGGCGGGATGCGCCGCTCTGGCTGGCCGCTCCCGGAGGCGCGACCATCCGCGTGATGACCGACCGCGTGGGCGGCGTCTTCGGCGAGGCCGAGGGGATGCGTGTGCGCCTGGTCTCCCCCGCTCCCCTGGCCGAGGCGCAGCGTCTCTACGTGGAAGTGCGCGACATGGCGCTCAACCGCATCGCATGGAAGGGCGCGGTGCGGCTGAGACCGGGCTCGCCCGCCATGGCCACGCTGGTGATCCCGGCCACCCGCTGCGGCGTGTTCGAGGTGCTTGTCAGCGATCCCACAGGCCTCAAGATGGGCCGGGGTCGCGTCTGCCGCGTTGCCACGCCTCGCGCAGTGAAGCCGGAGGCGTCGACCATCGGCATCAACCTGTTCCAGCAGCAGGTCTGGTGGTACGCGCATCAGGCGCCCCTGCTGGCCAAGGCAGGCGTCCACTGGATTCGCCCGTGGCTGGCGTGGGAGAACACCTGGTCGTTCCAGCAGCCCACGGCGGACGTCTGGGAGATGCGCCCACTGGACGCCTCGTTGCGCCGCATGGATCGGTTCGGCATGCGCTACCAGAGCATCCTCTTCGGTGCGCCCAGTTGGCTCACCGGCTCCAGGGACTGGACGGCCCCGCCGCCGGAGAAGTTGGCGCAGTGGGAGGCCTACGTGACGCGCCTCGTCACGCGGTTCAGGGGCCGCATCCCCGCCTACGAGATGTGGAACGAGCCCGACCTGATGTGGCAGGAGGCCACGCGCCACTCGGGCGAGCACTACCTGAGCCTCCTCCGGACCGGCTACCGAGCCGCCAAGAAGGCCGATCCGAAGTGCCTCGTGCTGGGCCTCTCCCACGCCGGGTACGAGGAGTGGCTGGAGCGCGTGGGCAAGCTGGGCGCGGCGCCCTACTTCGACATCGCCACGCTGCATACCTATGCGGAGCCCGACGCCTTCCTCGAGCAGGCGGAGCGGCGCAAGGCGATCCTGCGGCGCAGGGGGATGGGCGCCAAGCCGATCTGGTTCAACGAGTTCGGTACCACAGCGAACGACTTCTCGCCGGATTACTCGAAGGAGTACCGATGCTCGGAGCGACGCCAAGCCGAGGTGTTGGTAGCCAACTACGCCCAGGCGCTCTCGGTGGGCAAAGGCGCCAAGGCCTTCTGGTTCTGCTCGCTGGACCCGCGCGACCCGGCGCACAAGGACCAGTGGACCGTCGACGCGGGCATCGGCGTCCTCTACCTCGGCCTCCTGCCCAAGCTGGCCTACGCCGCGCTGGCCGGCATGGCGCAGCAGTTGGACGCGCGCCCATGCGTCGGCGCCGCAGAGCCCCTGCCGGGCGTCCGCATGGTGGCGTTCGACGGGCCCGTGTGCGTGGTCTGGGCGGAGGCGCGATCCGGCCTCACGCGCCTCCCGGCCGTGCGACTGGGCTGCACACCGGGAGAGCGCATCGTGGTTCGCGACCTGCTGGCGAACCGCATCGCCGCCGGGCCCGCCGACGGCGTGGCGCTCGACTTCGCGCAGGGACCGCTCTACATCACGGGCAGCAGGCAGCTGGGCGCAGCGGTACGCGCCGGGACGGCCGCCACTCCGCTGGAGCCGACGGTCACGCTGGCGCCCGGTCAGGCGCGTACGGTCCGGCTGACGGCAGGTCGGGGCGCCACGGTAGCAGCGGCAACTCCTGCAGGCTCGGGCATCACGGCACGGGCTCGGGCAATCGCCGGCGGCTGGACCGTGGAGCTTCGGGCCGCACCCGGCACGCCGAGGGCCAGCGCCCGTGTCCGTGTGGAAACACGGTTCCCACGGGGCGCTTACGGTCTGCTGCAGCCGCTCGCCGTGACGCGCTGGATCGCGGTAACCGTCGGCGCGCCGAACCTGGTGCGCGACGGTGGCTTCGACCGGGGTTCGGTAGCGGAGTGGACGCCCGAGCGGACCAGCGCCTCCGCTCACGACCGAGCCGAGGGCAAACAGGATGCAGGCTCCTTGCGGTTGGACGGTCCTTTCGACCGCCGGCTGGTCCACTGGAACCTGGGCCTGAAGCCCGGGCGGGAGGCTCACCTGAGTTGCTGGGTCAAGACCCGCAACCTCGCCGGCGCCGCCGTCACGCTGAGCGTGGCGCTTTTCAGCGAGAAGGAATGGATCGGCTCCCATTGCCTGGCCTCGACCACACCCGACCGCGACGTGGCCCCGAACTGGCGCGTGGCGCGTGGTTGCGCCCACGTTCCGATGGGCACGAACGAGTGGACGCTCCTGACGTCGACACTGCCCGCCGACGCGATCACTCAGGATCTGCGTAAGGCGGCACTCTTCATCGACGTGTCGGGCGGCGGCTCCGGCACGATCTGGTTCGATGACGTCGATCTCTGGCAGGAGGAGCAGTAGCTCGCGCGACGCGCCCCCGCTAGGGCTTTGCGGTCTCGGCGGAACCCATCTGCCAGGCCTCCAGCGACTTGAGCAGGGCCTCCTTGCCGATAGCCCGCAACACGACGCCCACGCTGTCGGGACGGGAGGGGTATACGCGGGCGGCGACACACTGACGGCCGTTGACGAACACCTCCACCACGCTCTTGTCGATGAAGACATGAAGCCGTACGGGCTCGCCCTCGGGGATGTAGACCGGCGCCGTCTCCGGCGGGCGCGAGGTGACATCGGGCGCCAGCGACGAGCGTGATGTCTCCAGCGAAACGACCGTGTCATTGCCGGGACGGCCCCCCCGGTTCCAGTAGTGGAAGCCGCGCCGGGAGTAAATGGAGAGCCGCGTCAGCTCCTCGCACCCGGGCGAACGGAGCAGGTCCAGTTCGATCGTCGCCGCCTCCTTGGGGTCGATGACGGCTTGGATCTCGAGGCAGTTGCCCTTGACCGCTTCAAGGATCACGTCCTGGTTGGCGGGCAGGCGGGTCTCGGCCATCTGGGTTCGGGCGCCGCGTAGCGAGGCGAAGTCGCCGGTCGGCTCTTGCAGCAGGTCACCCTCGGCGCTCAGCGTCAGGCGACGGGGCAGCGACATGATCTGGTCCCAACCGGGCGTGGGCTTGCCGGGGTTCATATTGAAGATGGCGATGATGCCGCCCTTGCCGTCCGGTGCGGCTGATGGGGCGTGGACGCCGAGCGGCCAAGCGGGGCCGAAGTTGAAGGAGCCGCCGCCGGTCACGTCCAGCCGCTGGCGCCCGGTGTCGTAGCGGCCCAACAGGTACTTGCCGCCGCTCATGTGGCTGAAATGGAGCAGGATGTGGCGGTCGCCAATGGGCCAGAAGTAGGGGCAGGCGCCGTCATCGCCCACCAGACCATAGGGGTCCTTCTCGACCAGCGGGTGCAGGTACTCCCAGCTGGCGAGATCCTTGCTGCGGAGCAGGAAGTCGGCCCGAGTGCGCTTGGTGTCCGGCCCCGGTACCGTGCCACCGGAGAGCGAGTAGTAGTGGTCGCCCTGCTTCCAGATGCAGGGGTCGAAGACGCCAAAGGGCTGCGGCGAGCCGTCCGGCCGGCGCTGCGGGATCACTGCCTTGCCGGTCACCTTCTCCCAGTTCAGGAGGAGCGGGTCGTTGGATGTAGCCACCATGTTGCCGACCTTGGTGCCGTGGTACATGGCGATGACCCGATCAGGCTCCGCCAGCGTTGCGCCGGAGAAGACACACTCCTCCGGGTTCGGGTAGATGGCGTAGGGCAGGTCGCGCCAGTGGATCAGGTCAGTGCTCACGGCGTGGCCCCAGTGCTGGCGCGGGTCCTCCGGCGGATACCCCTGATAGAAGAGGTGCCAGTTGCCCCGCCAGAAGCAGAGGCCGTTGGGATCGTTGAGCCTACTCTCGGGGCTTGTGAAGTGATACAGCGGGCGGGCGGGGTCGGCTGCCAGCTTGGTGCGCGACTCGCGGAACCGGGCCAGCAGCGGGTTGGCCTTGAGTTGGGCCTCCTGCTCGGCCAACGTCTTGCCGAAGGTGTTGTGGGGCACCTTGGAGGTGTAGTCCGGCCCCTGGTCCATGCGCTCCATAGTCATCGTCCCCACGCCTCCCTTCCCTGCCACGCCCCACCGTTCGGCGAGGTACTCGTTGACGGACTTGACCTCGGCGAATGCGAGCGCCCGGCTGTAGACGAGCACTTCGGCGATGTCGCCGCGGAGCCTCTCGCTACGGTCCTGCACCTTGGCGCCCAAGCGGAACCGGCGCACGCCGACCTTCTGGAGCGCGCCGTCAATACGCCCGGACGCGCCCGTTCCGCCGCGGCTGTCGTTGTGCCAGACACGAACCAAGCCGCCCTTCCCGACCATGACCACGGAGAGGTTCCAGAGGCCACCGCCGTAGGGCAGCAGGTCGTGCTGGTCGTTGTTCTGGCCGTTGAAGCCGTAGCGCTCGTTCACGGTCAGGACGCTTGCGCGGCGTCCGGGCCCGTCATCCGCCTGCTCGCAGACCACGGCGGCTCCCAGCGTGTCGATGCGGCGCCAGACGACTGCGAACGTGAACTCGGAACAGCCGTCGGGCAGGACGGCGACGCCGTCCAGATATTGCTCTCCGTTGAACCGAACCACAGGCTTGCCGTTGAGCCCATCCGCCACCAGCGTGGGTCGGCACGCCGCATCAGCCTGGGCGACGTGGGCGCCCCGACCCGATAGATCACTCCACCGGGCCAGCGGCCCCGGCGCCGAGCCCGTGGCCGATGCGTCCAGGTGGAGGACCGGCTGGGCCTTCGGCAAATCGGAAGCGCGTGCTGCGGCCCCGCAGAGCGTCAGAGCAACGAGCACGCAGGCGGTTGAGAGAGCGCAGGTCATCGTTCACCTCCAGACGCAGCCTTGGGCCGCTCCCCTACTTCGCCTTCACACGCGCGGCTGCCCGTAGCCGCAGCTTCTGTGCCGCCAGGTTGGCCTGGCGCATGCGCTCGACCAGCGTCACCTTGGGCCGGTCGCAGAGGTCCACCACGCCGAAAGCGTAGTGTTCGCCGTAGACCAACGCCGTGCCCTTGCCGGGGCCTCGACCGGTGAGCGGCTGGTCGCGGTACTGGAACCAGATGCCGCCCACGCAGTAGGGATCGGCCGCGGCGGCACGGATCCAGCGCGCATAGGCGTCGCCAGACTCGACCTCGTCAGCCACGTGCGTGGGGTAGACGCCGAAGCCCCTCGTGCCCCGATAGGTGGGCGGGAAGGAGAACTCGCCGCAGAGGATGGGCTTGCGGGTCTCCTTCACCAGCGCGGCTGTCTGGGCGTCCATGTAGTCCAGCGCGTAGCGGTCGTAGCCGATCACATCACAGTAGGGAGCGCTCACCCGCCAGTCATCGGCGTTCTCCCACCAGCCCGGAACGATCCAGAAGCCCAGATAGAGGTGGTCCGGGTCGATCTCCTTCACTGTGGTGTAGATGAACTTGTAGTAGGCCTCGGCGTAGTGGAGGCGCATACGCTCGAGGTCCGCGGCGGGCGGCGTGGGATCGGTCTCCATCAGGGAGTCGGACGTATCGGCAGTTACGCGCCAGGCGGCCGCTGCTCGGGCGGCGTCACCGGCGTAGAGCGTCGCAAGCCCGAAGCGGATCATCTCGCGTTTGGCGGGAGTGGCTGAAGGCTTGCGGAGGATGTCCTGGATCTCTGCCTTGGTCACGATCTCGTCGTACTCGTTGCCGAGGGACCAGCCGAGGACCATGGGGTCGCGGCGCTGCGGAGCGATCTGGTTGCGGAGCGTCTCGCGGAAGCGGACGCGGATGTCGGCGTCAAAGATGTCCGGGTGTCGAGCCACGTTGGGGATGTCGTAGTGCGCCAGGACAGGAGTGCAGGGCAGATCGGGCACTGCGCCCCACTTCCCTCCGCCGGCAAAGGCCCACTGGCGCAAGCGGCGCGACGTCGCGGCCGTGGCGACCTTCTGCCAATCGGCCCCGTACTTCCGGAGCATGTTGGAAGCCTGGATGGCCACCGTGTTGCCGCCGTCGGTGGAGCCCCAATCGTTCATGAACCATGCGGCGGCCGTGGCTCCCGTGCGCGGCGGGAGCCACTGATAGAGCCACTCGCGGCCGTCGACAGGCGTGCGCTCCCATACCAGGCCGCAGAGCGAGTTCATGCCCGTGTAGAAGCAGGGGTTGCCCTCGGGCGAAACAAGCCACCAGACACCGTTGCGCTGGGTCACGCGGAAGTAGCCAGTGGGCTTCTCCTTCCAACCGGCCTGCTTCCACCCGCCGAAGCGGTCAATACCGGTGGGCGGCGTCCAGCGCCGGGCCATGCGCGCCTCGTCGGCAGTGGCGCGCTTCAGGTCGGCGTCCGACTTGACCTTGCCGGGCCATCGGGAGTGGATCGACTGGCCATAGGCGTCAATGAAGGGCGCCAGGCTCCTCACTTCCGGGTAGCGCGAGATACGGAACTCGGCCTCGATGATGATCGCTTGGCCGGGAGCCAACGCCAGTTTGGCGGACTGAGGCTGCTGGGGTGCGAAGAGCGCCAGGGCCGGTGGGCCATCGGAGGCAGGCACGGTGGCACGAACCAGGTTGCCGGCGGGGCCGCTGACCCAAACAGACGTCTGCTGAATGGCATAGTCGGCGGGGTCGGAGGCCCAGCCCGGCACGTCCGAGTAGGTCAGCGGCCCGCGCGCAGGCACGTAGCCGCCGTCGATGCGGCCCACCTCGATACCGTCCAGCAGCAGCCGGCCCGTGGTCGCGGTCAATTCGGCGCGAGCGCGGTAGGTATGCTCAACCTGCCAGTCGCCGCGTCGCTCAGCGAAACGCCACTGCTTGCCGTCGCCGCCACCGAGGATCATCCGTAGCGACGTCAGACGACAAGGCCCCGGCCCCTCGGCGGCATTCTCGAAGTTCAGGTAGAAGCCGCGCTTGGCCTCGAAGTCGTGCTGGCCGGCCAGGTAGAAACGATGGTCGGCCGCGGCAGGCCGAAGGAGCAAGGCAGCAAGAGCCGCGCAGGCGAGCAAGTAGCGCATGGTAACCTCCGCACAGAGTGACGGTATGGGATACCCTATTCCACATTCCGGTACCCCGCAGGAGAGACTGGCCGGGCCGTCGAACTGACGATCAGCGTTCGCGTTCGCCCAACCGGGCGGGAGGCGATGGCCATGCGGTGCATACCCGGTCTCATGCTGCTTGTGGCTTGCCTTGGTTGGCACGCGTCCGCCGGCCCGCTGCTCTGCCCCCGGCACCGCTACGGCCCAGCCACCCCGCCGTCCCGAGTGCCCCTGCCGTCCTTGAAGTTGCGCAGCAACTCCGCTACAGCCCCCACGTAGGCGTCATGGTCCTTCCATCCGCTGAAGTCGGGGACATGGAACTTGCGCACGAAGTAGACCCAGTTCTCCCGCCACTCGCCCGACTTCACCTTCTCCCGGGCCTCCTCCATGAACTCGTCACTTAGATTGTGGTCATCCAGCCGGATCGGGAAGAGCTTCTTGCGGCCGGTCTTCCGCTCCTGGTCAACAGCCCGGAGGATCTCCTTCACCACGTTGGGCCGGTAGAACGACTGCCGCGAGCATATGAGCACCAGCTTGTCGTGCCCCTCCACCGCCCGGTTACCCTGGTCTTCCCACCTGCCGCCGCCGCGGCGCCACGGTTAAGAGCTCAGCGAAGTGAGCTCAGCCTGAATGCCGACGAGGAGCCCATCCAAGACGCACTGCTGGAGCTGGAAGTACAGGCTTGGCACCTCGCTAGGCGTCCTGCCTTCTAGGTCCTGGGCGAGGTAGCGCTGGAGACCTGCATCGACGGCCGATGTTAGGACGAGGTGAAGCCGCTGGTGGCGGTAGAGCTTAATGCGTTCGAGAGCCGGGAACAAGGCGGGGAATGCCTGCTTCACTGCGACCCAGAAGTAGTTCTTGTCGCCGACCGACCGACCGTAGACCTCGATGGCCTCGACAAAACACCGGTTGCACACGTTGACGAATCTGTCGAAGGCTTCGTCATCGTCGCAAACCGACAGGTCAGCAAACGCGTCCGCCTCTGGGAACGAGTTAACGCCAAAGAGGCTAGGTGCGTTCGCGCGGTGGATCGCTGCCTCCAACACCCGCAGATCCTTCGAGATGCTGGCGACGCGCCGGGTAAGCCAGTCGCGCCGGCGGTCGGTTGGCACGACGCGTAGGATCGTCTTCCGGCCTTCCCGCCTTGCCAGGTCGATGCCGACGTATCGCGATACAGCCGGGATAGCGATGCTGGGTATGCGCCGAGCGTCATAGCAGAGCAGCCCATAGGCGTGCAGATGGCGAGTGAACTCGGCGTAGCCTACGAGTTCCATATAGTCGACGACCTGCCCCGATGCCAAGAGCTCAAGCATGGCATACTCGTCAGGGTAGAATTGGCGCAGTTGCGACACGAGGTGCTGGCAATAGAACGTTAGTTCGGCTTCGCGCTCATCCTCGTCTGCGCACAGATAGGAACGAGACGCCGCGAATGGGCGGACCGCGCCCGCTGTGGTGACACGGTTGCTGAAGACACTGCACGCAAGGCGGGTCAGCATCGGGTGTCCGCCGTACCGCTCATGCAGGTACTCGAGAGCGTCCCGGTTGAACTGCAGCCCCATCTTCCTCCCGAGTGAGCGCACCATCTCCGACATCTCGTCCAAGGAAAAGCCCCTGAGGAAGTCGGGTGTGAAGATGCCGAAGAGTGGGTTCTGGACTGAGCCCACCATATCGGCCTCCACGACGTGCGGGTTTACGCCCGCGACGATGGCACTGATACGCCTGTTCCGACTCTGGCACGCCCAGAACGTCTGCCAAAAGTCGAGGAAGTCGTGGTTCCAGTGCACGTCCTGGGTGGCCACGAACGAGATGTACTCAATCTCATCGAATACGAAGACAAGCCGCTTTCGTGCCTTTGTATGGGCTGTGCACCTGACGAATTCGTCCGCCACCTCTGCCTCGTTGTAGCTGCGATGATCAGTTTGGAAACCGAAACGCGCGCCGATCTCAGCGCACATCCGACCCATCAAATCGTACCACCTGAGCTTCCTGATAGCGGGCGACTTACAGTCGTAGAAGAAGAAGTCCGCCAGCTTGTCCGTCCGGGCCATCCGTTCGAGTTTGTACAGAACCGAAGTCTTTCCGGTCTTGCGCAGGCCGAACAAACCTCGGTTCTCTGACCGCTTCACCGAGTCCACGTATTTGCCGATTATGTCGCGGCGGCCGTAGAAGTACGTGTCCTTTGATAGCGGGAGGCGGTAGTCAAATAGGTCACGGCTCAGGAACTGGGCGTTGAGCTCGTTCTTCACGTACCACTGATCGCTTGCGTGCGCCCGCAGGTCGTCTGCGTGGAACGCCACCACTATGCTGGACTCCTGGTTTGTCGCTACGTACGTGTCGAGCCACGCCTTCACGTCCGCAGCCTCCGAGATCAGCAAGAAGCTGAGACGCTCCACGCGCCCACGGGCTGGTGAGTCCGAAAGCAGAGCGTCGGCAGCCTGCAGCACCCGCGCCTCCATGCTTTTGAAGGGTGAATAGACCAGCATGACTTCCTGAGAGAACGCGAATGCCTCGGTCGTCTGTTGGTCGGGCTTGAGAAAGAACTCCGATAGGACGGTGTTGTAAGCTTGCCGCTTGGATGCCCATGTCACGCTGAAGTCATACAGGAAGGGCCGCAGCAAGGCTTCCTCTCTGGGCCATTGGGCCAGGTGGCCGCCATATACATCATCGTGGATACTGCCCATGGTGTTACTCTCCCCTCGTCGAATCCTGCGCGCCCCATCGCTCGCCGATAGTCATGTAGTAGCCTGCATCCGGGTGCCCAAATAGTGTTCCATGCGGGCGAGTCGGAATCCTCCGCACACCTGACCTCGCGATGAGCCGCGCCGTGCCGCGCGGCACGCCTTATACCTTTCCCGATGCTGGCGGCGGCGTGCGCGAACCGGCGGCAGCAGCCTTACGCACGCCGCCGACCTCTCTGCTGGTGTTTGTCGTCATCCTTCGGGGGCTCAAAGTCCTTCCTCGCGTAAGCGACGCAGATGCACTGCTCGGTCGGTGTGTTTGGATCGTTCCCTTGTTGAACAAAGTGCTGCCAGCTTCGGAACGTCTTGTCACCACCGGCTCGGAGTCCCGTCATGTGTTCCCAGTTGCGGTTGGTTAGCACGATACGCCCGAGCTCCTGCGAGCGCGCCGCACGGGCGCGTTCGACTTCGTGCTTCTCCTTTGAGTCCAGCCAAGCGACATAGGGAACCTTGAACTCCTCCAGCACGCGCTGGAACAGGGGGATGTTGCCGTTCCCACCACAGTCGACCATCTCCACGCCGTCTGTGGGAAGACCAAGCCGCTCTGCGAGGTGTGGCACGGTGACCTTCTCAGTCGCTCCCTCAACCAAGATCACTCTGTCTGCGAAGAGCATGGCCGCACGGTTGGGGTCGAACCAGTACGTGGTGTTCAGCGTGTTCTTCTCGTCCGCTGGAAGATCATCTCCTGTCCATGAATGGAGTAACGTGAGTCGACGGTCCGGCCTCTCGAACCGGACTATCCCCTTGTAGCAGTTCAGGTCGACGAATGCCGCCGAGTGCGTGCATAGCACAACCTGTGCATCAGGGTGCAAAGAGAGGCCCTGCAACTGCCCCCTCACGGACCGTTCGGCCTGCGGGTGTAAGTAGAGTTCCGGCTCCTCCATCAGGAACAGGTATAGCGGCGGGATCGCCGCTTCGACCGCCTCTGTCACGGGCACACGCCGGATCCGCCTGTGGGTCCGCAGCATGGCGAAGACTACCGAGCGCTGCATGCCGTGGCCCATCTTCTCAACCCCATTTACCCACTCGTCACTAACCCCAACCTGGTAGCGGAAGGCCAGATTGGGTACGTCCGGCGGCACCAGATGGGAGTCTACAGATACCGCACTATCGAACGACTTAATCTCATCTCGGAATGCAGCCTCAAGCTCGTTCAGCTGCGCAATGCAGTACTCGCCCTTTGCGTTGCGGCCTGCGATGCGAGCGATCTCCTGACGAAGCGTCTCCTGCGCCTTAACCCAACTCGCTTCACCCGCAATCGCTGCCCGGACCAGCATGCCGCCGACTCTCTCTAGAACTGACCGCGGGCCCTTGAGCTCCTCACCGGCGCGGGCGTCTGCTTGGAGCATGACTACCTCCACCAGACCCCCAATGACGGCGCCGTCGAGTGCGCACCACCCATCCTCCATGTCAACCAGCTCTGCCGCTACGAGCGACGCGTATACTTGCTTCCATGTCTCGGGCGCTACCTTGCCCGGCGTGCCGGCAATCACAGTCTCTACCAGGTTGCGGACAGGCTTGTCCAAGGTGTGGTCGTTGGTATACGCCATCCGTAGGAGTGTCCCTGCCTTCATTACCTTCAGGGTGTTGTGGGCGGGCACACGGCCCCAATACTCCCACCGCGACGTGGGGTGGAGGTGCCGCCGGATGCGGACCGACCCATCGGGGGCGAGATCCGCGTCAGGCGGGTACCCAGTAAGAGTCGCACCCACATAGCAATCGCCGTCGTAGTTATCGACGCGGCAGTAGTCCGAGTCGACCGGGCTCTCAGCCGGATCGAACAGAAGCTGAAGCGCTCGAAGGAACGAGGACTTCCCGGAATCATTGCGCCCGAGTAGGGTCGTGTAGTCCTCTAGCTTGGCCGTCACGCTTCCAAGGCTGCGGAACCCTGCCACCTCGACGTCAGTAACGCGCATGGTCTATCGCCCCGAGCCCACACTCAGGCACAATGCTGTACGACTGGCCGGTCCACCCGTCGGCGACGTGACGACGGCCGGCCGGAATTGCACGTCCACCGGCAACCACCCAACGCCGCGCATGGTAGTGCATCACCCCGCCCCCTTGTACTCCCTGAACCCATCCAGCAACTGCTTGAACGTCGTCGGCTTGTACTTGTCGAAGCTCTCCTCGTCCACGTAGACGAAGTCGAACTTCACGTCCTGCTGCGCTTGGTTGATGTCCTCGCACCACTGGCGCAGGCGCGCCATCTTCAGCGGGACGTCGAGGTCGGCTTGCCCCTTGGTCTCGACGATCACGACTCGCTTGGTGGTGAGCTTCACGATGAAGTCCGGGTAGTAGTTGGAGATGTCGCCGTCGGCCTTCACATAGTCCAGCTTGAAGCCCACAGCCAAGTAGTTCTTGGCGTAGGAGACCACCTCGCCGTCGCCGCATCCTTCCAAGAAGCCGGCAAACCGTAACTCCAGCGGGCTGTCGCCGATGATACGGTTGAAGATGCTCTTCTTCGGGACGACGTAGCCTTGCTCTTTGGCGACGAAGGGCCGCGTCTGGCGCAGCTTGATCGTGTCACGAATCTCAGCGTCGCCTCTCTCACGAACGGTGAGAGCGTTGATGGCCTTCTTGAAGCTCTCAATCAGCGTCTTGGTTGCGGTGAGTTCCGACAGGTTCCGCAGCGTGTTCGGGTCGTCCAGGTCCACCCGCACCCCGAACAGCTCGTCTTGCACGAACGACTTCACCTTGCCATATAGCACGTCATAGCCGCTCACCAAGCGCAGGTCCTTCATGATGGTCTGCGCAAAATAGCCGATCACGCTGCTTGAGTCGGCGGCGGAGGCAGAATCGAGGAGAGTCGTGTGGGTGATCGCGCCGGTTGTAATGTCCTTGAACACGATCTCCCGCTGCTCTTCCGCACTGAACTGCAGGTACACGACGCGCTGCTGTCCCAGCGCGGATACGTCCAGTTCCTGCAGGCTCTTGTACTCCCGATAGACCCGGGGCGTGAGCACTGGTATCTCAATGTCGAGAGCCGCTATGTCCTTCTTCTGATTTTCGCGCTCGACCTCGACCACCAGCGGCGTTTTCGGGCCCGTACCCTCGCCCATGGCCTTGCGCTCCAGCACCACTCCCTCGGCCTGAATCGACTCAACGAAGTCCATGAAGGCATCGGTGCCGACTACGCTGACGTACTCCTCCACGTCCCCGCGGTACATTCTGCGCAGCCCGCGACCTAACGTCTGCTCAGGCAGGATCTTGCTTGCGGACCCGTAGGCGCGCAGGCCCACTATGGTGGTGACGTTGCGTACGTCCCACCCCTCCTTCAACATCATCACTGAGATGATTGCCTTGTGGGGGCTCGCGTTTGCGTCGATCTCGTTTGCCTGCTTTCGCAGCCTGTCCAGTTCGTCCTTGTCTTTGCCCGATACCGCTTCGGATACTTCACCGTTGTTCTTGGTGTGTATCACGAGGACGGCACCCTTCAGGTCCTGGTAGTGCCCCTCCAGGTACTCCGCCACGTCATCGCAGTTCCGGGTGTCGTCGGTCATCACGAAGAGGATCGCCTTCTTGCCCATCTTCTCGTGCTCGGCGTATGCCTTGCGCCATTCGATCACGCCGAGGTCGATGTAGTCGGCGTACTTTTCTGTGTACTTGGCGCTCTGCCGCTCCTGCAGCTTAGCGCGGCTGGGCGCATCGGGCAGCACCGGGTGCTTGACCACGTTCTGGGAGATGGCCTCCACCAGGGGGTAGTCGACCACAGTCTGCACGAAGATCGCGCCGTTGTTGTGCTTGGGGGTTGCTGTCGTGTCCACCTGCATCGAGAGGGCGGAGCCCTTCTGTTTCAGCCTATTGTGGATGTCCTCGATGGACTTAAACCACGCCATGCGGGGGTCGTGGATGTGGTGCGCCTCGTCGTTGAGCACCATCAGTTCGTCAATATCCCGCACGATCATGCCCAGGTCGACCTTCGAGTCGGTGGTTGCGCCCGTGGGCCGCTTGCCGAGGAAGTAGTCCCGCATGTCCTCGTCATCCGGCGCCGGTGGGATGTCGTCGCCCGAATAGACGCGGTGGATATTGGTCAGGAAGATGTTGCCGGTAGGACGCGTGATGCGGGCCTCGTCCTGAAGGTGCACCGTAAGCTGGAAGTCGTCGCGCCAGTTGCGGCCGCAGAAGCCGTTGTCGGGCACGACCGGGTCCTCGAAGAAGATGCGGAGGCCCTGGAAGTCTCGGTACACGCGGTCAAGCACGATGATGTTGGGCGTGATGACCAGGAAGTTGCGCGCCAGGTCGGAGTCTGCCTCGTACAGCTTATGGTAGAAGCTCCACGCAAGGGCGAGGCTGAGCACCTTTGTCTTGCCGCTGCCGGTCGCCATCTTCACCACGAAGCGCCGCCACGTCTCGTCGAACATGCCGCCGGAGACGAGTCCGCTGCTGTCGAAGCGCATCAGGTCGTGCTTGTCCTGAACGCCGACCACATCGCAGAGGTAGACGATAGTCTCCAGGGCCTCCCGCTGCGCGAAGTAGTACTCGAACTCCACCATGGTCCCGTCAGAACCAGGGAGAAGGTGCGGCGTCGAAAACCACCAAGTCAGGAGGCTGCGGCTCGTGTCCGTCGCGCCCACATACCCGCCGTCGCGGAACTCCTTCACCTTGCGGCGCAAGGCTGCCACGAGCGGCGGCATGAGCTTCTCCATGCTCGTCTCGCGCAGAGCCTCATCGGCTGGAAACCACCTGACGGAGGGGTCCAGGATCGCGTGAGGCGACTGGGGAAAGTCCTTATGCAGTGCCATCAGCCCTTCCCCACACTGACGTCCACGATGGTCATGGTGTCGTTCCCGAAGATGTCCACCACTTTAACAGCGACCTTGCGCCTGCCGGGCGCACACTCGTGGTAGACGCTCGTCAGCTCCAGGGATCGGTCCTTCTTGGTCCGGAAGCTCTGCCACTCGTTCTCGAAGATGTAGTCCCCGGTCCAAACCTCCTCGTATTCCTCCAGCACCATCTGCGGCGGCTCGAGTCCCTCCACCGTGTCTTGTACGGGCGGCATCATCTTAACCCGTACGATCTCGCGCTTGCTCTCGAAGTTGAAGTCCACAGCCCAGTAGTCAACCCAGTCTGTCCAGTGCCTGGTGAGCACCTCGCGAGTGACGATCCCCTCGGCATCCTTACTCACCTTGACGATCTGGCCCTTCTCCACCACTATCCGGCTGCCCTTGCTCTTGATGGCGGCCTCAGCGTTAGCAATCGAGTCCTGTGAGTAGAACACCGAAAAGTCCGTCAGCTCTACCGCTATGGTCTTGCCCTTAACGTGCGGCTTAACCTCGATGAACGCCACGTCGTGGAACACGACCTGGTTCTTCTCCACCGCCCGCTTGTCGAACACCTCGGCGGGGATGTACTTCGGCGCGATGTCGATCCCCTTCGCCCGCGCGTCGTCCAGCACATTGGGGAAGAGCCCCATCTCGAACTCGAACCCCAGGATGTCCACCTTCGTGATGTGGTTCTTGCGGCATTCGAGGATGATCTCTTCGACGAAGAGACGCGTGACCGGCATATTGACCGGTCCAACGGCCACCAGCCGTCCGGCCCGCTTGCCATGGAAGCTCGCGAAGCCAATTGTCTTCTCCGCGCGATAGGCGCGCAGGATCAGGTCGAGGAACGCCGCCTCCTTGCCCTGCTGCTGCTTCTGCTGCTCCGCCTCGCGCAGGTTGGGGTTGATACCGACATAGTGCTGACGCTCGTACTTGCCCAAGTTCAAGATCTCGAAGGCGCGGTAGTCCTTGCCGTCGGCCTTGAGTTGCCGCTGGACCCCGATCATGCGCTTGCGCGTAGTGTGTATGGCGAACTTGCCTAGGTCGCAGGCAATCCACTTGCGCCCGAGCTTTTCGGCCACTGCCGCCATCGTGCCAGAGCCGCAAAAGAAGTCGGCCACGAGGTCGCCGCTATCAGACGAGGCCCTGAGTACTCGGTCGATGAGCGCCTCAGGCTTCTGGGTGGCATAGCTTGTCGACTCCTCGCGGTGCCACGACCTGAGTGGTTGGACGTCCAACCAAAGGTCTGCAGCAGGCATGCCGTCTGCGTCATCCAGGTACCTTTTGAGCCGGGGAATACCGTTGCGGGTCCAGAAAATACGGTTCTGGGCCATCGCCCTGTCAACACCCGCCTGGTCGAACATCCAGTGCCGAGAGGCCGGCGGTGCCAGGTCGCCACGTTCCCCGAAATGGCGTGGCGGGCCCGCGCCGGCGCCGGTCAGATCGCCGGACATGAACCTCCGCCCGTCGGGGTCCTTATATCGGTAGTACGCCTCTACATAGTCGTCGTCGTAGGGTTGGAGCACTACGCGCCGAGTGGCCCTCGGCTTACTGTAGTACCAGATCGTGTCGTGCACCGACCCGAACGCGCCAGAGTCCGAATGGCTCGTAGTGCGCTTCCAAATGATCTCGTTGGCAAAGGACGCCAGCCCGAACACCTCGTCCATGCAGCAGCGCATAGTATGCGTGACCCGCCAGTCACAATGAACGTATATGCTGCCGTCCTCTGCCAGCAGATCGCGCATGAGGATTAGGCGCTCGTAGATCATGGCGATGAACGAATCGGCACCCTTCCCCCACGTGTCGCGGTAGGCGATCTCTTCCAGGATGTTGGGCTTCTTGGTGAAGGTGTCGCCGCCGATCTCGATGTCCATGCTGAAGTCGGCGCCCACATCGAAGGGCGGATCGATGTAGATTAGCTTGAGGCCGCCCTGCTTCTCGATCTGCTCGCGCAGCGGGCCGTTCTTCAGCGATGAGAGGATGAGCTTGTTATCGCCCCAGATCAGCTTATTCGTCCATCCCTTGAGTTGCCGACCCCGATCATCGAAGAGGGATAACTGCGCAGCCGCGTCCTCGGGCTTCTCCGCACGCGGTTCGTCGACCTGTTCGATGACCTGGAAGGGCAGAACGATGTTGCAGACCTCGTTAGTTTTGCCGTTCCAGACCAGCTCGACCTCCCGTTTGTCCTCGAACAGGAGGAAGCGGTACTTATCCGGCAGCGGTCTGTCGGCCTCGATAAAGCGGATGATCTCCTGCTGTTCCTGCTCGGTTAGTCGTGGCATGGACGGTGCCTCCTGCGCCAATCAACGGCAACGCGAACCAATCTAGCCGGCGAGCCGTGGGCCACGCCGATGGGCGTTGGCCCCATCATGACGTAACCACCACGCAAACGCAACGGGTGTCACTGCAGTCCGGCGGCCACGGCAGCTCTGCATACGAGCAGTTCGACAAGCAAGGGGTCGGTTCCTGCTGCTGCAGGCGCAGAGAATCTCAGAGGAAGGGTTGCCCGCTGCGGGGGCCGGCGCGTACTTCGTCACCATCGTGGCGCAGGGCGGCCACGGGGGGGGGGCCGCCCCTACCTGGGTGGGAGGCGACGTGCGGTGTATGATCCCGAACGGCATCATCGGCGGTCGGTCCGGCTGAAGGGGTATGACTACGCGCGGGCCGGCGCGGGGTAGGCTGTAGCGGATGGCACACCCTCGGACCAGGAGCGAGACGCATGACCACCCTTGAGGCGACGATCGCGCGAATTCGAACCCTACCGGACCCACTCGTCCAGGAGGTTGGCGACTATGTCGACTTCCTTGTCACGAGGCACAGCGCCAACCGATGGGAGGCATGGCAGGGCTTTGAGGAGTCCGTGCAGCTTGCCGAGCGCGGACTGGACCATTACCTTGCCGACCTCGTGAGCTATGAGGATCGCCTGGCGCGCGGGGATGTCCGTTGGTAACGGCGATTCGCGGCGACGTGGCGCGGTGCGACCTCAATCCCGTCATCGGGACCGAACAGGCAGGGGTACGGCCGGTCCTCGTGGTGCAGGTGGACCGGGCAACGCGGTCAGCCCCCACACCATTGTCGTCGCCTTCACAACGCGCATTCGGCGAGCCCTTCTGCCCTCGCATGTGCTGGTGCCTGCCGGCAGTGGCGGACTGCGCGAAGACTCCGTGGTGCTCTGCGAGCAGATTCGCGCCGTGGACCGGCAACGGCTGCTCGCAGTCACCGGCCAGCTATCGGACGAGCAGATGGCGCTCGTGGCTGCAGCGCTGCGCGCCGTCCTGGGCCTCTGATCCCATGCGATCAGCGCTGTGGATTTGGCTCGTGGCTATAGCGCTTGCGCTGGGCGGCCACTGTACGGCCGACCCCGTGACCGCGGAAGGCGCCAGCCTGACGCGACTCGCCGACGGATTCTCCTTCACGGAGGGGCCTACCTGCGCGGCGGATGGGTCGGTCTACTTCACCGACCAGCCCAATGACCGCATCCTGCTCTGGAGCGTCGACGGCAAGCTCTCTACGTTGCTTCAGCCATGCGGACGAGCCAACGGGCTCTGCTTTGATGCACGGGGGACGCTCTGGGCGTGCGCCGACGAGGCCGGGGAGCTCCGGGCCATTGATCTGCGCAAGAAGAGCGTGAAGGCGACCATCAAGCGGTTTGGCGACGGCCCGCGCCTGAATGGCCCCAATGACCTCTGGGCGCACCGTGATGGAAGCATCTACATCACGGATCCGTTCTACAAGAGGCCCTACTGGAGCCACTCGGCCCAGCCGCGCGCCAAGCAGGCCGTCTACCGCGTCGCGCCGGACGGCAAGGAGGTCGCCTGCGTGGCCGATGACCTCGTGCAGCCCAACGGCATCATCGGCACGCCGGACGGCAAGGCGCTCTACGTGGCCGACATCGGAGCGGGCAAGACCTACGCCTACCGCATCGCAGCCGACGGCTCTCTCACCGACAAGCGGATCTTCTGCTCCATGGGCTCCGACGGCATGACGCTCGACGCCGAGGGCAACGTCTACGTAACGGGCCGGGGTGTCACCGTCTTCGACCGGGAAGGACGCCGGGTCGAGCAGATCGACGTGCCGGAGGGATGGACCTCCAACGCCTGCTTCGGCGGCCGCGATCGCAAGACGCTCTTCATCACCGCGGGCAAGTGCCTCTACAGCGTCCAGATGCGTGTGAAGGGCGCGGGCAGCCAGTAGCCGGGGCGGCCCGGCGCCGCATCACCGACCCGAGCCGGACTACTGTGTGGCGATGGTGACCGGATCCAAGCCCGTGACTATCTCCCGATCGCCGAACGCGCGGAATACCTGCCCCCGCCGCGCTGCCGCCAGCGTGGGCGTGGCGAAGCGATGGCCCGCGGCCTCCTCGGCATGGTACGCCAGCAGGCCCGGCCCAACGATCATCAGGCCCAACGGCGGGAGCGTCCAGCCCGGCTCCGGGCTCCATGCGTCGATGCCGGTGTTGACCGTGACCGTAACCGGGCCCTTCGGCGTCCGGAACACCGTCCGCTCGCGGTAGAGGCTGCCGCCCACAAATCGGTGATCCACCATGGGAGCCGTGAACACGGCATCTGCCAGCCACGTGCTGAGCTTGCTGACGGCGGCCAGGAGCTGTCTCACGTCCAGACGCGACCAGCCGCCGCACTCCTGCTTGGCACTGGCCCTGTAGCTCGCCAGCACATTCAGGCGCAGGTCGTCTGAGTAGAAGCAAGGGGGAAGCGTGCCCGCCCGAAGCGTCTTCAGGAAGATGCGCAGGTACCGCAGGAACGGGTCCTCGGTCTCCATGGGCGTGTTGACATGAATCGTCGACTCACGAATGCCGATGATCGAATCGTGGTAGACCATCTCCCAGAGCGGCACGATCTCGCCGTAGAGCGCATCGACGGACCAGCCGCCGTCGCCCTTGTGCTGGTACCCCTCCTCTGCCATGAAGGCGGAGTCCAGGTACTCGATGGCCCAATCGGTGATCGACTCACAGACCATGAACCGCGAGAACTCTCGTCGGGCGACCCGTAGCGAACCCGTCCGCGCGGCGATGTCGGCCGCCTTGGACAGCGGTGGCGTGAACGCGTGGTCCTCCAACGGCGGGTAGGAGGTCACCACGTCAAACAGGTACCCGTGCAGCCTTGGGTAGCGCTTGGCGACCTGCGGCATGTTGCGCTCGGCGAAGCGTGTCTGAGCCTCGGCGGTGGCGATGCGGTACTGCTGCTCGCGGTAGACACCGCCGTTGTGAAGTTCCCCATTCGGCGCCCGGGCGGCCAGCTTGGTGTCGAAGCTGGGCGAGTCCGTGGAGATAATGGCCAGGTCGTCGTGGGGCGTGCAGACGTATCCAAGCTCGTCGATGGCGTCGGTCAGCCGACGCATGCCCTCGTCGCCGCCGCAACGCGGGTTGGCCGGCAGGATGTCCGGGTAGTGGCTGTCGTAGCCGTCACGGTTCCATCCGCCCAGGTGGAAGATGGCGCGCTCGATGCCTGCCTCCTTCAGAGCCCGGATGCGCGGGAGGAACTCGTCGAACGTGGTCACCGTCGGGCCGCCGTAGTCGCACGGGATGTGGCCGAACATCTGGGCGCCGCCAATCTGGCGGGGCGAGCAGGGGCGAGTGCGCGTAGTCAGTGTGCGCCACTCGGGGCGGCGGCGCATCCAGTCGCGGTAGGCAGCCGCGATCTTCACGTAGCCGCCACGCAGGAAACGAAACTCCAGCGACTGGGACCGCGTCTGCGCCGCTCGCTCGAAGTAGGAGGGCTCGCCGATGTAGGAGAAGCCGGCGACGCCCTTGTCGCGCCGGATCTCCACCAAGCGCTCCAACGAGTCCTGCAGGATGGCCACGCAGGCAGGGCTCTCCGGGTCCAGCGTCTGCGTCAGGCCCATGAACCGCATGGAGAGCGGGCGCTGCCAGACCGTGCGTCGAATGGCCAGGTCAGGCCCTTCGGCGGGCACCAGGAGGCCCAGCCACTGGGGCACGACGATGCGCGACGCGGACCCGCGCACCTGCGGCGAGTAGGGGAAGACAACGTAGTCCACCTTGCCGCAGTCGGGACCCGTCAGGTCCAGGCGGCAGGCGAGGCGATCCGATCCGGCCAGCGCGAACATGATCACCACGCGCAGGTCGGCTCCGGGCACTGCGCCATCAGCGCGAAGGCCGCGCTTCCCCGCTGCCGCCCAGGTCAGCGGCACGCCGTCGGCGACACCGAGGGCCAGAGCCTTGCCGCCGATGCCGAGGTACCCGAAGCCGGCGACGGGCCCGGCGAGGGCCCATTCCGCGCCGCCATGGGTAACGGTGACCGACCAGGAGGCAGGATCCAGAGCCGCGGCGAACGCGCCAGAGCCGAATGTGAGTGGTTGCATGGATGATGTTAGCCCATGCGGCCGCGCTTCGGCTCTGTGTGTGCGCCAGACCAGCAGGTATAACGCCACAGGCGGGCGCATCGGCCCGCGCGACTCGGAGGTCCCGCTCATGCACCGCACCGCCCTGGCGGCGTTGATCACCGCCTGCCTCGCCTCGACCGGATCCGCCCAGACGCGCCTACCGATGGCGGGCGGCTCTGCCGAACTGGCCGCCGGACCGGGGGCCCCGTTGACGCTGCGCGGTCCCTCCGGCAAGGTGATCGTTCGCACGGGTGAGTCCGGCCTCTGGCGGGCTCGGTTGCGGAACGGCACGGTGATCGATGCGGCGCAGTACGCACCGAGCTCCGGCGAGCGACGCTTCACAGTAGTGCGTGCGGCATCGGGCAAGGGAGCCACGCTGCGGTTCACGGGTCCGGACCTGGACGTGACGGTGACCGCCGGTGTGGCAGGTTCAGAACTGGACCTGCGGGCCGCCGTGACGCCGCGTACAGACGTGCTGCTCGCCTTTGAGCTGCCCGCGCGGCTCCGGTTCGAGGCGCAGGGCGTGCGGCGGTTCATCTTCCCTTGCGACGGCAACCAGTCCGTGGGCATGGAGTTCAACAGCCGGTTCTTCCTTCCCCAGCCGCCGGAGCGATCGAGCGCCTGGGAGCCGACCATCGCCGGCGCCGAGCATTGCGCGACGCTCTTCGGCGGCCCGCCCGTGCAGCGCGCGGACCAGGACGTAGCCGCGGCCCTCCGACCCACCGCACTGACGCGCCAGTGGCTGGGCGACGGTCTGGCCCAACGCATCGCGGCCGGCCGAGCCGTCGTGAACCGGCCGTGCGCGCCCGGCACGTCGGACGTAACGCTGGCGGAGTCGGACAACGGACCGTGGCTCAGCGGACGGCGCGTGGGTATCGGTTGGGCATGGCGCATCGGCGGGGCGGTCGGCGCCGCCGAGGCCGGGCTGGCCCGCGACGCCGTTTCCCGTATCGCCGCGCGTCTGGCGGCCGAGGCGCCAGCCAAACGCCGCAAGGTGGGCGTCGTTGCGCTCCGCCGCGCCCCCGCCAACGGAGGCTGGTCGGCGGTACCGGCCGTGGAATGGCTCGAAGCCCTTCGGGGTTCGGCCGACACCGTGGTGATCCAGGACCCCGCGCAACTGGCCGAGACGCTCCGAAGCGGCGACTGCGCCGTGGTCATCAACCCCTACGGCGAGTGGTGTCCCACGCTGCCTCAGGCCGACATGAAGGCGACGGTGGCGGCCATCGTGGGCTTCGCCAGGGCCGGTGGGACGTGGATCGAGACCGGCGGCCACCCCTTCTTCTACGCCATGGCCCCGGTGCGGCACTACCGCTTCGCCGGGCGCTACCCGGCCCTCTTCGCCGACTTCGCGCACCTGGACGCACAGGCCGGTTCGGCTTCGATCTACCGTGTGCAGCCCCTGCCGACCAAGCCCTGGACCACGACCGAGCTCCTCACGTCGGGGGAGCTGGCCTGCGGTTCCGACGCCGAAGGCGGGTACTTCGACCGCGGCTACGCACCCTTCGTGAAGGCCGGAACCACGTGGCGATCGCCCATCACCCGCATCGCCCTGGGCTCCAGCGCCGAGTCCGGTCTCGCGCGCTACGCCGTCGCCAACGGCATCACGCGGAAGCTCGCGGCCAAGATGCGGCCGGGGACGCTGGCCCGCTTCCGCAACGCAGTGCTGCTCTACCTGTCGGGCGGCGCGCGCGACAAAGCAGCCGCCCTGACGGCCCTCCCGCGCCCAACGCTCGTGCACTTCGCCGACTACCTGCACGGCGGGTTCGACAAGCAGTACCCCGACCACCTGCCGCCCAACGCCGCCTTCGGGACGCTGGCCGACCTCCAGCAGATGACCGCCCGGGCGCAGAAGCTCGGCCACCTCGTGATGCCCTACACGAACCCAACGTGGTGGTGCGACAACCCACGGGGCCCCACCTTCGTGGCCGCCGGCGAGGCGCCGCTGGTGAAGGACCTGGCGGGCAGGCCTGTCTACGAGAAGTACGGACTGAACGATGGATGGACCATCTGCTACTGGCATCCCGCCGTCCGCGAAGCCAACCGCAAGACCGTGGCGCAGTTCACCGAAACCGTGCCGGTGGACCTGCTGTTCCAGGACCAGTGCGGGGCCCGTACATGGTCTTTCGACACCAGCGAGGGCTCTCCCGCGCCGGACGCCTACGTGCAGGGCCTCCTCTCCATGGTGGCCGAGGACGCGGCAAAGGCGCCCCTCTCCACCGAGAGCGGCTGGGACCGCGTGGCCCAGTACGAGGCGCAGCTCTGCGGCATGACGTGGAACCTGGTTCCCACCGAGCGCGCGCCCGAGTGGCGACGCCTGCTTCGAGAGACTATCGCGCCGGAGACCTGGAGCATCTATCCACTGGCCCAGAGGCTGGCGCACGACAAGGCCTCTATGATCCACCACGACCTGGGCCAGTTCGTCACCAACGACGAGACGCTCACGTGGACGCTGGGCCTCGGCTTCGGGCTCAGCTACGCCGCCTCGGCACAGGCCATCGCGTCCGATGGTCCCGCGAGGCAGTGGCTGCTCTGGCTCGACGCCCTCCAGAAGGCCGTCGTCTCGCGGTATGTCGGGGCGCCCGTAGGAGCGTTCCACCACGAGCGGCCTCAGGGCATGTCCGAGGCGAGTGACGATGGGGTGATCCGAGCCACCTATGGCGACGTGAAGATTACCGCCAACCTCGGCCGCGAGGCCACAGCCGGCCCGGACAACCTGCCCGGCTTCGGGTTCAGAGCCGAGGCGCCCGGCGTGCGGGCCGGCAGCCGCTTCGTCACCAAGCTGCGGCCCGATGGCAGGTCCGCCGATGCCTGGCTCTACGCGCCGGCGGCGGCAGGCGTCACGGTCGAGTTGCCGAAGCCCGTCTCCGGCGCCGCGACGGTGACCTTCGACGGCGCGAAGCCCGCCGGCACCGCGGCAAACGCAGGCAAGCTCTCCGTCACCATGCCCGTAGTAGCCGCCGAGAAGCCGCTGGCGCCTCCGGCCGACGCCGCGAGGGTCGCCCCGAGCGCATGGCCCGGCGCGAAGCCCGCCGTCGGGGTCATCGACCTCGGCCCCGGCCCTGAGCCCACCTGGACGCGCATCCGGCCCACCGACTGGGTGAAGGCCTTGGCCTCCTCGCCTGTGGCGGCCAAGCATGGCCTCGAGGTGAAGGTGATCGCAACGGCTGAGGAGCTGCTCGCCGCGCTACGGGCCGGCCGGAAGAGCTGGTTCGCCATCGTGAACCCCTACGGCGAGGGCTTCCCGGCAACCGCCGCCGACCGATGGACCGAGACGCTGGACGCCGTGCGGCGCTACGTCAGCCAGGGCGGCTGCTGGTGGGAGACCGCGGGCTACACGCACTACGCGGCGCTGGTCCGCTCGGGCGAGGGCTGGAGCGCCGGGGCCATCGGCCCGGCCGGCGTGGCCCGCATCGGGGTGGAAGTGGGCGATGGCCCGGTCGACGCCCAACCCGCTCCCCTACGAGTTACCGACGCCGGACGCGCCATGCTGGGCTTCGACCTGACCACAGCGCTTGAGGAGATGGCGGCGCCCGCCAACCGCGGCTTGGCCGGTTCCGGATCGGCGGCACACACCACGCTCGTCATCGGCGGCGGCAAGGACTACATCGGCGGCTACCGGCTGGGCGGATGGGGCTGGTACTGGCGCATCGGCGGCTTCTGGCCGGAGCCCGGCGCGGTCCTGCCTCTGGTCAGCAAGGTGCTGGAGCATCTCTACACAACCCCGCCGGCCCCCTCGCCCCTCCCCAAGAACCCAAGGGTCCGCCACGCCGTGATTCGGTGGTAGGAGTAGATGCGAATGGCCGAGGAAGGTCGTAACATAGACGTCCAAGCCGCACCACCGTCGGTTCCGCACTCCAGTCTGGCGGCGGTGCAGGACTGGGTCGCCGCAAGACGGCCACGCTGACGAGGCCGGCCGAGCTCGTCAGCGCACCGCCGCCGGTACCACCTCCGGGGTCGTCTCCGCCTCGACCGTGTCGAGGAACATGCCCTGGAACTGGCCCGCCGCCAGCATGGGCAACTGGAGCTCAAACACGTGCTTGGAGTCGGGCGATAGGTCTGTAATGTCGGCCATCCATCCCACGAAGGTGTTGGCCGGGTTGCTCCCCACGATGCTGGAATAGGCGGGCCGCAGCGGGACGGCCTTTGCGTCGATGCTCAGCGCAACGCGCATGCCGTCGTTGGGTTCTGCGACCTGGATGTACAGGATCAGCCGATCGGAGTTAAGCCAGGGCGTGGCGCGCTCGTCGGCGGTGTACTCCACGGGCCATGCGCGCTTGCGTTCTGCCAGTTGCCGCCAGACGCGCGCAGGGACCGATGCCTCTGCCCGGTAGGCGCCACCTGTGAACGACGGATCAAAGGCTCCGATCTGCCGGCGTGCGCCGCATTGCGTCCCGGCGAAGCGCACCGTCGCATGGACCCGCGCACCGGACTGCTCGAAGGGGACGGCCACGCCGTTCACCTTCAGCTCACGGACACGACCCGTCGACGGCAGCGCCACCGCGATGGGCCGCTCCGTCCCGGGCTCGCCCGAAGCGCCTGCTACCGTGAGGATGCCGTCTCGCAACGCGGCCGTGCCCGTGCAGCCCATCACCACGGGACCCGTAACCGGCGCGCTCGGCTCGATCTCCAACACGCGCACCGAGCAACCGGGCATCTGGAGGCTCAGCCGGTCGCCCAGCTTCCACGTCGGTCCGGAAGGCAGCGCCAAGAGCATGCCAGCCCCGTCGTCCGGGTAGAGCTGCCGGATGGTCATGCCAGCGCGTCCGGAGAGGCCCAGTTCGGCACCCAGGCGCAGGTCGGCCGGCAACGCGCGGTAGTTCGGGTTGAACAGGAAGATGAAGCCACGGGATCCGGAGCAGGCCGCCCAGCCATCCACGCCGCCGACGCGTGGCTGGCCCAGCGATGCGATGGGCTTGCCCGCGCGCAGCAGCTCCGTGTGGCGATCGGTCCAGTCCAGCCAGCCTCGCAGCCACTTACGGTCGGCCTCCCCGAACGCGGCGAACTCGCGCGAATCCCTGGCGGGCAGCATGTTCACCACATGATTCAACGGAGCTGTCGCGATGGAAGACAGCACGGAGTACTTCCAACCCAGTAGATCCCAGTCAGCGGGGCGGAACCGGGTCCGCATGGTCTGCCCCTCGGCGGTGAGGCGCGGCGTCTGGTGCAGCATGTAGCCGGGCATGATCTCGGCGGGCACGAAGCAGTTGGTGCGGAAGTACCAGGCCGTTCGCCGCTGCCGGTCCGCCGAAGCCCGGCTCCAGTGGAGGTCCGGGAAGGCCCGGAAGCTCTCCGGCTGCTCGTCGGAGTTGAGCGGATGGGGGTAGGAGCCCGCCAGCCAGGTCCAGACCCCGAAGTGGTGAATCTGCTGCCGCGTGTCGATGACGGCGTCCGGCTGCCGCCGGCGCAGCTCCTCCATAATCCGCCGGGCGCCCGCCCACTGCTCGTAGCGGCTACTGCGCGTCTCATCGTAGGCGATCCACCAGTGGTCGAAGGAGTAGCCGCCGGCTCCCGTGCCCTTCGTGAAGGCGTCCATCTTGTCGAGGAGCCAATCCTGGAAGGCGCGCTGGCCGGTGTCGGCTCCCAGATAGCCGCCGGGCCTGCCGCCGGGCACCCAGGAGGTCCATGCCGGGTCCTGCATGAAGGGGAGCGACGGATAGACGTAGGCGACCATCTTCACTCCGCGGGTCCGGGCATACTCCACCAGCGACGCGATGCTCTCAGGGAGCGGCTGCTTGGCGGGATCCCACTCGCCCTTGCGGAGCTTCTGGCCGATGCTGAACCAGAGCAGGTTCTCCCAACCCCATGCGTCGCGGTTCTCCTCGAGCGGGGCGTCCACGCTGTTGGCGGGGTCGAAAAGGAGGGCGGTGCAGCCCACGGCGGCGGCCTGGTCGATGATCCGCTTGTACTCCTCGCGTCCTTCCGCTGTGGAGATATCGATCTGGTAGTCGTTCTCGCACCAGCCCACGTGCAGCCTTGCCGACCGGCGCGGCTTGTGCAGGAGGAACTCACGCACGCAGGCCAGCACGGCGTCCACCTCGGCGGCGTCGATGCGTGGCCCGGCCGCCTCGCCTTCCGGAGTGGGCGCCTTCCACTCGGGCAGGAGCGCCGCCGGGTACGTGATCCCGCTCATCTCATAGGGGCCAACACAGATGCGATCCGAGCTGAACTCGCCATGGTCAGGCGTCCATGTCAGGTCCGGCACGTAGGCGCAGGAAACGGCGCCCTTGGAGCGCATGAGCTGCAGGAACGGGTTCTGAAGGGCGACGAAAACCCCCCACTCGGCTGCACCGCCCGAACGGGCGCCCATGCGCAGGAAGGCGACATCGCGGACACGCTGCACTTCGGCGATGGCCGAGCCCAGCACCGGCCGCAGCACCTCTACCCGCCGCACGCGCACCGGGCGGTCGCCTTTGCCGGACACCGTGAGCCTTTTGGTGAGGAACCGCCGGCCGGGCTTCAGTTCATAGATCGCGCGCGCGGTCCAAGGACCGCTTCGGCAGGTGTACGCGGCGGCGTCGCTCCCCATGGCGGGGCCGACGGCGGGGGCATAGGCCGTGTCGATGGTGGCATCGCCGAGCAGCAGCGAGAAGCCGTCCTCCCTGACTTTCAGCACGCGGCCAGTGGACCTGTCGCGCAGGACCGCAAGGCCACGAGGTCCGAACTCGGCGCGGACCAGGCCGTTGTCCAGTACGGCGGGCTTCGGCGCTGCGTGCGCGTAGATCGACAACTCGGCCAGTGAGGCCAGGAGCGTGACGAAGGCGAGACGGGCCATGGGGCAGACCTCCGGGAGGCGCGATGGGACGGGCGAACGGCGGCGGCGTCAGACTATACCCTTCGCGGCGACGCACGTTCGTCGGTCGCTATCACATCCGGACGCCGCCCATACAGGACCTGAGCCTTTCCACGCCGAACTACGACGGCAGAGACGGTTCGGCGGGAGGGGCATGGATATGTGGTACCTGGGGTTGCTGATGTGGCTAGGAGGCGCGGCGAGTGGAGCGCCTTCAGTCGAGCTAGGGCCGACCAACGTGGCGAAGGGGCTCGTGGTCCGCAGCTACGGCGACGGGGTGAACCGCGCCGTGACCCTCGGCGGCAGGGCGTGCCGCATGATCGACCGCAACGCCGGCGGCAACTTCCTCTATGTTCAGGTCTCTCCGCGCCCAGCCATGCCGCAGGCGCTGTACGCGATCATCGAGTACTTCGACCAGGCCGGCGATATCACCGTGGAGTACGACGCCGGCGAGGGCGGCGCCTATCTCTCATCGCCGGATGTGACCAAGCAGCGCGAGACGCGGCAGTGGCGCTCGGCCACATTCATGCTGCGCAGGCCGTCGTTCGGCGGTCGGCAGAACGGCGACGCCGACTTCCGCGTGGGGACCACCGGCGCGCTGGCCGTGGCGCGCATCACGCTCGCCCGCCGTCAACCCGAGGGCTATGTGCCGCCGGCCGACCCGGTGCAACTGCTGGCGGCGCGCCGTGCGGCCGTGGTCCCGCCCGGCATGACCGTGATCCAGCAGTGGCAGGTCCATGAGCCGGTCCCGGCGGGCCAGCTGGCCGACAACGCCTACCGCGTGGCCAAGAAGATCGGCATCACCAGCCTGCAGAGCTACGTCGGCTGGGCGCAACTCGAGCCCGAGAAGGGCCGGGTCACCTACGCAACGTATGATCCCGTGGTCGCCCAGATCCGCAAGCACAAGCTGAAGTGGCTTCCCTTCCTGATCACCGCGCCCTACGTCGCCACGCCGAAGTGGTTCCGGTCCGAGGGCGGCGTGGACGCGGTCTGCATGGAACACAAGCAGTCGACCCCGATCCAGAGCATCTGGAACCCCGCTCTGCGCGGCGGGGTGCGGCGGTTCTTGGAGCTCTTCCGCGCCCACTACGAGCCCGGCGTTATCGAGGCGCTGAACCTGGGCATCTCGGGCAACTGGGGCGAGTCGCTCATGCCGGCGGGCGGCGGGTTTGACATGGCCGGGCAACACACCCATGCCGGGTGGTGGTGCGGCGACCGGTACGCCCGAGCGGACCTGCAGCGGTGGCTCCGAGCCAAGTATGGAACGACGGCGGCTCTGAACGCGGCGTGGCGCACGTCGTATGGCGAATTCGAAGCGGTCGAGCCGATGGCGCCCGGCTCCGCGCCATCGCGCCGAGCCACGGTGGATATCGTCGCGTGGTACACCCGGTCGATGACGGACTACGCCGAGCACTGGGTGAAGACCGCGCGCGAGCTCTACCCGACGCTGCCCATCTACCTCTGCACAGGCGGCGACGGACAGCCGATGCTGGGCGCGGACTTCGGCGCGCAGGCGAGGATGTGCGCCCGGTACGGCGCGGGCATCCGGATCACGAACCAGGGCGACGACGCGGCGGCGAACTTCGCCATCACCCGTATGGTGGGGTCGTCCACGCGGCTCTACGGCCAGTACTACACCACCGAGCCCGGCGGCGACAACTCGGCTTGGGGTATCGCAGGCCGCGTGTTCGACGCCACTGCGGGCGGGAGCCGCGGCGCCTACTTCAAGTACCTGATGGACGCGCCGGACCAGCCCACCATGAAGGGCATCCGGTTCATGGAAAACGCCGCTCGCCTGGCGCCGAACCGGCCACGGCTCACCGTGGCGGCGATCATGCCCAACTCGTCCATCGCGCTGGACGGGGGCGTGCTGGGCACGTTCCTCTCGCGCGCCGAGAAGCTGCGGGACGCGGTGGACTTCGAGTTCATAGACGAGAACATGATCGCCGACGGCATGCTGAAGTGCTTCCGGGCGGTCGTCATCCTCGCCGGAGACACGCTGGAGCAGGCGTCGATCACGGCGCTCCGGAAGTGGGTGGCAGGCGGCGGGGTGCTCATGGCGTCGACCGGCTGCCTGCCACTCCGGTCGGTTGAGGGCACGGCGGCCCCATGGCTCCGCGCCCCATGGGCCGAGACCGCACGGGCTACTGCGGCCCTGCCGAGCGTTCGGGGTGTTGCGCTGGATATCGGCTCCGGTTCCGAGGAAGTACTGAGCGGCGCGTGGCAGGCGCCGGAGGGCGGGCAGGCGCCGAAGACCACACAGGAGCCCGATCCCAGCTACCGGTGGACCGGCGGCGACTGTAGCGTGACGCTACCGCTGCCTCGGGGCGGACCCGTGGCGCTCCGCGTGCGCCTGGCCGTGCCCGAGCAGACCGGCGTCGGGGGAGTACTGAGTGTGAACGGTGTGACGGTCGCCCGTGTGCGGCCCGGCGCCGTGCGGTGGGTGGAGACGCTGTTACCGGCGAACGCCCTGGCCGGCGCTGCAGCCGCTCGGGTCGGCTTCCAGAGCGCTACCTGGGTGCCGAACCCGCAGAGCGATCCCCGCGCGCTGGGCCTCCAGGTGTTCGAGGTCCAGCTCAAGGTCGCCGGCGCTCCAGACAACGCCGTCGTCTCGCTGGGCAAGCTGGCCGACGGCCTGGCCATGCCGCCCAAGAAGGCCATCGCCCTCGCGGCGCGCCCGCTTGGCAAGGGCTGGACCGTCGTCTGGCCGGGGCCCTGGGGCTCCTTCGCACATCTCGTGAATGCGGCCCTACACGCCTCCACGGGTCCATGGAAGCCCATCGCCGCGCCCATCGACGCGGCATACGACGGCATCCTGGCATCGCGCGTCGGGTCGGCAATCCACTACTACAACAACACGGACAAGGCAATCACGAGGACGGTCACAGGCGATCGCCGCATCACGGTCGCGGCCAGATCGATCACAGTGGTGAAGTAACCGAAAGGCGTTGGGATAGGCCGTGCGCGTGGCAGGCGCGTCCCAGCTCACCGCCCAATGCCCTACCGCACGATCTGGAACACCCGCGTCTCGGCGGCCTTGGCTCGGAAGCGAATCAGCCGCGTCCGGGTCTCCGGTGCGCCGGGAGCGAAGGGCTCACGAACCACCATCTCCGACGGCAGGCCGATGGACTTGTCGCCTGCGTCGCGGGCGTGGAGGGCGACGAGCCCGCGGCCGGCGTAGAGGGCGTCCTCGGTCTCGGAGTAGATATGCACACCGGCCAACCGGGCCAGGTTGCGAAGCAGGCCGGGAGGCAGGCCCGGCGAGAGGCTGCAGACCGAGGTCCAGTGCGGGAATGCCCGAACGCTGAGCGCCGCCCCTCCGTCCGGAAACGTGCCCAGGACGCGGGAGGCGTCGGCGACGGTGAAGCGCGGCCCAGCCGATAGGTCCGGGCCGAACTCGGTCGGCGACATGCCGAAGACGGGTTCCGTCGTGCGCAGTCCAAGGCAGAGCGGATCGGCGTTCAAGCGCACGCGGAACGAGCCCGGGGCCGCCGGCCGCAGCCGCTGGCCGATGAGCCCGCAGGCAGCCTCAAGGTCTTCTGCAACCGACCCTTGCCCCGCCGTGCCGCCTATGCCCGCGGTGTAGACGAACACGATGACCCGGCCCGCTGCCTTGAGGCGCTCAATGGCCCGGCGCTGCGATGCCGTGAGGTCGAACGCGTTCAGCAGGATCACCATGCGCGCGTCGGGCATGCGCTCGATGTCCTCCAGCAGATAGAGCGCCGCAGGGGCGCCGATGCGGTTGAGCGCGGCGACCTGCGCCGTGAGCGCGGGGAACCAGAAATCGCCCAGCGTCCCGCCGGACTGCCTCAAGGCGCTTCGCTCGCTGAGCAGGACGGCGATCTCGGGCTTGAGTTCGGGGCCGGAAGCATCAATGAGGGCCTGCTGCCCGAGCCGGCTCATCTCGCCGAACATCGACATGATGGCGGGATCCGAGAACCAGCCGTCGCCCATGTCGAACCACCACTGCCCGGCGCCGCGCGCGCGGACGGCGGAATACTCGCGCTTCAGCACGCCCAGCGTCTGGTCCAGGTCGGCGCACCGGCCCGTGGCGTCCTGCTGCAGGTGCGTGCGGATGTCCGACTCGTTCAGCCACAGCTTGCCGTGCAGCCGGACCGAGTCGGTCAGCGACATGAAGGTGGACGTGCCGCCGGGCCCGCGGTCGGTATACATGGCCGGGGCGCAGAGGAAGTCCACATCGGGGCAGCCGAGCACGGCCTTGAGCGCCAGGTGCTGGGTCTCCGGCGCCAGGCCGCCATACTGCGGCGCGTAACCGTAGAAGACGCCGGCGAGCATCTGCCCCTGCGAGGCGGTCTTGACGGCGCGGGCCACGCGGGCGATGGCTTGCGACGCGGCTGCGGCGTACGCCTCGTAGAAGTCCAGCGCCTGCCGGTCGGCCACAGGATCCAGCAAGAGGCGCGACACCGCCTCCCGACGGGCTCTGGACGGCACCGAAGCCGTGTCGAGCGTCACGTCCGGCAAGCCCCATGCCCCTGCCAGGGCGACATCGGTCTTGTAGCGTGCGCGCAGCCACCGTCGGAAGAAGCCAGCGAAGGCAGGCGAGAAGTCGCCGCGCCGGTTGTCCCAGAGGCCCCAGCTCTGCCACTCGGCCGAGTAGCCGGTGCAGAGGTGGAGGCCGATAACCCGGTCGGCAAAGGGACTATGGCGAAGGGTGCTCACGAACCGGCGCAGGTCGCCGCAGATCAGGTCCAGCCACTTCTGCGACGCAAACGACTGGGGGCCCACGGAGCCGTCATCGAAGACCACGCGCTCGTCGGGGTTCGCGGCGAGCCACGCGGCCGGCGGCTCGAGCTGGAGCCTCAGGAGCACCAGCGCTTCGGGGTCGCGCGAAAGCAGCTCCTGCAGGAGCTGCGCGGGCTCGTCGGCGTCGAACTTGCCGAGCTTCTGGTTCCCCATGCCGCAGCCCACCGTGTAGAGGTGGGCGCCCTGGGCGGCGAACTCGCCGTAGTGACCGGTGTGGACCCCGAGGAAGGCGAATGGGAAGAGGGGCTTGCCGCCGACTGTGAGCGTCGGCGTGCCGCGGCGGTATACGACCTTGGCGACAACCGGTTCAGGGCGCGGCACGGCGCCGAGCTTCACACTGGCGACGCTGTAGTCCCCCTCCTCCCGGCCGATCCACTGGAGGTCGCCCAGTTCGACCGACAGGTCATACCGGCCGGCGGGAGTGAAACGCAACGGCGGGACCGTACACTCCACGTGCAGGCGCTGTGTACCGGCGGCGGCGGCGCGTTCAGGTACCGGCGTCACCCTCTGGGACCAGACGACCTTCCGCTCACGCCGCAAAGCCACCCAGCAGTCGCCCGCAGATGCGGCAGGCGCCTCGAACACGACCGTGGCCGGGCCGCCGCCTCGACCGATGCGGAGGGTCGACGAGACCAACCGCAGCCGCGGCTCGCCGCTCGGGCGGTACGCGGGATCGGGCACGAACAGCAAACTGTCGCAGCCCGTGTTCCACGAGTCCGCCTGATCGAGGCGCAGGACAACGCGTCCGCCGTCGACGGCTCCGAGCTTCTGCCAGCACCATGTGGCGGCCAGGGGCTCCGTGGTTCCTGCCCAGTACTCGGCGCCGTTCACGGTCACCCGATACTGGTAGTGGCCCGGGTAGTGGCCGTTGTCCGTGCCGCGGACCCAGAGCGTGTACTTTCCCGGCGGCAACTCGACGGCGGTCTCGGCAACCTTGTCCGGCTGGTTGCAGCGCAACCACTGTGTGCCGCTCGCCAACGCCTCATCGAGGCGGTACCACTCGCACCGACTGAAGCTCTCAGCCTCGACCACAACAGAGCCGGGCGGGGGCGGCGCGGATCGGCCCACGTCGACCGGAGCGGGCCCCAGCCAGGCTACCGCGGCGAGTGCCCCAAGCGCCGGCCCCATGATCATGGCTTGGCCCCGCCGCCATAGCGCTGCTTGAAGAGGGTGAAGAAGGTCTGAAGGCTGACCAACTCGATCTCCTCGCCCGGGTACTTGGCCCTGAAGCCGTCCACGACGGCCTGGATCTGGCTGGGTGTTACCCAGACGCAACGCCAGTAAGTGAAGCCCGGCTCGTCCGGCTTGCGCGCCTGGACCATATCGTGGAGCACCCTGACGCTGTAGTCCGTGTTGTTCGGGTCCATGTGGTTGATGAGCCGAACCACGGGCATGCCCTTCCAGACGTGCGGGTCCGGGTGGCGGCCTTTGCGCTCGTGCATATCGTCCACGATGGTGGCGAAGCCGCCGGGCGAAAACTTGAGGAAGGCGTCCTTCACCGCCGGCGAGGGCTGGTCCCAGTCCAGCACCATGCCGGAGATGCTCATGTCGGCCTCGCGGTAGAAGCGGAGGTTGTGGCTCACCAGCAGCGGCAGGTTCTCCGGCAGCACGCGGTTGGGGTTGATGTAGCCCGCACAACTGGCGTCCGCCACGAAGTGGTCGTTGGGCGTGGCGGTCTGGTAGAAGTTCGAGATGATGTCGGGGTAGGTCTCCAGCAGGTTCGGGTTGATGCCCCAGCTCAGCGGCACGGCTCCGCGCTTCGGGTCCTCCCAGTTCTTGGGAAGAAAGTGGTAGAGCGGATAGGCCGAGTCGTAGTCGGCCATGAGGATCGCGACGTAGTTGGTGTTCCTGAGCTTGGGCGCCGGCGTCGCCGAAGGCTTGGGCTGCTTGAGGGGCGTCCGCGGCGCGTGGCGGTGGAACGACTGGTTGTAGCAGAACTCGGTGGCGGTGTTCTGGTAGCAGTTGTAGGGTGAGATGAGCCAGACCGTCTGCCACTCCGTGGGCACCGGATCGTGCGAACTCGAGTGCTCGGGCATATTGGCGTACTTCCAGAAGCTGAAGAAGCCGGTGAGTTCGGTCATTCGGCGACCGCGTGCCTGTTTCTGCGTGGCGGCAAGGATCATCTTGTAGGTGGCGAGGTCGGTCCCGAGGACCTGATCAGGATCGTCGCCGGGCTTCTCGTCGCCCCAGGGCGACAGGTCAAACACGAACGAGCGGTTCGTCACGGCCCAGTCGCGCACGATGTTGTAGGCATTCTGCCCGCCAGGCCGGTCTGCGTGGGCGTCGGTGTACAGGCTGAGCCAGTGCGCGTCGCACTTGCCGGTCTCGATGTACTGCCGGATGGCCCACCGGTACGCGTCGTTCTTCTTGCTTCCCGTCTCCGCGCCGTTGAACATGCCCCTGAAATCGCGCAAGACCCGAAGGCCCCACCGCCGGAGGAGCTTGTCGGCCATGGCCGGGCTGAGGACCACGGCATTCCCGACGCCCGCCGCCGTCGTGGCGACGTTCACCGTGGCGGGGACCTCGGGGTCCCAGATCACGGCGCCCTTGACCTTGGGCTTGGCGAGGGCGAAGACGGCGTCGAGGGTATCGACCTTGACCTGCTCGCGCCCGTGCAGCCACTGCCCATCGACGGCCAACCGGTCCAGCCAGTACTTCGGACGCCCGTAGCCGGGATTGTCGACATAGAGAAGCGGCTGGCCCCGGTTGATCAGGCCCTGCAGCGAGACCAGCGTCGTGACCTCGTCGTACGCCTCGGGGCCCTTGGCATTGGGATCGAGGGTGTAGACGTAGATCGGCGGACGGACGGCATCCGGAAGCGCGGCGGCGTGCGTGGCCGGCACAAAGACGAGCGCCGCAAGCAGCGAAATCTGGCAGAGGGTCATTCGGGGTCTCCAGTTGGATCGGGCTACCATGGCAGACGTGGGGCGACACGCTGCACACCGGGACTATACCGCGCCGAGCGCCTCCGCTCCGATATACTGAAGTACAAGCTGGCTCGAGCTACCCTCTGGGCGGGCCGGGTCACCTACGATGGGAAGCCGCGTACCGGCCAGGCGGCCCGCGGCATAGGAGCCATTGCCATGCCCGTTGCCCTGCTCGCCCTGCTCTGCCTCTCCGGGGCGCCACGCACCATCGATCCGCCCGCAGCCGACGCCTCCCCCGAGGCCTTCTTCGTCAGGGCGGCGCAGTACCGCAAGGCCCCGCACGGCCTGGCCGCCGCCTCCGGCAAGACGCTGGTGCGGGCGGCGCACTTCCTCATGGCCGATACCGGGATCGAGAACAACGCTATCCGCGACGAGGCCGGGCGGAAGGCGCCGCCCTACACCTACCATGCGGTGATCGACGACGACAACCGCTTCTCCTACCGGGTCGCCTACCCCGCGTTCCACCACGCGTACCTGGTGGAGGCGTTCCTCAACTACTACACCTACTCCGGTAACGCCGAGGCGCTCCGGCGGGCTCGCGAACTGGCGGACTGGACCATCGCACACAGCACGCCGGCCGGCTGGAAGTGGCCGCACCTGCCCTGGAGCACCTTCGAGGATGGCAAGCCCGGCGGCCTCGAGGACAAGGACAACCTGCAGCCCGACAAGGTCGGCTATATGGGTCTCGCCTATACCCGGCTGTACGAGGTGACCGGTGAGCGCCGCTACCTGGAGGCCGCCAAGGCCGCCGCCACGACGCTTGTGGCGCACCAGGCGTGGGACGGCAGTTGGCCCTTCCGAGTGAACCCGCGGACGGGCGACGTCTTCCAGCAGTACACGGCCGCCCTGTTCATGAACGTAGCGTTCCTTGAGAAGATTCACGCCCTGACCGGCGACCGTGACTACAAGAACGGTCAGATCGCGGCGTGGATGTGGATGCTCCGCAACCCGGTCCGCACCGGCAACTGGTCCGGCCTCTACGAGGACATCCCCAAAGGCAGCGACTCGCAAGTGCACTACTCCCCGCTGCAGACGATCCGGCTCCTGCTCCGTTACCGAACACCCATCAACGGCGCCTCCTACATCGCAAAGGCGCGACGGCTGTTCGATGAGGCCCTGGACGGGCTGGCGTTCCACGACAGGGAGATGGGATTGATCCTGCGCGAGCAGACCGGCTACCTGGCCGCCACGCCAAGCTCCACGATGAACTGGTCGATGATGGCCGCCGAGTTCTACCTGACCACCGGTGAGGAGCGCTTCCGCGCCACGACACTCGAAGCCCTCCGCATGGTGACGCGCTACGGACTGAAACCCGACGGCAGGACCCACAATACGGTGCTCGGAGGATGGATGTACGGCGACGGCGGAAGCTGGTACAGCCTGACCAGCCCGGTGGTCCGCTATATCACCCAAGATATGGGTTGCCTGCCGGAACTGGCGCCCGACGGCGAGACCCACCTGCTGCGCAGCGCCACGCAGATCAGGAGCATAGGCTACCGGCCCGGGGCCGTCCGGTACACGTCCCTCACCGGCAGCCTCGAACTCCTGAAGCTGGCATCGCCGCCCCGAGCCATACGATGCGGGGCGAAGGCGCTTCCGATCCTGACCACTCTGCCCGCCACCGGCGACGGATGCATGTACAACCCGCGCAGCCGCGTGCTGCTGGTGCGCCACGCCGCGCCTGACGTTGAGGTGCTGTTGGCCTCCAACCGCCAAGGAGCAACGCGATGATCCCCGTCTGCCTCTGGAGCTGGGCCGCCGCTCCCACGCCGGCCGCCACCACGCAGGATGTGCCGTTCGCCCAGGAGACCGCACGGAAGCTCCGCGTGGCCCCATCGCCCGCCGCTAACGACGTCCGCGCGATCGCCCTGGCGCCGACAGGCGAGGTCTGGGTCGCCACGCGGGCCGGTCTGTTCGCGCTCAAGCCCGGCGAGGCGGCGTGGCGAGCCGCCATGCCCGAGTCCGAGGCGGGTCCCGCGCTCTCTGTGGTATGCGACGCCAACGGCGGCGTCTGGGCCGGGGCCTGGAACGGGCTATACCGGGGCAATCCAGACGGCACGTTGGCCCGCGTGACCGGCATCGACGCGCCGATCGCGCTGGTAGCCATTGTGCCGGGAGGCATCCGGGCCATGGGCCCCGACGGCATCTGGAGCGTGACGGGCGACCGCGTGGAGCGGCTCAGCCTGAGCACAGCGACGAGCTTCCGGTCGGCCACGGTGGACCGCGACGGCTCGCTCTGGGTGGCAACCGAAGCGGGCCTGTACCAGCTTACGGAGCGCGGAGCGCACCTCCTCCGGGGCGGCCGCGAGGTGGTCAGCTCGTCAGTGCGCGCCGTAGCCACGGCTCCCGACGGCGCCGTGTGGGCCGGATGCCTGGGCGGTATCAGCGTGCTGCGAGATGGCAAGCGCGCCGGAACCATCACGCCGAAGCAGGGCCTGCCCTCCTCCTCGGTGACGGCGCTGGCCTTCGGACCACGGGGCGAGATGTGGGTAGGCACGCCCATCGGCGCGGCGCGGTACGACGGCGCCACTTGGGCCTTTCGGCACGGGCTACGGTGGCTTCCCTCGGACGAAGTGCGCGGCATCGTCGTGGCGCCCGATGGCGCCGCATGGATCGCCACGGCCGACGGCGTGTCGGTCATCAGCCGGGCTCCCCTGACGCTGGCCGAGAAGGCCCGGCGCTTCCTGGAAGTCTGCCACGCCCGCCACATCCGGGAGCCGGGGCTCGTAGAGAAGGTCGCGCTGGACCCGCCCGGAGACTTGGCATCATGGAAGCCGCGCGACGACGACAACGACGGCCAGTACACCGCCATGTACCTGGCCATGGAGTCGTACCGCTACGCCGTCACGCACGACCCGGCAGCCCAGGCAGCGGCGCGCAGGGCCTTCCGGGCGCTGAAGTACCTTCAGACCGTGACCGGCACGCCGGGATTCGTCGCCAGGACCGTCATACCCTCCGACTGGACCTCCATGGCCGATGCCAACGAGACCAGGGACGCCAGGCAGTTGGCGGACGAGCGCGCCCGCGACCCGCGCTCCAAGTACGTGCCCACGCGGTGGCGCCCCTCGGCGGACGGCAAGTGGCTCTGGAAGGGCGACACCAGCAGTGACGAGATCACGGGCCACTACTACGGCTATGCGCTCTACTACGACCTGGCGGCCAACGATGAGGACAAGGCCGAGGTCCGCGAGCATGTGCGCCGGGTCACGGATGGCATCATCGACGGCGGGCTCACGCTCGTCGATATCGATGGCGCCCATACGCGCTGGGCTGTCTGGGCGCCCGAGCGGCTCACCGGGGACGGCGACTGGGCGCCCGAGAGCGGTATCAACGCCGTGGAGATTCTCTCCTACCTGAAGACCGCCCACCACATGACAGGTGATGCACGCTACGACCGCCTCTACCACGAGCTGTACCACCAGCGCGGCTACGCCAAGCTGGTGGATCGGGCCAAGACCGTGGACCCGGCATGGCGCACCCACATCGACGACGAGTTGCTGGCGCTGGCCCTGCCGGCCCTCCTGCGCTACGAGACCGAACCGACGATTCTGCAGCGTTACCGGCGCACCACAGAGGTCTGGTACCGGGCCGTAAGCCGGGACGGCTGCCCGCTCTTCGACTACACGCTGGCGATAGCCACGGGATCGGCGCCGGACACCCGCGCCTCCATGCGGTTCCTACGCGAGACACCCATGGACCTGGTGCGGTGGAGGATGGACAACAGCCGGCGCGAGGACATCTCGCTCGTCCGCTCGCCCGAGCCGGAGGTGCTGCAGACCAGCCGCCTCCTTTCTCCCGCGGAGACCTGCGTCATGCGCTGGGACAACCACCCGTTCGAAGTGGTGCAGGGCGACGGCGGCGCCACGGAAAGCGACGGCGTCTTCTGGCTCCTGCCCTACTGGATGGGCCGCTACATGGGGCTCATCGGCGAGGCGGCCGGTGGAGGCTGAGGCCCCTCTCCGCCATAATGAGGGCATGCCAAGCATCGTCCAACGAACCACCTACCATGCCGTGAACGATGAGAGCGTGCTCGACGCGCTCCGCTTCGCCTTGGAGAACGGCTTCGCCGGGGTGCAGGCGGCCGCCGAGTTGCCGCACCTGTCGCCGTTAGTCATGTCGCCCGCGGCGAAGCAGGAGACGGCCGAGTACCGCCGACGGCACGGACTGCTCCTCTCGCTGCATGCGCCGGACGACGCGGCAGGACTCTGCGGCCTGGACCCAGACCTGGGCGCTGCGGCGCTGACCTATCTGACGCGGCTCTTCAATGCCGCCGAGGAGTTGGGCGCCCACTGCGTTACGCTCCACGTCGGGCCCACGCCGCAGTTCCGCACTGATGAGTCCGAACCGAGCGTACTGCCCGAGACGGCGCGCACCGCTATGCTCGCCACCCTGGAGGCCAACCTCCGGAGAGTGGCGGGCATGGCCGCCGGCCGCTGCCTGGCCTGCATCGAGAACCATGGCATGGACGACGCCATGACGTCCCTGCTTCGGCCCCTCGTACGGAAACACTGGCTCTGGCTCGCCCATGACCTCGCCAAGCCCGACCCCGGCGGGTTCTACGCCCAGCACGCCTGGGCGGTGCGGCAGGTGCATCTGCACGGGCGGACCGAGGACGGCCGCTCCCATGCCGCGTTGGGACCGGACTGCGAAGGCCTGCTCCCCCACCTCCGGCGGCTGGAGCAACACGACGTTCGCGAGTATTGCATCGAGGTCCGCCCGCGCGAGCGGGCACTGGCCTCGCTCGCATGGCTTCGCGAAGCCACGGAACAGGAGGGCTGACATGGGATCCGTGCTCGGTCTACTCGCCGCAATCTGCGCCATGGCGCCGGCGGCGCCTGGAGCCGCGAAGGCCGCGATCCTGCACCGGTACTGGCCCCTCTACCCTCGACCGAAGACGCTCGTGGTCGTCCGCGACGTGCCCGACCGCCAGGCCGGCATGGTGCTGCACACGCTGGCCGGCCTCGTGGCCCGGGAAGCGTCGCGCGGCGGCTCCGAGATGGTCTGGTGCGACCTCGACCATCCGGCCTACCTGCTCTGGCGCCGCGAGATGCTGAAACGAACCGGTGCGAAGGCGGTGACGCTGCCGCTCTGGGAGGCCGTGGGACGTGCCCATGCGCGCGGGGTCGTACGCGGGTACATCCTGTTTCGCTATGACTCCTCCGACCGGCCCTTCCACCAGCCCGGCGAGGTAGATGCCTCGGCCAACGTCGCCACGTCGCTCTGCGCCTCGCTCGGGGCGGTTGCCGTGCCGGAGGGGCTGGAAGAGACGGCCCGCGCCAAAGGCCTGCAGCGACTACTGGACGTACGGGGCATGACCGAGGAGGAGTGCTTCGACGCCTACAAAGCGCGCTTCTCGCGCAAGGTGCTGGCCATGATCGACCCCAAGGTACAGGAGTGCCGCGCCGAGGCAGTCGCCGCCGGAGCATTCGTCATGTCGCGCGAGGGACCGCTCTACGACAAGGCCCTGGCGCGGCTAGAGCCAGACTCGCCCATCCTCGGCTGGGGCATCGGCGATGAGCGCCGCCTCACCGAGCCGAGCACCCGCTGGGGCGCCTTCCAGACCGCCACCAACTGGTGCCTCAACCTGCCGCCCCTCTCCACCGAGGCGCCCGGCAAGGGCTTCACGGCCCGCAGCCTGCAGCCCCGACCGGCCCGCGGCATCTGGGGCCTGAAGTGGGAGGACGACGTACACTACGCCGCGTTTGTCATGTCCGACGGCGACAACGTGCAGTGGCTCATGGGCAACTTCCTGATGGGCGAGAACTCCTGGTGGGGCAGCCCCGAACGCGGCAAGGCGCCCATCGGCTGGACCATCTGCAGCACGGACCTGGCCCAGGTCTGCCCCTACACGCTGGACTACCTGCGAACGACCGCCAAGCCCGCCGACGACTTCGTGTTGATGACCGGCGGCTACCTCTATCCGGACCTGTACGGCGCCTCGCGCCCGTCCGCCGGCGCCATGCGGACCCATGCATCCCGCATGGCTCCCTACATGGACATGAGCGGCATCCAGGCGCTCTCGGCCAACTTCACGGAGTGGGACTCGCTCGACGCACGCCGCTCCTGCGCCACCATGGCCGCGGAGATGCCGGGGCTGGAGGGCATCCTGGCGTTCCAGTACTCACCCTACACGGCTGGCAAGGGCCAGGTCTACTGGGTCCGCGGCGCAAAGCGCGAGGTGCCGGTGGTCTCGGCGCGCTATGCGATCTGGGCCAACTCGCCCTTCCCCAACGACGGCGGTCCCGCGCAGGTCGCGGACTGGCTCAACGCCATGCCCGCCAGAGGCCCCGCGGCAACCGAGGAGAGCTTCAGCTGGGTCATCGTCCACGCCTGGTCCTACTTCAGGCCCGGCGCGGCAGGCGGGGCGCCCGAGCCCGCACTGGGAACCGAGCCCGGCTCCGCGCGGGGCATGGCGCCGGTGGTCTGGTGCGCCCAGCGGCTGCAGCCCCATGTCCGCCTTCTGGGCCCGACGGACCTGCTGCTGATGATGCGGCTACGGCTGCGGCCCGCCGAGACGCTGGCGCCTGCGCTCGCCGCGCTGGAAAAGAAGATCAGCGCCCGCCCCGCGACGACGGCCACGCGCGCCTCCTCGGCATCGCTGGCCGAGGCCCGGGCGCGGCTGGCGGCAGGGGTCTATCGGGAGTGCTTCGAGGCGGGCAAGCGGGCCGCGGCCCTGCTCAGCGGTCCTGCACGGAGGGCGCCGGATTCGCGGGGAGGGATCGTGGGGTCACGAGGCGCAGCAGCAGTTCGCGCTGGTTCGGCTCGAGTAGCTCCAGCGCGGCCTTCCAGGAGCGCTCCCTCTCATCTTCGGCCAGTTGGTCGGCATCCGGGTCCGGGCCGTTCGGCCGCGCCCTGAGGGCCGCCTTCCGCTCGAGCCACGTGGCGTTGAGCCCCTCAACCCGGCGACGCTGATCGGGCTTCAGGCGCAGCTCGCCGGCCCGGTGCAGAATGAGCGCCGGCTCGGGTCGCCACTCCGGTGCGCCTGCCGTCAACGTCAGGCCGGCGGGCGCCCCTCCGGTCCCCGCGGAGCCCTCAGTGGCAGGCTTGCGCGTCTGGTCGGTGAAGTAGCCCACCACCAGGACGATCACAGCCCCCACGATCCCCATGATCGTGCCCGGCCCAAAGATGAGCCGACGCCGCCCCGGTTGCCCGCCTCCGTCCTCGGCCATGGCCCCCTCCAGGTAGATGCGCAACGGTGTGTGCATCCACCTTGCGCAGGATATGGTACTCCTTAAGCCCGGCGATGGACCACGGACCGGCGTCTGGCCGTTCCCAACTGGCCGTTGACGGTCACGCATTCGGTTTTCTGCAAGACGGGCCCGATCTGTACACGGTAGCGGACCTGAGGGTCAGGTACCGGTGACGCTGGGCTTGATCATGCTGAGGCCCTTTCCGTTCACCGACCTGGTGGGCAGCATGGTCCGCCCCGTACTTGAGGTCTCCAGATCAGACGGGCGCGGACCTGAGGTGATGCCGGCCTTCATTACGACGTATCGCACGCGGCGGGTGGCCGACGGCGCCCTGCTGATCGAGGACACACCCGACCATCTTGGGGGCGATTGGCCTCCGAACCGCCTCCGTGGTGCGCCCCAGCCTGCGCGCCTCTGTCCTCGCCAAAACGAGCCCATCGCGTCCACCGGCTCCTTCTACGGCGTACTCCGTCGCCATCACCCCACCTGACGATACCGCCCCGGCGCTCGTAAACTGCGCGTAATGCGCTGAGGAATCGCGCCCCCCGACGCCGAATACGTATCCATGGCCCATCGTTCGGTCCGCAACCTGCTGCTCCTTCTCCTCGCGCCGTTGCTGCTCTCGGCGTCGGGGCGGGGGGACGTCACCGTCACGGTGCACGACCTGCCGCGTATGTTCATGCTGGACATCGCCAGCAAGGCGGAGACGGCTGTGGTGCAGGCGTTCCTGCGCGAGTACCCGCATGTGCGGCTGAAGCGGGCGGCGGGGCTGCAGATCGGCGGCGGGTCGAACACGCTGGACATGATCCCGCTCATGCAGATCGCCGGCGATATCGCGCCGGATGTGCTCTACGTCAACTTCCGCATGAGCGACACCTACGTGGCGTCGGGCTTCCTGCAGCCGCTGGACGAGTACGTGGCGCGCATCCCGGCCGCGGAGATGGCCCGGCGGGCGCCTCCCTCGATCCGCGACGTCTGCTACCGGCGCGGACCCGACGGCAAGATGCACTGGTACACGCTCCCCACGAGCCGCCTGGTGCGCGTGCTCTCCTGGCGGCGCGACCTCTTCGCCAGGGCCGGACTCGACCCCGACCGGCCCCCGCGCACCTGGGACGAACTGGAGGCCTACTCGCGGAAGCTCTGCAACCCGGCCCAGAACCGCTTTGGCATGTTCTTCATCAAGGGCGACATCTGCTCGTGGGACTTCGCCAACCTGGTCTGGTCGCGCGGCGGTGACATCGTGGCCACCGACGGCAAGGGACGCTGGAAGCCGCTCTTCAACACGCCCGAAGCCGTGGACGCACTGGCGTTCTACGTCCGCATGACCTGCCGATGGTTCACCGCGCCGGACGGCAAGCGCTACAGGGGCTCCGCGCTACGCGACACCTACTCCGACCTGACCACGCGCGACGACAAGGCCATGATGTTCAGCTACCTGGACAACAGGATGAACATCTACCAGCCCGAACTGATCGGCTTCGCGCCGGCGCCCTACCCCGAGGGCAAGGGACGGAGCCGATCCGAGATCAACGCCGCCATGGTGGGCCTCTTCGCCGGGGTGAAGGACCGCGAGCAGGCCCGGGCCGCCTTCGACTACATGGCCTATCTGGACAGCGACGAGGCCAACGCTATCCGGGTGAAGGTCTACATCCAGAACGGCTTCGGCAAGTTCGTGAACCCCGACCTGCTTGAGCGGTTCGGCTACCGCGACTACCTGAAGCAGGCCGATATGGACTGGCTGCGGGTCTACAAGGACGCGCTGGTGAACGGCCGCTCGGAGCCCCACGGCAAGAACTGCTCGGTGGTCTACCGCGAGCTGAGCAAGCCGGTGGAGGAGGCCATCAACGATCCGCAGGCGCTGGCAGCGTTGGACCGAGGCGACGAGGCCGCCCTGCACGCCCGCCTAAAGCAGATACTGGACCGCGCCCAGGCGGAGACCGCCCGCCGTATGTTCGGCACTATGCCGCCGGAGATGGCACGGTCGCGGACACAGATGGCGTGGGGCTTCCTCGTGCTGGCGTTCTCGGGCTTCGGGGCGGCGACGCTCTACCTCCTCCGCATGTTCCGCCGCGAGGCGCCCGCGCCCATGCCCGGAGCCGCCCGCCGCCTCATGCCCGCCCTGCTGTTGCTGCCGGCGGTGGCCACCGTTGCGGTGTGGCAGTACACTCCGCTGCTCCGAGGGACGCTTATCGCCTTTCAGGACTACAGCATCATGGGCAACGCCCGGTTCGCCGGCGTCGCCAACTTCTCCAGCGTGCTCTTCGACCCCGGCTTCTGGCACGCGACCTCAGTCACGCTGCTCTATACCTCCCTCTATATGGTGTTTGGCTTCCTGAGCCCCATCGGGTTGGCCCTGCTGCTGTCCGAGGCGCCGCGCGGCAAGGTCTTCTTCCGCACCGTCTTCTACCTGCCGGCCATCCTCAGCGGGCTCGTGGTCATCTTCCTTTGGAAGAGCTTCTACCGTCCCGCCGGGCTCCTCAACGCGCTGTTGGGCGGGCTGGGCATCCACGTCACGGCGAACTGGCTCGACTCCCCTGCCCTGGCCATGGCCTCGGTGCTGCTGCCGATCATCTGGGCGGGCATGGGACCCGGCTCCCTGATCTATCTGGCGGCATTCAAGATCATCCCCGAGGAGCTCTACGAAGCGGCCGAACTGGAGGGCGCGGGGATGCGGGCCAAGATATGGCACGTCACGCTGCCCAGCATCCGGATGCTGATCCGTATCAACGCCATCGGCGCCTTCATCGGGGCCTTCATGTCCAGCGACATGATTTTCGCCATGACCGGCGGCGGACCCTACACACCGTATGGCGCCACGGAAGTCGTGGGCCTGCAGCTCTTCTACACGGCGTTCCTCTACCTCAAGTTCGGGCTGGCCAACGCCATGGCCTGGGTGCTGGGCTTCATGCTGCTGGGCTTCACGCTGCTCCAGCTCAAGAACCTGAGCCGCGTGCAGTTCAGGGCGGGGAAGTAGCGCCATGCCCATTCTTCCCGCCATCGGCCGCAGGACGCCCAAGGTCAGGCTCGTCATCGCGGCGATCTATGCGCTACTGGTCCTGGGCGGCGTCACGATGGTCTACCCGTTGATGGTGATGCTCTCCGGCAGCGTGAAGGGCCAGGCCGACACGGAGCAGATGGACGCCTTTCCCGAGTTCCTTCTCTCGCCGCGGCTTCGGTTCGCGCGGTTCATGGAGGACCGGTACGGGACGCTCACCAACCTGTCGAGCGCATTTGGCCGCGAGGTGATGCGTTTCCGCGACCTTCCCGACGCTCCGGGCGGCGACCGGGTCGCGCTTCTGCGCCGGTTCCTCGGCTCGCAGGAAGCGGCCCCGGACCACTTCTATTGGGTGGCGGAATCGGGCAACGTTCAGTCCATGCAACTGCGCAACTTCCGGGCGCTGCGCGACTCGCTGCGGTCGGAGTGCGGCTCGGTGGGTGAGTTCAACCGACGCTACGGCCTGCCGATCACCACCTGGAACGACTTCCCCGGCGTGCTGGACAATCCGGCCACGAAGGAGTTCAACTACGAGCGATCAGCCTTGTACGACCGTTACTTGCGCTTCAAGCGCGCGCTACCCGGCGCCGACCGGGCCTGGGTGAACGTGGACGGCCTCTACGTTCTGGCGCAGGCGAAGATGGCAGGCGTCAAGTCCGGCGCGTGGCCGCGGCAGTCCATCCTTGCCGAGCGGATGCCGGAGGGCGCCTCGGGCAAACCGTGGGCCGAGTTCGTGCAGCACGGGCTCAACTGCCTCTTCGTGCGGCTGGACCAGGCGGGACTGGCGGGCTTCCGCAGCGACCTGTCGCACCGGTTCGGTGGAGACGTGGGCAAGATGAACGCCCTGCTGGAGACGCGCTACTCCTCCTTTGCCGACATCCGGTGCACCCTCGAGGAGCTGCGCTCCAGCGCCCTCTTCACGGCCTACACCCAGTACATCACCGATCGATGCCCGCCAGAGCGCCTGCGCGTCGATGCCATGAACACGCGGTACCGCGCCTACGCCGCCGCACACCGGCCGGACGCCGCCCGGACGGCGCCGCCCATCGCCGCGTACGACCACGCGGTCTTCGAGGCGACGCACCGGGCCTGGCTCGCGGAGACGATGACCCGCAACTACCGCATCGTGGTGGGCTACGTAACGGTCTACGGGCGAGCCGTCCTGAACACGGTGGCGCTCATCGGCCTCAGCGTGCTGGCGGCATTGCTGGTGAACCCGGCCGCGGCGTACGCCCTGTCGCGGTTCCGGCTGAAGAACACCTACGGCATCCTCATGTTCTTCCTGGCCACCATGGCCTTCCCCGGCGCGGTGACCATGATCCCCAACTTCCTGCTGCTGAAGGAGCTGCACCTGCTGAACACCTACTGGGCGCTGGTCCTGCCTGGGCTTGCCAACGGGTTCAACATCTTCATCCTCAAGGGCTTCTTCGACAGCATCCCGCAAGAGATGTACGAGAGCGCCATGCTGGACGGCGCGGGCGAGTGGGTGATGTTCTGGCGCTTCACCATGGCCTTGAGCACACCCGTCCTGGCCCTGATCGCGCTGGGCGCCTTCACGTCGGCCTACAGCGCCTTCATGTTCGCGCTGATCATCTGCCCGGACGAGAGGATGTGGACCATCATGGTCTGGCTCTACCAGCTCCAACAGACGGCGCACCAGAGCGTCATCTTCGCGGCCCTTGTGCTGGCGGCGCTGCCCACGCTTCTCATCTTCGTGCTGGCCCAGCGGGTCATCATGCAGGGGATTGTGGTGCCCATTGAGAAGTAGCGGAACCGGCCTGCACAGCGGGTCGTAAGTACTACCTAAGTCCCGGCCACACAGAACCTAAGTGCCACATGGCCGCAGGACACAGGGAGTTCGAGTCCATGAACCGCTATGCCTTCACCCTACCGGCGGCGCTGGTCCTATTGATGACCTCGCTGACCGGTTCCGCGACCGCACAGCTTGCCCGCTTGGTTGCCGTCAAGACGGCTGCCGCCGATGTTATCGTCATCCAGGCCGAGACCGCGCCGGACGCAGCCGCCCCTTCGCAGGCGCCTGCCGACTGGGCGGTGGACGGCGCAACGCCGCTGGCGGTGGGCCGCGGGTCGGTGCCCTCGAACCAGGCCATCAACCTCGGCGCGTTCTACCCCGTCACCATGTTTCACTCCTACTACCTGGTCCTCCCGAACAGGCTCTCAGTGGGACGGACCTACTCCATCCGCACGCCATTCGGCCAGACCACGCTGGCGTTCAACGACGCCGCAACGCTCTGCGAGAGCCTGAAGGTGAACCAGGAGGGCTACTGGCCCCGAGGCCGCGCACGGTACGCGGTATTCGGCGCCTTCCTCGGCGACCTGGGCTCAAGGAAGTTGCCGGAGCTTCCGACCTACAGGGTGCGGTCGCTGGTCACCGGCGAGGATGTGGCGCGAGGCGTCGCCACCTACTGGGGGGATGACACCCCGTCGCGCAAGGTGGGCACGGGTGAGTACATCTACCGCCTCAACCTCGCGCAGGCGCCCGTCGGCGGTCCCTACGTCGTCATCGTCGACGGCATCGGCCGCTCGCATCCGTTCAGCATCAGCGCCGCGGCATCGGAGCATACCTCGTTCGTTCACACGCGAGGGCTGTACCACTCCGACCACCCGAGGGCGGTCGGACAGGCGCACCTGATCGCCTACGACACCGACTCGACCAATCACTACGGGTTCCTTTCGGGACCCATCACCGGCAAGCCCCGGCCCATGCGCGGCGGCTATCACGACGCCGGCGATTTCGACCGACAGCTCACCAACCTGCAGGTCCCGGCGTGGATGCTGAACCAGTATGAGGCGTTCCCGGCAGGCTTTACCGACGGGCAGTTCGACCTGCCGGAGTCGGGCAACGGCATCCCGGACTGGCTGGATGAGGCGCTCTGGGGTGTGGCCCTATGGGAGTCCCTGCAGGATCCCGACGGCGCGGTCCGAGGCGGCGTTGAAGCCCAGCGGCATCCGACCTACGGCCAGGTCGACTCCTCCACCGACAACCTGGTCTACCGGACCTACGCGAAGGATGCACCGGCGACCGCCATGTCGGCGGGCCTGTTCGCCCATGCGGCTCGCCTGCTGGCGCCGTTCAGCAAGACGCGAAGCGAGCAACTCCTGGCCCGGGCACGGCTGGCATGGACCTGGCTCGAAGCCGGCCCCCAAGCCGAACTGAGGCCCGCGCAGCGCATGTACGCAGCCCTACACCTCTACCTGGCGACCGGACTTGCCGAGTACCACGAGGCCTTCCTCGCAGCCGCGCGGTACCTCATCACCAACACGACGTGGCCCGAGGTCTACAACCCGCGGTACTGGAACTTCAGTTCGCTCAACGGCGGCCAGGTCTTCGCGCCCTACTTCTTCGCCTACTTGATCACCGACAAGCCCGCGGACGCGGCCGTACAGGCCGGGTTCCGGAAAATCCTGAAGCAGAGGGCGGACGAGGTCCTCGCCAACGTGGCCGCCATGCCGTACCCCATCGGCCCCGTGGGCGGCCTCGGGTATGGCGCGGGCACCAACCAGGGCCGTTACGCCGAACCCCTGATCCTCCAGTACCGGCTGACGCCCGACCTGAAGTACACCGACGCCGTGAGCCAGATGGCCGACTACACGCTGGGCCTGAACCCGCTGGGGCAGTGCTACGTGACCGGTCTGGGCGCGCACCCGCCGTCGTCCATCTGCCAGTTGGATTCGTACCTTCCCACGCTGGCGGGCAAGGCGCCGGTGCCGGGAATCGTCGTCTACGGCCCGTCGGCCGACGCCAGCGGCGCGGTCTACCAGAAGGCCGTCTGGTCGCAGGTCTACCCCGCCTGGTACTCGCTGCCCGAGCAGCGGCGCTACTGCGACGGCTGGTCGCTGATCAACAGCAACGAGTTCACCGTCCACGAGACCATGGCGCTGAACATCTGCATGTACGCCTTTCTGGCCGGCCAGAAGTAGGGCCCGTCGCCGTCTCCCTGCTCCGGTGCGGTCACGCATCGGAGCAGGTCCCTACGGCAACCCCTCGACGTATGCCAGATTGCAGAAGCGGCCTTTGGAGGCTGTGTTCTTCTCCTCCATCACCGTCAAGCGCAACATGTGGCTGCCGGAGGCGAGGCCGGCGAAGTCCCAGTGCGCCTTCTCGCCACGGACCGCGCCGTACTCGTCCAGCGTGCCCGCGACCTTCCCGTCGATTTCCACCTGGAACATGCCGGCGTCATCGTAGTAGAAGCCGTGTACGCGAACCCCGACCCCGGTGAAGGAGATCTGCACGGTCGAGCCGGGCGACGCCGAGGTCTGCCACTCGCCGAAGTCGCTCCATGCGCCCGAAAACGCGTAGCCCTCCCACGAGCGCCGTACGAAGTTGCGCACGGGATCGAGGTAGAGGAAGTAGGGCTCCCCTGCCGCGAACTGGCTGAACGGCCGCACCAACAGCGCGGCATCCTTGCCCGTCCGGTAGTTGAGCGGCTGGCCCGGCACCGGCTTCAGCGTGGCGTCGAGCCGCTTGGTATCGACCTCGCGTGAGGGGTTACCCTCTGTGGGACGCACGGCCAGCGCCACCGGTCCGCGCATGATGGCGACCGGGAACTCCCTGGCCGGATCGATGCGGCTCAGACGGAAGCTCATGGGCAGGGACACGCGCAGCGTGTCGCCGTTTCGCCAGAGGCGGCGGGCCCTGCCCCAGTGGTCGGAGCCGGCCTCAAGCCTCAACGGCTTGCCGTTCACCCAGGCTTTCGGCTCTCCGGCAAGCCACTCGGGTAGGCGCACGGCCAGGCCGAACTCGCGTGGCCGAGCGACTTGCACCGTGAGTTCAGTGGCCTCTTCCTCCGGGAAGCGGGTCTGCTGCCGCACCTGTACGCGGGCGCCCCTGTGCTTCCAGGCGACGGTTGCCGGAGCAAACTGCACGGCGTAGAGCGTCTCGTCATCGTGCATGAAGACGAGGTCGTGGTAGTCGGCAGTCAGTTCGATGCGCGTGCCCGAGCAGCAGGGCCAGCCGTCCGAGATCAGCTTCTTCACGCCGCCGCCGAGGTTGTAGTCGGAGTAATAGAAGACGCGCCCCTCTGGGTCCATGGGTATGGAGGCGCCGACGCCGTTCAGCAGGAGCCGCTCGGCCCAGTCGCCGTAGCGCGCATCGCCCGTGAAGGCCAGCAGGTACTTGCAGAGCTTGAAGCCCGCCCAGGAACCGCACTGCGTCTCGAAGTGGCTTGAGCCGCGCTCCAGCGAGGCCGCGAGGTCGGCCCGGGCGATGAGGCTCTCGCCGGGGCCGAAGCCGCCCGTGGCGTAGGTCTCCTCCCGCTGCATGAAGTCGTAGGCCGCCTTGAGTGTCTCGAGGTAGCGCGCCTCGCCGGTGACGCGGTAGGCCGGGCCCGCGCCGCAGAACGAGTTGACGTGGCTGTAGGCGTGGTACCAGCCCTTCCAGCCGGGGCGGTCGAAGGGGTTCGCCCGGCGGCGGATGATCTCCCAGAAGTCGGTGTACTCGAAGCGCTTGGCAAGCTTGAGACATCGGGCGTCGCGGGTGACCTCGTAGGCGCGGTAGAAGCTCTCGGCCAGCGTGTACCACTCGCCGTTCAGCATGTACCAGTTGCCGTCGGTGGCATTGATGCTCTTCTCGGTGCCGGCGAGGTTGGCCTCCGACCAAGCAACGAGGCGCAGCAACGGCTCCGCCGCGCCCCTATCGCCGCAGTAGGCGATCATGTCCACGAGCCCGCCGACCAGCTTCTCGACGTGATAGGGCGCCAGGTCGATGGGCTTGGCCTGCAGCGCGTAGCCGTCGGGCTCCATGCAGTCCGCCCAACCAGAAAGCAGGGCCTCGGCCTTCTCCTTGCAGGCGACATCACCGGTGGCGGCATAGAGGCGGGCCAGACCCGAGAGGTGCTGCCCGAACGTGCCGTGGCCGATGTAGACGCCCTTCAGGTCGGCGCCGGGCGCGGGCTTGCCCGCTCGCAGGCGGTAGGGCTTGAGCAGGTCGTCGTTGGGGATGCGCAGGTATGCCGCGCGCACCTCCTCGACTTGCTGGCGCAGGCGGCCGCCGTCCAGCGTCACGCCCCGGTAGTCGAACGGTTGCAGTTTCACAGGTCCTCCGGAGGCGGCGGCGAGGGCCGCGGGGGCCGGCGCATGCAGGGCCGCCGCGCAGGCCGCCAATACGGCATAGGCGAGAGTGGGCTTCATGCCGCAGAGCCTACTGCCCGGCGCACCCCGTTGTCAACAGGGCGCGGCCCGTCGTTCGCGATCCTTGGCATCACCCACACGGGGAGCGGATGCCATCGTCGAGCGTGCACGGCGGCTCGTGCCGATGGCGTTCTGCGCGCCGGCCCTCCAGCGCCGAGGGACGTGCGCCGCACTCGCACTATCTGCTATGGTAACAGGTCGGGTTCTTCGTCCGCCTGCTGGACGCGGAGGGTGCCATTGGGTTTCTTGGACGTGAGGACGCTGCTCTGGAGCCTTGCGGCGCTGGCTCCGCTCTGCTGCGTTATCATCTGGTCGCTCCACCTGCAGTGCCGGGGCCGCGCGCAGGGAACGGTGTACTTCGGCTGGGCGTTCACAGTCGCATGGGCCGGAGCCGTCCTCATGGCCCTGCGAGGCATCATACCGGATTGGGCGTCCATCGTCGTCGCCATTGTCCTGGCCGCCCTCACGGTCTGGCTCATCGTCGTCGGCCTTGAGCGACTGGTCGGCCTTCGCGGTCCCCACTGGCAGAATGCGCTGGTAGTCGGGCTGACGGGCCCGCTCTTCTACTATTTTTCGGCGGTCCATCCAAGCCTAACGGCACGACACTACCTCTATGCGCTCATGTCCCTCTCGCTGTTCGGGCAGGGAGCTTACCTGGCCTTCTGGCGGACGGAGCCCCGCCTGCGCCCGGCTCTGCGGCCGCTTGGCGCGACGATGGCGGCCATGTGCATCACGATGGCGATCCGCATCGTGGCGCTGCTGATCTGGGCTCCCAAGACGCAGGAGTTCACGGCGCCTGCGCCCAGCAACGCCATGATCGTCCTTGCCACGCTGGCTCTGCACCTGGCTCTGACCTTCTCTGCGGTCGTTACGGTCAACGCATGGCTGCTGCACCAGGTTGCCGACCAAGAGGAGCGGTTCAGCCGCGTCTTCCAGGCGGCGCCCTACGCCGGCATGATCCACCGCCTATCCGACAGCGTCATCATCGACGCCAACGAGCAATCGCTCCGGTTGCTCGGTGTTCCGCGATCCGCGCTGATCGGCGCGTCACTCCGTTCGTTGGGCCTCTGGGCCGATGCCGACGAGAATGAGGCGGTCCGGCGAGAGATCAGAACCCAGGGGCGGCTGGTCGGACGCCACGTCCGCTTCCGCAACCCCGCCGGACAGGTGATCGACACGCTCCTCTCCGCAGAGACGGTCGATATCGGCGGCCAGCCGTACATCCTGTCCAGCTTCCTGGACATCAGCGCCAATGTGCGCTCGGACCAGGTGCTGCGCCGATCCGAAGAGAGCTACCGCCTGCTCATCGAGACGCACCCGGACGCGATCCTCTTGGTCGACATCGCGGGAGGCATCCTGCTGGCCAATCCGGTCGCTCGAGCCGCACTTGGCGTCGAAGCGGAGGATGCCTACGGCTATGCGCTCGCAGACCTCCTGCCCCAGGCGGCAGCCGGCATCATTCAGAAGGCCTCAGGCGCCGGCGCGAATGAGCGCGAGACGCACCCATTCGAGTCCGTAATGGCAACAGGGCCGGGCCGCACCGCGCCCGCGATCGTCGCCGCCACGCCGGTACTGCTCCGGACAAGCGCCGTGGCGATCCTGGTGGTCGCTCGAGATACCACCGACCAGCACCGCGCCGAGGCGAACCGGGAGCAGATGGAACTCCGCCTCATCCAGGCGCAGAAGATGGAGTCTGTGGGCAGGCTGGCAGGCGGCGTGGCGCACGAGTTCAACAATGTCCTCACAGGCATCCTCAACTATGTCGAACTGGCGTCGGCTGACCTGCCGGCCGGCCACCCCGCGCGGTCGATCGTGGCGGACATCGCAGACGACGCCAAGCGTTCGGCGCAGCTGACGCAGCGACTGCTTCTACTGGCGAACCGGGAGGAAGCGGAGCCGCGGCCGACCGATCTGAACCAGCGGATGGCGGGCATGATGGCCATCTTGCGCAGCCTCGCCGGCGAAGGCGTCCGCGTCACCTTCCAGCCCTGCGAGGGACCGTCCGTCGTGCTGATCGATCCGGCCAACCTGGATCAGATCGCTCTGAACCTGGTGGTCAACGCGCGCGACGCCATGGCCGCGGGAGGCGAGGTCACCCTCCGCTCCTCTATGGAGACGCTCGATGCCGAAGCGGTATCGGGACTGGGCCTGCAGCCGGGCGAGTACGTGCGTATGAGTGTTGCGGACACGGGGCCCGGCCTTACGGAGGAGGTCCGGGGCCACCTGTTTGAGCCGTTCTTCACAACCAAGCCGGAGGGCAAGGGGACCGGCCTCGGCCTGGCCACCGTCCACGGCGTCGTCAAGCGAGCAGGAGGAACGGTCACCGTCGAGAGCCGGGCGGGCGCCGGCGCCGAGTTCCGCATCTACCTCCCGGTTTGCGCAGATCAGGACGAGTGCCGCGTCGCGGTCGAGGCGACGCCCGACGCGGTGGGCCGTGAGCAAATCCTGCTGGTCGAGGACGAGAAGTCGATCCGTCTCACGGTCCAGAGGTTTCTCAGGGACGCCGGATACACGGTCGCGGCCGCCGCTTCCCCGGAGGAGGCTCTCCGAATCCTTACCGACGACCAGCGCCTGATCGACCTCATGCTCACCGACGTGGTCATGCCCGGCATGAGCGGACCGGAGCTGGCCGGGCGGGTTCGGTCACGACGTCCGGCCATGCGCGTCGCGTATATGTCCGGCTACCCGGCGGACACCATGTCGCGCTACGGGCTCGCGCCGGGCAAGGCGCCGTTCCTGGCCAAGCCGTTCGACAGGCACGACCTGCTCGCCCTCGTTCGAGCCACACTGGACGACGAGACCGCATCGCCCACCGCCGAACCCTAGGCGCGAGGCGCCAACACAACCAGGAGGAGCTGCACCATGCAAGACCCGCGCGATACCGCTATTCAGACCGGCCCCTTCGACCCCACCTGGGAGTCGCTGCGCACGTTCGAGACGCCGGACTGGTTCCGCGACGCGAAGTTCGGCATCTGGGCGCACTGGGGACCGCAGTGCGTGGCCATGTGCGGCGACTGGTACGCCCGGCGCATGTACCAGCCCTCCGACTGGCTCTACCACCATCACTGGCGCGTCTACGGGCACCCCAGCAAGTTCGGCTACAAGGACATCATTCCGCTCTGGCGCGCGGAGAGCTTCGATCCCGAAGCTCTGATGGACGAGTACGTGGCGGCCGGCGCGCGCTACTTCGTCGCACAGGCCGTACATCACGACAACTTCGACAACTGGAACTCCACGCACCATCGTTGGAACGCCGTGAACATGGGCCCCAAGCGCAACATCACCGGGCTCTGGCAGGAGGCCGCCGTGCGGCGCGGCCTGCGCTTCGGCGTCTCGGAGCATCTGGGCGCGGCCTTCTCGTGGAACAAGCACAACAAGGGCGCCGATGCCGACGGCCCCTACGCGGGCGTCCCCTACGACGGCAACGACCCGGCACTCGAGGACCTCTACCTGCCCAACCAGGGCGACCCGCACGACTGGTACACCGACAACCCCTGGTGGCACGCGCGCTGGTTCGCCCGCATGAAGGACCTGATCGACCAGCACCAGCCGGACCTCTTCTACAGCGACGGCGGCGTGCCCTTCGGCGATGTGGGCCTCCGCCTGATCGCGCACCTGTACAACTCGAGCGCCGCGAAGCACGGCTCCAACGAGGCGGTCTACAACCAGAAGGACACGAACCCGGATGTCTACCGCGTGGGCGTGCTGGACATCGAGCGCGGCCAGAGGCAGCAGATCGCGCCGGAGCCGTGGCAGACCGACACCTGCGTGGGCGGCTGGTACAACGACAGCAGGCTCGTCTACAAGACAGGCGACCACGTCATCGAGATGCTGATCGATATCGTCAGCAAGAATGGCAACCTCCTACTCAACTTCACCCAGAAGCCCGACGGCACGCTGGACGACGAGTGCCGGTGGATCCTGCGGACGCTGGCCCGGTGGTTCGCCGCCAACGCCGAGGGCATCTACGGCACGCGCCCCTGGGAAGTGGTCGGCGAAGGACCCAGCATGCCCGCCCACGGCGCCTTCAAGGAGGACAAGGTGGGCTGGTCGGTGGAGGACTTCCGCTTCACCGCCAAGGGCGACACGGTCTACGCGTTCCAGATGAAGTACCCCGAGGGCGGCGCGGCGGCCATCCGGTCGCTGGGTTCCGGCGGGGGCCGGGCCGTCCGCTCGGTGCGGATGCTGGGCTACGGTGGCGACGTGGCGTGGGAGCAGGCGGCGCAGGCCCTCATCATCAGGCTGCCGGTCGAGCGCGTGGCCCCGTCGGCGCCGGGCTTCGCCATCGAACTGGCGCCGTAGCGAAGGCCGGGAGAGGAGCAGCGCGTGTCAGAGAGCCAACAGGCCGCCGGTCCGCAAGCCGCGGCCGACTTCGTCAGCGGGCTGGCCGGCCGCATCATCGACAATGTCGAGAGGGTCATCATCGGCAAGCGCCAGGCGGTGCAGAGCGTCGTCACCGCCCTGCTCAGCGAGGGCCACGTGCTGACGGAAGACGTGCCCGGCGTTGCCAAGACCGTGCTGGCCAAGTCCGTGGCGCGAAGCATCGGCGGCACATTTCACCGAGTGCAGTGCACGCCCGACCTGCTGCCGTCGGACATTACGGGCAGTTCGGTCTACAACCAGGGCGGCGGCCGGTTCGACTTCATACCCGGACCGGCCTTCGGCAACATCCTGCTGGCCGACGAGCTGAACCGCGCCACTCCGCGCACCCAGTCGGCGCTCTTGGAGTGCATGGCCGAGGGGCAGATTACCGTGGACGGCGCCACGCGTGAGCTGCCCCGGCCCTTCGCGGTCTTCGCCACGCAAAACCCGATCGAGTATGAGGGCACCTTCCCGTTGCCGGAGGCCCAACTCGACCGATT
>JAPLCQ010000048.1 GCA_026392115.1 Armatimonadota bacterium | reverse complement strand
GCGGGAGTTGCGCCCGGGTCATGCCGCAGGTGATGGCCTCCCGGCGTAGCGCTTCGTCGAACAGGCGCCGGGTGATGAGCGACCGAACTCGGTCCATCAGTTCCTCAGCCGTCGAGCCGAGCATGGCCGCGAAGAGGCGGACCGCCGCCGTAGCCGCCAGTACGTCCCATCGCTGGAACTCGCCCGTGGCGTGGAGGACGTCGGTCGGCGTGAGGCCGCCGCGTTTGATGGCGCCGGCCTGCTCCAAGCGCTCCGTCGGCAGCAGCCGGTAGTGGGGTGCGCGAAGGCGCCCTGCAAGCTCCAGCACGGGCGTCGGACCCTCTTGCAACGCATTCAGGAGCGCTTGCTCCTGCGGCGTCCATGCTCGGGATACGGGGCTTCCCAGCATGAGCACATCCAGGGCCGACGCATCTGTGGCTGCTCGTGTGTGCCGCCACTCGAAGTTCGCGACGAACCGCGCGATGCGGGGATGCGCTGCCGCCAGCGAGCAGATGGGCACGTTCCGTTGCGGACCCACCTTCAGGTTCCGGTCGCGGTCGAAATCGATGCGACTGTCGCCGCCCAGACCCGTGGTGCAGATGTCCGCGACATCCACGCTCATCACCTGGCCACCGACGTGCGCCCCTTCGTCGGCTACCCGCACATGGCCGTCGGTGAGGATGGCGCAGTCAGTCGTGGTACCGCCGATGTCCATGACCATGGCGTTGGCCAGTCCCGTTAGTACACGGGCGCCGGCCACACTGGCGGCCGGTCCAGAGAGCAGAGTCTCGATCGGTCGGTCCCGGGCCAATCGCTCCGACATCGGCGTTCCGTCGCCGCGCACCACCATTAGGCGACCGCGAAACCCCTCATCTAGTAGTGCCTCGAATACAGAACGGAGCAGTGCGTCAATGACGGGGAGCAACCGTGCGTTGGCTACCGCGGTCTGAGCGGCCTGGATGCCATTGAGCCGCCTGGTTACCTCGTGGGCGCAGACGATCGGCGCATCGGTGATCGCGCGAACGATCTCGCGGGCCCTGTTCGCCATATCGGGGTTGCGGACCAGGCCATACCCGGCAACCGCGATGGCCTCCACATGGTGCTCGTAGGCCAGCGACCGAGCGGCCGTCTGGCAGGCGGTCTCGTCCAGCGGCTCGATGACGTCGCCAGAGGCATCGACCGCACCGGGCACTCGGATGGTGGGTGTGTGACCCACATCGTCGGCGAACCAATCCCATGGCGCAAGCACAATGAGGCCCACAGAGCCACCGCGCTGCTCAACCACCGCATTGGTGGCCAGCGTGGTGGATAATGAACAGATACGCGCGTCGAGCACATAATGCCTAGGCAGCATCCGGAGGACCGACCGTACGCCCTGTGACAGGTCGTGGTACGTGGTGCCCGCTTTGGCCTTGGCGAGTAACGTGCGGCTCGTGAGGTCGAAGGCCACCGCGTCGGTGTAGGTTCCGCCGGCATCGATGCCGAGCCCGATGCAGCGACTGCCGTCAGTGCTGGGTATCGCATCCTGATGCGGTGGCTCGGTGACGAACATGGGCGTTCCTCCGTCGTATCTAGATGGGGTATGCCGTAAAGGCGGCAGCGAGCAGGACTCGCAACACGCGCGAGCGGCGCGCTCGGGTCCTGCCGAACCAGCGGGCACGGTCCGCAGGGCCCGCCGCCATAGTTCGGACATTTCTGGCGTACAGTGTATCACGGACCAGCCGGCGCCACTCTAGCCATCAACGGCCTCCAGATGCACCAGACCGAAACAGCCGGACGTGATTGAACGACGCTGCGGCAGTCGGAGACGTCTTCGACGTTTGGTCCAGTGATGGGCGGCGGCTTGTGGCTGATGCGCAGTGTGACGGTCAGAGGCGGTCGAGTTGGCGTTGGCCGAGGTTGGGTCGGCTGTCGCAGGTTCTGCCGAGTGCGTGAGTGGATCGGTACCGAATGAGGTGGGTAATTCCCCGCTTCGGTAGCGGATGGTGCGTGGTGACGACTGAAGAGGAGACAGATTCATGTTCGCTCTTACGACGCGACGGGCGCGGCTACTGGTCTTGGCTCTGCTCGCTACAGCAACAGTGTCCTTCCTTCCGGTTTCGGCCCGATCCGACGACTCCGGTCGTAACAGATTGCTCGTCGCTCCGAAGGCGGGCGCCGACCTCCAGCGGCTAGCTCGTGACCATCGAGCCTCGGTGGTCAGGCAGATCGGTGACCTACCGATCTATGAGCTCTATGTCGAATCCGGCGATATCAATGTTGTGTTGGCGAGCATCGCCAACGACGTTCGTGTCATGGCCGCTGAGGGCGTTACCCCGGTGACATCCACCGATCCTGGCCATACGGAGTTCCTCTTCGCCTTTGACCGCGGCCCGTCGCCCGGCGCCTATACAAATCAGGTGGCCTTCGATCAGGTGAACGTCGGCAAGTCATCCTCGGTGACCAAGGGCAGGGGCATACGGATCGCCGTCTTGGACACCGGAATTGACGCCGGGCATCCGGACTTGGCAGGACGCGTTGTTCCAGGATACAACGCGATCGATCCCGGCCAGTCCACCGCCGATGTGGCCGATGGCTTGGTGAATAGCGCCTACGGGCATGGCACCATGGTTGCCGGCATTCTTGCGCGTATCGCCACCAAAGCCTCAATCATGCCGGTTCGTGTCCTGAACGGTGATGGGCTGGGGACCATGGCCAACGTGATCGCCGGCGTCCGTTGGGCCGTCGCGAACGGCGCTGATGTCATCGTCATGTGCTTCGGCTCAGACACTGTCTCGCCGCTACTGGCGGCAGCCGTTGAGGATGCCCACGAGGGTGGTGTCGTCTTGGTGGCATCCGCCGGCAACGGCGCATCCGATGACCTGCGGTTCCCGGCGGGACTGCATGGCGTCACATCGGTGGCGGCGGTCAATGCCAACGACACGCGGGCATTCTTCTCGAACTACGGGACCTATGTGGATTACGCGGCGCCAGGTGTGGGCATCCGCAGCACCTACCCGGGCGGTGGCTACGCCAGTTGGTCGGGCACTTCCATGGCTGCCCCGTTCGTGGCTGGTCAGGCCTCGTTGCTGGTGTCAGTGGTTGAGCAGCCGTATCCGCACATCATTGATTGGCTGATGTACAAGACCGCTCGGCCCGGGCAGCCGTCCTTCTCCGGCGAGCTTGGCAAGGGCATCATCAACATCGAGAAGTCTGTCTATATGGCGGCTTGGCTTTGGTAGGATGATATCCTGGCCGAGCGCGACAGTGCTTGGTCCGCGCCCGGAATGCGCAAAGGGGGGGAAGAGGCCACCGGCCTCTTCCCCCCCCCCTTCTGCATGCCCATGACCGTCAGTCCGTAGCCGGTTAGCAGCCTTCGTTATAGAAGACGTACAGACCATCCTTGCCTGGCGCCACGATGTCGAGCCTGCCCGTGCCGCGCAGGTCGGCGACGGCGAAGCGGATGCCGAGGCCGCTGGCGGCGCGGACCTCGCCGTGGTCGATCACCTGCTTGCTGAAGCTCTCGCCGTTCCACTTGAAGTAGTAGCCGCCGATGTCGTCCCACTCGCCCGGGTCGTTGCCGCAGTGGGCGCGGTAGCGGCTTCCGGTCACCAACTCCGGTTGTCCGTCGCCGTCGATGTCGACCCACTCCATGCAGTGGTACTGCGAGCAGTAGGGATCGATGGGGTGCCGCTTCCACTCGATGACGCCGGGGCTGGGCCGCACCTGCTCGTACCAGTCGAGCCCGTAGTTGTGGCCCTGGCCCACGATGATGTCGGCCAACCCGTCGCCGTTCACGTCCGCCACCAGGATGGGCACGCTGGCAGCCCCGAAGTTGAAGTCGGCATGGTGAATCCACTCGCCTGTGAAGGGATCCTCGGGCGCCTCCAGCCAGCCCGACGCCAGCACCAGGTCGATGCGGCCATTCCCGGTGATGTCGCCCGCACCGAGGCCGTGGCCCTGGGCGTGCGGGTACACCGTGTGGGCGTCGAACCTGCCCTGACCACGGCCGGCGGCGTCTGTGGCGAGCTTGTAGATCACCAGCGGCGCTCCGGGCGTGTTGGGGATGATCTCGAGCCGGCCGTCGCCGTCGATGTCCGCCGTGATGGTTGCCTCGATGTTGCCGCACTCGGCGATGATGTGTTCCGGCCACTCGCCGCCGCCCGGGCCCGGGTTCTCGCGCCACCGTAGCGGCGCCCACCAGCTGCAGTTGATGATGTCGAGCCGGCCGTCGCCATTCACATCCACGGGGATAGCCGAGAAACTATCGAAGTACTCGCCGTACGGCGCCACCTCGCCGATGAAGTGGCGGGTTCGGAAGTCGGGGCCCTTGTACCAGTAGGCCCCGGAGACGATGTCGAGGATGCCGTCGCCGTCCACATCGAAGACGTCAGCGGCCTCGAACCGCTCGTCGGCAATGAGCTTCTTGGTCCACTTGATGGGCATGTGTGTTGCTCCTTGTGGGCGCCGGCCATCTGGGGGCGCCATTGGCGTAGCTCAGGTTGCGGCTGCGGATGGGAGCGGCTGCGTGGTGAGGCAGACATCGCGGATCGCTTCGGCGATGTCTTTGAACGCGACCCAGGGCACGTCGGGCGGGACCAGATGGTCGAACCCGGGCACGTAGCGACCGACGGCGGCCATCTCCCTGGCCAACTGAACCTGTGCGGCTCCGGCGGTCCCAGTCAGCGTCTCTATGCGTTTGTCTAGGCCGCCCATGATGCCCAGCGTCGGGTAGTCTCGGCGAACCCGGCGGATGTCGTTCCCCGCCTGCACCTCGAACGGAAACATCATGTTGATGCCGTGCCGCATGAAGCTCGGCACGAGCTGCGAGCAGTCTCCGTCCGTATCGACCGAGACGATCCGCACGTTCCGGCTTCGTGCGAACTCGGCGATGCGGTCATAGCAGGGCATCATGAAGCGCTCCACCATCCGCGGAGAGATCAGCGAGCCCTGACGACCGGACATGTCTTCCCAGATATGGATGTGGTCGATGCATGCCTCGTCGGCGATGCGGCCCCACAGGCTTAGCCACAGGCCCGTGAGGTGCTGCATCATGTCGGCGACCATATCGGGCTCGTCGTAGAAGGAGGTCAGCAACCGTTCCACGCCCAGAAGGTCACGCGGCGTACCGAAGACACCGTACGGAAACGCCCCAACCTGGACTGCCTCGCCGGTCTCGTGCACGCGACGGACGAAAGCCGCCAGGTCTTCGGCGATCCGGCCCGGCGCCTGAGGGTTCAGGCGCTGTTCCTTCAGCTTGAGCCAATCGGCCGGCCCTCGGACGGGGTGCTCCAGAAACTCCGGCATGGAGAGGCCGTCGGCGCGGTCGCGCTTGATGATCCCCAATGGATCGCGGTGAATGACTAAACCGTCACGGACCTCCAGCACCTCGGGCTCGAAGGCTGGCAGGAAGCCGGCGTGGACGGCCGGCGACGCGAAGGAGCGGTCGTACCCAAGCGCAACCGCAGGGTCCAGGGCGGAGTCGCCGGTCTCGGACCGCCACCGCTCAAGCGTCTGGCCCCATGGGAACCAGCCTATGCCGACGCCGAACGGCACGCGATCGATAGGTTGACCCAGCAGGCATCGAACAACCCTCTCGCCCGGCCTCATGCCTGACCTCCGATGCTCGGGCTCATGCCTGCGGTTCCACGGCGATCTCCACCAGCGCGTGGCCGTTCAGCTCCGGCACTCGGAAGCGGACGCGTCCCTCCTCTTGCAGGTAGGGCAGCGGCGCTCCATCGGGCACGAGGCGGACGCCGGTCACCGTCGCACTCACGGCCAGGTCGATGCCCACGTCGTAGACGGGCAGCACATCCTCGATCACGTCGAAGGCCTGTCCGCGCCGCTCCGGGATGTAGTGCAGCAGGTGGAGCGCCAGCCGGCCCTGGGCGGGTTGCTCGTTGAGAGCCGCCAGCAGCGAGGACGGGCCGCTGACCCGGAGCACGGGTTCCGGTAGCAGCCTGGCGATGGCGGCCCGGACCAGCGCCTTGCACCAGAGCGGCGCGTTGGCGTTGTACTGGCCGAAGACCGGGTGCGCGAAGTAGATGACTGAGCCCTGCTGGACCACGCCGGGATAGCAGACCTCGGCCGAGGAGGGTGCGTGCTGGTGCGAGCAGAAGCGGCGCCAGGTGCGGTTGAAGTGGGGCCGCTCCACCTGGGCCAGCGTCTCCGCGCCGTCCTGCGCCACCACCTGCAGCGCACGCTGGTACATGACGTAGCTTGTCGCCTCGAGCCCGGCCTGCTCGGCGAACCCCGGCGCTGCACGCACGAAGTCGGGCTGGTATGGCGCGTCCCCCACGCGCACGACGCCGAAGAGCGGCGTGGCGAACTCCTCGCCGCCGGTCGCCAGACCTGAGCGATGGCTGGCAATGATGGCTCCTCCGGCGGCCGCGAATGCATCCAGTCGCGCCGCGAGCTCCTCGTCTACCGGGATGTCGTCGGGTAGGATGGCCAGCTTGTACTTCGCAAGGTTGGCGGCAGACGTCACGACATCGAACTGGTGCTGCATCTCCTCCAGCATCCGCACGGCGCCCATGGCGCTCGGGAGCATATGGTGCTCGGTGTCGTCAGCGGTCTGACGGCGAAGGGCGAACTCCTCGGGCGTGAAGACGGCGATGTCGGCCACGGGCTCGGCGCCGGTACACCAGGGCTCCTTGGCTGCCACCTCGCCGTAGACGCCGCCGATCAGCTTGTACGTCGCCGCGTCCAGCCTGCCGTCGGGAGGCAACTGGTCGCCGATGGAGCAACGCGCTCCCAGGGCCAGCATCCTGAAGCACTCGTACTGCAGGGCCGCCGGGTTCTTGTATGATTGGAAGTCGCCCCACGAGGTGTGGAACTTGCCCGTCATGCCCAGGGTTGGTTTGCCCATGGTCCTCGCGAAGCGCTGAGCCACCGGGAAATGGAGGTAGCCCCAGCCCGAGGGAAGCGACTCCAGTTCGAAGTGCGTGTAGTGCGCCCGGGAGGCCAGGTGGCGCGGTCCTACGTGTCCGGAGTTGTAGAAGATCGTGCAGGGGTTCGAACCGGCCCGGGCGCGCACGAAGGCTGACATGTCGCGCTGCCACTCATCCATCACGGTGCGCGAGTACTCCTTGCGCCGCGCCGGGACGGCGGGATCGAGCCCGGCGGCGTCCATGGCGTCAATCCAATGGCGCGCCACCGAAGGCTGCGGAATACAGATATCGAAGAAGAGCCCATCGACCGGTACGCTGTCGAAAATGTCGGCCACATGGTCGAAGAGGAACTGCCTGTAGCCCGGATGGAGCACGTCGAGGTAGCGGTAGAAGCCGGCCTCCAGTGGCCTGGACCCTACCTCGCGGCCCTCGGGGTCGAGAAGTAGCCAGTCACGCTGCCTCTCCGCCGTGTAGAGGTCCCACTCCACGGTGGTGTAGATGGGCGTCCGGATGCCGCGCCGGTGGCAGGCTTCGATCTGCTCCAGCAGCAGGTTGGGCCGAACAAGGCTCGGGTGGATGCGCTCCGGATGGCGACCAGTGGCGTAGTAGAGGTAGCCGTGGTGGCACCGCGCGAAGACCGTAACTGAGTCGACATGCGCAGCCGCCAGCGTTTCGGCGAACTCATCGGCGTCGAAGCAGGCTCCCACGCCCGCGATGTCGGGACTGGTATGGAAGTCGAGGTGTATCTGCCGGTAGGGCATGGGCGCTTCTGTGATCGACACGGGCGGGCTCCTCTGGCGGTCGGATTGGCGCCGTTCGGCGGCGTAACGTCGCAGGTGGTAGATACGACAGCCGCCTCGGGGATTCCGCATCGTAGCCGAGGGTTCGCCCAAACAGCCGGCAGGAGTGCGGGCCAGTGATGTTGAACCTGCTTAGGGGCGCCGAGTGAGAGCGCATCCGGGAGGCAGCACCATGAACGCATCGGAGCGACAGGCGATCTTGAGCCGGCAGAGGCCGACCCGTGTGTGGCACGGGGAACCCTACTTCGGAAGCGAGTACGGCGCCGAGGAGATCGATGCCGTCGTTGCCACCATGCGCAGGTGCATGGACCCCGAGGTGGGCTTCTCCGGCGGCGACGAGATCGTCGAGTTCGAGGAGCGTTTCGCGGACTTCTGCGGCGTCAAGCATGCGATCTCGGTCAACAGCGCCGGCGTGGGCCTCGACCTGGCGATGATGTGCCTCGACCTGGAGTCCGGCGATGAGGTGATCTGCCCGACCATCAACTTCAAGGCCGCTCCGCTCTCGATCACGGGCCACGGCGGCCAGTGGATCCCTTGCGAGAGCCATCCGCGCTCGTTCCAGATGGACCCATCCGACGCCGAGAGCCGCATCACGCCTCGGACCCGCGCGCTCTACCCGGTCCACATGAACGGGTGCTCCGCTCCGATGGAAGAGTTGCTGGAAGTGGCGGCGCGCCACGAACACCCGAAGTACGGGCCGATCAAGGTCATTGGTGATGCCGCCCGCGCATGCGGCGGCGGCTACAAGGGCGGCAAGATCGGCGCCCTGGGATGGTGTACCGTCTTCAGCTTCCATACCATGAAGAACATGGTGACGTTGGGCGAGGGCGGCATGGTGGTGACCGATGACGCCGACCTGGCCGCCCGCATGCGCCGCATCCGCTTCTTCGGAGGCGACGTGGAGTGGGGGAGCAGCTACCTGATGAACCGGGTCCAGGCAGCTCTGGGCTCCGTGCAGGTCGGTCGCCTGGAGGCGCTCGTTGATCGGCGACGCGCCCTGGCCCAAGCACGCAACCGGATGTTGGCGGGCCTGGGCGGCATTGTCACCCCGTGGGAGCCCGAGGGGTGTCGGCACAGCTACTACCTCTACACCCTTCTCGTGCAGCCGGAACTCGGCGGCGAATGGCGCGACCGGCTTCGCGCCCTGCTCCAGGACCGGTATGGGGTCGAGACTATCGTTGCCAACCCGCCGGTGCACAGCACGTCCGAGTTCCTGCGGCGCCACACGGGGAACCCGCCGTTGCCCATCGCCGAGGAGATCGGTCGTAGGCTCTTCTGCCTGCCCATCGCGCCGACGATGACGGATTCGGAGAACGAGTACCTCTGCGCCGCGCTGTGGGATGCCGCCGAGGCCCTGGGCGTTCCTCCCGCCTCCGCCGGGTAACCTAGAGGGCGTAGCGCGGGGCGCCGCCGTCCCGTGGCAGTCTGCGGCCGCCCACGCGCCGGCCAAGAGGGATCGCCCATGAATGACCGCGTTCGGAGACTCCGCGAGGCCAGCCTTGCGGCCGTGCCGACGCTCTCGTCTGAGCGTGCGCGCTTGCTCACCGAGTTCTATCAGACGCCGCGGCCCGTATCGATCCCTGTGATGCGGGCTCTGGCCTTCGAGTACCTGCTGGCGCATCAGTCCATCACGATCGGCGAGGATGAGCTCATCGTCGGCGAACGCGGCCCGGCACCGAAGGCCACGCCGACCTACCCTGAGCTCTGCTGCCACACGGCGGACGACCTGCAGATCCTGAGCTCGCGCGAGAAGATTCCCTTCCACGTGGCTGCGGCCGACGCGGCCATCTACGACGATGTCGTGATTCCGTTCTGGCGCGGCCGTGCCATGCGGGACCTCCTGCTGGCCTCCATGGAGCAGCCATGGCTCGATGCCTACGAGGCGGGCATCTTCACGGAGTTCATGGAGCAGCGGGCGCCGGGCCACACCGTGCTGGACGACAAGATTTACCGCACCGGCATGCTCGAGTTTGCCGCGACGGCCGACGCCAACGCCGCCGCGCTGGACCTAGTGGGCGATCCGGTCGCGTACGACAAGCGCGAGCAACTGATGGCCATGGCGATCTGCGCCCGGGCCATCGTCGCCTTCGCCGGGCGGCATGCCGAGTTGGCTCGGGCCTTGGCCTTCGATGCCGTCGACGCCGCCCGCCGCGCCGAACTCCTCGCCATCGCCGAGATATGTGACCGGGTCCCCGCGCACGCGCCGCGCACGTTCTACGAGGCGCTCCAAGCCTACTGGTTCTGCCACCTGGGCGTCATCATTGAGCTCAACACGTGGGATTCGTTCTGCCCCGGGCGGCTCGACCAGCACCTCCTGCCCTTCTATGAGGCGGGTCTGGCCGACGGCAGCCTGACGGACGAGGCCGCGCGCGAGTTGCTGCAGTGCTTCTGGGTGAAGTTCAACAACCAGCCCGCGCCGCCCAAGGTGGGCGTCACGGCGGCCGAGAGCGGCAGCAGCCGTCCGTTTTCAACGCCGACACCATCATCGAGGAGATGCTGCGGCAGGGCAAGTCCGTGGAAGACGCCCGGTGCGGCGGCGCAAGCGGCTGCGTAGAGACCGGCGCGTTCGGCAAGGAAGCCTACATCCTCGTGGGCTACTTCAACCTGCCGAAGGTGCTGGAGGTGACGCTGAACGACGGCGTGGACCCCCGCACGGGCGTTCGGTTGGGGCCCGCCACAGGCCCGGTCGAGGGCTTCGCCACATTCGATGACCTGATGGCCGCCTTTGAGACGCAGGTCCGCCACTTCGTGGAGGTCAAGCTCCGAGGCAGCAACGCCATCGAGCGGCTCTATGCCACGCGGATGCCGGCGCCGTTTCTCTCTCTGCTCATCGACGATTGCCTGGCCCTCGGCAACGACTACCACGCCGGCGGGGCGCGCTACAACAGCAGCTACCTGCAGGGCGTGGGCATCGGCTCGGTGACGGACAGCCTCTCGGCCATCCGGAGCCATGTCTACGACCGCCGTACGGTCAGCATGGCAGATCTGATGCGGGCCCTGCGCTCCGACTTCGACGGGTGCGAGGGCCTGGGCGACGCGCTGGCGACCCGCACTCCGCGCTACGGCAATGACGATGACGCTGCGGATGCCATCATGCGGCGCGTGTTTGAGGTCTACTACGGCGCGGTGAACGGCAGGCCCAATACGCGGGGAGGGCGCTACCGCATCAACATGCTGCCGACCACGTGCCACATCTACTTCGGTTCGGTCACTGGCGCGTCGCCGGACGGGCGCCGAGCGGGCAGGCCCTTGTCCGAGGGCATATCGCCGGTGCAGGGCGCCGACCGCAACGGTCCCACGGCGGTGATCCGGTCCGCCGCCAAGATGGATCACGTTCGCACCGGCGGCACGCTGCTGAACCTGAAGTTCTCTCCGTCGGTGCTGGAGGGCGAACAGGGACTGGAGAGCCTCTCCTCGCTGGTGCGGTCCTACTTCCGGATGGACGGCCACCACATCCAGTTCAACGTGGTCGATCGCGCCACCCTACTGGCCGCGCGCGCCAATCCGAAGGAGCATCGAGATCTGATTGTGCGCGTGGCCGGGTACAGCGACTACTTCTGCGACCTCTCGCCGGCGCTGCAGGACGAGATCATCGCCCGCACCGAGCACTCGGGCTTCTAGGATCGTCTGGCCGTCATGCAAGCCTGTCTGTTGGCCGTGGACAGTGGCGGCACCAAGAGCGACGCCCTGCTCGTATCGCTGGACGGGCGGGCGCTGGGCCGCGGGCGTTGCGACGTGGGCGATCCGCACAGCGGTCGAGGCGCGGGAGGCAGCGGCAGGTCGGAGCGAAGCGTGACCGAGGCGGTTCGCCGCGCACTGGCCACGGCTCCCGCGGGCGCGGGCATCCATGTGATCGGTCGCAGCGCTCTGCCGGCCGACGCGCTTGCCAGGTGCGGCGGCACCCAGCTCTCGGCCTCGTGGGTGACCGAGGAGAGCGCCGCGCTGGCCCTGGCCGGCGAGCGATGCGGCGTGGTGGTGCTGGCGGGCACCGGCGCCCTCTGCCATGCGAGCACGCCGGAAGGAACGTCGGTTACGCTCGACGCCCTTGGTCCGTTGCTCGGTGACCATGGCAGCGCCTTTCAGATCGGCCTGCTGGCCGTTCGCGCCGTGGGGCAGGCGTCGTGGCATAGGCGTCACGCCACGTCGCTGGCCGAGTCCGTGCCGAAGGCGCTGGCCCGGTTCGTCAGCGAGGAGGACGGCCCCTTCGCGATGGTCCCGTATATGCTGATGTGCCGCGACCGCGCCGAGATCGCCTCGCTGTCGCGCCTAGTGGACGAGCATGCCCGTGCAGGCGATCGCGTGGCCCTGGGCATCCTGCGGACCGCGGCGGAAGACATGGCGGAGTCCGTACGCGATGTCACGGATCGTGCCGGGGTGGGGGACAGGCCGCTGGCCATGGTGGGTACCGGCAGCGTGGCCGTGGGTTCGGACTTCTACTGGTCTGCGCTCTGCGCTGCCGTAGCCCGCTTCGCGCCGAACCTGCGCCCCATGCGCCACCGCCGGCCGGCCGTGTTGGGAGTGCTGCTGGCGGGGGCCGCCGGCGTGCCTGGGGTCGACGCTAATCTGAGGGAGCGTCTGCTGGAGCAGGTTCCGGCCGACGCGCCGCGCAAGGAGGAGGAGACGCAGTGACCGAGTACCGTTACGCTGGCGCCGTACGGCGCATTCTTGAGCACTATGAGGCCACGCAGGGCCCGGCCATCGACGCGGCTGCCGGTTTGGTGGTTTGTGCCCTGCGCAACCGGGGCGCCGTGTTCTGCGCGGAGATAGGCCACGGTACCCAGGGCGACTTTCTGAACCGCGCTGGCGGGCTAGCGGCCGTGCAGTCCTTCTCCTTCTCGTTTAGCGTCAGCGACTCGGTGCCGGAGTGCCTGACCGGTCGACCCGCGGCCGAGGCCGTGGATCGCGAGATCGAGGCCATCAGGCTCGCCGTGCGCACGAGCGCCATGCGCCCCGGCGATGTGCTGCTGGTGGGTTCCGTCTCGGGACGCAACGTGCGGCCCATCGAAATGTCCGAGGCCGCCCGCGCGTGCGGCATCAAGGTGGTGGCCTTCACGTCGCTGGTCTACACGGAGCAGGTCGAGTCGCTGCACCCGTCGGGCAAGAAGCTGCGCGACGTGGCCGATGTGGTGATTGACAACGGCGCACCGTTGGGCGACGCCGCCTGCAGCGTTCCGGGCGTTGACATCGATGTTCTGCCGGTCTCCGGCGTTTCCATGGACATCGGCGGCTGGCTCATCTGGGAGCGTGTGATCGAGACCATGGCGTCCGAGGGCGATGCGCCCACGGTCTACATGAGCGTCAACCGGCCCGGCGGCATGGACTACTACCAGGCGGCTCGGGCGCGCTACCAGGAGCGAGGGTACTGACCATGGGAGCCGCCGCCTATTTCGCCGAGGCCCACGCCGCCCTGGACCGCGTGGCCGCGCAGTCCGAAGCCATCGAGGCTGCCGCGCGCTTGCTCGTGGAGTGCATCGTGGATGGCGGCGCCCTCTGGTCGTTCGGGGCCAGCCACTCGTTCATGCTGACCGAGGAGCTGGTCTACCGCACCGGCGGCCTCATGCTTGTGAACCCGATCTACCCGCACGGCATGAACACCTTGGTGCGGCCAATGCCACTCACATCGCAGTTGGAGCGCGTCGTCGGGTTGGGCAAGGCCCTCTTCGGCTCGGTCGCGGCCCGCGCAGGTGATGCGCTGCTGCTGGCGTCCACTTCGGGCCGCAACGCCGTGGCCATCGACATGGCCCTCGCCGCGCGAGAGAAGGGCGTCAGCGTCATCGGCATCACGTCGGTAGCGTACAGCTCCGGGGTCACCAGCCGCCACCCGTCGGGCTGCAAGATGCCGGAGCTTTGTACGTTGGTCCTCGACAACGGGGCGCCCTACGGCGACGCCGCAGTGGAGCTTCCCGGCCTCAGCCAGCGCGTTGGACCGCTCTCCAGTGTCACTGGATGCGCCCTCGTGAACGCGCTGGTGACGGAGGTGGTGGCCAAGCTGCTTCAGAAAGGGGTCGTGCCGCCGGTCTACATGAGCGCCAACTTGGACGGCGGAGACGAGCACAACGCCGATCTGCTCGCCCGGTACCGGGACAGGATTCACTACCTGGAGTAATCGACGTCGTCGGTCCTCCGCGCCATCACGCGGCGCAACGCCAGATAGACCGGCAACGCCAGCAGGCCGTTGCCGCAGGCCGTCCAGAACGACCCGGTGGCAAACTCACCGATGGCAGACTGTGGCGCGCACGCGAAGAAGGTGAGCTCGCAGAAGAGCGTGCCCGCGAAGGTGAGGGCTACCGCAACGTGGGCGCTGTCGCGGAACAGGTGCTCTTCCAACACGCCCACGCCCCAACCGGCGGCCGCCCGGCTGACCATGACGCTGCCTGCGTACACAGAGCCGTAGGATGCCTGTAGGATGCCCAGGGCGAGGCCCAGCACGGCGCCTGTGCTCGCTCCCACGAAAAGGCCGGCCACCATGAGGCAGACGAACCCAAGGTCGGCGCGAAGCGGACCTACGCTGAGGGTGTGGCCGTATGCCATATCGAAGATGAAACCGCCCACGACGGCGATCCAGGCCCAGATGCGCGTGCTGCGGGACTTCACAGCAGGATGTACGCTTCCTCGATGCGATCGTAGGCGGCGGCCGGAGCCACATCGATGACCTTCGCCGCGCCGCTCATGTCATCGCCCACGCGCGTGACGCGACCGATCGGGAGGCCTTTGGGGAAGATGCCCAGCGCCTCGCCCATGCCCGACGAGACCACTGCGTCGCCCACGCGAACATCGGCGTCGTGGTCCACATAGACCATGCTCAGCGACTTGGCGCCCGTGCCCCGGCAAACGCCCGTCACACGGGAATCGGCGCGCTGGATGACGGAGCCGATGGCGCACCGCGAGTCGGTCAGCAAGAGGACGCCGCAGGTGCCGGGCGCCACCTCGAACACCCGTCCGAGAACCCCTTGCGGCGCGCAGACCACCATACCGGCTCGGATTCCGTCGGAGGCGCCGCGGTTCAGCGTCACCGAGTCGCAATAGGGGCTCGGGTGGAGCGCCACGACGTCGGCCGCCAGCCGACGCGGCAAGGGCGTCAGGGCGAACCCGATCTGGGCTCTCAGTCGGGACGCCGCGGCGTCCGCTTCGTGTAGCCCGGCGATCTCGCCTTCGAGCCTGCCCACATGTGCGCGCAGCCTCTGGTTCTCGGCCTCGAGTTGCCTGGCTCGTACGACCCAGCTCGTCTGTCTGCGCATCCATGTGCCGACGGCTCGCGCGCCCATCACGGCGGGTTGTGTCGCTGAGCGTACGGCGGCGGCCAGGGGTGAGCTTCTGCCGGTGGAGCGCGACGCACCGAACCAGATGCCCAGGCCGATGCCGATTGCCACGCATATGACCACGCCGAAGTACCGATTGCGGGGTCTGTGGGTGTCGGTCAGCAGCATGGCTTGACGCCGCTCCTGGGCGCGCCTTGCGCCTTGCGCCTGCGGACAGGCCGGGTGGGTGCGGCGCTATCCGCTGCGAAGCACCTTGCGAAGCTCGGGGCTGGTCTCGATGCTCTCCAGGACCCGCCCGGTGCCGATGACGACGCAGGAGAGGGGATCCTCGGCGATGTGGACCGGCATTGAGGTTTCGCGGGAGATCAGGCGGTCGAGGCCATGCAGCAGCGCGCCGCCGCCGGCCAGCACGATACCGCGCTCCATGATGTCCGCGGCCAGTTCGGGCGGGCAGGTCTCCAGTGTTACCTTGACGGCCTCCACAATGGCGTTCAGTGGCTCCTGGATGGCGTCACGGGTCTCGTCCAGCGTGATCGTGGCGCTTCGCGGGAGGCCGCTCAGCAGGTCGCGTCCGCGGACATCCATGGTTCGCTGCTCGTCGCTGGGGAAGGCCGAACCCACGGCGAACTTCGCATCCTCGGCCATACGGTCGCCGATGAAGAGGTTGTAGGTCCGGCGCACGTAGGCGACGATGGCCTCATCCAGTTCATCGCCGGCGATGCGGATGGATCGGCTGGTCACGATGCCGCCCAGAGAGATCACGGCAACTTCGGTGGTGCCGCCGCCGATGTCGACGATCATGGAACCCGTGGGTTCGACGATGGGTAGCCCGGCGCCGATGGCCGCGGCCACCTTGGCGCCGGCCTTACGGGTGGCGTCCAGAACGGCGCGGCGCTCGACCTCAGTGACCACCGATGGGATGCCGACAACGACGCGCGGGGCCGAGAGGAGTGAGCGCCGGGTCACCTTGTCTATGAAGTACCGGAGCATTTTCTCGGTCTGCTCGAAGTCGGCGATGACGCCGTCCTTCAATGGGCGGAGGGCCACGATGCTGCCGGGGGTGCGCCCGAGCATGCGCTTCGCGCCCTCGCCCACGGCGAGGACCTTCTTGGTGTCGCGGTCAATGGCAACCACCGAGGGCTCGCGGAGCATGATGCCGCGGCCGCGAACGTGAACCAATGTGTTGGCGGTGCCCAGGTCGATCCCCATATCACGAGAGAACCGGCCCAGCAGACCGCGGATGATATTCATACGGAGTACAGGCTCCCGAGCGCCAGGCTAAGCGCCCTCAGATGGCGGCGGCAATACATATAGCGCCCACCCCTGGCGGGAGGACGCAGTATCTAGTATAGCACCCGGCCTTGCGCCCCGGCGCGGGGGCGGCTCAGCCGCGGCGGTAGTCCCGCGGCACTCGCGGCATCAGGCGCGTGGTGATCTCGTGCTCCGTGGTTCCGATCGTACGGGCGATCTCTTCGACCGTGATCCGCTCAGGACCGTCACAACCAATGAGCGTAGCCGTGTGGCCGGCGCGGACCTCGGGCGCGTCGGTTACGTCCAACATGGTGAGGTCCATGCAGACCGTGCCGACGATTGGGCATCGGCGGCCACACACCAGGGCGACGCCGACATTCGACAGGGCGCGCGGGAAGCCGTCGCCGTAGCCGACAGTGAGCACGGCCACTCGGGACGGGCGCGCCAGCTTTGCGGTGCGGCCGTAGCCCACGGTCCATCCCTCCGGCATCTCCTGAACCAGAGACACGGAGCAGCGCAGGGCCAGTGCCTTTCGCATCGGCAGATCGGCGCCCTCCATGGCCGGGCGCAGTCCGTAGAGGAGCATGCCGGGCCGAACCAGATCGTAACGGGCATCCGGGTATCCGAGGATGCCCGTCGATGCGGCGCAGTGGCGCGCAATGCCTGGCGGAGCCACCGTTGAGATATCGGCGAACCTCGCCAACTGGGCTCGCGTGAAGTCAGGGTCGAGGTCGGCGGCCGCGAGATGGGTGCAGATTCCCTCAAGCCGCACATGCGGTCCGTTCAACGCCTGACGCAGCAGGGGGCGGACGGCATCCAGAGCCGCGCCCGTGCGACCCATGCCGGTATCGACCTCAAGGTGGACGCGGGCGGGCCGACCCACGGCTTCAGCCGCTGCGGCAAACCGGGCAATGCCGTCGGCGTCGGAGACCAGACATGCGATGTCGGACTCAACCGCGTCAGGCTCGGAGCCGGGCGGAAGCGGCGACAGGGCCACGATGCAAGGCGCTCGGCCCATAGCGGACCGAAGGGTCAGCGCCTCGTCGAGACCCGCTACGGCATAGCCGCGGATGCTCGATCCGACCAGCGCTCGCGCCACGGGAACCATGCCGTGCCCGTAGGCGTCGGCCTTAACGACGGCCAGGATGCGGCTGGGGGCAACCAGGTCAGCGACGGCGGCGGCGTTGGCCTTGATGGCCCCGAGATCGATTTCGGCCCAGATTCGCCGCGATTTCATGCAGAACACGTCCTTGTCGCCGCGGTAGGTGTAACCGCGCCGATCTCGGGGGGTCTTAACCTACAGCAGCTCGATTGGGGAAACCCCTTGGTCGCCTCCCTTCGCTTGGGCCTGCATCACGAGATGGGAAGCCGCCCCCGGGCCGCTGAGTGCGCTCTGCGGCCCGGGATCTTTTCATCGATGGCGCGTCGACCCTCCTAGAGGGTAGCGCCGCCCGCCTCGACGTTCTCCTTGTTGAACATCCTGGTGCCCAGGGTGATCGTCTTCTCCACCTTCTCTCCCTTGAGGATCTTCAAGGCCGTGTCGATCGCCTCGGCTCCCCCGGTGGGGTACTGGAACGTCAAGGCGAGGATGCCCTTCTTGACGTAGCGTACGCCCTCGTCCGGTAGCGCGTCGATCCCCACGAACTTGATGGAGTTTTCGCGGCCCTTGCCCTCCTGCTTGGCGGCCATGTAGGCGCCGTGGGCGCTGGGGTCGTTGTGACCGTAGACCGCGTCGATCTGGTCGAAGCGGCTCAGGGCGGACTTCATCTCGCGCTGGGCGTTCGGCTCGAGCCAACCGCAGTCGGCCTCGAAGATCGTCTGGATCTGCGTGCCCTTGATGCCCTCCATGAAGCCGTTGTGCCGCTCGTGGCCCGGAATGGAGGTCATGAGACCCTTGAGCTCCACGATCGAGCCCTTCCCGCCGAGCTGCTTGGCCAGTTCCCTGCCTGCCTCGCGACCGATCTTCACATTGTCCGCGCCGATGAAGCAGGTGAAGTTGTCGCTCTCGAGCTTGCGGTCGAGCACGATGACCGGGATGCCCGCCGCCATGGCGTCCGAGACCGGCTTGACCAACGGTCGCGACTCCTTGGGACTGATGATAATGAGGTCCACCTTCTGCTGCACGAACTCGCGCATCTGGCTCTGCTGGGTCTCGCTCTTGTTCTGGGCGTCGCGGAAGATCATCTCGATCTCCGGGTGCTTCGCCGCCGCGGCCTCAATGTCCTTGTTCATCTGCTGGCGCCAAGGCTCGCCCAGGTTGCACTGCGACATGCCGATGACGTACTTCTTGGCCTCGCCCTTGGTCTCGCTCTTGGCGCCGTCCTTGGCAGGCCCGCTGCAGCCTGGCAGGAGCGCCGCAGCCACGACGACGGCGGCAATGGCTCTTCTCATGTTTGTCCCTTTCTCTGTTGCTGGATGAGGACGGCGACCACGATGATGGCCGCCTGGATCATCATGCGCGGCGCGATGGGCACCGCGTTGAGGCTCAGGATCTTGTTGATGTACGCTACGATCAACACGCCGATCAGGGTCAGCATCATGCCGCCCTTGCCGCCGGCCAGGCTCGTGCCGCCGATCACGGTCGCGGCGATGGCGTCCAGCTCAAACGTGAAGCCGGCCTCCGGATCGCCCAGGTCGAGGCGGCAGCAGTTCACCACTCCAGCCAGCGCCGCGAAGCCGGCACAGAGCGCGTACGTGAGCACCTTCACCCGGTCCACGTTCAGGCCGGATAGGCGTGCGGCCTCCTCGTTGCCGCCGATGGCGTATAGGTGACGCCCATAGGTCGTCCGCCGCACCACCAGCGCCATCACCAGGATCGATGCCAGAAAGAGCAGCGTGGCCGGTTGCAGGCCGATGCCCGGCAGGCCCTGGGTCATCCAGGTGAAGAAGTCGGGAGTGTTGTCGGTCAGCTTGTACCAGGGCTGGGCCGCCGGCTGCACCTTGGTTCCGCCCGAGATCAGCTTCGCCAAGCCCCTGGCGGCCGTCATCATGGCCAGCGTCGCCACGAACGGCTGCATGCGGCACCGGCTGATGAGCATGCCGTTGACCGAGCCCGCCAGCAACCCGCAGGCCGTCACGGCCGCGATGGCCGCCGGCGCACCCCAACCGTAGCCGATGGTGAGGAGCGCGAAGAGCGTGGCCGACACGCCGAGCACCGAGCTGACGGAGAGGTCGATGCCTCCTGTCAGCACCACGAGCGTCATGCCGGTGGCCAGCAGGCCGTACTCGCAGTACTCGAACAGGATGTCGACCTGCGTCTGGACGGAGAGGAAGATCGGAAGCCCCGTGCCGTGTACCCCGGGCGTGAAGACGCAGCCCAGTATGAAAACGACTACGAAGGCCGCCACGCCGCGGTATGCGTCGAGCGCTGTGACGGCCCTGTTCAATCGCGATCTTCCGGCCTGCGCGTCAGTCATCGGCCAGCAGTAGCTCGGCTTGGGTTAGTTCGTAACCGAACTGCTCCGCGACCTCCGGGAAGCAGACCTTGCCCAATGCGACGTTGAGGCCGTTGCGCAGCGGCGTGTTGCCCCGCATGGCGCCTCGCCAGCCCTTGTCGGCCAGCGTCAGCAGGTAGGGGAGGGTCACGTTGGTGAGCGCGTAGGTCGATGTGCCCGCCACCGCGCCGGGCATATTGGCCACGCAGTAGTGGACGACGCCCTCCTCCATGTAGGTCGGGTGCGAGTGCGTCGTGGGGTGCGTGGTCTCGAGGCAACCGCCCTGGTCCACTGCCACGTCGACCACGACGGCGCGCGGCTTCATACCGGCAAGCATCTCGCGGGTGACGAGCAGGGGCGCCTTGGCGCCGCGCCGGAGCACTGCTCCGATGAGCAGGTCGGCGTCTCGTAAGGCCATTCTGATGTTCAGGCGGTTGCTGTAGAGCGTATTCACGTTGGCGGGCATCGTGTCGTCGAGATAGCGGAGGCGGTCGAGGTTCACGTCGATGACGGTGACATCCGCGCCGAAGCCCGCCGCCACCTTGGCGGCGTTGGCGCCGACGATGCCTCCGCCGAGGATCACCACGCGGGCGGGCGGCACTCCGGGGACGCCACTGAGCAGAATGCCGCGTCCCTCCATGGGCCGCTCAAGGAACTTGGCGCCCTGCTGAATGGCCATGCGGCCGGCGACCTCGCTCATCGGCGTCAGCAGCGGCAGGTGCCCTCCGGGCATCTCGATGGTTTCGTAGGCCACGCAGACGGCGCCGGATCTGACCATGCCGGCGGTCAACTGCTCCGACGCGGCGAAGTGGAAGTAGGTGAAGACCACCTGCCCGGGCGCGATGAGCGGGTACTCCTCGGGCTGGGGCTCCTTCACCTTGACGACAATGTCGGCGCCGGTGAAGGCCTCGGCTGCTGTCGCGACCACGGTGGCGCCGGAGTCGGCGTAGTCCTGGTCGGAGAGGCCCGAGCCGATGCCCGCGCCGGTCTCCACCTGAACCCGGTGCCCACGCTCAGTCAGGGCCTCGACGCCGGCCGGCACCAATGCCACGCGGTACTCATCAGTCTTTATCTCTTTGGGTACGCCGATAACCATTATTATTCCTCTCTGTCCAGTTTATGGCATCGAAGCCGCTGCGGGAGCGCCGTCGCGTCGCAGGACGGTGTCCTGGCGCCACTCCTCCAGTGGTTCCGGATGATCGGTGTTGTAGTGTAGTCCGCGGCTCTCCAAGCGGGCAGCCGCAGACTCGATGATGAGCCTACCCACGGTCGCAACATTGCGCAGTTCCAGCAGGTCGGGATCGGGCTTGTGCAGCACGCAGAGCGTCTCCGCATCAACCTCAAACCGCCGCATCTGCTCCAGGGCCGAGGAGAGGTCCGCATCGTTGCGCACGATACCTGCGTAATCGCCCATGACCGCCGCCATGTGCCGCCGGAATGCGTCCACGGCGTGCGGACGCCCGGCGGGTCTCTCGCCGCCGCACACGGCGAACGAGGGCGGCGCGAGGGATGCAACGAGGGCGACATCGACCGGCAGCTCCGGTGCGGCAGCGACGTCGTCGGCGGCGCGATGGCCGAAGACCATGGCTTCCAACAGGGAGTTGCTCGCCAACCGGTTCGCCCCATGTACGCCCGTACAGGCTACCTCGCCGGCCGCGTAGAGCCCGCCGCATGCGGAGTTGGCGGCCGGCACCACAGGGATCAGGTACCCGGTTATATCTATGCCCAACTCGGAGCAGCGCCCCTCGATGGTGGGGAACCGGCGGCGCAGGTGGCCTGCGTCGAGGTGGGTGACATCCAGGAAGACGCACGGCTCGCCGTGCAGGAGCCGCTCCGCATGGATGGCCCGGGCCACAACATCCCTTGGCGCAAGGTCGGCCATGGCATGGTAGCGCGACATGAATGCCTCGCCGTCCCGGTTGCGCAGGATGCCGCCTTCGCCCCGAACCGCCTCGGAGATCAGGAAGGACTCGCCGTGCGGGTGGTAGAGCGTCGTTGGATGAAACTGCACGAACTCCATGTTGGCGATGGTGGCGCCGGCGCGCCATGCCATGGCGACGCCGTCACCGGTGGCGATGGCGGGGTTTGTCGTGTGCATGTACACACGCCCGCTGCCGCCGGTGGCGAGGAGCACGGCGCGAGCGGTGAAGAGCTTCGGCTCGGCGTCTGGCGCGCCCAGCGCCCAGACGCCCACACATCGCGGTCCGTCAGGGCCGTGTGCGACGGCCAGGTCGATCACGAAGAGGTGCTCCAGCAGATGCAGGTTGGGGCGGTCCTTCACATCGCCCAACAGGGTTCGCTCGCACTCCCAGCCCGTGCGGTCCACGGCATGGACGATCCGGTTCTTGGAGTGGCCTCCCTCGCGGCCCAGGGCCAGCGAGCTGTGGCCCTCCGCGTCCGCCTTGACGCTGAACCGCGCCCCGGCCTCGATCAGGTCGCGGATGCGCTCGGGTCCCTCGTGCACGAGGACGGAGACCGCGTCGGCCTTGCAGAGCCCGGCTCCGGCGCGGAAGGTGTCCTGCGCGTGGAGCTCGACGTTGTCGTCCGCCGACATGACGCCCGCGATGCCGCCCTGGGCGTAGTTGGAGTTCGACTCCGCCTTGTCCTTCTTGGTCAGGACCAGCACGCTTCCGTGGGGCAGGGCGTCGCGAACGAACGTAAGGCCCGCGATGCCGCTGCCGACCACGATGAAGTCGTAATGCTGGTTCTGGGTCATGGCTATCCCTGTGGCTTCGGCGCAGCCCTGTGCGTCGGCATCTGTTGAGCGGCTATGCCCCGCCGTGCGGAGGCGGATCGTCCGTGGGCGCCGCTTCCAGATGGTAGCAGAGGACCGAGAGTTCCTGCGTGACTGAGACATTGCGCACCAGGACGGCGGGCGGTACGCGAAGGATGATCGGCGCGAAGTTGAGGATGGCCAGGATGCCGGCGGCGATCATCGTGCCCGCCACGGCTTGCGCCGCCGACCTGGGTACCGCGATGATCCCGATGCGGGCGCCGAGCGCGGCGTTGACTTCGCCCATGCTCTCAATGGGCCTCACCTCGAGGTGCCAGAGCTTGCGGCCGATCTTTGCCGGGTCGTTGTCGAAGGCCGCCACCAGGTGTAGGCGCTCCTCGGTAAGGCCGGGATAGCCGGCCAGCGCCGCCCCCAGGTTGCCCGCGCCGACCAGCACCATTCGCTGATCGACATCCATGTGCAGGATGGCCGTGATGCGGTCATGCAGGTCCGCGACGTGGTAGCCGACGCCCGGCCGACCGAACTCGCCGAAATAGGAGAGGTCCTTGCGGAACTGCGAGGCATTGATGCCGGCCATCTCTTGCAGCGCCGCCGAGGAGATCGTCGTCACGCCCGCCTGCGCCACGTCGTGCAGGCACTTCAGGTAGGTGGCGAGCCGTTCGAGGGTGGGCGTGGGTACGCGATTCGCGCTGATGGCTGGTCTGATCTCGTTGGCATCCATGCCTCTGCTCACAATCCCGATTATACCCACGGGCAAACATGGCCGCCGGTCCCGCATCGCCGGACTCCCCGATGCGTCACAATATGGTAGCAACTCATTCCGCCCGAGCGGGCGGAGAAGGAGACCCGACATGTGGCTGCGCAATCTGTGGCCGGCACTCGCCGCCGCCGCTTTCGCCGTAGCGCCCCTATCTGGAGCGTCCGCGGCGCCCAAGCGGCTGCTTCTCGTCACACATACGGCCGGCTTCCGGCACGAAGAGGGCATCAAAGCTGGTGACACGACCCTCGCCGAGATTGGTCAGGTGAGCAAGCTCTTCACGGTGGACTACTGCCGCACTGCCGATGACGTCAAGGCCATGCTCACGCCCGAGGCGCTCAAGAAGTACGACGGCGTGGTCTTCAACAACACCACCGGCGATCTGGGCATACCCGACCTTGACGGATTTCTCTCGTGGATCAAGAGCGGCAAGGCGTTCATCGGCATGCACGCGGCCACCGATACATACCATGGCAATGCCGCGTATCTTGACATGATCGCCGACGAGTTCGTAACGCATGCCGCCCAGGCCACCGTGCAGCCCGTTGTGGACGACCCCAAGCACCCGGCTACCGTGAAGTGGGATCCATCGACCCGCATCCTGGACGAGATATACGAGTTCAAGCACAACGATCGAACCAAGGTCCACGCCCTGCTCTCCATGGACAAGCACCCGGACGACGGCCACCCAACCGCCGGTAAGCCTACGGACATGCTTCTGGCGTGGTGCAAGGAGTACGGTAAGGGCCGCGTGTTCTACACCGGCCTGGGCCACCGCGGCGATGTCTGGACCAACGAGACCTACCGGCAGCACCTGCTGGGCGGCATCCGATGGGCGTTGGGGCTCGCCAAGGGCAACGCCAAGCCCGGCCCCGCGGCTGGGGCCGGCCCCAACTAGCGCGCGTGTCCCTTTCGCCAGCGTCCGTGCCTGGCTCCGCTGCTGATTGTGTCGACCAGGCGCTTCGCCCTCTCGGTCGCGGCGTAGAGGCCCTCGTGGAGGCCCATGTCCCGCTCTCCCGGTGCAGCACGCTCCGGGTGGGCGGGCGGGCGGCCCGGTTTCTCGCGATCTCCGATGGCGCGATGCTGGCCGACGTGCTGTGCGCGGCCCAGGTCGCGAGGCTACCGTTGCTCATGCTCGGCGGCGGCAGCAACGTCTGCCCGTCCGACGCCGGGTTCGACGGTCTGGTGGTTCAGAACCGTTGCGGCCGGATCGAGATCGGCGACGCCGTCTGCGCGGAGACCGGCGCCGGACTGGGCCGCGTCTTCCAGAGCGCTGCCGCATCGGGGCGTTCCGGGCTCGAGTTCGCCGTTGGCATCCCCGGCAGCGTGGGCGGCGCGCTGGTCTCCAATGCCGGAGCCTATCGCTCCTGCGTCGGTGACCTGCTGTGTGGCCTTGATATCGCCGAGGAGGGTCGTGTTCGGCGTGTGGGGCCCGAGTGGCTGCAACTGGGCTACCGGTCATCCCGCCTTCGGGCCGTCACGGAGCCGCGGGCGCACCTGCTTCGGGCGTGGCTGGGCCTCGGGTCGGGCGATCCCGCCCGGCTGTTCCGGACTGCCCGGGGCTACCAGGAGCAACGGCTCTCGAAGCAGCCCTGGCTGCCGTCGGCAGGCAGCTTCTTCAAGAACGTGACCGATGCCGGCGTCGCGGCGCGGGTGCCGGGACTGCCGCCGAAGTTCATTGCGGCCGGGGTCGTCCCCGCCGGCTACCTGAGTTCGGCTTGCGGTTGCCTCGGGCTTCGCGTGGGCGGCGCACAGGTTAGCCCGCGCCACGGCAACTTCATCGTGAACACCGGCGGCGCCACGGCCTCCGACGTTCGCGTACTGGCCTCTCTGGTGCGCGATCGCGTCTCCGACGCCATGGGCGTGCGGCTCGAAGAGGAAGTGCTCTACGTGGGTGACTGGCCCGGCGCCGATCCGGGCGTGTAGACCGGGAGGTCCATATGCGAACGAACACGGTACGCACGGCGCTACGAGCTGGCCTGCCGCAAGTGGGGACGTGGCTTTCCATGGCGAGCCCCATGGCGGCGCGTCTCATGGCCCGCACGGGCTTCAACTGGCTGACGCTCGATATCGAGCACAGCCCCGCCGATTGGGAGACCGCGTCGATCATCTTCGGCTGCGTCGCGGACGCCGGTTGCGTGCCGCTTGCCCGGGTTCCGGTCGGCGATATCCCGAACATCAAGCGCGCGTTGGATGCCGGCGCATACGGCATCGTGGCGCCCATGGTCAACACGCGCGCCCAGGCGGAGGAGGTCGTGGCGGCGTGCCGCTACGCCCCAATGGGCCGCCGCAGCGTGGGCGGGGGGCTGCACACGCTGAACTTCGACTGCAACGCCGACGAGTACTATGCCCGCGCCAATGACCAGATTCTGGTGGTGGTTCAGGCCGAGCACGTCGAGGCCGTGGAGAACCGCGAGGCGATCCTCTCTGTGCCGGGGATCGACGCCATGTTCGTGGGACCGAACGACCTGCTCTCGTCCATGCACCGGCCTCCGGCCATGGAGACCGACGACCCGGAGTTCGTCGAGGCCCTGCGGCTGCTGCGCGAGTGCGCCGTGGCCCACGGCGTGGCGCCGGGCATCCACACCGGCGATGCCCCGATGGCGCTTCGGCGTCTCGCTGAGGGCTGGCAGTTCGTGGCCGTGGCCAGCGAACTCTCCTTTATGGTTGGGCGGGCCGCCGAAACGGCCCGCCTCACTGCCGGCGCGGACTCATCCACCGGCGTCCGCTATTAGCGGCCCTTCTTCCTCGGTGCGGAGGGCCTGGGTTCTGTCGCCGGCTTTCCCACCTCCCGAACCGCGTACACGGCCGCATCGACGGCGATGGGAGGCGTCTCCAGGGCTAGGATGCCCTTCGCCGCGGCGACCTGCTTCCGCGAGATCTCCTTGCCCGTGACGGTATCCCACCAGCAGACGGTGTAGCTGCCCGCCTTGATGTTGGACACGCGGATCGAACCCGCCACCGGACCCGGATCCGTACCGGCGTGACGCGCCCACAGGACCACCAGCCGGTCGCTGACGTGCCCGACCACGGACAGCGCCGGGCCGTATGGCTGCAGATCGATGCCCGCCAGGCGGACCCAGTCCGCGCCCTCATTGACGAGGCGGATTGTGTGTTTGCCGGCAGGTACGGCGCCCTCCACCGATGCATTGGCGTTTGTGTCGCGGTCAGCGGCGGCGAAGCTCTTCTCGGCGACCTTGGCGCCATCGATCAGGATCGCCGGCCGGGCTCCGCCACGGGCCACGGTCGCGACCCGGACGCGCACCGTGCCGGGCGCCGGGAAGACGACATTCAGGTCGATCTGCGGGCACATGGACCGATGGGCGTCGCCATGTAGGAATGAGGGCAGGGGCGCGGTGGGCGCCACCTGGCCCGCCGCCGAGATGCTGAAAGACGTCTTGTTCGACGTCTCCCAGTCGCCGCCGGTGGCCAGGCGCAAGGCGCCGAAGCTCTTGGTCTCCACGGCCGCCATCGCCCTCGTGGTGCGGCGAGCGGAACCCGCGCCGGACTCGCGCAGGAAGGCCAGTACCGGCTGGTAGATCCTCAGCAGGTCGCGTTTCTCCACGTTGTCCCACGCCCAGTACTGCGGCAGGCCCGCCGCTCCGGCCGCGACGCCGGACCAGAGCGCCTTTCGCAGGAACGTGCCGTCGTCGCCGCCCAGGTCGCCGGCCGGGCCGATCTCGCCCACGAAGACGGGCTTGTCGCTCTTACCGGCGGCATCCAGCGCGGCGGGCAAGGGATCGGAGGGGTAGGCGTGGGGCTGCAGGTAGTCCATCTGTTGCCAGACGCGGGCCAGTCTGCGGTCGGAGCTTGATGTCACCAGGTGATGGTGGATGTCACGCTTGCGCAGGAAGTCCGCCATCGACGTGTGCCAGGCGGCAACCTCGTCCTCGTGCTTCTCGGCGATGGCGTCGGTCCACTCCACCTCGTTGAAGAGCTCCCAAGCCATAACAGAGGTGGAGTAACCCCAGCGAGCCAGGATATAGCGGTACTTGCTGCGTGTAAGGGCGGCAGCCTTGGTGTTGGAGAAGAACTCACCCGGTGTGCGCAGAAAGCCGCCGTTGGCCGCGTTCCAGGGGTTCTCGCTCCAGTTGGGGTTCACGCGGGTGCTGAGCTGGCCGTGGTGCTGCAGAACGATCTGAAGGCGCACGCTGGCCTTCTCGGCCGCCTCGATCGCCTTGTCCCAGCTTCGGGCCACGTTCAGGTCCAGTTCGCCGACGGGCAGGGGCTTGTCCATGACCCAGTCCAGGTTCATATTGGACCAGTGGCACATCCAGACTCGGCCCCAGTTGAGCCCGGCCGCGCCGGCCCGCGTGGCCATGGCGGGAACGTCGCCCCAAGCCATGTTGTGCCCCACCGGGAAGTAGGCCGACCCGTCATCAAAGGCAAAGCGGCTGGGGTCGGCTGCGCTGACCCGAACGAAGCCGGGCGTGGGCTTGCCGGAGACGACGAAGTTGCGCTCACTGAGGTCTGCCACTTCGATGGGCTCGCGCTTGTTGGAAACACCGGTGACCTCAATCGCGCCGGGCCGATCCGGGGTGTAGCGGAACCGCCAGGTCGTGCCGCCGTCGAAGAAGGCGGGCGCCCGCACCACATCGCCGTCGCCAAGCCGCAAGGCCACCTCGATGTCGTTCTGCTCGATGTCGAACGGGTTGCCCGTCAGCTTTTCGATGGTGAACGAGCCCTCGATCCTGGCGTATGCGCCCCTGGTCATGATCCTGCTCCCGGTGGGTTGCCGACCCGATCCTGCCGGCGTCTGGTCATAGCCTCCGCTGTAGCCTCCGCCGTAGGCGCCTCCGTAGGATGATCCCGACGAGTTGCCTCGCAGTGCGCTACCCAGGTCAGGGCCGCCGCAGCCGCCCACGGCGAGGAGCGCAACCACCCCCGTCACGCACAGCGCCCGATGAACAAGTCTCACGGTATCGCACCTCCGCGATCCTCTGAGTGGCCGGCGCAGGTCGCCTCCCACTCCTCGTACGTCATCAGTCCAGTGTCGGCATAGGCCAGCCAATGCGGCAGCACGGCGCTCGCGGGTGCGGGCCGCGGCGCCTTGCCCAGGGGGCAGGGCATCCACTCCACCGCGCCCATCATCCGGCAGACCAGGGGACGGGCCTCGTAAACCGCGCACCCGCCTCGCGTGCGCCAGAACCGGCACATGCGGACCACGACGCCCTCTCCGAGGTCTACGGTTTCGCGGGCCCGACCCGTCTCGCGTGATGCCAGTGCGCGCACCGCCTCGAACTCCCAGCGCGACATGGCGATGCCTTCGGTGCAGCGCAGTCCGCAGGCGTGGCAGCCGCCGCAGTCGGCGAGGTCGAGCATCGCCGTCACCGCGGTCGCATGGCCTTCGGCAACGCCGGTATCCGTGGCAACTCCGCCCATGCATCCCATTGTACCGGCGGAGGCCCGCAGGTCACTTCAGGTATCCTCACCGGCGGCGCCTCGTTGTCGGCGCACTCGGCATCGGCAAGGCGCGACCCATGACATTGGACCAATGGCTGCTCGGCTCCGTGGCTGCCCTGCTCATCGGGTTCTCGAAGACGGGAATGCCGGGAGCGGGCATCCTGGTGGTCCCGCTGCTGGCCCACGCGTTTGGCGCCAGGCAGTCTGTGGGCGTGATGCTGCCCATGCTGATCTTCGCGGACGTGTTCGCCGTAGTCTGGTACCGCCGCCACGCCCAGTGGGACAAGCTGATCCGACTGGCGCCGTGGGTGGTCCTGGGCATGGCCCTGGGCGCCTTGGCCCTCAAGGTCCTGGGCGAGATGCCGAACGGCAAGACGGAGATGGGCCGCCTGGTGGGAGGTCTCGTGCTGGCGATGCTGGCGGTGCACGTGGGACGCAAACGGTGGGGCGACAGGCTGGCCCCGCATAGTGTCGCCGGATCGGGCGCCGTTGGTGTGGCGGCGGGGTTCACCACCACGGCCTCGAATGCCGCGGGTCCCATCATGAGCATCTACCTGCAGTCGATGGGCCTGCCCAAGGACCAGTTCATGGGCACGGCGGCATGGTTCTTCTTTGTGGTGAACATCAGCAAGCTGCCCGTGTTCGTGTGGCTGACGGTGGCGAACCCGGCCAACCCGATCATTACTTCGGGGTCGCTGATCAAGGACGCCATGCTCTGCCCGATCATCCTGGCCGGAGTGTTCCTGGGTCGGTGGGTGCTTCCTCGGGTCAAGCAGGACTTGTTCGATGCCATCGTGCTGGGCCTTGCCGGCGTCGCCGCCATCATGCTGCTCCTGCAGGCGCCGCAGCCGCCTCCGGTACGCGGCGGATTGACGGTACGCCACAGCGGCGGGTATAAAGCCATTGGACGCTGAGGTCCAACCGGTATCTACCGGCACAACGAGCGAATGGTCATACGGGACGGGTCGCCTGAGGCCGAACTCGGGTGGTCGCGTCCCGTGTTGGCTCTACCGCCCATTCATCAGGCCTCGCGTCTGCGCTAGGAACCATCCATGAGAATCGTCATTGCTGACGACGAGCCGCTGATCCGCCTTGAGGTGCGCGTCCTCTTGGAGTCCCTAGGGCATGAGGTCGTGGGCGAGGCCGACAACGGTCGCGACGCCGTACTGGTCGTTCGACGCGCAAAGCCCGACGCGGCCATCCTTGACGTCCGCATGCCGACGATGGATGGCATAGACGCCGCGTCGAGGATCAGCCAGGACCGCATTTGCCCCGTCATACTGCTCACGGCGTATAGCGAACCGGACGTTGTGGGCCGGTCGGTTGAGGCCGGCGTCCTCGCGTTCCTGGTGAAGCCCTTCCGCGAAGCCGAGCTGTCGGCCGCCCTGGAGATCGCCGGTGCGCGCTTCCGGGAGTTGGTGGCGGTTGAGGGCCAGCGCGACGGGTTGACCGAGGAACTGGAGACGCGCCGCGCCGTCGCGAGGGCGCGCTCCGTGCTGGTCGGTCGCCACGGCATCACCGATCAGGAAGCCTTGCGCCGAATGAAGGCCCAGAGCCTGGGCGCCGGCCGGTCGTTGCGCCAGATCGCGGAAGCCATCATTCTCACCTCCGGTATGGACATGCCCGGCCGCTGATCGGTCGGAATCTGTCCGCCATCCGCTCGCTGTCGAGCGGAGCCCCGTCAGGGGTCGCCAACCACGCCATGACGCCCTCCATCGCAGCGGGACGTCGATGCCATCTGCCCTGTCCAGGCCGCCTTTCCGCGCGCCATGGGCATGACTGACGTATCGCACGAGGGAGGATCACAATGTTGGGTTCACCACGCAGCCTGGTCGCTGCCGGGGACAAGGCGGATGCCTGCGCGCCCTCCGCGCCGAAATCCTGGGGATGGTCCCGCCGCGCCGCGGGGCTCGCGGCGCCGCTTCTTCTTCTTCTGATCCCGTCGACGGCCATGGCGCAAGGCGATGCGCCCAAGATCGACTCCGGCGACACCGCGTGGCTACTCGTCTCCACCGCGCTGGTGATGCTGATGACCCCGGGGCTGGCGCTCTTCTACGGCGGCATGGTGCGGGCCAAGAACGTGCTCAACACACTGATGCAGTCGTTCATCGCGCTGTCTGTGGTGACGGTGCTCTGGATCGTCTGTGGCTACAGCCTGGCGTTCGCCAAGGGTTCGCCGATTCTGGGCGGCTTGCAGTGGCTGGGCCTGCGGGGCGTGGGGCAGGAGCCGTATGCGTTCTACGGCGCCACCGTCCCGCACGAGCTCTTCATGGCGTACCAGTTGATGTTCGCGATCATCACCCCGGCGCTCATCAGCGGCGCGATCGCGGACCGGATGAAGTTCGGCTCCTACTTGCTCTTCGTGACCATCTGGAGCCTCGTGGTCTATACGCCGATGGCGCATATGGTCTGGGGCGAGGGCGGCTTCCTGCGTGATCTCGGCGCTCTCGACTTCGCGGGCGGAACCGTCGTCCATATCACCTCGGGCGTTTCGGCCCTGGTGCTCGCGATTATGCTGGGCAAGCGCAAGGCCGGGTTCGCCGAGGACATGCGGCCTCACAGCCTTCCCATGACCCTCATAGGCACGGGCCTGCTCTGGTTCGGATGGTTCGGGTTCAACGGCGGATCGGCCATCGGCTCCAACGGGCTGGCCGCATCGGCGTTCGTTGTGACCCACATCGCGGCGGCAGTGGCCGGCGGCGTCTGGGTTGCCATCGAGTGGATTGCCTACAAGCGCCCGACCGCGCTGGGTCTTGCCACCGGCGCCGTCGCAGGTCTGGTAGCCATCACTCCGGCCTCGGGCTTCGTGGGGCCGATGGCCGCCGTGGCCATAGGAGCCGGTGTGGCCGTCATCTCGTTCTTTGCCATCCGCCTCAAGAGCGTCCTCAAGTATGATGATGCCCTGGACGTATTCGGCGTACATGGCGTCGGCGGAGCCTGGGGCGCGCTTGCGACGGGGATTTTCGCCTCCAAGGCCATCAATCCGCTGGGCGCCGATGGCCTGCTCGCGGGCGGCGGCTTCGCGTTGATCGGCAAGCAGTTGGCGGGCATCGGTGTGGCGATTGCTGTGGCGGCCGTAGGCACGGTGCTGATCGGCCTGCTCGTCAAGGCGGTTCTTGGGCTGCGCGTGACCGGCGACGAAGAGGATGCGGGGCTGGACTTGACGCAGCACGGGGAGTCCGGCTACGCGGGCGCTTCTACGGGCTCGGAGAGCCCCGCCGTCGTTGCGGGTATGCACGGCTGATGCGCAATCAAGTATAACCGTAGGCGTGTCTTCGCGGCGCCCGCCCGGCGCGCCGCGAACCCCCAAAGGAGACGATGGTGACAAAGGTTGAGGCACTGATCCGACCGCAAAAGTTGGACGAGGTGAAGGCAGCCCTTACCGATATGGGCATCCGCGGCATGACGGTGTCCGAGGTCCGCGGAGCGGGCAAGCAGCGAGGCTTCACGCAGCACTACCGCGGGGCGGAGTACACGGTAAACCTGATCCAGAAGATCAAGCTGGAGGTCGTAGTTGCGGACGCAGACGCACGCAAGGTGGCGCAGACCATAGCGACCACGGCGCGCACCGGCGAGATTGGCGACGGCAAGATCTTCCTGATGCCGGTCGCCGAGGTCATTCGCATTCGCACGGGTGAAGAGGGCGAGACAGCCCTGCAGTAGCGGCGGCCACGAGCAGCGTCGCATCGCCCAGCGCCAGGGCCGCCTTCGATGTGGCCCTGGCGATTCCCAGCAGGCGAGGCAGGTCGCGCGGGCTTAGCGCTACCGCACGGGCGATGGCAACGGTGTCGGGTTGCCCGTCGGCTGTCTCCCGATCGAGGCCCGGCGGCAGTGCATCGTGAAGCCCATCCGTCACGGCCCTGATCGCCAGCCACGGTAAGCCCGCTTCCTCGGCGGCCGCCGCGGCCCCGTAGGTCTCCATGTCCAGGGCTACGGCCGTGGGTCGTCCGGCGGCGGCGGCCTGCTTCTCGGCAGCCGTCAGCAGGGGCCGGTCGACGGAGAGCATGGCCCCTTCGTGGACGGTCAGGCCGCCTACGCGAAGTGCGGCGAGCGCTGATGCTAACCACGTCGGCGCCGGCTCCAGGCGCCCATCGCGGGCGGCGCTCAGGGCGCTGGTAGCGCATACTAGATCGCCAACAGCCACCGGCCGTGCCAAACCGCCACAGAACCCCGCGATGAGCAGCGCGCGTGGCCCTGCCTCGGAGATCAGCGCCGCGGCACATTCGTGCGCCCTTCGCTCGCCCATGCCCGAAATGGCCCAAACGATCGGTGCGTCGCCCCAAACACCCCAACCGCGTGCGCGCGGTACTCCCGGGGCCTCACAGCGACCGAGCGCACGGCGGAACGGACGGGTCTCGGCCCGAATCGCGAACAGGACCGCCAGCGGATCAGGTTGGCGTGGCATGCTCGGAGCCGCGGAAGGTGACGGAATCGGGGCGGCGCGTCGGATCGATGGGCTCCGGGAATGCCCGCACGTAGGCGGCGATGCCCTCAACGGTATCCTCGGGTGTCGAAAGGCCGCTGGCGATGCCCACGGTGGCGGCCCACGCTACGGTGTCGTCCGAGAGATCCGAGGCCGACTCAATCTGTACGGTATACGGGTTGTACTTCCGGCAGAGCGTGGCAAGCTCCATGGTGTTCGCGCTGGTTCGGCTGCCGACGATGACCATCAGATCGACGCTCTGCGCCAGGTCCACCGCGTCGTCCTGGCGGTTCTGGACCGGTCTGCAGATGGTGTTGATGATCTGGATGTCCTTGCAGAGGACTACCAGTTCGGCGATGATGGCCTGGCACAGCTCCAGGGAGTGCGTGGTCTGCAGGACGACGCCGACCTTGCGCCGAAGCCGGTGCTCGGAGCGGGCCTCGCGAAGCTCCTCTACGCTGTCCACCACCAGCGCGGGACGATCCAGCGCCCCCAGGATGCCCCTGATCTCCGCGTGGTCCTTATCGCCGATGACCACGACCTGGCAGCCGCGTTCCTCCAGCGTCTTGGCGGCTTCCTGGGCTCGCAACACGATGGGGCAGGTGGCGTCCACCAGCTGCAGGCCGATCGAGGTTGCGGCTCGCATGTCGGCCTTGGGCAGGCCGTGGGCGCGCACCACCATGGTGCCCGAGCCGGCCTCCTCCAGTGAGCCGACCTTGTGCAGTCCCCGTGCCTTGAGCCCGCTGGTCACGCTCTGGTTGTGGACCAGATCGCCGAGGATAGAGACCTTCTGGTGCTCGTCCAGCGCCTGTTCCGTCAGGCCGATGGCCCGCTTCACGCCGAAACAGAAGCCGACCTCGCGGGCCAGTCTGACGGTCCGTAGGGTGGGATCGGTCATCGCGTACTCCTTTGTCGGCCCTGAGTGGCGCCGCGAACGTATCCATTGCGCTGAAACCAGTCGACTGCCCGGGCGAGGGCGGCCTCCACATCCGACTGCGGCAGGCCCAGTTCCTCTACGGCGCGCCGCGGGGAGAAGTACATGCACCGTGCCGCCATTCGGACCGCTTCCGCTGCGATGCGAGGCTCCCGGCCCAGCAGGCTCCCACTGACCCAGGTATCGATCACGCTCGCGCATCGGGCGGCCCAGTAGGGGATTTCGACCGTCGGAGCCGGCCCGTCGGCGATGCGAGCGACAGCGCCCAGCAGCTCCCTCAGGGGCATGTCCCTGTTCCCGAGGATGTACCTTCGCCCGACGGCCCCGCGTTCCCAAGCCAGCGCGTGCCCCTCGGCCACGTCGCGCACATCAACGATGTTGAGGCCGGTCGGCACGGTGGCCGGCGTCCGCCAATTCAGGAAGTCGGTGATGATGCGGCCAGTCGGCGTGGGCCTGGCATCTCCCTCCCCGACCGGCGTGCTGGGCATAATGATGGTGACGGGGAGGCCATGCTCGCGGTGCATGTACCGGACCCGCTCCTCGGCGAGAAACTTGCTGCGCTTGTAGTGCCCGGTCATCTGGGCAAGGAGTGAGGGTGTCTCCTCGTCGGCCACGCCGGATGGATCGGGGCCCAGCACGCCGACGGTGCTGGTGTAGACGACCTTGGCGACCCTGGCCTCAAGTGCCGCGTGCATGACGTTAGCCGTACCTGTGACGTTGGTGTCGTAGAGGTCCTGTGGCCGCCAGGCCCAGAGCCTGTAGTCCGCAGCCACATGGAATATGGCGTCGCAGCCCTGCATGGCGGCCCTGAGTGAGGCTGGGCCGAGCAGGTCCCCCGTGCAGAGCGTCACGCCCAGCCCGGCGAGGCCCTCGGTGCGGCTACCGGCCCGCACCAGCGCCCGCACCTCGTGCCCGCGCCGGCAGAGGGCCGCGGCGACGTGGCCGCCCACGAAGCCCGTGGCGCCGGTTACGAGGGCGCGCATGGCACGCGACCGCTCACTTGCCGAAGGTCCAGGCGGCCAGGCGCAGCCGCCCTCCCAGCGTGGCCATGGAGTGCTCAACGGCACTGTGCTCGAAGCCCGAGTGCATCATGCAGTTGGCGCAACGGGCATCCGTGCGGGCCTCCCAGTAGGGCCAGTCCGTGGCGTTCCAGAACTCGTCCCAGCTCTCGTGGTGGGTCACGCCCGCCAGGTAGCAGGGGGCTTTCCAGCCGCTGGGCGTGTAGTTCACAGTGGACCACGGAGCACACGGCAGTTCGATCTTGCCGCAGGCGAAGTCGAGGAACGAGGGCGTCACGTTGATCTTGTACCGGTGGCTGAACGCCGCGATCTGCAGGAACTTGGCGTGCGTCTCGGACCGCGACAGGAAGACATCCCCGCCGGCGCTCTCGAACTCATAGCCGGGCGAGAGCAGCAGGCCGTCTGCCCGCAGGTCCCGCGCCAGCTTGCAGAGCTCCTCCACCTCGGCCACCTGCGTCTCCTGGTAGACCGTGGTGTTGATCATGATCGTGTAGCCGAGCGCCTTGCCGCGCCGGATTGACTCGACGGCGTTGTCGAAAACGCCCACACGACCGCAAACGTGGTCATGGGTATCGCGCATCCCGTCCAGGTGGATCATCAGGTGAAGCTGGCGGCTTGGCGGAATGACCGCGTAGACGCGGTCATGCAGGCGCAGGGCGTTGGTGCAGCAGATCACATGCTTGCCGCGTGCGATGATGGCCGCGATCAGTTCGGGCAGTTCGGGATAGAGCGTTGGCTCGCCGCCGCAGATGTTCACGATGGCCGCGCCGCAGGCATCGCTGGCCGCCATGCACTGCTCCACCGTGAGGCGATTGGCGAGCTTGCCGGTGTGTCGCTCGGCAGCGCAACCGATGCAGGCCAGGTTGCACGTGTAGAGGGGCTCCAGCATCAGCACGGTGGGGAAGCGGCGCGCTCCTCGGCGCAGCATGGCAGCCCGATGCTTCGCCTGGGCGATGGTGAAAAGCAGTGGGTATCTCATGGGGATGCTCCCCGGGCTACGGGGCGCCGTGCTCCGTGCGCGTCAGCCGCCCCAAGGCCAGGAGCGGGAAGTAGTGGCGGTAGTAGTGGTACCGCAGGTAGAAGACCCTGGGGAAGCCGGTGCCGGTGAAGGCGGCTTCGTCCCAGGCGCCGTCGGGGCGCTGTGTGGCGCACAGGTAGTCGAGGCCGCGTTGCGCGGCGTCGGAGCCGGCTCGGCCCGCACTGGCCAGGCCCATGACGGCCCAGGCGGTCTGTGATGGCGTGCTCTCGCCCTTGGCTTTGTAGAGCTCCGGTTGCTCGTAGCTGCGGCACGTCTCGCCCCAGCCGCCGTCCGGGTTCTGGACCGTCTCCAGCCAGTCGGCCCCGCGCCGCATTGCTGAAGAGGACAGTGGATACCCGATGGCCTCCAGGCCGCGAAGAGCCTGCCACGTGCCGTACAGGTAGTTCACGCCCCATCGTCCGAACCAGGAGCCGTCGGCGCACTGGTCGCGCTCGATAAAGCGCACGGCGCGCTGGACGAAGCGGTCCTGCAGCGTATAGCCGTAGAGGGCAAGCGCCTCCAGCACCCGCGCGGTGATGTCGGCGGTGCTGGGGTCGAGCATGGCGTTATGGTCGGCATAGGGCACGGTCTCAAAGAGGCGCTTGCAGTTGTTTCGGTCGAATGAGGCCCATCCGCCGTCGCGGTTCTGCATGGAAAGGACCCAGGCCACCGCACGCTCCATGGCGTTGCTCACCTCGGCCGGTAGATTGCGCCAGGCCTCGCCGTTCGGGCAGTACGCCTTGTGCAGCGCCATGAGGACCATGGCCGTGTCATCGAGGTCGGGGTAGCGCTCGTTCTCATACTCGAAGAACCAGCCGCCCGGGGCGGCTTGGGGCGTCTTCACGGCCCAGTCGCCCACGCGCCTCGTCTGCTTTGAGAGGAGCCACCGGTTCGCCGTCCTCACGGCAGTGTCCGTCGCCGGCGTGCCGCTCTCCAACAGCGCATTGACGGCGATGGCGGTGTCCCATACCGGGCTCAGGCACGGCTGTAGCCGGCAACCTCGTTCATCGTTCAGGAGAAACGAGCGCAGGTGGTCCAGTTCGTGCCGCACCGTCGGGGCCGAGGCCGGTGTGCCGCTACAGATGAGCCCCATCACGGTGTGGGTCATGGCCGGGAAGATGGCGCCGACGCCCGCGCTCTGGACCTGGTGTGCGTGAATCCATTCTACGACCTTGCGGAGCGCGAGTGCACGTAGCGGGTTGCGGGGGATGCGCTCGTAGACCTTCAGCAGCCGATCGATCACCAAGAAGGCGTTGCGCCACGAAAGGGTAGGCCGGGCCCACTCCAGCAGCGCGCCTCCGGTCGGACGGCCGCCGAGGTAGAGCTCGTCGATCCCTCGGCCCGGACCCACGGTGCGGCATGGCCTTGCGGCGTTTACGAGGGCCAGCGGCATGATGAGGCATCGCGACCACGAGGACATCTCGTAGATGTTCAGGTAAAACCAGCGTGGCAGAAGGGCCAACTCGGCAGGGATGGACGGCACGCCGGCCCAATCATACTGGCCGAAGACCGCGAGGTGCAGCTTGGTGAACGTGTTGCAGCGCGTGACGCCGCCCAGGGTCAGGATGCGCTCTCGGAGGCGCATCATCTCGGGGGCATCCCCGGGCCTGCCGGCGAGCTTACCGGCGAAGTAGGCCTTTACGGAGCAACTCACGTCGGATGGTCCGCCGGGGTACTGCGGTATGCCGCCGTCGGGGTTCTGCCAATGCATGAAAACGGTATCGACCAGCCGCCCGACCAGCTCCTCGTCCGGGTTGCCCAGGAAGTGGAGCAGCATGACGTACTCGGTCTCGAGGATCGTGTCGCCCTCAAGTTCGCCGCACCAGTGCCCATCGGGCCGACGGCGCTCCAAGAGCCATGCCGTGGCGCGTTGGACCGCGGTCTCCGGCGCCAGGGCGGGCTTCGTCGCTGTCACTGCTTGGGCCGATGCCGCCCGCTAGGACGACTCGAGGCGCCGGGGTGCAGTGGGGTCCTGCGCCATGTGCGAGACGATGCCCTGACGGCGCAGCTCGCGCACCAGGTGGTTCACGTCGGAGAGGATCGCGGTCGCGTATTGCCGCGTCTCCTTGTCCGCGCTGTCGCTCAGGTGCTGTGCGGCGGCGCAGATCGCCGACAGCGGGCCGATCAGCGTGTCCTCGTTGACCAGTGTGCTGGGCAACTCCACGAAGGCGTCCAGGGCCAGTTCGGCCGGCTGTAGGCCGCCGCCGCCGTTTTCCGCCGCCTCGTGCGCCAGCCACTGCTCGATCTCACGAATCTGCCGGCCCACCGCCCTGTAGAGCGGCGTGCTGTCCATGTCCTTGTCCGAGGAGACGCCGTAGTCGGCCTTGTTGGTCCCATAGAAGATGGGATCGGTCGTCGCGTAGTTGATGAACATCAGTGCGATGAACTTCTGGAAGACGCCCACATCGAATGCGTAGCGGTCAACGTAGTTGGCGTCGTCGTTCACCGATACCAGGATATCGGACAAGATGTGCGAGACGAATGCCCGGGGCGGGACGTCGCCCAGGGCTTCGGCCGAGTAGTCAGGGCTGGAGGGTTCGTAGCGGAAGAGGGGCTCGGGGTCGCCGCCGTTACGCTCGTGCTCGGCCACGGCGCCGAAGACATCGAGCTTCATCATCGAGTCGAGGTTGCGCCGAGGGTAGCCCTTGCGCATCATGTCCAGCGCGTAGGACTTCAGGTCGTTCAGGTCCGCGCCCAGGAAGTGGGCATTGCGCGATGCGATGCGGTCGCGAAGCTCGGCCAGGCGCAACACGAGCTTGTACCGGGCCTCGGAAACGATCTCCATCAGCTCTGTACGCATATCGGGATCATCGGCGAAGTAGCCGATGGTCTCGAACGTGGTTCGGATCACCGCGAAGTCGTTGAGCCCGTCCTCCAGGCAGGGATACGCGATGCCGAGGATGAGGTCCGTCGGGATGTTCTCGATGGTGTCCGCGTTGCGGATCGGCGACGCGGCGTCCACGAGCGCATAGAACCGGTTGTTGGTCGCCAGGCTCTTGATGAGGACCACGCGGCGGTCATCATGCCCACCGCCGTTCCAGTCCGTTCCGTTGATCGAAGTGTAACCCATTTGTTTCCTAACGGCTCACCGAGACGGAGGCCCCCAGATACCCCTGGCCGTCCAACGAGAGCGCTTCCGCCATGACAGGACCCAACACGCGCATGCGCGCTCGGGCATTGAGCCTATGTCCGACTACCTCGGCTGCCAGATTCAGGCCACCCGGCAAGCCGAGGTCGGCGCCGATATAGGCCCCGCCCATCCTGTTGGTTCCCACGCCCGCATGGATACGGAGGCTCCCGAGCAGCTTCTCCTGAAGCTCGCTGAACCCGATGGTCCGGGAGAGCGCCAGGTAGTAGGCGCGCCCCTGACGGCCCGAGTTGGCCATGTCGCGCACCCCGACCGAGATGGCCGGAGCCAGAAAGTTCGTGAACGCTTCGCCGAGGATGGAGTACTGGGCCGACAAGGCATCGGCGCTGCGGCCGCCGGAACGGAACCTCTCGTACTCGACCTCGACCCCCAGATCGTTCTTTGGTATGCCAAGGGCCAACCGGGCAATCTGCTTGCCGCCATCCACCGAGGCCGCGGCCCATTCCGCCGCGACGGCGCCGGGGAGCACCGTCTTAGCCTTCGGCGCCAGCACGATGCGATCAGCCCGCCCGGCGCTTGGAGCCACCGCCAGCGCAACTCCGGCGAGCAACCAGCAAACGGTCCGCATGGTCAGGTTCACGGTTGTACCTCCGCAGGCCGGCCATCCGACTCGCCGGGCAATAGGTTGCGGCGTCCCAGGAAGCTTCTGATGCGCCGCAGGGCCTCATCAAGCTGGGCGAGGCTCGTGGCGTATGAGCACCGCACGTGGCCCTCGCCGCCGGCGCCGAACGCCGTGCCGGGCACAACGGCGACCCGCTCCTCCTGGAGCAACTCCTCCGCGAAGGCCTCGGCTGTCATGCCTGTCGACGCGATCGACGGGAAGGCGTAGAACGCTCCGTCCGGCGCATGGCACCGCAGGCCCATGGCCTCCAGGCCGCGCACGAAGAAGCGGCGGCGGCGGTCGTAGTCCGTCACCATGCCGCGAACGTCCGCTTCACCGTTCTGCAGCGCCTCGATGGCGGCGTACTGCGCCACGTGCGGCGCGCAGAGCATGGTGTACTGGTGAATCTTCAGCATCTGCTCGGTGACCTCGGACGGCGCGCAGACATAGCCCAGCCGCCAGCCGGTCATGGCATAGGCTTTCGAGAAGCCGTTGAGCAGGATGGTTCGCGACCGCGCACCCGGAATCGAAGCCATGCAGGTATGGACGCCCTGGTAGGTGAGACGGTCGTACACCTCGTCGACGATCAGGTAGAGGTCGTTGCGCACGGCGACCTCCACGATCGCCTCAAGGTCGCCGCGTTGCTGCACCGCGCCGGTGGGGTTGCAGGGAGAACTGAGGAAGAGGGCCTTGGTCCGTGGCGTCACGGCAGCTTCCAGAGCGGCAGCCGAGACCCGGAAGCCATCCGCGGCGGTGGTCTGAACGGCAATCGCCGCGCCGCCCGCGAAACGGATGGTCGGATCATACGAGACGTAGGATGGCTCGTGGTAGATCACCTCGTCGCCCGGGTTCAGTAGCGCACGGACCGCGATGTCGAGCCCCTCGGAGACGCCAACGGTAACGATGCACTCGGTTTCGGGGTCGTACGAGACGCCGTACCGGTCCTCGATGTTCTGCACGATCGCCTTGCGAAGCGTGAGGAGGCCCGCGTTCGATGTGTAGGTGGTGTAGCCGCGCTCAAGGGCGTAGATGGCCGATTCGCGGATGCGCCACGGCGTCGCGAAGTCGGGCTCGCCGACGCCCAGCGACACGACGTTCTGCATCCTGCTTGCGACATCGAAGAACCGGCGTATCCCGGAGGGTGGTGTCTCGACGACGACCTTGTTGAGCGGCTTCAAGGCGTGACCATGAGCCGATGGTCGGCCTCGACTTCAAAGAAGACATCGCCGTCTTCCTTGTAGCGCTTCAGCAGGAAGTGCGTCTGCGTGCCGGTCACGCGCTCCAGCGTGGCCAGCCGCTCGGAGACGAAATTGGCCACCTGCTTCATATCTGCGCCGCGGACGATGACGCGGAGGTCGTGACCGCCGGAGATCAGGAAGACCGAACGCACCTCGGGAAACCGCGAGATGCGGGCAGCCACCTCGTCGAAGCCGGAGCCGCGCTCAGGCGCCACGGAGACATCGATGAAGGCGTGTACGGGCTCGAACCCGGCGCGCTCCCAGTCGATGACGGTCTTGTACCGGCAGATGACGCCGGATTTCTCCCACTCGTCGATCTGCTGACGGACGACATCCTCCGGCAGGCCGGTGAGGGCGGCGATTCGGTCGGGTGTAGCGTGCGAGTCCTGCTCCAGAATATCGAGGATGGCTGTCATGGTTTCCTGAGGGACGCGGGGAGAGAGTAGCTACAGTATAGGCCATTCGCGGAACGACCGTCAACGTATCACCCGCTCCCGCGCACCAGGACTGGTCTCGGCGGCTCGCGGTCAGGCCTCGGCGCCTTCGTGCGGCTGGTGGAAGAGCAGCAGCCAGTGCGTGGTGTCCTCGTCGTCCTGCTCGGTGGCGACGAACCCGCTCCGCATCAGGATGGTCAGCATCCGGTGGTTGTCGTGCTGCGTGTGGGCCTCCACACCGGTCAGGTCCCTCGCGCGTGCGGTCTTCAGCAGGTGGCCCATGAGCAGCGATCCGATGCCCTGGTCGTGCCAGTCGTCACGCACCGTGAATGCCAGCTCCGCGATGCGGGTCTGTTCGTCCGTGTAGTAGCGTCCCACGCCCAGCAACTCGTCCTTGGCGGCGCCGCGCAGGAGCACCACGATGGCCATTTCGAGGTCGTAGTCGATGTTGACCAGCTTCCACCGCTCCTGGGCGGGCAGGGCCTTGAGCGGGCGCCGGTAGCGGCGGTAGACGGTCTCCTCGCTCAGCTGGTAGTGGAACTCGCGGATGAGCGGCTCGTCGGTCACTCTGATCGGTCGCAAGGTGACCTGACGGCCGTCCGCCAACGTCGAGGTCTCCTCCAACTCCTCGGGATAGCGCGGCGTCAGATCGACGTCCTTCAGGTAGGGCATCACCAGATGGCGGCCCTTGGCGGCCGCCAGCAGTTCGCCCCGGAAGTCCGGGTGCGCGATGCTGATGAGCGCCAGGGCGCGCTCGCGGAGGCTCTTGCCGTGCAGGTAGGCGGAGCCGTACTCCGTTACGACGTAGTGGACATCGCCGCGGGAGGTGACGACGCCTGCGCCGGGCATGAGCGTAGAGACGATGCGCGACCGAACTTCGCCGTCGGGCCGGATGGCGGTGGATGGCAAGGCGATGATGGGCTTTCCCCCTGCGCTGCGCGCCGCGCCGCGGATGAAGTCCACCTGGCCGCCGATGCCGCTGTAGAAGTACTCGCCGACCGAATCGGCGCAAACCTGACCCGTGAGGTCGACCTCAATGGCGCTGTTGATGGCCACCATCTTCTCGTTCTGCGCGATGACGAACGGGTCGTTGGCGTACTCCGTGGGGCGCATCTCCAGCATCGGGTTGTTGTCGATCCACTTGTAGAGCTCCTGGGAGCCCATGCAGAAGGTCGCCACGATCTTGCCCCGGTGGATGCTCTTGCGCCGCCCGGTCAGGTTGCCGTTGCGCGCCAGGAGCATAACCCCGTCGCTGAACATCTCGGTGTGGACGCCCAGGTCGCTCTTGTCGCCCAGGTGTGCCAGGACCGCGTCCGGTATGCCGCCGATGCCGGTCTGGATGGTGGCGCCGTCGTCGATGAGGTCGGCCACGTGCCTGCCGATTCGATCCAGCACCTCGGGCAACTCGGCCGCGGGGAGCGCGGGCAGAGGGCGGTCGGTTTCGACGAAGGCGTTGAACTCGCTGACATGCACGAAGCTGTCGCCGAGCGTCCGGGGCATCCGCTTGTTTACCTCGGCTACCACGTGGCGCGCACTGTCGATGGCCGCCCGAACGACATCAACGGTGACGCCCAGGCTGACGAACCCGTGCTCGTCGGGCGGGGTGGTCTGGACCATGGCGTAGTCGATGGGCATCTGGCCGCGGCGGAAGAGCCCGGGCATCTCCGAGAG
>JAPLCQ010000123.1 GCA_026392115.1 Armatimonadota bacterium | reverse complement strand
CCCGGCGCCGGGGGCCTCACGCAGGAGACCCATGTGGAGCGGCTCTGGGGGCGCGAGATGCTACGCTTCCGGTACGACGCCATCGGCCTGCCCGACCTCTCCGCCGAGGAGTACCTGGAGAACCCGTCCATTCTGGCGCCTGCGCTGAGCGCACTGATGCAGTCGCCGGGCGGCAGCCGTGCGGTCCGGACGCTTCGCGCCTACCGCCGCATGGCCCGTGCGGACCTGGACGAGGCGCGGCGATTCCTGCTCCTATACGTGGTAGACAAGTACATGCGCCTGACCGAGGAAGAGACGGCGGAACTGGACCGGCTCCTTGGACCGTCCAAAGAGAGTGAGGTGACGCACATGATGCTCGCATTCGAAGAGCGTGGTATGAAGCGAGGGCTGCAGCAGGGCATGCAGCAGGGCATGCAGCAAGGCATGCAGCAGGGCTTCAGCACCGGTAGGACCCGCGGCGAGCAGGCGGTTTTGCTGCGGCAGATGCAGCGCCGGTTCGGCGCGCTGGCGCCTGAGGTGGTCGCGCGCGTGGAGGCCATTGAGGACCCGACGCAGCTTGAGGCGCTCGCCGACCGCATCCTGGAAGCCCGCACGCTGGACGAGATGGGATTGCCTACTGGTTAGCGGGCCGCTCGCCGGTCGCCGTACTGAGCGACCACGGGCGCGGCGGTCTGAGGTATCCAGCCGTTTGGCGGGGTACCGTATCGGCATCCGCTTCGTGGAGGTCCGCCCATGGCCGTACGCTCACTGGCTGCCATCGCCGCGCTCATCCTGTGTGCCGGCCTGATGTCCCAGGCTCGCCCCGCCGCGCCGCAGCCCCGGCGCTGGGCTGTGGCCGTCGATCTGGTGGAGGCGCTGTCCGGCGCCAAGCAGAGCCACACGGCCACGACCAACACCGTCATTGAGACAGTGCGCGGCGTGCGGCGTACGGCGATCTTCCAGCACCCGCCGCTGGACGTGAAGGAGCCCAACGCGCTCGTCGCCTTCGAGCCGATGAAGCTCCCTGCGATCCGGCAGGGCGAGCGGCTGACGCTGCGGCTCTGGACCTCCCTCTCCGGTCGTCTGGCCGCCTCCATGCCCGCGGGCGCCGACGGCACCACCTTCATCGTGCGGGTGGATGGCCGTGAGACGCTGCGGCGCGACGTGACACGGGCTCAGTGGCAGCCATGGACCCTCGACCTTACGCCCTCCGCCGGGCAGCTTCTGCGCCTTGAGTTAGAGATGGCTCCGCGCGCAAACAGCTCCGCTGACTGGGCGGTCTGGGGCGATCCGCGCATCGAGATCGAGGGACGGCCTTGGTCTCCGCCCGTGGCGCCGAGACCCGACCGGCTCCGGATCGCGCGACTGGCCGCCAAGCCGATTCCCGACCGCCTCGTGAGCCGCACCGATGGCCCGGCGGGCAGCTCCTTGGTGGCCACGCTGGATACGAACCTCGACCTCGACGCCGCAACCCGGCAGGCCGAGCCCCGAGTCGGCGCTGCCACGGTGCCTCTGGCGCCGGAGATCGTCGCCGGCGAGGGACCGGACCCGGAGAACCACACGTTTGTGCGCGTGTTGGGCAAGCACGGCGTGGCCCGGCTGCAGTTCCTGGCCTATCCGATTACGGTGCGCGGCGGCGTCGATGTTCGCTGCGGCAGCCTGGCGGACGGCCGCGCCTTCATCGCCACGGCGCCGCTTGCTGACCCGAACGTCCGCGAAGTGCGCCTCTTCGACCTGAACGGCCTGCCGGTGGGCGCGGTCAAGCCTGCGGCCCCCGTCACGCCGCCCTACGCCATCGCCATCGTGCCTGGCGTCGGGCGAGGAGACGACCTGCTCGTGGTCGCAGGCCGCACCTCGGCGGACGGCCTCTGGGTCGCCGAGATCTGCGGGTCGGATGGCAGGCGGCTCGGGGCTGTGAGGCTGCCCGATGGCGGTCCCTGGAAACTGGAGCCCGATGGCCGCCGCGTCGTGGCGCTGGGGCGGGGCGGCAAGGTGGTCGAGATCGATGTCGACGCCCGCACCGCCGCGGTAGCGCCCGGACCCGTGCCTGACGCCACCTGGATGGGCCCGTCGGCCTTCGGCGGGCTCACGGCCGCCCTGTCCGATCGCGAGCTGTCGCGCGTGCGCCGCCTGGGCCCCGACGGCGGCATCGAGCAGAACGTGGGGGCCTACGAGAACCTCTTCTGGGTGCAGTGGTACAGGCCCTGGACCGAGGGTAAGTACGTCCGCAAGAGCACCTACGCCCACCTGCGCACCGACCTGGCCACACCCGCCCTGGCCAAGCCACTCTTCGGCGCGACAGACACCGCCGCTTGGGCGGGCGACGGGATGCTGAGCCGGTTCCCCGGCGGCGGCTTCGCGGGCTACCTCACCGAGGCGCCCAAGCAGTGGGAGCCCTGCTTCACCCACCGCATGCCCATGCGGGCGTTCCTGCCCTGGTCCAGCGTGAAGGACCCGGAGACCGGGCTGCCCCGCTTTACCATGCTCACGCGCAGGAACCGCGTCGTGGAGTATGGCGAGTTCGGCAACACCGACTTTCACGCGTCGACCTATGCCTACGGCCTGCCCGACCTGGACAGGCTCTACACCGAGCCCCTGCGCGCCTTCCTCCGCAACCTCGCCCGACCGTTCCGCCTGCAGCCCGAGCGGATGGCCGGGTTGGAGCCGAACCACGAGCATGAGATCGCCGTGGAGGCCGACGGCTCCATGGGCGACTACAACACCGCCATGATCGAGGGCTTCTACGGCTACCTGACGGCCCAGTACGGCACGGACGCGGCCGCAGTGGCCCGCAAGCTGGGGGCGCCCCGATCCGGTTGGTTCGACGCACCCCGCAACTGGGAGCGCGGCCCGTGGGACAGCTACCAGGCCTCCAACCCATTCTACAAGGAGTGGGTCGCCTACCAGCGCTACGTGGTCTACCGGCGCGTGGCCGATACCTACCGCGAGGCGCTTCTCGCCGGCTTCCCGCCCGAGATCGTCAAGTGCCACCAGATTCCGGACACCTACGCCGTGGGCAACCTACAGGCCTTCAGCGACGTCACCAACCGCTTTACACCCATCGACTGGATGCTCAACTGCGGCGCGGGCTATGGGTTCACCCGCTACGGCGTCTGGTACAAGCAGCCCCACGACGCCCTGCAAGACGCGCACTCGTCGGGGTTCGACGCCGTCTGCGTGGGTGAGTACCAGGCACTGACGCCCAGCGTGGCCGATGCGTACGGCCAGCTCCGGTACATGTTCGACAACGGCGTTGTCTCGGCGCACTGCATGCTCTGGCCCGAGGCCTTCGACAAGGGCTTCAACGACAGCATGGATGCCGCCATCAAGCGGCTCGTCGCCGAGGAGAAGCCCCGGCCGGGTATCACGGGCGGCGTCAGCCGCGTCTGCCCGGTCACCACGCGGGACGGTCGCCGCTTCGACGTGGCGGGCGTCGGCACGGGCCCGAATCGCACCGGCCTGCTGAAGAGCCTGCGCGAGGACGGAAGCTGGGAGGGAAGCGTCTACGTGGTCCCCTTCCACTCCCACGTGGAGCCGACCGAGTCCAACCGGCGCGCCCGCCTTACGCTGAAGCCCGCCGCCTCCGCGCCACTGATCGGGCCGCTGAGGGAACTCGACTCGGGATGCCAGGTTTCGGTGACCCTCACAGCGCGGCGCGCCGCCCGCGGCGGGAGCCTCGTGTTCCAGGTCCTGCGCGGAGGCGTCCCGTTGCCCGGCCTGCGCCACGCCGTGGCCCTGTCGGCCTCACCCCGCCCGGTGCGCTACACCCTTCGCGTGCCGGCGCCGATCGACGATGTGACCCTCTCCGCCGTGGCGCAGGGCGGACCTGTGGACCTGCGCGCCATCTGCGTGGAGGTGGAGAGGGAGCAGACCAGCAAGGTGGCCCGCGGCGTCTTCGGCGGCAAGCGCCACCGAGGGGGTGTGACGTTCGATGTCGTGCGCTGAGCGACCGATCGGGTGTGGCGGCGCGTGGGCGCGGGGCCCGGCGCGCCGCCACCTTCTCGTCGGCTACATCCTACCGGCTCCCGCCGGCTTCAGCAGTGCCTGCTGCGTCGACTCCAGCCGCACCGGACCCAGCAGGCCCGAGGGCTGGAGCGGGGCCTTCGCCGGCCAGAGCCGCCACGAGGTGAAGGTATAGCGGCCCGTGGGGCTGGGCCTGTCGGCCTGCAGCCAGTCCGGCCACACGGCCATGGTGCCGCCGTTGCGCGGGCTGTCCTCGGGTAGCTCCTCGTCGCCGATCTGACGGTTGATCCAGAGGTTGGTGACCCGCAGCTCGAGCCGGTTTGCGCCCGACCGCACCGCCGAAGTCACGTCCAGCCGGTAGGGCGCGTGCCACAGGACGCCCAGGTCCTTGCCGTTGAGCGTCACCCCGGCCATCACCTCCACGCGGCCCAGATCTAGGAAGACGCGGTGGCCGGCGCCCAGCATGGCCGGCGGCACGGTGATCTCCTTCTCATAGCGGGCCGTGCCGGAGTAGTACCGGATGCCGCTTACCGTTGAGTCGCTCCACGAGGAGAGGTCGGGGAGGAGCGCCGAGGCGGGGCCGCCCCACTTCGGGTCGAACGCCACGCGCCAGGGACCATTCACGGCCATGGCGGGCGCGGCGGCCGCCACGGTCGCCCGCAAGGTCCGTCCGTTCCGGTCGCGCGCCTCGTACTCGCCCGCGCCCGCCGTTTCGACCGCCAGCGCCCCCGAGGCCGTGCGGACCACGGCGCCCGCGTTGCGAACCGCCTCGGGCATCTCGAACGTGACGACGTCGCCGTCGGTGCCCGAGGTCGAGAACCGCTTGCCGCGCACCTCGTACTCCACGCGCAGGGTCTTCACCACCATGGGCACCGGGTCGCCCCACCGGACCAGGTCGGCCACCACGAACGCGCCGTTCCGCTCGCGCACGAGCTGTTGCACGTTGGCCGTGACGTCCTTCAGCCGGTCGACTTCCCCCGCCGGCCCCCAGATGGCGCGGACGATCTTCACGGGCTTGGCGTCGTCTGCCGGGTCGCCCACGCGGATGGGCTGGTGGTCCGTGGCCGCGGCCGTGCCCTGCTTGCCGTCGATCCCGTACTCGATGCGCAGCGTCTTCACGACGAGGTTGGCCGGGTCGCCGACGTTGAAGCCTTCGACGTTGAACGCGCGGCGGCCCATGTCCACCCAGCCCTGCACGATGGATGTCACGTCCACCGACCGGGCAGTGGCGCCCCAGAGGGCCTTGCGAATGACGATGTCGCCGACGCGGGTGGCCGTGACGCCGATCATCCTCCCCTTTGGCCCGAATTTGGCCAGCGTGGCGGCGGCGGGCCTGCCGGGCTGGAAGACGATGAAGGCCGAGCCGGCAGGCGGCAGGCGCAGCGCCATGCGGGTTACCTTGCCCGTATCCTCGAAGACGGTGACGGGCCGGGTGGCGCCGGTCACAGCGTCCCACATCTCCGGAGTCTTGCCCGTCACGCGGAACGACGCGTAGGCGTTGGCGGGCTGCTTGCGCGGGTTGGCCACGAAGTAGAGGTCCACGCCGCCCACGCGCCGGTGGATCCAGTTCAGCACGCGGTCGGCCGCGAAGTCCGGCTGCAGGCCGCGGGCCGCCAGGACCTTGTCGACGCTCTTGCCCGTGATGATCTTCCCGGTGGCCCAGAGCGCGTCGGCGGCGGCGCGGACCTCGGCGTCGCAGCCGGGGTAGCCCGCCAATCTTGGCGACGAGAAGGGCTTGGGGCCGAGGATGTGGGCGCCGGCCTTCGCCAGTTCGGCCACGCGGCGAAGGAGTGCGGGGGTCATGCGCTGGGCGTCGGCAAGCACCAGCGCGCGGTAGCTCATGCCGTCCGGCAGAACGAGCAGGCCGTTCTTCACGCTCACGCGGGTGATCAGGGCCTCGGGCGTGCAGCCGTCGTAGTTGTACCCGGGTCGGGCGGCGGCTCCTCCGGGCACGGGCGGCGGGGCGCTGAAGCTCCGCGGCGCGCCCTCGGGCTGCAGATAGAGCACATCGGCCACGAAATGCCCCTGGCGCAGCAGGTGCTGGCAGCGCGCCACGTAGCGGTGCCAGTCGAGGCTCTGCTCCCACCAGGTCTGTCCACGCTCGTAGTGGAGGCCCCAGGGGCCCATGGACATGCCGGGCCGGCGGTCGGGCCAGGGCTGCAGGGCATAGCGGTGTACCACGAAGCGGTTGATGCCCTGCGTGAAGGCCCAGTCGCCCAGCGCCTTGATGCTGCCGGGGTGTCCCAGCCACTTCTCGCCGTCGGCCGCGGTGAAGGCCTCGGCGCCGATGATGGGCTTGCCGTAGATGTGCGCCGCGGAGGTCATCTCGGGCAGCGTACCGGCGGCGCCGTACTCCGACCAGGACCAGAACTCGGCCATGGGCTCGTCGCACCGTCCGGCGTAGGTCATGTTGTCGCAGGTGGTGTCGCCGTAGGCCTCGATCGAAAGCTCCAGCCCGTGGCGCCGGGCCATGGCCTGGAAGTGGCCCGCGTAGTTCTCATGCAGCAGGTCGGCAATGGTCTGCCGGAAGTCGTATAGGAACCGCTCGGAGACCTCCACGCTCTCCACCACGCGCCCGGTGATGACGGGCAGGTAGGGCTGCAGGTCATACCCGCGCAGGCGGCGGAACTCCTCTGGGAAGCGGGCCGTCCAGTTCTGCGAGCCGTTCTCCCAGCTGTCGATGTGCGTGCGGACCAGCGTCTTCCCCGCCCGCGGACCCACGTCGGCGATCAGCTTGCCCATGAGCCCGGCGAAGGCCGCCTCGGAGCCCTCCTTGCTCAGCTTGTCGCACTCCAGACCCGTGCCCGAGGCGGGCGCCGGGGCGTTGACGGCGCCGGTGCAGGTGTGGCCCATGCGGACGATCGTCCATGCCCCGGCGGGCGCTTCCCAGGCGATGGTTCCGTCAGGCTGCATGCAGCGCGAGATATCCAGCACGCGGCCGCGCGGGATGGCGGCTCCCTTGGGAGTGGCCGGGTAGGCGCCCACCGGGCCCACGTCCTGCCGCGCCAGCGCCGACTTGCCGCGGACGTCCGGCAGGCGGTAGGCCGAAGGAGCGGGAAAGGCCAGCACCCGCACGTCGCGATAGTAGCCCGACACGGCGGCAGGCTGCGGCAGCGTCACCAGCACATCGCCGGGTCCCTTCACGTCCGCCTCGGTCCAGACCAGCTTCTGCATGGCCAGTTCGGGCGTGATCCACGGCCCGCCGCTGCCGTTCCATCCGGCATCGTTGTTCATGTTGACTTCGATGCCCAGCCTCTCGGCCTCAACGCAGACCCACTTGAACATCTCGCGCCACTTGTCGGAGGCGAAGGGCACGTCGCCGACGGGCGCTCCCTGGTCCACCTCCATGATGAGCACACCGCCCACGCCGGCCCGCTTCATCGCCTCAAGGTCGGCCGTGATGCCCACCTTGGTGATGTTCCCGTTGAGCCAGAACCAGTAGACCCACGGACGAGCCGAGGCAGGCGGGTTCTTGAAGGCGGTGCGCAATGAGTCAGGCGCGGCCTGTGCGCCGCAGAGCGCCAGGGAAAGGACGGCCAGAATGAGGGCAATCTTGGTGCGCATGGATGGGCTCCCTTGAGCAGGCCGACCGAGACGGCGGACCGCAGGCATACGGCCATGGTACCCGGCGGGAGCGTGGGCCGCTCGCCTACGGCGCCGCCACCGTAGCGGCCATTCCGCGCACCGCCTCGCGCTCCTCCTCGTCGAGTTGCTCGAAGAGGCGCCGACCTCGCAGGTCGAAGCTGCGACGGGGCTCTTCGTCTTTGGCGCCTCGCGTGGCGCCGTTGTGGAAGCACCAGCCCGCGGCGCCGCCCCGCACGGCTCCCCGTAGGTCAGTCAGGAAGTCGGCGGCCACGGGCGACCACTCGGCGTAGCCCCGCCGGAATGGCTCCTGGTAGTGGATCGGGAGGGTGAAGCCCTTCTCGGCAAGCGATGCCGCCAGCTTGCGGGCCGATGCCTCGGTCTGGGTCGGCGATCCGGCCTGTCGCGGGCGGTGCGGGCAGATGAAGTCCATACCCGCCGCGGCGAGCTTGAGCGCATCGCCCGCGTCGGTGTCGCTCCCGCCTGAGGCGGTAATGAGCAGGTCCGGCCAGCGCCTGCGGAGCTCGGCGCGGAGGGTCGCCAGCTCCGCCACCGGTACGTAGCGACCGTCGCGCACGTCTCGCTCGTTCGCGAGGTCCAGGTACCAGTTCCGATGCCCCGCCAGCGCTGCCGCGATGGCAAGCGTTGCCGCCGCGTGCGCGGTCAGGTTCGCCAGCACCGGCGCCGGGCCTGAAGCGTTGCGGGAAAGCGTGACGTCCACCACCATGCCGCGCCTGTCGCACTCCGCCACCAGTCTGCGCAGGCGCGCCATGTGCTCGGGGCGGGGTTCGCCCAGTCCGTCTACCGCCGAGACATCCTCGCCGAAGGCGTTCCAGGTGGCCCAGGCCCGTAGCCAGTTCATGCCGCGGCGCTGCATCTCGTCCAGGTCGGCCAGGAGCCGCGGCTCAGTGGCGCCCAGGCCGCCGTAGTAGCTGCATCCCAGCAGGAAGCGCGGCTTGCCGTTGAGCGTGAACCGGGCGCCCTCCCGGCCAAGCACGGTGTGTGCGGTGTCGCCGGCCGCCTTCGCCTGCGCGGCGGTCTGCCGCTCCGCCTTCCACTGCTGCTCGAAGGGCGGGCCTTGCCGGTAGGCGACGAAGCCGGCATTGGGCGCACCCCCCAGCCTGAACGCCTCGCGGTCGAGTCCCTGCGGCAGATCGGCCCGCGCGGGCTCGCGGCGCTGAGACCGGACGGTGAGCACAATCTCGCATCCGCCTGCCGGCACATTGCAGATCAGTACGCAGCAGGCGTTGCCGGTGAACGGCGCCCGCACGGGTATGGCGCGCGCGGGTCCCTTCACCTGCCAGCCGCTCTCCAGCGCCGTGAAGCGCGCGGGCAGGTCCCAGAGCGCCACGGGCAGCTCGGCCCGCGCCGCTTCGGAGCGTATGGACAGACGGATCCGGACGCCGTTGGGCAGGGCCTCCTGGGTGGAGCGCACCTGCACTGCCCGGGTATCGACGATGCGCGGTGTCACCCGATACCGGTCCGGGCTCTCCGGGACCAGATAGCCGTCGGGTCGCCGCGCGATCCCTTCGTTGCCCCAATCCGGGCAGGCCCACGGTCCAGCGTAGTCGTAGTGCATGGCGGGCAGGTGGTCGCCCCGGCGGAAGAGCGCCTTGAACCGGGCGTTCTCCACCTCGATGGTGTCGGGATAGCGCGCCGGCTTGCCGTTGCTGGTGACGCCCGCGAAGACGTCGTGGAGGTAGACCGCGCTCTCCGGCGTCTCGCGGTACCGCCTGCGCATGAAGTCGGCGGCGGCGTTCGCCGTGCAGAAGACGAGCTTACGCGTCCGAGCCCGCTCGATGGCGACCTCCATGCTGCGCCGGTTCAGCTCGGCCATGCGGGGCCAGACGCCGTTGAACTCAAACCCCATGGAGAAGAGCAGGGGCCGCGGCAAGGTCTCGGCAGCATCGAGGTGGCAGTCCAGGAAGGCCATCTCGCGCTCCAGGTCGCGCGAATCGGGCTGCTCGGGGCCCTTCATGCCGGAGTACTGCTCCAGTGCGTAGCCGATCCCGCCCTCCAGCGAGTAGACGCAGTTGTAGTCGCGGCAGAGCATCGTCTGCCGGGCGCACTGCTGCACGCCCACCATGGCGTTCGCGCCGCCGGGGCCGGGGCGCCGGAAGTCGTCAGAGGCAACGAAGTAGGGCCTGGCCGGCATGCCGAAGTGGTTGATCTTGAAGGGCCCATCGCCCCAGTTTTGGTCCGCACAGAGCGCGCCCTGCAGGTTGTAGCCCAGCGACCGGGCCTGGCCCACGGGTCCCGCACCCAATCCATAGGTATACAGGTTCGCCAGCGGCTCCGGGAAGCGGCACATGCGCCAGATGCGCTGGGCATTGGCCAGCACCGCTCGCTGCACGGCTGGCGGCTCGTCGACGAACACGGCCTTGTCGCCGGGCACGTAGAGGCCGCCCATGAAGATGAAGAAGGCAGCGTCATCGCCATACTGCCGGGCGTTGCGGCTGAAGGCCGCGAAGGCCTCGGCGTGGGGCCGCTCGCCGAAGAGCAGTGGCTCCACCCATCCGCTGAAGGGGAGGTGCAGACCGTGGAAGTCGGGCTCCGGTCGCGGCTGTGCGTGGCTGGTCGAGTTGACGATCATGACGGCGGAGCCCCGGTCGGCCACCGCGAAGATGCGCTCGAACTGCGGCACGTCGCCGCCGATGTCGCATCGCCAGCGGAGCAGGTACTGGCCCGCCCGCCGAGGCGTCCAGCGCCATGTGGCCTCCCAACCGCGTCCTCCGCGCCGCCAGTCCAGCCGGATCGGACGGGGCTTCGCGTTGGGGTCGTAGCACTGCTCGACCAGCTCGGCGGTCTCGTTGGGCCGGGCTTCCGAGGCGGCATCGAACCTGGCGGTGACGGCCTCGCCGCGCATGAGCAGCCCCGGCGCGAGCAGCACCTGCGCCCGCACCAGCGCGTTCAGATCGGCCTCCACGCGGGCGTACGAGCGCTCCACCTCTGCGAACCCGCGCTGCACCAGTTGCAGCCGATCCGCGCCGTCCCGGCCCGCGCGCGCGGCCACGGCTCCGCCGATCAGCAGCGCCGCCATCAGCCACTTCGCCATGTCGCCCTCCTTCGACCTCCCGTCGGGCTTGCCGGTCGCGCCGGTTGCGGGTATCGTTCCCGGTATCCGCATCGGAGGTTGCTCAATCGTGATGTCCGCGTCTGCCTGCCGGGTGATCGTCTCTGACCTGGGCAAAGTGCTGCTGCCCTTCGACTTCGCTCCGGCCAAGCGCTGGCTCGGCGAGCGTACCCGCTTCGGCGCCGACGGCGAGGCCGCCTGGCGCGCCGCATCGGCGATCTACGAGGAAGCGGGCTTTGCCGTAGGGCGCTGCAGCGCCGGCGTCTTCATCGAGCGGCTGCGCCGTGAGCTGGATCTCCGGGCCACGGATGAAGAGTTCGGCTCGGGCTGGTCCGACGTCTTCTGGATAGACGAAGCGACCGTCGGACTGGTGGCCGCCGCCCGGGCGGAGCAGCGCGTCCTGCTCTCCAACACGGACCCGATCCACTGGGGCTGGATCGTTTCCCGCTTCGGGCAGTGCCTCGCCATGTTCGACCACCTGGCCCCATCGCAGGAAACCGGGGTGCTGAAGCCCCGCCCCGAGGCCTATGCCGCCGTGGAGCGGCTCACCGGACGGCCGGCGTCGGAGCACCTGCTGATCGATGACCTCGTGGCCAACGTGGAGGGCGCCCGCGCCGTGGGCTGGGACGGCATCGTCCACACCACTGCGGAGGCCCTCGAGCGGGAACTGACGCTGAGGGGCCTCCTGTAGGGCTCGCGGCCTCACCGGGTCATCACCGCGGGCAGTAGCTGCCGGGCCATCTGCCCGTCGGGCGTGGTGGCCGTCAGCTCCACGAGGTAGAGCCCGGCAGGAACCGCGGCGCCGCGATCATCGCGACCGTCCCATACCACCTGCTCCGTGTCGCCCGTGGCCGCCGTTCGGCTACCCAGGGCGCGTATTCGCCGGCCGCCGGCCAGCACGCTGACCCGCACGGTGGCGATCTGGCTCAGGGCGAAGGTCACTGTCGGCGGGGCGCCCGCCGCTCGGCCGGGCAGAACCCGGGCGTTCAGGATGCGCAGCATCTGGCCCGACGGGAGCGTCTCCACTCGGAAGCGCCGGACGCCGCCCTCGGCGGGCATGGCGAACCGGCGTTCCGAAGCCATGCGCATGAAGAAGCGCTCGCCCGTGGCTACATCCGCCAGGACCGGGTTGGCGCTCCGGGGAAGGCGGGCCGAGCCGGGCCACCGCAGCGTCACGCTCTGCTGGCCGGACGCGGCGGGGACGGTGACCTCTAGTTCCCATGCCTGGGTCCCGGAGCCCGCCCGGAGGTCGGCCGCGTAGCGTCTCTCTCCGGCCACGACCCGGATCATTGGGATCGGGGCATCCTCGGTCGGCGCGGCAGGAGGGTCCGCGGCCCGGATCGGCGACGCCAGGCCTGAACCGATGAGCGCTTGCGATACCGCGCCGCCGTCCTCGGCAGTGACTGCAAGGGTCCAGCCCTTCGTCATCGCCGCTTCCTTCGGAGCCGCGGCGCCCAGGGCGGGCAGCACGAGCTTGCACTCGCGGTTGGCCCGTATCCAGTAGCCGGTCCAGGGCTTCATCTCGGTTTCGACGCCGCTGGCGCCAACCTCGGCCAGCAGGACATACGACCCCGTCTGCGGGTCGCCGGCCGTCTGCTTCCAGCCCCACGCCGTGCTGTCCAGCCATCCAGCCGCTGCGGCCTGCGCCAGCGTCTTGGCCTCGGCTCCCGACGTCACCTTGATGGCCGATGTGGACCAGGAGACCGCGACGGAGCGCGGGTTGCCGATCATGTTCCAGCCCGCGCCGAGGGGCAACGTCACGGGGACGCCGCGACCTGGCGCAACACCGGCAACGGACGCATCGCGCGCCTTGGCGAGCTTCAGCCAGTAGCCCTTGCCCGGCGTCGTGCGGTCCAGCATGGCGTAGGCGTCGGGGTAGCGAGCGTACTTGTCATTGCCTGTGGCAGCCGGGTTCCAGCGCATCCACGCCCCGGCGCCCACGCCGAAGAGCGTCTGCGGGTCGGTCTGCTCCGGCGACACCGGCAGGGCCACCATGGCGACGCCCGCCGGGAAGCTCCTGGCTCCGCCAAGCCTGGTGGTGGCTTGCGGCCGGATTTGCCCGCCGACCATAGGCGCCGCCTCGCGATTGCCGGCGGCGTCCACGGCCACGCAGTAGAAGGTGTACGTGTGCCCGAGCGTGCCGGGGAAGAGCAGCGACGTTGCGCCGGCCTCCCTGGCGCCTACCGCGAGGTAGGGGCCGCCGTCCTCGGAGGCGTAGAGGTCCACCCTCGCCACGCCGGAGGCGCCCGCCTGATCGGATGCGGTCCAGCTCACAGGGACGGGCGTATCGACGGAGACGGCGGGCAACGCCGCCACCGAACTGGTCGGCGCCGTGCCGTCGATCGTGTTCACCCATTCGGGCGTGACGATCGGCTCGTTCCTGTCGAACCCGATGGAGGCCGTGTTGGCGATCCGTGAACCTGCGGCCAGGCCGGCCCGGGTCGTGACGGCGAAGGTGATCGAACCGTGCCCTCCGGGCGGCAGGATGCCCCGTGCGGGATCGGCCGGCAGGGCGCCGGTGAGCGGGTCCAGGGCGGTGAACCGGGCCACCAGCACTCCGGCCGCGTCTGCCTCCACCTGCACTCCGGCCAGCAAGTTCTGGGCGGGGCGCAGGTCCATCAGCGCATCGAGGCGGTGGGTTCCCGCGACCGGTGTCAACGTCTGATCACCCAGCGTGATCGTCCCCACGCTCAGGTTGGCGTGGTCCAGTCGGCCCGCGTCGAGGGCGTCGGTGATGATCACCTCCTGTGCCGGCCCTGCCGCGGTGGCGGGGCGCTCGAAGTTGATCGTATAGGTGAGGGCGCCCGAGCCCGAGACGAAGTGCGCAGACCCGGAGCCCTCAGCCGTCGTCACGTCGTTCGCGTCCGTAGTCGGGAGCACCTGGACGGCATGCTCCTTGCTCGACAGCATGTCGAACTTCGGCGTGCCGCCCCACTCAGCGCTACCGCCGACATGAATGCTCCAGGGCCTCCCGATCAGCCCGGACATGGCCGCGATGGGGTTCTGGTAGTACTGCGTGGCGGTGGTCCTGTCGGGGTCGGTCACATAGACCGTGCGCCCGGGGTTGTACGGGTCCTCCGCCGGGCGCACGGGTAGGAAGCTGGGCGCCAGATAGTTGTCAACGATGTACGACTTGCTCGTTATGGGCGAGGTGACCAGTGTGGAGGCGTGGCCGCCGATGCCCGCCGCATCCACGCGCTGCACCTGCCAGCCGGCCATGGCCCCCAAGCCGGCGATGCGCTCGCCGATGCTCTGCTGGACGCCCGGCGAACCGTCGCTCCAGTAACGGACCATGAAATGGCTCTCCCGCCACGCATCCTGCAGCGCCTGCGCGGCCGCCTGCACGGCGGGTCGATCCTCGGCAGGCACGCCGTTCCACGGCATGTTGGTCGTGGCGACCGGCCCGCCGTCCAGCCTGCGCGGTGAGCCGCCGACCGGGGGAGCCGGCAGGCGCGCGTCATACGCCGCGCCTCCGAGCGCAAGCGCCGTCAGCGGCCACCGGCCGACGGACCCGTCAGCCGGCTGGATGGTGATCGGCACGCTCGATGTCTCGCCGGCGCGCAGGCCCGGCAGCGCCAGCGGCACGCCGATGCCGTCGGGTTCGGTGACGCAGGTCAGGCCCTCCACCAGCGTCTCGCCGTTCACCGTGATCGTCGCGCCGGTGGGCACGGCGCGGAGCAGCACGATGGCGCTGCTGATGTCCGCCGCGGAGGTGTTCGTGTAGCTGAGGCGGAAGGCCGTCTTGCGCGAGGCCTGGATGCCGGCCGGCCCCTGCAGCCGCGCCTCGACCACCGGGCGAATCTGCCCCGCCAGGGCGACCGAACCGACCAGCGTGCCGGCGGGCCCGCCGGGATGGGTCACCGTCACATCGTACACGCCCACGGCCAATCCGCTCAACGGAACGCGGGCGGTCAGCCCGCCGGCGGAGAGCCACACGACCGACGTGGCCCGGGCCGTCCGACCGCCTCCCGAGAGCTCGACGACGGCATCGGGGCTGAAGGCGCGGCCGCGGATCGTGAAGACGCCCTCTGCGCCGGAGACCCAGGCCATCTGGTTCGGTGTCACGCCGGTCACGGCAAGCGGAAGGCGAAGGGTCACCCGCCTCTCCGCGCTGTTGGGGCCGACCCCGGCGCTGTTCACGGCCCTGGCCCGCCACGCGTAGCTGCCGTTGGCGAGGACCTCGCCGATGTTCAGCGTCGCCGTCTCGGCGGGCGCATACGGGTAGGGCTTGTCCCAGCCTTGCAGCGAGGCGGTCTGATCGAACGTGGCCACGACGGCGCCGTCGCGAAGGAACTCCACCACATAGCGCAGGTTCTGGCCCGCCGCCTCCTGCGAGGTCATGGTGAATGGGGGGGCGGCGTCGGTGAACGCGGCTCCGTCGTCCGGCGAAATCAGCGTCGGCGCGCCGGGCGGCAGGCCGGGCGCGGGCTCGTTCCAGAAGATGCGCGATCCGCCGTCCGCCCGGGTCGCCGCGCCGCCGTCGGCGGGCAGGGCGTCAACGAGGTAGACGTCCAGCGCCACGCCGTCGGGGGCGGTATCGCAGGCATAGACGAAGTAGTCGTCGGCGCCGGGGTCGTTCTGGCCAAACCGCACCCCATGGAACACGAGCGGCACGGCGCCTCCGGGATGGCGAATCGTCAGGTAGAAGGTGGCTCCAAGGGTCGGGTCGAAGTTGGCCACGCTGCGGGGGAACCCCTCGAATCGGACGTTGTCGAAGCGGTCAATGGGCCCGTCGAGGCAGTCGATGAGCACGTTGCGTGCGGTCAGGCCGTCCACGTCGAGGCCGTGACAGGTGAGGCGATGCGCCGGACCCAGCCCCAGGACGCCGCCGGAGCCCGCCCGAACGATGAGTCTGCCCGAGGCGGTGAACTCGGTCCAGCCGCCGGCGCCGCCGGTGCACGCCACCTCCACGTCGGCTACGGCGAACCGACCGGTGAGCCGCTTGGGCCGGGTCCCCTCGAGTACCACCGTCGCGCCGCCGACGGCCAGCGCGTCGTCGCCCGTGCCGCCGGAGGCCGCCTCAACGTCGCCCTGAAAGCGGATGGTCCCGGCGCTCAGGTTCCCGGCCGTGGAGCCGCCCTCGAAGAGCGCCTTCTCCTCTACTGTCAGTCGGTCGGCCGCGTCGGACATGAGCAATCCCTTGCCGGCGCCCACGCTCCGGCAGGTCAACGGGCCCTTGACGGTGAGCAGATGGCCGCCGAGCCTCAGTGAAGAGCCCGCCTCAAGGGTGAGGCCCGCGATGGTTGCGTCGGCGGTCAGGCTGGGGTAGTCGGCGGCCGTGCCCGGCACCGTGACCTCGTCGGTCGCAGTGGGCGCGATGCCGCCGCTCCAGTTCGCGCCCGCGTTCCACTCGGAAGGCGCGGCAGCGCTCCCGCCGACCCAGACGCACAAACCGCCTCGGGCGGACGCGGCCGTGGCGAGGAGCAGCATCACGACCAGAGGCAAACACCGCTGCCGGCATATGAGACGAACCATGTTGACGCACTCCCCTGACCGCCACGACCCGCCTGTCACGCTCATGCCGGCATGATACGACCTATGGGCGGCTTTGCGCAATGGCCGGGCGCGGTCCGCCGCCGATCCCGCCGCGGTCGACCTCCTCGCGTCCAGCCGCGGCGTTGCCGAACATCGAGGGAATGAGCGCCTATGGCAGATCGGCTTGAGGGCTTGCGCCCTGTACGGATAGGTGCTACCATACGGTCGTGCGTGGGTATCGTGACCGGCGGATCGCTGCACGTCAGGTCTGGTACGCTCGGTCGCCCCGCACAGGCCCCTCTCCAATGGTGGGGAGGTCCTGGATGTGCCGGCAAACAAGGGTGGCCCATGCGAAGACTTACCTCCCTGCCCCGCTGCGCGTTCGCGTACCCGGCGGCCCTCCTCGCGCTGGCCGCATCGGCCGGCGCGGCCCCTCCCGCGGCCCTTCGAGCGTCGCGGACGGCGAACCTGCCCCTGATGTTCGAGAAGAACACGGGTCACTGGCCCGGCGAGGTGCAGTTCGTCGCCCGCTCGGGCCAGGGAACGCTCTTCCTAACGAAACGCGAGATCGTCCTGTCGCTGCGCAAGGGCGACAAGGCCACGGCGCTCCGCCTGAAGCTGCAAGGCTCCAATCCGATGGCCATTGCCTCGGGGCTGGACAAGCAGCCCGGCACCGTCAACTACTTCATCGGCAATGACGCGAGGAAGTGGCGCACGAAGGTCCCAACCTACTCCCGCGCCAGGCTGGCGGGCGTCTACCCCGGCATCGACCTGGTCACCTACGGCGCGGGCAAGTCGCGCGCGCTGGAGTATGACTTCGTGGTGGAGCCCGGCGCCGACCCGAAGCGCATCCGCATGGCGGTATCGGGCGCGAAGTCGCTGCGAAGCGTGGACGGCAAGCTCGTCGCTTCCACGTCCTGCGGCGACGTGACCCTCAACCGCCCTTACGCCTACCAGACCATCAACGGCGTACGCAAGCAGGTGGCCTGCTCTTTCACGCTGGAGCAGAACACGGTCGCCTTCCAGGTCGCTCGCTACGATGCATCGCGGCCGCTGGTAGTGGACCCGACGCTGGAGTACAGCACCTTGCTGGGGGGAGAGGCGAGCGATGCGGCCAACGGGGTCGCGCTCGATGCCGCGGGCGCCGCGGTCATCTGTGGGAAAAGCCAAAGCGCGCTCTTCCCAGCCACGACCGGGGCCTATCAGCCCACCCACGGCGGCGGCCTCGATGCGTTCGTCACCAAACTCAATGCGGCCGGGACGGCGGCGGACTTCACCACCTACCTGGGGAGCATCAACGACGATCAGGCCCTGGCCCTTGCGGTCGATACGGACGGGGCCATCACCATCTGCGGCTATGCCGGCGACGCATTCCCCACGACCGCCGGCGCATTCCAGACCGCCAACGGCGGCTTCTCAGATGCCTTCGTCAGCAGACTGAACTCGAACGGCACGGCGTTGGTCTACAGCACCTACGTGGGCGGTGCGTTCGATGACACTGCCTACGCCGTGGCCGTTGACACGCTCGGAGCCGCCACCATCTGCGGCCAGGCCGGCGGAGCGTTCCCCACAACCACCGGCGCGTACGACACTACGCACGGCGGCACGTATGACGTCTTCGTAACGAAGCTGAATGCGACGGGGACGGCGCTGGTCTACAGCACCCTATTGGGCGGCGCAGGCTCTGACACTGCCTACGGCATCGCCATCGACTCAGCCGGAGCCGCTACCATCTGCGGGGCTACTACTAGCTCCACATTCCCGGTTACCGCCTCGTACCAGACAACCAGAGGCAGCACCACAGACGCCTTCGTCACCAAGCTGAACGCGACCGGCACGGAGCTGGTCTACAGCACCTTCCTGGGCGGCGGGGGCGTAGATTACGCCCGAGCCATCGCCATCGGCGCCGACGGCAACGCAGTCGTTCACGGCTATACCGGCAGCAGCAACTTCCCGACGACAGCAGGCGCATATCAGACCGCCAAGTTTGCCACCCAAGACGGCTTCATCACGAAGCTCAACGCGGCGGGCACGGCGCTTATCTACAGCACCTACCTGGGCGGCTCCTCTGCGAAGTACAGCTACGGCCTCGCCCTCGCTGCGGACGGCGCCCCCGTTGTCTGCGGCTACGTAGGCGGCCCCGGCTTTGCCACCACCGCAGATGCGCTCCAGGCCACGTACGGCTCCGGGGGCGACGCCTACATAGCGAGGCTCGATGCGAGCGGCGCGACACTGCTCTAGGGCTCCTTTCTGGGCGGCTCGCGCGCCGAGTATGCGCTTGGTGTGGCCCTCGACTCGGCCGGCGCCGCCACCGTCGTCGGCTACACGGGCGGCACCGGCTTTCCCACCACCACCGGTGCGTACCAGACGCTGTTCGGAGGCGGAACCTTCGACGCATACGTCAGCAAAATCAGCTTCGGTGCGACGACACAGCCCACCACCATCACCGCCGACGCGGTCACCTGCTACGCGTCGGACACCATCACGCTCACAGGCACACTCACCAAGACGTCCGACAGCAGCGCGTTGAGCGGCAAGACGATCCAGTTCAAGGTCGACGCCGGCGGGACCTGGACCAACGCATCGGCCGCAACCGGCGCCGACGGCAAGGCCACCCTCTCGGCCACGGCTCCGGCCACCACCGGCGCGCACACGATCTACGTGCGCTTCGAAGGTGACACGGATTACGTAGCCTCCGACGGCTCGAACACGCTGACCATCGACGACGCCGTCGCCACGACGCTCGTGGCCGACGACGCCTCTGCGGCTCCGAGCGCCTCGGTCACGGTCTCGGCCACGCTGACCAAGACGACGGGCGCAACCGCCGTCGCGGGCCTGCGGCTTGAGTTCCGCATCGGCGACAGCGGCGCATGGACCAACGCCGCGGCGCTGACGGATGCCACGGGCAAGGCTTCGGCTTCGCTCGCGGCCCCGGCCACGACCGGCGACGCCACCATCAACGCCCGGTGGGCCGGCAGCACGCACTACGCGGCCTCGTCCGACACCGCCACGTTGGCAGTGAAGACGGCCACCACCATCACGGCCGACGCGGTGACCTGCTACGCCTCCGATACCATCACTCTCACCGGCACGCTGAAGAAGACCTCGGATAGCACTGCCATCTCCGGCAAGACCATTCAGTTCAAGATCGATGCGGGCGGGACCTGGACCAACGCCGCGGCCGCCACAGGCGCCGACGGCAAGGCCACCCTCTCGGTCACCGCACCCGCCACCACCGGGGCGCACACGATCTACGTGCGGTTCGAGGCGGACACCTACTACGCCGCGTCGGACGCGTCCAACACTCTGACCATCGACGCCGCCGACGGCACGACCCTCGTGGCCGACGACGCCTCGGCGGCCCCCGGCGCCTCGGTCACGGTCTCGGCCACGCTGACCAAGACGACCGGCGCAACCGCCGTCGCGGGCCTGCAGCTTGAGTTCCGCATCGGCGACAGCGGCGCCTGGACCGACGCCGCGGCCCTGACGGATGCCACGGGCAAGGCGTCGGCCTCGCTCACGGCCCCGGCCACGGCGGGCGACGCCACCATCAACGCCCGGTGGGCCGG
>JAPLCQ010000101.1 GCA_026392115.1 Armatimonadota bacterium | reverse complement strand
GGTCTGGGCGGCGGCGCGGCGCTCGTGGGCCTGCTCGCGGCCGATGCGCCCCCGAACCGGGTTGCCCCGTGGCGCACGGTGGCGGCGATGACCCTTGTCTACGCCCTCGACTACGGCGTGTTTGCCATACTGGCCGTGGCGACGCTGGTTGCGCTGGCGGCGGCGCGGGCCCTGACGCGCGGCGAAGCGGTAGCCGTGATGACGCTCACGGGCATCGTCGTCTGCGTGGCGGCCGCGCTGGCGCTGGCCCTCCGTCTCCGGCCGCGGGCGTCGGGCCGGCTCCTTCGGCTGCTCCACTTCACTGCGGCCATGGCCAGGAGGCGGCCCAGGGTCCTTGTCGGTTCGGTGGCCGGTTGCCTGGTGCGCGAAGCGGGCGACGCGTTCGCCCTGGTGGCGGCGCGCCGCGCTTTCGGCGTTCAGGCTCCGGCGCTCATGATCGCCGCCATGTATGTGATCTCCGGCGCGGTCGCGTTGGTCTCCTTTGTGCCGCAGGGCATCGGCGTGGTGGAGGCTTCCGTCACCATCCTGCTGCGCGGGCTGGGTGTTCCTCCCGGAGCGTCCCTGGCGGCATGCCTCCTCTTCCGGGGCGTGTCGTTCTGGCTGCCGATCCCTCTGGGGATGGCGGCCGGAGCAGCCATCAGGCGTGACGCCGCGGCATCATCGGGGACCGACCGGCCGGCGCCGCCCATGCGCCCGGAGTTCGGCGGCGCTCGGGCGCTGGGCGTTCGCATCGCCGCCGTCCTGGCCGCCGCGGTGGGCATCGTGAACCTGGTGTCGGCCCTCCTTCCCCGCGTTCCCTGGCGCGGACGGCTCGTGGCCGAGGCGCTGCCGGTCCACGTCATGCACGCCGGCCGAACGCTCGTTGTGTTTCTCGGATTCGCGCTCATCTACTTCGCGGCGCAGCTCTGGCGCCGCAAGCGGAGGGCGTGGCAGCTTGTGATGTGGATGCTGGCGGTCTCGCTGGTCATGCACCTCGTCAAGGGCTTCGACTACGAGGAGGCGACGATCTGCCTCCTCGGCATGGCGTCGCTCTGGAAGCTGCGCGATCAGTACAGGGCAGGGCACGATCCGGCCTCGCTGCGGCAGAGCCTGGCCGTCATCGGCTTTGCCGCGGCGGCCGTCGCGGTGTACGGCCTGGCGGGCTTCGCGCTCATGCGCGGCGAGTTCGGCGGCCGGGTGGGGAGCGGCGAGGACAGGGTGCGGGCCGCGTGGACCTGGTTCTTCCTCTTCGACGACCAGAACGTCGTCCCGCTGACCCGCCATGCCCGGTGGTTCGTCGAGTCGCTCGACACCCTCGGCATGGCCGCCATCGGCGCCGCGCTGCTGGTGTTGTCGAAGCCCTGGAAGCGCATCCAGGCGGCCACCGAGACGGAACGGCGCGATGTGCAACAGGCGCTCTCCCAGCATGCCCGCACCGACCTGGCGCACTTCTGCCTCCTGCCCGACAAGGCCTACTTCTGGAACGCGGAGCGTTCGGGCGTCCTGGCGTACAAGCTCGTGGGCAACGTGGCGCTGGTCCTGGGCGACCCGGCAGCGCCCGACGCGGAGGTGCGCCCGCTCGTGGCCGCCTTCATGGAGCACTGCCTGGTCAACGACTGGCGCCCCGCGTTCTACCAGGTGACCCCGGCGTTCGCCGCCATCGCCGCCGAGGCGGGGCTTCAGCTGCTGAAGGTAGGGGAAGACGCCCTGCTGGACCTGCGCACCTTCACGCTGGAGGGCAGCCATGCGAAGGCTTTCCGGCAGACGGTCAGCGCTCTGGAGCGGCAGGGCGTAACGATGGAGCGCTACGACCTCACGGCGGACCCGAGGGACATCGCCCACGACCTGCGCCGCATCTCCGACGCCTGGCTGCGGAGCCGCAAGGGCTCGGAGAAGACGTTCTCCCTCGGGTACTTCGACACCGACCTTATGAAGGGCTATCCGCTCATGGTGGCGTTCGGCGCCGACGGACGGCCCGTGGCTTTCGAGAACCTCGTGCCCATGTATGCGGCCAACGGGTACGCCGGCGATATGAACCGGTGCCTTCCCGACGCGCCGAAGCGGATTCAGGAGTACCTGATCATCAAGACCGCGCTGTGGCTCAAGGAGCGCGGCCACGAGTGGTACGGTCAGGGGCTGGCGCCGCTTGCCACCATGGGCGATCCGACTCCGGGCGTGCCGCCGGCGGCCGAGCGTGCCATCGGGCTCCTCTACCGGCACTTCAACGTCTTCTACGGCTTCCTGGGCCTTCGGGCCTTCAAGCAGAAGTTCCACCCGGTATGGGAGAGCCGCTACCTGGCCTATCCCGGCGCCGGGCTTCTGCCGAAGGTGGTGACGGCCGTGATCCGCGCGGACAGCAAGGGTAGCCTGCTCGACTTCCTCAGGCCGTAGCGCCGCCGCCGGCGAGAGAAGCGCCGGCGGCGAGCATGTGCGGCCCGGTAGATCCATGGGTCAGGTGAGGTGGAGGGAGAGCTTGTTGCGCTCGCCCTCCCGGGTATAGACGATGTCCTTGGAGAAGCTGCGGATGAGGTCGAGGCCCAGCGTATCGGGAACCTTCGCGGTGACCAGCGGGTTCCCTTCGGGGCCCGAGCTGACCACGCGCAGTTCCACCGCCGCCAGCTTCTCGGAGTAGTGGACCGACAGGTCGATGTCTGCCGGGCCGGGCTGGGCGATGTGAACGCTCAGCAACTCCTCCGTAAGCAGCTGAGCCACCGCGGTGGTCTTGGCCGGGACGATATGCTTCTCGCAGAACCCGGCGATCTTGCCGTGAATCTCGTAGAGGTCGTAGTCTCCGTTGGCAATGTGGAACCCGAGGCTGCGGACCTTGCCGATGAAGTCCCGCGTCTTCTCGCGTACCGGGGCGCCGAAGATGACCTCGGAGGGGCCCTCCTCGTAGATGATGCCCTCGTCCATGTAGAAGACGCGCGAGGAGACGTCGCGGGCGAAGTCCATCTCATGGGTGACGATCGCCATGGTCATCCCCTGCTTCGCCAGCTTGCGTATGACGGCGAGCACCTCGCTGACCATCGTCGGGTCGAGGGCCGAAGTGGGCTCGTCGAAGAGGATGATCTCCGGGTCCATGGAGAGGCACCGGGCGATGGCGACGCGCTGCTTCTGGCCGCCGGAGAGCTCATCCGGGAATGCGTGCGCCTTCTCCGTGAGCCCGACCATGCGGAGCAGCTCCATGCCGGCCTTCTTCGCATCGACCGTGGAGCGCCCGAGGAGCTTGACCGGCCCGATGGTGAGGTTCTCCATGACCGTCAGGTGCGCAAAGAGGTTGAACGACTGGAAGACCATGCCCATCCTTCGGCGGATGGCCGGTACATCGGCGCCGCGGGCGAGAAGGTCCTGCCCGTCGATGACGATGCGGCCGCCCGTAGGCTGGTCCAGCAGGTTCAGGCAACGCAGGAAGGTGCTCTTACCGGTGCCCGAGGGTCCGATGATGGAGATGACCTCGCCCTTGGCGATCTCGGCGTTCACGTCCTTGAGCACGTGGACGTCGCCGAAGCTCTTGGCCAGATGCTGCACGCTGATCATGCCGCCACCTCCTTCTTCCTGCGCAGTTTGGGGTCGGTCTTCCGCCCGACGTAGTCAAGAGCCAGGCCGAGGAACCATGTGGCGAAGAAGTAGATGGCCGCGACCATGACGAGCGGGAAGAACGGATCGAATGTGCGACTGCGGATGATGTCGCTCGCCCGCGTCAGGTCCTCCACCCCGATGTAGCCGACGATGGAGGTGTTCTTCACCAACGAGATGAACTCGCCGCGGTAGACCGGCAGGATGCCGCGGGTGGCCTGCGGCAGGATGACGTGGAGGAACGTCCGCGCCTTGGTGAAGCCCATGGCGATGCCTGCCTCGCTCTGGCCGCGGTCGATCCCCTCGATGCCCGTGCGGAAGATCTCGGCGACGTAGGCGCCGAAGTTCAGCCCGAACGCGAGGACGGCCACGAGCACCGGATCAATATCCACCGACGCGAAGGCGACGTAGAAGATGAGCATGAGGAGGACGACGACGGGCATGCCGCGGAGCATCGCGATGTAGCCGGCCGCCGCGGTGCGCATCCACCGGCTCTTCGAGAGGCGCATGGCGCAGACGAGCGCGCCCAGGAGCGTACCCATGATGGTGGAGAAGAAGGACATCACCACCGTGGACCAGAGGCCGCGCAGGATCAGGAGCCAGCGACGCTCCACGATGAGGTTGCGGTGGAAGCTCTGGGCGACCTTGCCGACGAAAGTCGTGGGCCCGGCGGCGACGCCGGAGGTCTCCGCCCGGCGCGACGGGTCGATCTTGGACGCCATGACGACTGCGGCGGTCCGGAAGTTCATATATGTGTCGGAGAAGTCGATGCTCTTCCCCCGCTCCTCGGAGATCGCCATGCCGTCCGAGATCATGTCGCATTTGCCGGACACGAGCGCGGGGACGAGGGCGGGGAAGTCGATCACCACGATCTTCATGGCGAGCTTCTCCTTCACTGCGAAGCGCTGGAGCATCTCGACATCGAAGCCGACCAGCTTGTCCTCGATGTAGGCGACGTAGGGCAGGTCCTCCACAGAGACGGCCAGCGTCACCTTCTCGCCCGTGGTGGGCACCTTGATGTCGGGCATCACGGCCTTCTCGGGGTCGTTCATGCACCAGCGGTTGTACATCTCCTGCCAGGTGCCGTCGGCGCGGATTCCGGCAAGGAACCGGTTGAACCGGTCGAGGAGGCGTTTATCGCCCTTCCGGAACCCGACGCCCAGCGGCATGTCGAACACCTTGTCGTCGAGGATGGCCAGCCCCGGGGCCGACTTCATGATGACGCGGGCCGTGATGAGATCGAGTAGCGCCACGTCCGACTTGCCGGTCTGCAGCGAGATGATGAGCGAGGAAGTGCTGTCGAAGAGGGTGACCTGCGCCTTGGGATAGTGCTTCTTGGCCCAGGCGTCATGGACGGTGCCGGTGAACACGGCGAAGCGTGCCGCGGCGAGGTCGTCGAGCGACTTGTACGACTTGCCTGCCCCCGATTCCCCGCCCGGCTGCTGGGCCCCGCAGCGGGCCAGGAGCAGCAGGACGGTGGCGGTACAGAGCAGCGTGCCGAGTGGCTGTTTGTGCATCGCATCTCCTCTGTCGACGCCTCCGGCGGGCGCCGGCAGGCGTGAGGTCACATCAATGATAATGGGTCATCGCCCGAAGGGGCGTGCTTCGACAAGCGCCCTGGCGGCCCGCATGGAGCTCGGTGCGCGGGCCGGCCGGGGCGCGGCTTGCTTCCCCAGCCCAGGCGGGAACAGGCAGGGCAAGGCCGTGCTCTGGGACTGAAGGGGTGGGGCGGAAGAGCGGCAACCAGTGGGTGGCGCGTCACGCGGGAGGGTCACTCGGGGAACCAGAGGGGGATCGGCAGCTGCGGTTTCGCATGCGGTCGCCTTTGAACCTATAGCGACTGCAGACGCAATGGAAGGCCCCAAGACCGGGAGCGCCGTTCGCCCCCGCCTCCGTGGCCGCCCTCAGACGGCGGCGGTCCGCAACGACCTCGGAGGGTCGGCAGAACCCGCATGATACGATGCGGTCATTATGGCAGCATCGGCGACAATCTGAGTCCGCCTCGAGGGGCCGCCGCCACCCTCGCCGTCGTGGCCGGTCAGGCCCGAGCCACGCCCTCCACCAGCTCCATGTCCAACGGGCCGATCCGCACCGGCCGGCGCACGCCGCCATGCCGGAGGGTGATCTCCACGGGCTGCTCCTGCAGGTTCCAGAGCAGGACGGCCCGGGCGGTGGGGTACCAGGCGCAGACCACAGGTAGCTCCTCCTCGACGTGCGGCGTCGTCGCCAACTGCGGGAGCAGGCTGCGGCGCAGGGCGAAGAGTGCGTCCAAGTCGTCGGTCACGGGGCGGCAGGCAGGCCCGTCGGCCTGGCCGGGGCGGCAGATGAAGGTCGTGCCGGGCGACCTGAGCCGACCTGCGGCGGCGGCCTGTGCGTCGGCATCTGACAGGAAGGTCCAGCCGCCGGCCGCGGGCTTGGCGGTCACCTCGAAGGGCACCCCCAGCGCCAGGAAGAGGCTGTAGGGCCAGTCGCCGCCGACCAGCCGGCTCGCGTCGCCGTAGAAGTGCTTGAACGGCCCGCGCGGCGTGTGGCCCGCCACGGCCTGGTGCAACCGGGCGTGCTTGCGCATGGCCGATGCCATCAGGCCTGGACTGCGTCGCTCCCAGTCGGCCAGGTTCATGCACATCATCATGGTGTTCCTCACGTCGGCCAGCGTCGAGGTGCAGAGCTTCGCGGCGCCGTTCCGCGGCGAGAGGCGCTCGGGCGGGTAGGCCGTGGTCTCGCTGTAGGCCATGTCGGGCCGGACGAAGCGGCGGTGGAAGAGCACGCCGAAGAGCTCGTCGGTCTTGCCCTTCACGGGGCTGAATCCGGCGTCCTCGAACATCAGCTCGCCCACGCGGAACGGCACGCCCCCGTAGTCCGGCAGGCGGATGCCCGCGCGCTCACATCCCAGGTACATCACCATGACGCCCATATCGAGGCCCTTGCCCGTGGCTGTCCGCATGCCCCGGAAGCATCCCGTCAGTTCGTCGCAGGTGAACTCGATCCACTGCTTGAGCAGCGCCGTCGGCTGCCGCTTGGCGACGGCCTCGAGCAGCTCGGGCCGGCGCCCTTCGGCGAGGCCGTAACGCTTGAGGAAGGCCGTCTGATGCTGCGGGCAGAAGCAGCCGCCGATGTCGAAGGGCGACTGCGCCACGCGGAAGTCGTCGTCCAGGAACCAGCGTCGGAAGGCCGCCGGACGGAAGCGCTCCAGAGCCGCCGCCGTGTCGCGCAGGACCGGCGGGTGGCAGGCGGTGCCGGCGAAGGTGGAGCCGTCGGGACGCACGCCCCAGTGGCCGTCGACCGGGAAGCGGGGCTCCTTCGGCCCCTCGCCGGGATGGCCCAGCGGGATCAGAATCATGTGCGCTGCCATGCCCGCCGCTTCGATCCGCGACTTCCAGCCGGTCATCTTCCGCATCTGCTCATCATTGGGCGGCGTCGCCGAGACCCACCATCCGAGCCAGATGTCCGTCACGCCCGAGGCGCGCAGATAGGAAAGCATGGTCGGCTCCGCATCGATGAGGGCGCCGTCCACGCTGTAGTGGAAGCGCCGCACCGCGGCCGACGCGCCCAGCCCCTCGCCGCCCGCGGCCAGCATCAGCCCCATACCCGCCGCCCCGGCCAAAGCCTCGCGCCTCGTGGTCGCCATTTCGGTGTCCACCTTGAAGGCCTTGAGGCCCCGCGCCTGGTAGTTCGCCAGTGCGGCGGGATGGTCCTTGTCGCACGTGTGAACCCAGACCCGACTGGGCCCGAGCCGCCACGCCTCCTCCAGCGCCCGGGTCAGGAGCGGCCCGCCCAGCCCCTTGCCGATAAAGGCCCGCGCCAGCCCGAAGTGCCAGATCTCCACCTCGCCGTCGGCCTGCCGAAGCTCGAAGTAGCCCGCCGGCGAACCGTCGTAGAGGGCGATGAAGGTGTGGAGGTCGCCCGCCTCGGTGAGCGCGCGCCACTCGTCTTCGGTCTTGCTCAGGTAGGCGTCCCAGTTCCACGGCCCGCCCACGAACTGGTAGAGGAAGCGGTTCACCTGCCACTGCGGCACCCCGGCGCGGACGATCTGGAAGAGAGGGTCGGCGCAAGCCTTGGGCCGGATCTCGTCGGGCGAGTGCATCTCCAGATGGGTGGTGACGACGGGCATGGGGCGGCGCCTCCTTTCGTGCTGCGGATGGTCAACGAACGGAGTATGCCACCAATCGTGGCATGATTCCACGCCGTCGCCGCCGAACCTACCCCAACCTGCTTAGCGGGGTGCGTCACGCCGCCGATAGGGCATGGAGACGCGCCGCGCGAGCGGCCGCAAGGGAGATGCGCCGATGTCCAGCGCCCCAACCGAGTGGGTCCACTTCTTCAACGGCCATGCGCCCGTGTACGACCAGAACTGCTTCACACTGAACACGGTCGCGGAGGTCGATTTCATCATCGAGCACCTGGGCCTCGCGCCGGGCGCCGCCGTGCTGGATGTGGGCTGCGGCACCGGCCGCCACTCCGTCGAGTTGGCCCGCCGCGGCTACCGGGTCACCGGCGTCGACGTCTGCCCGGCCATGCTGGCCCAGGCCCGCGCCAAGGCGGTCGCGGCCGGCGTCGAGGCGACCTGGGTCGAGGCGGACGCCCGCGGCTTCGAGCTCCCCGAGCCCTTCGACGCGGCCATCTGCCTCTGCGAAGGCGCCTTCGGCCTTCTCGGCTCCACCGACGACCCCGTCGAGCAGCCCCTGGCCATCCTCCGGCGCATCCGCGAGGCCCTCAAGCCCGGCGCGAACTGCCTCTTCACGGTGCTCAACGGCTACCGCATCGCCCGCAAGAGCACGAACGCCGATGTGGCCTCCGGCGCCTTCGACCCGCTCACGCTCGCCGAGGTGTCGCTCGCCTCCGCGCCCGACGGCTCCTTCGTCGTGCGCGAGCGCGGCTTCGTG
>JAPLCQ010000016.1 GCA_026392115.1 Armatimonadota bacterium | reverse complement strand
CTGTGGGCCGCACGGGCATGCCTACTGGACTCCTCGACGCCATGGCGTTTGTCAAACCGTTCTTCACCTGATGCGATCCTTTCCGCCCTCGATCATCCTGGAGGGAATGGAAAGTGTCTCACTCCATGTTGACACAGAGGGGGTCGGCCTGAAGGCGTAGCCGGTACAATACCGGCGTACCCCCTTCAGGGGTTGGCCGCCCGGTCCTGCCACTGCCAAGGGGAGGGGCCGGGCGGCCCTTGTTGTTAGTGCTGCTTCGGACGCTCCAGTGGGTCCGTGTGCGGTGGGAGCCGGACTTCGCCACGGACGCACACGGACACACACGGACGTCCACGGACTGCCGAGGCGACGGCAAGGGCGGTGGCGGCGTCGGGGCCCTTCGCGTTGCTCAGGGCGACGGCAAAGGCGGTGCGGGCGGGGGTGGCGAGGGCAGGCGTGGAGGAGGGCGGTTGGCTGCATCCGCCTGACTGTGCCGTGCCGGCAAGCGCCGGAATGAGAACTAACCGTGCCGTTTGCATCTATGCTCATCCCACGAGAACCACGAACCAGCCCGCCACTGACCCGCTGAAGACTTTAAGTACTTGACGTACACACATGATAGCGGGTTGCATCTGGCTTGTCAAGGGGCGGATCGGGGGCTCCAGCAGGAGCAGGATGCCGCCGGAACGCTTCGCGCCGTTCAGGGCGACGGCAAAGGCGCCCGCTCCAGATACCCGGAGCAGGCGCCTTGGTTTCAGGGGTCGCGAGCCTGGGCCGACCCGCTCCGGCTAGCCCAAGGAGGCCAGCGCGACGAACTCGTTGACCTGGCCGCCGATGACGCCGAGGCCGCCGGCCCAGAAGGCCGCGTCACGCACGTCGATGCCGAAGCGGGCCGCCAGCGAGACGGCGTCGTCCATGCCCGTGGCCGAGAGGAAGCCGTCGTAGTTGCCCCGGAAGGCCTCGGGGTCCCGCTGGTAGAGGCTGTAGAGGCCCAGGCCGAAGAGAAGGCCGAACGTGTAGGGGTAGTTGTAGAACGTGGGTCCGTAGTAGTGGCTTTTCACGGCCCACATATAGGGGTGAGCCGGCGCCACGCCGTCGCCGTAGGTCTCCGACTGGGCCCAGGTCATCAGCTCCTTGAACTCGGTCACCGTCAGATCACGCTTGCCGCGGCGCTCGAAGACGGCCTGCTCGAAGAGGAAGCGGGAGTGGATGTCCACCACCACCTGCAGCGAGCCCTCCAGGCTGTTGTCGAGCAGGGCCACGCGCTCGTCGGCGGAGGAGGCCTCCAGAGCGGCCTCGAAGGCCAGCGTCTCGCAGAAGATGCTGGCCGTCTCGGCGGCGGTGCTGGGCGTGGAGCGGAGCAGGGCGGAGCGCGGGGCCAGGTTCAGGTTATGGTAGGCGTGGCCCAGCTCGTGTGCCAGGGTGCTGACGCTGCCGAACGAGCCGTCGAAGTTCATCATGATCCGGCTCTCGTCGCGTCGGACGCGGGTGCAGTAGGCGCCGCCCTCCTTGCCCACTCGCGGCTCGGCGTCGATCCAGCGCTCGCGAAAGCTGCGGGCGGCGAAGTCGGCCAGGCGCGGGGAGTAGGCGCCGAACTTGCTGACGATGAACTCCTCGGCCTCGGCCCAAGACCAGCGGCGCTCGCTGTGCCCCACCGGCGCCTGCAGGTCGTACCATGCCAGCTTGTCGAGGCCCAGCCCCTGCGCCTTGGCGGCCATGTAGCGGCGGAACTGCGGGAAGGAGGCGACGCAGGCCTCCTGCATGGCGTCCAGGGTCTGCTGGTCGATCCCGTTACCGAAAAGCGTCGGCTCCACGTCGGTGGCGTGGCCGCGCCGCTGGCGGAGGGTGCGCTGATAGCCCTTGACGCCGTTCATGGCGGCCGCGAGGGGGACCTCCACGCTCTTCCATGCCGCGATCTCAGCCTCGTAGGCGGCCCGGCGGGTGCGGCGGTCGCGGTGGTTGGCCAGGGCGCGGACGGCGCTCATGGGCAGCTCCTGCTCCACGCCGTCCACGGGCACTCGGGCGGTGAGCAGGGCCGTCATGGTGCCGTGGAGCCGGGCCCAGGCGGTGATGGCCGACGGCGCAAGGTCGGTGGCAAGCGCCTCCAGCTCCTCTGAGAGCTGGTGCTGGGCGCGGTACGTGGCCTTGCGCAGGAAGTAGGCGTGCTCCAGCGCCACGGGCGACGCGGCCTTGAGGGCCTCCTCATCGGTGGAGCCCAGCCAGGCCGTGAGGCGTGTGGCGAGCTTGCCCAGGGGCACCTCGCGGACATCCAACTCGGACATGCGGGCCTGGGCGGCCTCGTCGGCGGCGTTGGTCGTGGTGAGGCAGAGGAGGTAGGAGCCCAGTGTCGTGAGGCTGTCGTACAGCGCCGCGGTGGCCGTGACGACCTCGTCGAACGCGGCGGCGAAGGCGGCGTCTACGGTCGGCTCGGCGCGATTGCGCACGTTGTGGCGGTCGTACAGGTCGACCAGCGCGTCGATGCCGGCGCACGCACCGTCAAACGCGGCAACGAACTCGGGCGAATCGAGCGAAGGGAAGATGACGCACACGTCCCAGCGGGGCGCGGCGGTTGCGGTCTCGGTCATTCGTGGATCTCCTGGGCCGCATCGGAGCGCGGCTCATCGGTCGGGCTCGGCGCCGGATCAGGCGCGTCGCTCTCGTCGGACGGCGTGGGAGCGACCCCGTTGTCGGCTCCTGGATCGGCCTCTGCGTCCGGTTCAGAGGATGGAGGCGCCGCAGGGCCCTCAGGCGCGGCGACTGGCTCCCGCGGGGCCGCCCAGCAGGCAGCGAGAACCAGCAAGCAGGCGGCGGCAACTGAGACAAGCGACCATCGCTCGCCCCACCGGGGCAACGAAGCGTAAGTGAAGAAGAGGGCGCCGAATGCCGCCGATGAGCAGATGGCGGCCGTCACGGCCTCGAACCGGGGCGCGGTCGACCGGCAGCCGGACGCGGCGAGCCCCGCAAGGAAGCCCAGCAACGCGATACCCACGATCCAAGCGGCAAGCAGCCCCGGGAGAGGCATGCTGCTCGGCAGGTGCGGCGCGAAGGCCACGCCCACCAGCGCGCCGATGGCCAGAACCGTCGCCAGTACCCCCGGCCACTTGGCCCGTACAGAGAGCATGGCGCCTGCGCCCGCGCCACTGAGCGCCGCGGCCAGCGCCGCCGGGAGGATCAGGTACGAGCTACCCATGGTGCGGGCGCACTCCGTCACCACCAGCGAGGCGTAAACGGCCACCGGCACGGCAGCGGCGGCGGGAGCGCCCAGGGCTCGAACCGCGGGACCCCATGGGCGGCGGGCTTCCGGTTCGGGCCACTCCTCGGGCTCCTCCTCGGCATACCAAGGGCTGTCCAGTTCGCGCGGCGGCGCCTGCTGATGGTAGGGAGAGAGCCGGGCCGCGCCGAGGATCACCAGCAGCGTCAGCAAGGCCGCCACAAGCGCCGGGAGCCATGGACCGGGCGCCCGAAGCCCGATCACGAGCCGCGCCGCCAGCGATCGGTCCGCCTCGGAACCGTAGGTGGGCGCCAGGCGGAACGCCAGCGGCCGGTTGTCACGGGCCGGCCTCGGGGTGCGGGTAATGATGGAGGCGGTGGCGTCGGCCAGGCGGCTCGTCTGAAGGCTCAGCGCGAGGTTCCTTGGGTCCAGGAATGTGGCGTTGACTCCGCGCGCCCTGGCGATCCGGATCCACACGGTCGGGTCGGCCTCCAGGGGCCTCTCCGACGCGATGGCGCAGTTGGACGAGAGCGGCAGGGCCATGAAGTAGGGGAAAGCCGCCCGCACCGAGTCCATGATCGAGCTGTCGCGGAGCCACCCGCCCGATGTATGGCCTTCGGCAACGGGCGAGATCATGACGCCCACGACGCCGCCGGGCTTCAGGGCGCGGCGCACGGCCTGGAAGAACTCCAGCGTCTGCATGCGCCCGCCGGCCAGCGTGGGAGGCATGGATGCGGCGATGAGGATCACATCCCAGCGTGCGGTCGAAGCCTCGATGGCGCCGCGGGCGTCCGCGCTGATGACCGAGACGCGACGCTCATAGAGGGCGCCCTTGGAGGCATCGTCAACGATCCGCTCCGCCGCCGCGCGGGCGCCAGCCTCGACCTCGATGTCCGTCGCGGAGGTCACCGGGTGCTTCAGGGCCTCGGCGAGGACGCCGCCCAGCAGCGTGATGACATCGAGCGAGCGCATGAGCCCCACCGCGGGCGCCCAGACAAGCAGGGCGGCCAGTGCGGCATAGACCGGTAGCCACTGGCCTTGCAGCAGGGCCGCGCCCGCCACGTAGACCAGGGCGGCGATGCTGACCAGCACGAAAGGCTGAAGCCCCAGGGGGCCGAGCAGCACGGCGGCCGCCAGTCCGGCCATTCCCACCGCGGCCGCCACGAGCCCGTGTACCGGCGCCGGCGATGAGCGCGCCGTGAGGCAGATATGGCAGCCCACGAAGAGGCCGGCGGCGCCCAGAGTGACGGCCAGGTTCCAGAGCGCCCAGCCGAAGCCCAACTGCCCGCCGGGCGGCAGGCCGGCGATGGAGCAGGCTGCCCGCATGAAGTAGAGAGAGTAGAGCGGCATGCAGGCGGCCACGAGGCCCATGGCGGCGCGGGCGTAGTCGATCAGCAGCATGGGCACAACGCACGAGAGGGCCGCGCCCGCCGCCACACCCAGAAGCCAGGGGCGTCGCGGCAGTAGACCACCAGCGAGATGCCGACGCCGACGCCAAGGAGCGCCCAGCCCTGTGCGGAGCGGCGCGATTCCGACCAGCCCTCGGGGAACATGAACCGGCGACGCTTGGCGGGCTCCCACATCCACGGTCCGGGAGTACGCTGCCACGGCAGTCTCAGCACGCTCTTCTCCAGTCCAGTCCAGGCCCGCGGGGTTGCCGTGCCGGTGCGCGCGCCGGGCCGCAGGGGCTCCGGCGCCGGCCAATGTCGCCGCGGGCGACCTCCATGAGGATACCCAGCGGACGGCTCTGGCTGTCTATCGGAGCTCCGGGCCGCCTACAGGCCGCGCACGAACTCGTCGTAAGCCGGCTTCGCGCGGTCGGCGTAGCGGCGGGCCTTCTCCAGCCGGGCTCGGATCCGCTCAGGCAGGGGCGGCAGGATGCCGTAGTTGGCGTTCATCGGTGCGAACCGCTTGGCCGGCGTCTCCACGAGGTAGCGCACCAGGGAGCCGAGGACGGTCACATCGGGGGGCACGACGCCGGGCAGGCCCGAGAGCGAGCGGGCGGCGTTAAGACCCGCCAACATGCCCGATGCGGGCGACTCCACGTAGCCCTCGACCCCGGTGATCTGCCCTGCCAGGTAGATATCGGGCTTGCCCAGCAGTTCGAACGTGGGCAGCAGCACGTGCGGCGAGCAGACGTAGGTGTTGCGGTGCATGACGCCGTACCGCACGATCTCGGCGTTCTGGAGACCCGGGATCAGCCGCACGATGCGCTGCTGATCGGGCCACTTGAGGCGGGTCTGGAAGCCGACCAGCCCCCATAGCGTTCCGGCGCGGTTCTCCTGCCGGAGCTGCACGGCGGCGTAGGGACGGCGGCCGGTGCGCGGGTCGCGAAGGCCGATGGGCCTCATGGGGCCGAAAGCCAGCGTTCGCGGGCCGCGTCGGGCCAGCTCCTCCACGGGCATGCAGGCGTCGAAGTAGGGCGCGCGCTCCTCGCCGGCCAGGTGCGGCTCCGCCACCTCGGCCTCGCCAAGGGCCTGCTGAAGGGCCAAGTACTGGTCGCGATCCAAGGGGCAGTTGAGGTAGTCGGCCGGGGGCCCTTCCTCCTCCGGCTCGTCGCTGTCGTACCCCTTTCCCCGGCGCGACGCCCGGAAGACCAGCGACATGTCGAGGCTCTCCAGCGTCACCGTAGGCGCCACCGCATCGAAGAACGCCAAGCAGTCGCCTCCCACCAGGTCCCGGAGCGCCAGCGCCATGGGCTCCGATGTGAGAGGCCCCGTGGCGAGGATCAGCGGGCGATCGGACGGCAGCGAGGCGACCTCCTCGCGGATGACCTCGATCAGCGGGTGGGCGTCGATCCGTTCCGTCACTTCGCGCGAGAAGGCCTCGGCGTCCACGGCCAGCGCCTCGCCGGCGGGTACGCGGTGCGCTTCGGCGCAGGGCAGGATGAGGGAGCCCAGGCCGCGCATCTCCTCCTTCAGCAGGCCGGAGGCGTTCTCGATGCGATTGGACTTCAGCGAGTTGGAGCAGACAGGCTCGGCGAGGTTGCCCGTGCGATGCACCGCCGTGGGCGTGCCGGGGCGCATCTCGAAGAGGCGCACTCGGACGCCCCGCTGAGCGGCGGCCCAGGCGGCCTCGGAACCTGCGAAGCCGCCCCCCACAATTGTTACCATCGGTCCCATGGCGGGCTACTCGCCGGGGGGCGCGTCAGACGCCTCCTCCAGGCCGCAGGCCGGGTTGGAGCAGACGATGGACCCGGTGGGCTTACCCCGGTAGCTCTTCTCGCCCAGGGGCCACGAGCACTGCGCGCACGGCCGACCCACGGGCCTGTTCCAGGTGCTGAAATCGCAGGACGGGTACTTCGAGCAGCCGTAGAAGATGACACCCCGGCGGCTCTTCTTCTCGACGATCTGGCCGTCATCCTTGGGACACGGGATGCCCAGGAGCTTGGCCGGCGCGGCGGCCGGGGCCTCCTTGGCCGCGGAGGCGTCCTTGGGCACCTTCACGATGGTCTTGCAGGTCGGGTAGTCGCTGCACCCAAGGAACTTGCCGAAACGCCCCGAGCGCTCCAGAAGCGGCTTCCCGCACTTGGGGCAGGCCTGGCCGCTGTCCGGCGCGTCGGACGTCGATGCCGCCGTGCGCTCGGTGCCGTCCAGATTCAGCACGCCGCGGCATTTGGGGTACCCCGTGCAGCCCAGGAACTTGCCGAAGCGGCTGTCGCGCTCCACCATGTCCTTGGAGCACTTCGGGCACTTGTGCTCGGAGACGACGCGCGTGGCGGCGGCGATGGCCGTGCCGTCGATGTTCAGCAGCGTCTTGCAGCGCGGATAGGCGGAACAGCCGAGGAAGTCGCCGCGGTCGCTGGTGCGGATCATCATCTTCTGGCCACAGGCGGGACAGTCGAACTCGCTCTCCACGGCCACCGGGCGCAGACGCTCCATCGTCTCATGGGCCTCGCCGATCATGGCGTCGAAGGGGCCGTAGAAGTCGGTCAGCACCTGCACCTTGTCCGCGCGGCCCGCCTCGACCTCGTCGAGCTTGGCCTCCATGCCCGCGGTGAAGTCGACGTCCATGATCTGCGGGAAGTGCTTCACCAGCAGGTCGTTCACCGTGAAGCCGAGCTCGGTGGGCCGGAAGCGCTTCTCCTCCAGTTGCACATACTCGCGATCCTGGATGGTCGAGATGATGGAGGCAAAGGTGCTGGGCCGCCCGATGCGACGCTCTTCCAACGCTCGTACCAGCGTCGCCTCGGTGTAGCGGGGCGGCGGCTCGGTGAAGTGCTGACGCGGGTTCAGGTCCACCATATCGAGCGGCTGCCCGGCCTCCAGAGGCGGCAGCGGATCGCGCTCTTCGTCGGTCCGCTCATCTGTATCGCGGCCCTCGGTGTAGATGCGCATGAAGCCGTCGAAGCGTCGCACGGAACCGGTCGCACGGAAGGTGTAGCCGTTGGCGTCGATATCCGCCGTGGTCACATCGAAGATGGCCGGGTTCATTTGGCTGGCGAGGAAGCGCTGCCAGATCAGGCGGTAGAGCTTCATCTGGTCGAGGCTGAGCCGGCCGGCGAGGCTGTCCGGCGTCCGCTCCACGGATGTGGGGCGGACGGCCTCGTGGGCGTCCTGCGCGGCGGCGCTCTTGCGGTGGCGGGGCGGCTTGGGAGGCACGTACTCGGCGCCGTACTGGGCCGTGATGAAGGCGCGAGCCTCCTCCTGCGCCTCGTTGGCAACGCGGGTAGAGTCCGTTCTCATGTAGGTGATGAGACCGACGACGGACGCGTCGCCCACGTCGATACCTTCATATAGCTCCTGCGCGGTGGACATGGTGCGCCGATTGCTGAAGCCGAGCTTGCGGGAGGCCTCCTGCTGCAGCGTGCTGGTAATGAACGGCGCGGCGGCGTTGCGCTTGCGCTCCTGACGCTTCACGGTGCGGATGACGAACGCCGCCTCACGAACCGCGGCCACCACGGCGTCGGCATCGGCCTGGTTGCTCAGGAGACGCTTCTCCTTCGCCGGGGCCTTCTCGTCGGCGGCCTCTTCCGGGGCGTCGGTCATGCCGGGGACAGCCACCAGGCGCGCCTCGAACGGGAAGTGCGGCTGCGGCTCCTGCGGGCTCACCAGGGCGGTGAGGGACCAGTACTCCTCGGTGACGAAGCCCAGAATCTCGCGCTCGCGGTCGCAGACCATGCGCACGGCGACAGACTGCACGCGACCGGCGGAGAGGCCCTTGCGGACCTTGCGCCAAAGAAGCGGCGATAGGCGATAGCCCACCAGGCGGTCCAGGATGCGGCGCGCCTCCTGCGCCTCCACCAGGTCGCCCAGCACCTCGCGCGGGTTCTCCATGGCGGCTTCAACGGCCGAGCGGGTGAGCTCATTGAAGACCACGCGCTTGGGCGACTTGAGCTTTAACGCGGCGGCCAGATGCCAGGCGATGGCCTCGCCCTCGCGGTCGGGGTCGGAGGCGAGGTAGACGGCCTCGGCCGACTTGGCGGCGGCGCTCAGGCGGCTGATGACCGAGCGTCGGCTGGCGATGCTGACATACTTGGGCTTGAAGCCCTGCTCCACATCGACGCCGATCTCCTTCTCAGGCAGGTCGCGGACGTGGCCCATGGAAGCCTCGACCTCGAATCTGCCGCCGAGGAAGCTCTTCAGAGTCTTCGTCTTCGTGGGCGACTCCACGATGATCAAGGGTTTTCCCATTTTTATCACATTCCTTTTTCCGAAGTCTTCAGCCGGGCCGGCGTGTATGGTAGCCGTGCCCATCTCGGTTTGTCAAGCCCGGTCCAAGGCCCTGCCGCCGGCTCTTTGCGTCTTCACCATGTTTTGGAGCAGAATGAGGGACGGTCGCTGGGCGGCCGAACGGCATCCCCTAACAGGAGGCTACCATGCAACGGTGGATTCGGTCCGCAGCGCTGGCGGCATCTGCGGTATACCTCGCTCTCGGTGCAGTTTCGTGCGGAGGCAAGCGAGAGAGCGAGAAGGCGGGCACGCTGAACGTCGCCGCATTCAAAGGTGGATACGGCCTGGACTTCTTTGAGGACGCCGCGAAGGAGTTTGAGACCGAGCGCCCGGGGACCAAAGTGAAGGTCTGGGGCAATCCCCGAGTCTGGGAGCAGCTCCGGCCGCTCTTCGTGGCGGGCAAGCCGCCGGACCTGGCCTACCCCGGCTGGGGCATGGACCACTGGCCCCTGGTCTACGAGAACCAGTTGATGCCGCTGGACGAGGCCCTGGCCGGCAAGCCCTGGAGCGGCGAAGGCAAGTGGGCCGACACGTTTGAGCCGGCCCTGCTGAAGCTCGGGCAGCATGGCGGCAAGCAGTGGATGCTCCCCTACTTCTACAATATCAATGGCTGGTGGTACGACAAGGCCCTATTCGCGAAGCATGGCTGGACGCCGCCCAAGACCTGGTCGGAGCTGCTGACCCTCTGCGGCAAGATCAAGGCCGCCGGGATCGCGCCGATCACCTATCAGGGCAAATACCCCTACTACGCCCTGCACGGCTTCCTCTTCCCGTGGGTGGTCAGCGCCGGCGGTATCCAGGCATTCGACGATATGCAGAACCTGAAGCCCGGCGCGTGGAAGTCCGCGGCCGTCATCCGCGCGGCGAGCATGATCCGCGAACTGGCTGACAAGGGCTACTTCCAGTCGGGCGCCAACGGCATGAGCCACACCGAGTCGCAGATGGAGTTCGTCAACGGCCGCGCGGCCATGATTCCGTGCGGGACGTGGCTCAACTCCGAGATGCGCGAGCAGTTGCCCAAGTCGGGCTTCGAGATGGCCTTCTTCCTGCCGCCCACGCTGGACGGCGGCATCGGCGACCCCACGAACATCGATATCGGCATCGAGCCCTGGGTGGTGCCGTCCAAGGGCAAGAACCACGGGACCGCCATAGACTTCTACAAGTACATGACATCGCTGCCCAAAGCCAAGCAGTTCGTCGAGCGCAAGGGCACCCTCACGGCCATCAAGGGAAGCGACGAAGTGAAGTTGCCGCCCTACCTGGTGGAGCCGGCGGCGGCTTTCCGCGCCTCTAAGGCGATCTGGTCGGTGGAGTATATCCAGTGGTACCCCAAGCTGGGCACCGCCAGCCAGAACGCAACCGCGGCGCTCCTGGCGGGGACCGTGACGCCGCAGGAGTACGCTGAACGGCTGGAAGCGGCGGCCGAGCTGGCGCGCAAGGATACCGAGACGCCGCGGCACACCGTGACGCGTTGATGACCTCGTCGGGCGGGGCCTGAGGCGTGCGGACGAACAACCGCGGCAGGGCGTGGTTCGTGGCCGGCTTCCTGGCGCCAGCCACGCTCCTCTACGCCGTCTTCGTGGTGCTGCCCGTCTGCCAGGCGTTCCAAATCTCGCTCTACCGGTGGCGCGGCATCTCAGAGCAGAGGACCTTCGTGGGGCTTGCCAACTTCCAGCGGCTGGCCGGCGACGAGGTCTTCCGACAAGCGTTGGCCCACAACCTGGCCTTCCTTGTGATCGGAGGCGCCCTGACGCTGGGGTTGGCCATGGCCATCGCCCACGCCATCCACGGCAACGGCCGCTGGGCCCGCCTGATTCGCGGCGTCTACCTCTTCCCGCAGATCATCTCCATGGTGGTGGTGGCGGTGCTATGGATGTTCGTCTACAACCCCTCGTTCGGCATCCTGAAGGCATCGCTCCAGACCGTGGGGCTGGGACGCTTCGCCATGGACTGGCTCGGCACGCCGGGCACGGCCCTGCCCGCAGTGCTGGTCACATTCGTCTGGCATGCCGTGGGCTTCCACATCATGCTCTTCTCCGCCGGGTTGCGGACCATCCCCGCCGAGGTGCAGGAGGCGGCCACGCTGGACGGCGCCGACGGCATGCTGCGCTTCCGCCAGGTGACGCTGCCCATGCTCTTCCCGGTGCTCCGCGTGGCCATCGTCTACATGGTCATCGGCGCCCTCAACGTCTTCGCACTGGTCTATCTGATGACCGTTGGCGGTCCCGACCGGCGCACCGAGGTCATGCTCACCTACCTCTATGAGCAGGCCTTCAAGCACAGCGACTTCGGCTACGGGACAGCGCTGGCGGTGGCCAACTTCGCCGTGGTGATGGCCCTGAGCGGGCTCGCCATGCTCCTGCTGCGGCGCGACCCCACGGAGGCGAAGGCATGAGGCAGCCCAGGTGGAGGAAGCTCCTGCGGGACGGGCTGGTCATGGCCGCGTTGGCGGCGTTCGCGCTGACGGTGGTGCTGCCGCTGGTCTGGGTCTTCGTCACCTCGCTGAAGTCCAGCCCCGAGGTCTTCGCGTCGCCCTGGTCGCTCCCCGCCTCGCCACGGTGGGATAACTACGCGCGGGCGTGGCGAGAGGCGGGCATCGGGCAGTGCGCCCTGAACAGCCTGATCGTCACACTCGCCACGCTGGCCATCCTGCTACCCGTGGGCTCCATGGCCGCCTACGTCTTCGCGCGGTACCCCTTCCGCGGATTCCGCACGCTGTTCGGCGCCTTCCTGGGCGGCATGACCTTCCCGCTCTTCCTCACCATCGTGCCGCTCTTCTTCCTGCTGCAGGCGCTGGGCCTGTTCGACAGCCTGGAGGGCCTGACGCTGGTCTACGTGGCCTACTCCCTGCCCTTCACCGTCTTCGTCATGACCGGCTTCTTCCAGACCCTCCCGCAGGAGCTGGTCGAGAGCGCCATGATCGATGGCTGCGGGCACGTGACGGCCTTCTGGAAAGTGATGCTGCCGCTGGCCCGGCCGGGTCTGCTGGTGGTGGGCATCTTCAACGCCATCGGCCTCTGGAACGAGTACCCGCTCGCCCTTGTGCTGGTAGTGAGCGACGAGATTCGCACGTTGCCGCTGGGCGTGGCCAATCTGATGATGACCGAGCACTACCAGAGCGACTGGGGCGCCCTCTTCGCGGGACTCGTCATCGTCATGGGCCCCGTGCTCGCCGTCTACTGGGCCTTCCGCGACCGAATCCACGATACGATGGTGGCCGGAGCGCTGAAGGGGTAGGCGACCAGACCTCCGGCGCCACGCGGTAGAATGGACGGCATAGGTGACGCAATGCAGACCGCGCTCAGGCTCTCAACGCCGGTCCTACCCGGCAAGCGTATTGAGTTGTCCGCTCCCGATCTCCGCGAGGGCGATACGGTAGAGGTCATCATCCTGCTTCCAGGCGTGCCGAACCAGGCCGCCCCGGCGCCCCCACCGTCCGCGACCACGATTTCGGAGTTCCTGGGTTCGCTTCCCGCGCGGGACCGCCCGTTGCTCTACGGCACATGGGCGGAGTATGAGGAGCGCCTTCGGTCTGAGCGGGGCGCCTGGGACGGGTGACCATCCCGGTTTCGGGCCGTATCTACGTAGATAGCAACGTGGTGATCTACAGCGTGGAGCGACACCCCACCTACGGTCCGATCCTGCAGCCATTCTGGGACGCGGTCTCGGCAGGCGACGCGGAGGCTGTCACAAGCACGATCACCGTGGCCGAAGTCCTCGTTGGCCCCATCCGCATGCAACGCCCCGACCTGGTGGCGCTCTACGAGAGAATGCTCAGCATGCCCGGGCTCGATCTGGCGCCGCTCTCCCACGACATCGGTGCGGAGAGCGCACGTCTTCGGGCTGAGTTCCCGCGACTGCGCACGCCAGACGCCATTCATCTGGCCACGGCCTCCTTGTCGGGGTGTAGCGCAATTCTGACAAACGACGTGGCGTTGCGGCAAGTCGCCGGGGTCCCGGTGTTGACGCTTGGATAGGGTAGCCCCGCCGCCACCTGGGCCTTCCGCGACCGAATCCACGATACGATGGTGGCCGGAGCGCTGAAGGGGTAGCCCGGAAACCCCGGCGCCGTTGTGGCCGTAATCCGAGACATGACAGACGCCAAGAACGCCGCAGGACACGCCAGAACCTTCTGGAAGGTGTTCAAGACCCTCAACCCGGCCGACATCGCCGCCGAGGCGAACCGGCCCGTCAGCGTGGCGCTGGCGGGCGCCGTCGCCGCGCGGGCCGATGTGGCGCGACGCCTCTTTGCCGGAGCCGCGGTCGACAAGCCTCGGCCGCTGCTGCGCGGATTCGAGAGCGTCGGCGAGGCCCACGGCTTCCCGCAGGCGCCCCGCACGTTCGATATCGTCATCGATGCCGGCGGCGGGCGTGCGGGCTCTTGCGTTGCCGTGCCGGGCCTCTACTCCGTTGAGGAGATCGGCGGCTGGGAGCCCACCGTAGAGCGCATCCTCGACGAGCATCCCGACCTGCGGCTGGCCCTGGCGCGCCGCTACCCCGGCCTGCGGCCTGCAGTATCGCGGCGGGTGATCCAGGAGACCGCGGTGGCCAACGCCGAGTTCGCCGTGCTGAACGCGCTGCCGGGTGTGATCCCGCTACTGGGCCTGCTGCTGCCCACCAGCGCCATCGGCGACATGCTGCTGCTGGCCAAGAACCAGGCAATGATGATGCTGAAGCTGGCCGCCGCCCACGAGCTGCCGCTGGACGTGCAGTCGCGGGCCGGCGACCTTGCGCCGCTGGCGGGCAGCGCCTTCGGCTGGCGCGGCATCGCCCGCGAAGTGGTCGGGCTGGTGCCCGGCGGCATCGGGATGGCCGCGAAGGGCGCCGTCGCCTACGCCGGTACCGTGGCCCTGGGCGAGAGTATGCGCCGCTACTATGCGCTGGTCCATGTTCCCACGGGCCGCGAGATGAACATGCTCTTCCGCGAGGCCTGGTCCAACGCCCGCGCCGTCACGGGCCGCGTTCTG
>JAPLCQ010000052.1 GCA_026392115.1 Armatimonadota bacterium | reverse complement strand
CGGCCCAGGGCCCGGCATGCGATCGCCGATGGCCATGGGCATGGGTCCGGAGGTGGAGAGCCGCATGGGGGCCTCGCCGGGCGGAGTCGTCATCCTGCGGAACGGCGTGTTGTACGAGTACTCGGCCGACGGGCTGAAGCTTCTGCACAAGACGCCGCTGGAGGAGCCAGGGCCGGAGTCTCAGCCCCGGCTGTAGCGATCCGTCAACGCGCGGCGCACCATGGTCACCACCTCGCCGGTCTCGATGGCGCTCATGCAGCGCGGCGAGGCGGCGAGGCACTTCTGTGTGGTGTTGATGGCGCCCGCCTCGTGGAAGCGGCGGCACACATCGTGGCACGTCTCGCGATGATGCACCACGTACTCGCGGTAGCCGTAGGGGCAGACACGGTCGGGGTTGGATCGTCCGAAGACCGTCACCGCCGGCACGGCCAGCGCCGCCGCGATGTGCGACGAGCCCGTGTCGCCGCTGAGGTGGATGGCCGCCAGTTGGATCACGGCGGCCAACTCCCTCAGGCTCGTGCGTCCCACCAGGCTGGCGGGCGGGGGCGCGTGCGCGGCGCATAGCTGGTCGGCCACCTCCTGGTCGGCCGGCGAACCGACCAGCACCACCGGCAGGCCGTCCTCGCCCTGCAGCCGCCTGATGGCGTCGGCCATGCGATCCGGGGCCCAGCCCTTCTGGCCGGTTCCGCCACCCTCGGTGGGATTACAGACCACGAAGCGCCGCGACGCGTCGATCCCCACCCCGGCCAGCGCGGCGCGGGCCCCGTCCAGCTCATCGTCTCCCAGCGTCAGCGGGAAGGAGGGGCGGGAGATGTCGGCGCCGAGATAGGCGGCCACGTCCAGCAGCTGGTCCACCACATGCACGCTGCTCTCGGCTCGGGGAACCCGGCGCTCGAGGAACGGGGCGAGTTCGCGGGTCCAGTCGTATCCGTAACGCCGGGGCGCGCCCGAAAGGAGGGCCAGTAGCGCGCTCTTGGTGAGGCCCTGCAGGTCGACCGCCACGTCGTAACGCCGGGAGCGAAGCTCGCGGATCAGGGCCAGCGACGCGGCCACGGCCTTGGGCCCGATGCGCTCACGCCGCGACATCTTGGCGGTAACGATCACATCATCCACGGCCGGGCAGCGCTGCAATAGCGGAGCGGCAAGCGGCTCGGCTACCCAGTCGATACGCAGGTTGGGAAAGCTGCGCCTCAGCGCGGCCGCCACGGGCAGAGCGTGGACCACATCGCCTATGGCGGACAGCTTTACGATGAGCAGGCGCCTGGCGCGGCTCAAGTCGGGTGGATGGTGCAATATCTCTCCTTAGGATATGACGGCTAACGGCCGGGCGCGATGACGCGGGCGTCCGCGCGGGCCACCGCATCAACCGCACGCCTCATCGCAGGCCGAGTGCGGCTCGGGCCGAAGCACGGATGCCATCGCACGCCGCGACAGCCGCGCGTGCGTCGTCACGCGACGCAGTAGCGCCGGGGCGCCTCGTGGCGACGGCGTACGCTGTTAGCTCGCGCAAGTCCGGTTCGAACAGCGCCCACGCGGATTCGATGTCGCCGAGGAGTCCCAGTAGAACCAGAAGACTGTGCGTCTGTGGGATTGGCGCACCGTCCTCCTCAAGCCGGGCCTTCAGATACTTCTCGGCACACTGCTGTGCGTGGAAGCACGCGGCGTCATAGTTCGGGCTCTTGCGCGCTCGAAGCTCACGCCCCGCGCTCGCCCAGTCGCCCTCCGCCTTGGCTACCCACTCAGAGGTCAGGGGCTTCATACAGTACTTGCCCCTTCTCCAGGATCTCGCCCATGAATCGATCGCCGAGCGCGAGCCGTTGGGCGATCTCCTCCGGAGACCGGACGACGATATCGACATCAAACGCCCCATGGATGGTGCGCGCAACCTCGGCGGCCCGCCCGACGGCTCGCCCCCCGTGCGGCATCACAAGGAGCAGGTCCACATCCGAGTCGTCGCGTGGGCTACCGCACGCGTAGGAGCCGAACAGGACGATGCGGCGCGGCCTGAACTCCGCGGCGATCTTCTGTCCGAGTTGGTCTATCTGCTGGCGGGTGACCATGGCTGATTGTAGCACTGCGGGCGAAGGGCGCACCCAACCGCCCCCCGCGGTCCGCCTATGGGCCGGGCGTGAGGATGTACGTCCGGCCGCGGCGCGTGGCGAAGCGCAGCAGGCCGGCCGCCGCCCCGGCGCGCACGACCTCGCCCGCCAGTGTACTCACCGCCGCGCCCGACGCGCCGCCGGGGAGGCGCACCACGGCCTCGCCGCCCAGCGTGGAGCGGAGCGTCGCCGACCGCAGGCGACCCGCCTCCCAGCGCGCGCCAACCTCAAAGCCGCCGCGGGCGCGCAGGCCGGAGTAGGAGCCGTCGCGCCAGGCCGAGGGCAGCGCGGGCAGGATGCCGATCTCGTGCGTCAGCGATCCCGCCCCGGCGCCCGGCGCCCGAACGTGGGACTGCAGCAGCATCTCTCCCATGCCGCCCACGATGCCGAAGTTGCCGTCCATCTGGAAGGGCGGGTGGACCGTGAAGAGGTTCTCCATGGTGTTGTAACGGAGCAGGCCGGCGACCATCTCGTGCGCCTTCTCCGGCCGTCCCAACCGCGCCCAAAAGGCCGTGCGCCAGGGCCAAGTCCAGGACCGCCGCGAGTCGCCCGACGTGGCCCGGCCCTCCAGCGAGACGATCGCCGCCTTCGCCCACTCGGGCGTGGCGCTCAGGCTGATCTGCCTCCCCGGGTAGACCGCGAAGAGGTGCGAGGTGTGCCGGTGGTCGCTCTTCTCCAACTCCGGCCGCTCGGTGGTCCACTCCATGATCTGCCCCCAGGAGCCCACCTGCGGGCCGAGCAGACGGTCGCGGGCGGAGGCGACGCGGGCTCGGAAGACCGGGTCCGCGCCCAGCGCATCGGCCGCGTTGAGGGTGTTCGTGAAGAGGTCCAAGACGATCTGCTGGTCGTGGGCCACGCCGTCCTCGCGCGGGCCGTGCTCGGGCGACCAGCCCATGGGAGCCACCAGCTTGCCGTTGCGCTCGACGAGATGGTGGAGCCAGAACTCGCTCACATCGCGGAGGATGGGCCACGCCGAGGCGCGCAGGAAGGCCCGGTCGCCGGTGAACTCATAGTGGTCCATGAAGTGCTGGGCCAGCCAAGCCGAGGCCGGCAGGTTCCACTCCCAGCCGTTGCCGCCCGACGCGTTGACGCTGGTGCGCATGGTCCAGCCCGGCGTCTCCTTGCCGAACGCGGCCAGCGTCGCCTCGCGGCTACCCGGGACCATGGCCTCGACCCAGCGGAGTAGAGGCAGGGCGCACTCGCTCAGGTTGCCCGGCTCGGCGCCCCAGTAGTTCATCTGGAGGTTGATGTTGGTATGGTAGTCGGCGAACCACGCGGGCTGCAGGCCGTCGGCCCAGAGCCCCTGCAGGTTGGCCGGCAGCGCGGTGCGGGAGCATGAGAGAAGCAGGTAGCGCCCGTACTGGAAGAGGGTGGCCTCGAGGTCGGGATCGGGCCCGCCTTCGGCGTAGGCCTTCAGGCGCGCAGGCGTGTCGAGGCCCGTCGGCGGCGCGCCGAGGTCCAGCTTCACGCGTCCGAAGAGGGCGGCGTGGGCCCGGACGTGATCGGCGCGGAGCCGGTCGTACGCCAGGCGGGCGGCGGCGGCCACGCGGCGCGACACAGCCTCGGCCGGGTCCTTGCCCGAGCGGAAGCCGGCGGCGGCGTCCAGCGCGTAGTCGGTGCCGCAGCCGAGGATGAGCGTCAGGCTGTCGCAGCCCTGGTACCGCAGGGCGCCGTTGATGGTCGCTACTGAGCCGCCCTGCGGCACGGCGCGGAGCCGGGCGGCGTACCGGAGGCCGTTCTCAAGCGCGCCCGCGAAGGCCAGCGTGTTCGCGGCGGCGCGTGTGGCCGACTCCCGAGCATCGGTCAGGCGAACCACGCCGCCCAGCTTGCCCGGTTGGTCGGCCGTCAGGCGAACCACGATCACCTGTCCCGGCCCCGAGGCCAGCGCCTCGCGGGTGCACGTAACGCCGCCCTCGGTCCAGCGGGTACGGGCAATGCCCGTGGCCAGGTCCAGCGTACGCTCATAGCCGGCCGGGACCTGATCGGCGGAGACGCCGTCCAGCGCGATCTCGGCGACCTGGAAGTGCGTTGCATCGGTCGCCGGCTTGAAGACGATGCGGTAGTGGCGGTAGCCGCGCTGGTTGGCGAACGCGAAGCGGCGCGTCTCGTGCCGGGATGCGAAGGGCGGCTCGTTGTCGTGCCAGTCCAGCGGGGTCCAGAGCTGGCCGTCATCGGAGCCGTCGAGCCGCCAGGTGCGGGGGTCGCGCTCGGGCACATCGTCGGCGGAGGTGAGGCTGTAGGCGGCAACGACGCGCTGCTGGGGCAGGTCGATCTGCCAGATCAGCGGCTTGCCCTCGTGGATGACGCACCACTTGGTGCCGGGGTCGCCGTCCATGGTGGCCGCCAGGCCGTTCTCCTCGCGGTCCGGCGCATGGCCGCTGGCGCAGACCAGGCGCGGCCCGCCGCCGGACGCGGTCTCGATGGTCAGGTCGCCGAAGCTCTGGTAGGTGCCGAAGGTCTTCACATCGTAGGCGCCGGAGGGGTTCTTGCCGCCGGACCAGAGCGTCACGTCGTTGAACTGAATCCGCTCCGCGTCGGTCCGCCCGAAGACCATGGCCCCGATCCGCCCGTTGCCGATGGGCAGCGCCTCGCGGTCCCAGGCCCGGGCCGGACGGCTGAAACGTATCTCCGGCGAGGCGGTCGCCGCCCCGGCCAGCGCCGCCACGACCACGACGGCCATCGCCCATTGCATCATCCAAGCACCTCCGCAGCGCGGCCGATGCGTCCCATCGCCGCCCATCTCCCTCCACGTTACCCCAGACAAGGCGGGCGATAGAGCCGCGTCCCCGTGCGGTAGCATGATCGGTACACCAACCGTCGCACGCATCTGCACCGTAGCCGGGGAGGAGTGGCATGGAACCTCGCGTAGCCCTGTTCGTGATTTGCGCCCTGATGGCCTCGGCCGCAGGGGCGGCCCTGCCCTCGCCCGCGGAGGCGCGGGCGCCCATTCGCGCCTTCTGCATCGACTTCAACTGGGGCGACGGGGGCGTGGGCGGCTTCGCCGGGCCGGGGCTCTGGGCCGATGCCTCGCCCGCCGAGCATGTGGCCTGGTACAAGGCGCTGGGCTGCAACACCATCCAGACGTTCGCCGTCTCCTGCAACGGCTACGCCTGGTACAAGGGCGGCCGCATCCCCGCGCAGCCGGGCCTCGCGCACGACTTCCTGCCGGAGATGGTGCGGCTGGGCCACAAGCGCGGCATGAAGGTGATGGGCTACTTCTGCGCCGGGGCCAACGTCCGCTGGTCGCAGGAGCATCCGGAACTGAGCTACGGCGCGCAGGGCGACCAGTGCATCCCCTTCACCGACGCCTATCTGGAGTACCTGGGTCAGGCCGTGGAGGAGGGGCTGCGGCTGGGCAAGATGGACGGCTTCATGGTGGACTGGCTCTTCTGCCCCAGCGACGGCGCACGGCAGCGGGCCACAGCGGGCAAGTGGCTGCCCTGCGAGCGGGAGCTGTTCGAGAGGCTCACGTCCAAGCCGTTCCCGGGCGAGGCGACCCTGACGGCCGCGGACCGCGCCGCCTACGAGGGCCGCGCCGTGGAGCGATGCTGGCGCGTGATCCACGACACCGCCAAGCGCGTGAAGCCGGACTGCACCATCTGGCTCTCCTGCCACGATCCGCGCACGTCGGGCCTCGTGGGCAACAGCGTCCTCAAGGAGGTCGACTGGTTCATGGAGGAGGGCGGTCGGCCCGGCGAGCTGCATGCCATCGCGCCGCGGTTCGGTCCCCTGACCCGACCGCTGCTCTGCCTGGTCGGCTGGGGCGACGGGCATGACGCCGCCAAGGCGCTAGCGGACCCGGTCAACAGGGCCTACGGCATCTACGGCTTCGCCAAACCCGACGGCTCTTCCCTGCCGCGCCCCGTGGCGCTCTATCGATCCAAGCCATCGACGGCGTTCTCGGGCAACGACCGCAACATCGCGGTCCTCGCCCGCTGGTTCAACGACCGCCCGCTGGACGAAGTGCGTCCCCTGCGTGCGCCCCTCGCCAGGCCCAGCGACGCGCAATACGCCTGGCACGAACAGGAGCGCCTTCTCTTCGTTTGCCTCGGCGTGGCCACCTGGCTCGGCACAGAGTACGACACCGACGGCAAGTTCGACCTGACCAGGATGAACCCCAGCCATTTCGACGCAGATGACATCTGCCGCGCGGCCGAGGCCTGGGGCGCCAAAGAGGTGCTGCTGGTGGCCAGCCACGTGGGCGGCTTCTGCTGGTGGCCCACCACAACCACCGAGTACTGCGTCCGCAACATCCCCTGGCGCGGAGGCAAGGGCAACCTCGTCAAGGAGGTGGCCGACGCCTGCCGCAAGCACGGATTGGGCATCGGCATCTACCTCTATCCCGACGACGTGCGCTTCACCAAGTCCATCGGCGCGGGCGGCAAGACCGACGACCCGGCCCGGCAAGCCGAGTGGAACCGCCTCTTCCGCACGCAGTGGGAGGAGGTGCTGGGCTTCTGCGGGCCGGACCTGGTGCGCGAAGTCTGGCTGGACGGCGGCTCGATCATCGACCTGTCGGACATCCTGAAGCGCCTGGCGCCCCATGCCGTGGTCTTCCAGGGCCGGAACGCCTCGATTCGCTGGGTGGGCAACGAGGCGGGCATCTCCCGCGACCCGAACTGGAATAGCCTGCGGCGCGCCGACCTGGCCTCGGGCGGCGCATCACAGGAGCAGAGCGACCCCGACGGCGACGCCTGGGCGCCGGTGGAGTGCGACACGCCGCTCTACGACCACAACTGGTTCTGGAACCGCGTCAACGAGCAGAAGCGCAAGAGCCTCGACAAGCTGGTAGACCTCTACGTGCAGTCTGCCGGGCGCGGATCGGTGCTGCTCCTCAACGCCACGCCGAACACGACCGGCCGCATCCCGGAGGGCGACATGGCGCGCTACACGGAGTTCGGCCAGGCCATCGAGCGCAACTTCGGCCGCCCCGTGGCAGCGGCCAAGTCGGTCAGGGGGCGCACCGCGACCCTCGATCTCGGCGGGCCGAAGCAGGTGAACTGCGTCGACCTCTGGGAGGAGTACCGCGACGGCCACCGCATCCGCGCCTACACGGTGGAGGGCCGGGTCGGCGGCGCCTGGCAGAGGCTGGCATCGGGCACGGCCGTGGGACGGAGGAAGATCGACCTCTTCGCGCCCGTCACGGTCGACAGGATCCGCGTGCGCATCACCGAAGCCGTCGGCACGCCGACGATCCGGCTGCTGCAGGCCCACCGCGTCGACGACCGGCTGGCGCAGGCGCACCAGACGCCGCTGAGCCAGGGCTGCGCGGCCACGGCATCGACGAGCCACAGCGCACCCTACGAGCCGAAGTACCTCGTCGACGGTGACACGGGTAGCAGGTGGGGCTCGGTCGACGGCGATCCCGACCCCTGGGTGGAGATCGACCTGGGCCGCCCGCGCAAGTTCGCCCGCGCCCGCATCATGGAACTCGCGGACCGGGTGCAGGCCTTCACCATCGAGACGCGGAGCGCGCCGGACCAGCCGTGGCGCACCGTACACACCGGCTCCACCATCGGCGCGGCGTGGCAGGCCGACTTCGAGCGCGTCACAGGACGGTACGTCCGCTTCCACATCTTGAAGTACACCGGCCCCGGCCCGACCCTCTGGGAGTTCCAGCTCTTCGACCGTCCCGAGGCATGGGAGATGGCCGGTCAGTGGCGCGGCGCCGAGGCGACCGTGGACCTCTCCGCCGTCGTCACCGAGGCCGGCCAGTACGACGTGCGGTTCGTGACCGCCGACGGTGTGCCCGTACCCATCGTCGAGGCCAAGGCCATCCTTGAGGGGCGCCCCGCGGCATCAGGCGTGGTCACCGGCATCGGATCCGACACAGTCACGCTGAACCGAACGCAGGCCATCGGCCCCGGCGCGTCCACGGCGATCCAGGTGCGCCTCAAGGCCGACACGGACGCGCAGGGCGTGGTGCAGGTCCGGGCGCGGGGGTAGAGGCAATGGCCATGGCAGTCGGGTAGGATGGGTGCGGGAGGGTCAGTTATGCCGCTCGTGCTGAGCAACCTCGGGAACGCCGTGCAGTCGCTGGAGCGTGCGCTTCAGCAGCCACTGGACGAGTTTTCGCGCGATTCCGCTATCCTGCGGTTTGGGTACACCTATGAACTCGCCTGGAAGCTGCTTCGCCGGGTATTGCTGCACGAGTTCGGCCGGACCGATATCGACGGCGCGCCCCGCCGGGAGCTTTTCCGCGCCGCGGCCCAACATGGGCTGATCCCGGATCCCGCCCCGTGGTTCGACTTCCATGATGCTCGGAACCGCGCCTCGCACACGTACAACGAGGTCATGGCCGACGAGGTGTACCGCGTGGCCGCCGACTTCCTGCCGGCCGCGGAGGCCCTCCTGGCCGCCCTGGAGCCATTCGGTGCCTAGCCTCGCCCTTGCAGCGAACGACCTGGCGCTGGTCCGTCAGATCCTCGCCCGGCATGTGGCGGGAACGCCGGTGGTCGCATTCGGGAGCCGCGCCACGGGTGGGGCGCGGACGTGGTCCGACCTCGACCTCATGCTCCTCACGCAGGCACCGCTTTCGGCTCCGGCGCTGGCCGACCTGCGCGAGGAGTTCATGGAGTCCGACCTGCTGATCAGCGTCGATGTCATTGATGCGTCGCAGGCCGATCCGAAGTTCGTCGAGGCGGCGCTGCGCCGGTCGGCGCCGATCATGTAGCGCGCGCCCCGACCCCCTACGGCCGCCTCCTCGCCCACTCCTTCAGCAGCTCCGGCCCGCCGCCGCTCCCTTGAGCTCGGCGGGGCGGCGGACGGCAGCCACAGATCGGGCTGATGGTCGGAGTAGGAGCGGTGCACAGACAGCTCGGGAGTCCCGTAACGTCCCCGCTTCCACTCGCGGCTTTCTGGTTCGCCCAGGAGGCGCCGGTAGCCGTATCAGGTTCGTGGCTACTGGAGGGCCAGCAGCTGGTTCAGGAACCCCGCAAAACCGGCAACTGCGGGGACGCGAAGCTGATCTCCCTCCAGCCACCGGTTGTCCTGCAGGGTGACTTGCAGGCTCCTACCGGGGCGCAGGACTGAGCCGATGCAGCCGACAACGGCCTTCGCCAGCCCGGCGGGCTTCTCGATCTCCCTCAGGTCGTATCCTGTTAAGAGACTTCGGTCTACGGAGTCAACATACGTCTGAGCCGTGGCGAAGAGCTGAGGATATGCCATTTCGCCGCACTTGAGCAGGATCGTCTCGAGAGTTCCGGGTGACTCATTGTCCGGCATCACGTAGATGCCGGTGCGCGGCGGGCCGGGCGCGAGGGCGCCTGGTCGATCGGGTAGCGCCAGCCCGCCCGCTGCCAAGTCGCCGCGAACTCGGACGAAGCGTGATATTACCGATTCATCACTGTCAGCATCAAGCACAACGCCAATCGCGCTCACCGCGCCAAGCAGTTTCAGCGAATCGATCATGAGCCCCGGGATTTCGGATATGCCTGAGGCGTTCTGGATACCGACGTACCGATCTCCGCTCCGGAGAACCAACGGCATCGGCACCCGCCTCAGGAGGTCGCCATTGTGGGGAAATGAGGTTGGCACCAGCAGCCGCCAACAAGCGGGAAGGTCCGCGTACCGGCCAACACGCGAGAACCCATGTGGTCGCAGGAGCCTTGCACAGAACTCAACGTCCTGGATGCCCTCAACGACGAGGTAGCTATGCTCCACAGGGGTTACCTGAGATCCAGCCCGCGCTCGAAGCGGAGCCGGCGAAGCTGGTCTCCAGCAAATCGCTGCACGACGCCCGCTCCGCGAACAGGCGGCAGGTGGTACACGACGAGGCCACCGGTACCGGTCTCGGTGGCATCAATCAGCGCGTCTACTGCCTCCAGGCTGTGCGTCGTCGCTATCATACAGACCTTGTGCCGTCGGCATAGCCGCGTCGCGAGACTATAGACCTCCCGCAGCGCCTGTGGGTGCAGTCCCGCCTCAATCTCGTCGATCAGCAGCAGTCCGCCTCGGGCGCCCACTGCAGCCGCAGCGATGAGTATGGCCCGGCGGAACCCATCGCCTTCTGCCGAAAGCGGTGTCAGCCCGAGCAGCTTGTGGTTCACGTAGAGACGCGGCAAATCGCCACGGGGCGACCAGACCTCCAGATCGACGACATCTGCCTCGATAGACCGAGCCGCCGCGACGACCTCATCCTTCTGCGCCATGAACCGGGCGGCGGTAAGTTCCCGAACATGCGCCCTCTCGGCTCGATGCGCCAATGGACCCACCACGCGGACCGGGATCAGTCCTGACGTCCCACCGCGCAACACGAACGGCATATCCTCCCAGAAACGGTACACGAGCGGCGTGTCGAGAGGAAGATTCCCGGGCCGGACAAATGTGCCGGACACCTCCAACTCCATTCCGCGCCGTACAGGATCGTCCTCACGGATCGGGCGCCTGCTGGTCGCGTATGCGTTGAACTCATCGGGGGCCGGAGTTCCCATGATCTCGCGGAGTCTGGCACTAACTGCCGATACCGGACTGGTACCCGTACAGCGAAGGCTGACGACACCGTCATACCGCTCCTCGGCCCGGTTACGATCATGCTGCGGGAACATCCATTTGAGGTCATCCAGTGTCGAGAACGCGCCGGGTCTGGCGGGCGTAACGCCCCTGGTTTCGCGTGACCGGGCCACTGAAACCCAGGTCAGGGGGTTTGTGGGATCGCAGAACACCTCCAGAGCCTCCAAGAAGCTCGTCTTTCCGCTGTTGTTAGGGCCAACAAGCACGTTGAACTGCCCAAGATCCTCTAACGTTATATTGGTGAGCGATCGAAGGTGCTCTATAGTGAATCTCTGCAAGACTACGTTCACCTATTTACCTCCGCCCACAGACCATGGCCCTCCGGGTCGGGGACGGCCCACGGCGCGGCCCTGCACCAACCCAACCGATTCGCGAGACGGCACTGGTCGAAACGGCATGACTCAGCCAAGGCATAGGCGAGCATGGCTACTGGCGCACCACACCGTCATGACGCCTGCTCGCCGATCTAGGGTTCCGGCCCGCCACGAGTGACGGCGGCCGCGCGTACGAAACCCAGGATCGATGCCCACCATGCGTGTATGGCCTAACAGCCACTCGGCCCCCGACAGCAGTATGTCACACCTTGGTTCGGCGCCGATCATGTAGCGCGCGCCCCGACCCCCTACGGCCGCCTCCTCGCCCACTCCTTCAGCAGCTCCGGCCCGCCGCCGCCGAGGAACTTCAGCAGCGCCGGCGCGGCCTTGTACGGCTTCCCCGCAGGGCCGCCCTTGCAGTCCACGAGCGAGAGCTCCACGCCCACCGGCGCTCCCTTGACCTCGGCGGGGCGGGGCCAGTTGCCGTCGTCGCGCGGGGTGCCGGCCGACGACGGGACCAGCTCCAGCCTGACGTAGAGCTGGCGGTCGGCCGGGTCCAGCGCCCCGACCTGCACGCTGCGGTCGGCTTTGGGGGCGTGGAAGGCCACCCAGGGCTGCGGCTGGGCCTCGGGATAGCCGTAGTACTGCTCCGGGCCCTGATCGCCGAAGGGCGACATGTTGTTGAAGACGCTGAAGATGGTAGCAGCCGTTGTGGCTGGCGCGGCCGCCGTGCCGGAGGGGCGCACCATCTCCGTGGCCTTCAGGGCGCCGCGCGTGGCGCCGAGCCCCTGGATGCCGCCCAGCACCGGGAAGTAGGTCTCGCCCACGGGCAGGTTGGTTCGGTTGTCGACGGTCAGCTCGAAAAGCGCGCCGCCGTCGCGCAGCTGCACGGTCATTGTGGCCGAGGCGTCGTAGGCCTCGCCGAGGTAGTTGCGCAGGGGACCGTCCCATCGCAGCGTCAGCCTACGGCCCTGGACCTCCGCGCCGCTCAGCTTCTGGTCGCGGCCGAAGATCCAGTTGGCCTCCAGCGTCTGCCAGGGCTCCTTGCCGGGGATCGGCAGCGCGAACCGGAAGCTGCCCGCCAGCCTCGGCTCCAGGATCAGGTCGAGGCCCGTCGCCTTGTCCATGATGCGCGTGATGGAGCCGTTGGCGCGGTCCGCTTCGATGGCCAGGGCCTCGTCCTCCAGGCGCAGGCTCTTGCGCGGGTCGAAGCGCCCCGCCCGGCGCACGGGCTGCACGAAGTCGGCCGGGAAGTCGGCGGTGCGCACGTCGTCGATGCAGAGCATGGAGTAGGTGGCCATCTCGGCGTCGTCCACAGCCTCCACGTAGACGCTCTTGCCCTTGTGTTTGGAGCCGTCGAGGTAGGCGGGCACGAAGACGGTGGTGTCGGGCGCGTAGACGCGGTCGATCTCCGTTCCGTCGGCCAGCTTCAGGGAGACATGGTTCCAGCGGCGGGGCTGACCGGTGCCGTGGATGGAGCTCCAGCCCGAGATGAGAAGCCGCACGGCGTCCTTATCCAGGGTGAAGGGCTTCGACTTGAGCACGCCCAAGGCCGGCTCGCCCTTGCCGCCGCTCCATGCCCAGCTCTTTCCGGCCCAGCCCGAGTAGTAGCCGCAGGTGTTGTCCACCACCACCCAGTTGGGGTCGGCCGTCCATCCGGCAAATCCCCCGGTCTCGAACCCGCCGTTCTCAATGCCCTGCGCCCATGCCGCTCCCGGCCAGAGGCACGCCGCCAGAAGGGCCGTCACCGCCGCCGCTGGCCTCATGGCTTGCCTCCCACTTCCTCGACGAAGACGACCCGCTCGGCGGGCAGCGTGACGGCGGCGGGCAGCTCCAGCGTCTGCGCCTTGCGGCCCGGCACATGGAGCCGAACGCGGCCCGACGCGGCGCCGGCGAAGCCCGGGAAGGTGAGCGTGCGCAGCTCCATGCGGCTGTTGGTCAGGACGCAGACCCGCCGGCCCGTGCGGCGGTCCACCCAGACGTTGTAGGCCACGCCGTCCGGCGGCCCGCCCTCCAGCTTCACCGGCTCCTGCCCCATCGATCGGCCGTAGAAGACGGCGTCGGCCAGTTGGTCGCGGATTAACTTCACCTGCCGCACGTAGCCGGCGAGGCCCTGCACCGGCGCCCAGTCGAGGCCCCTGCCGAAGCTCATGGGGGCCAGCATCACCACGTGGCCGTCGCGCACCAGGTTGTTGACGCCCAGGGTGTCGTAGGCCTGCGTGATGCTCGTGGTCTCCACATGCTCGGGGAAGACCTTCCGCGTGACGAGCTGGTTGCCGACCCACCAGGTGGCGCCGCCGAACTGGAGCATGCGATCCCAGTTGCACTCGAACGACATGCACCAGTCCGGGTTCAGCTTGCGGCAGGCGGCCATGATCTCCTTGCTCAGCGTGACGGCCCCCTCCCAGGTGGCGCTGTCGGGGCTCAGCGGGCTGTCGGGGTTGTAGTCGATGCCCGAAGGGAACATCTTGTCGACGTGTACTCCGTCGGCGCCGATGGAGGCCAGCCGCGCGAAATAGTCGACGATCACCTTGCGGAACTGCGGGAAGGCGAGGTTGGCCCAGGTCATCAGCTTCGGGTGCCCGGCCCTCGCCCAGACGGTGCCCATGCCCCACCCGGCCATCCAGGTGAAGCCGCCGCCCGGGGCCATCTCGCGGTACTTGCTCCACTCGGTCTTGTAGCGCTCCATCTCCACCATCATCGGCTGGTAGTTGGCGAAGAAGTAGACCTTCAGCCCCAGCTTGTGGCAGTAGCGGATGCCCGCCGCCAGCTCCTCCCATGTGCCCAGCCTCGGATCGGGCTCGTAGAGCGGGTAGCCGTTGTCGTGGCCGCCCATCTGCCACCCGCTGACCTGCACGGCGCCCAGTCCGGCCTTCTTGGCGGCCAGCGCCCAGCGCGGGATATCCTTGAAGGTGTAGCCGATGGTGCCCTCGGGCATCATGAACATGGTCATGACGAAGAAGGACTGCCGCCGTATCCAGTCCTCCGACGGCTGCACGATGCCGAACGCGCCCTGGAAGAACTCGCGGTAGAGGCGGGAGGCCGCCAGCCAGTCGCCCTTGACCACCTGGAACATGACCGGCGAGCCGTCGAACGAACCGCCCGGCGGCACGAAGGGCGTGTGCTGCACCGAGGCCGCCAGGTCGCCGCCGATCTCGCTCAGCCGGAAGCCCTTGTACCGGGCCACCTGGTCGTGCATACCCATATAGAGCGTCTGGCCCGCGGTCCTGCTCTGGAGGCAGGCGAAGCCCATGTTGAGCTGGCCCGGATAGGCGAACCCGGCGCCTCCCGCCGTGGGAAGCAGCGGGCGTTCGGTGGGGGTCGACGTGGGCGCCCAGATCGTGGCGTCGGAGGGCTTGCCGTCCGCCGCGCCGAACCCGGTGATGCCTCCCAGGTAGGGGTAGGAGACCTCCTGCACCTTGCCGCTCGTGCCGTTCTCCAGGTGGAGCCCGAAGGTCAGCCCGGCGCCGGCGGCCCGCGCCGTCATCCGCACCGCGACCTTGTGCTCCGCGCCCGCGGTGTCCTTCAGGGGACCATCCCACCGGAGGGTGAGCGTGCCCCGGTTCACCGTCGAGCCCGTGATCCGCTGCTCCTTGCCCAGGATCGTGGCCATGGAGCCGTCAGGCTGCAGCAGCAGCAGGCGGTAGTTCTCCGCCGCGCCGGAAGGCGCCGTGAGCGTCACTTCGCGGCCCGTGAAGGCGACCCGGAGCAGCGCGCCGGACTGCCGGTCGGCGTCCAGTTCCACCTGGCCGTACCGGAGCGCGATGGGCGGCGCGGCCGGAGCAGCAACGGCGCACGCACCCAGGGAGAGCAAGGCGCAAGCGGCTGCGAGCCGCAAGGACGTGTTCCGGAGCAAGGTTCCCCTCCATGGCCGGCAAGCAGATGGGCGACACCCGCCGGCGCGAACGTAGTTCGGCTCCGGGTGGCGAGTGTCCTGCTTGGGCGGACAGCCCCGCCGAGACCCATTGGCAATTGGGTCAATCAGGTCAATCAGGTCACTGAAAGGCTTTGACGTTATTGACCGTATTGACGTTATTGACAGTGGCGGCGCGAGCGGCTCGGAGGCCCTACTTCAGCCCGGCCATCAGGCCTTTGCAGTAGCCCACGCTCTCGGCCAGGCCCGGCAGCGGGTCGGCGCCGTCCTTCTCGTACTCGAAGTCGGCCATGCCCCGGAAGCCGATCCTCACCAGCGCGGCCAGCACGGCCTTCAGGTCCAACACGCCGCGGCCGGCCTCCAGCGTGCCGCCCTTGGCTTCGGCGCGGTCCACGTCCTTCAGGTGCACGTCGTAGAGCCGCTCGCGGTGCTTGAGTATGGCCTTTGCCGGATCAACGCCCGCGCGAAGCGTGTGGCCCACGTCGATGCAGAAGCCGATGCGCTTATCGTGGTTCTGGATGGTCTCCCAGACCACGTCCGGCGTGGAGAAGCGCTTGTCGCCGGGGCCGTGGTTGTGGATGGCCAGCCGGAGATCGAACTCCGCCACGTAGCGGTCCAGCACGCCCACGATGGCCGGGTCGAAGCTGCAGACCATAACGGGCGAGCCCAGATCGCGGGTGTACTCGAAGGCGTTGCGGATGCCCGGCTCGTCGTTCGGCAGGTAGATGACCCCGCAACTCAGCGGCTCGACGCCCGCATCCCGCAGCCTGGAGGCAACGGCCTTGCGCTGCTCGGGCGCGCTCTTCAGCGGCAGGTGCATCTCCTTCAGCGAGACGCAGTCCAGCCCCACCCGCTTGGTCCCCGCGATCAGAGCGTCGAGCCCGAAGCTCCGGAACGTGTAGCTGGCCACGCCGATCCGCAGGCCATGCCACGGTCCGGCGGGCGGGGGGGGCTCAGACGGGGCCACACCGGCGGCCGCCGGCATCGACGCCACGGCCAGCCCCGCGCCAAGCAACTCACGTCGGTTCACACGCGCAACGCTCATCTCGGCACCTCTCCAACCGGTCATTCGGACTGCATTGCAGGTTACCCCACAGTGCGCGTAGCGGCTTGAGGCGGACCGACGTGTGGAGACGCACAGCCGCCCGATCCCGGTACGAGAAGGCCTCTGATTGTAGCCAACGCGGCCGGAACATCGACGAAGCGGGACGAGTAGTCCAACTGGAGGAGTTCCTCCGAAAGGTACCGATCATGCTTCTCGCACATCTTGTTTTCCACAGCCGCCACGAGGGCAGCAGGATCGAGTGGGGCAGCGTCGGCGATGGATATCAAGTGCTCTGTGACCTTGGCCGGGACCGTGTCATGGACAGTCAGAGCGAACCCGTCACCCGTCACCTGCGGCCCCTGCGCTACCAGCAGCAATCTGATCGTGGTGCCAATCCGGTCGCTGGCCCACGGGAACACAATGGTATTGGTACCGTCCGGTACGACCGAGCACCCGCCGAGGTCGGACCGCACGAAGTTCGCGCGCCCCTCGGTCAATAACGTGCGTGCAGGTCCGTTTAGGTAGCGCGGCTCATCGCCGCCCAAGTAGACCAGGCGCATGGCTTCGCGCACCCGCCCATCGACCCAGGATCCGGAACCAGCGAACCGGGGTACCCGGCCGCCGCCAGCCGGCGTCAGGTCGATGACATGGTGCTCCTCATCAACCGCGACCACATGCCATCGCCTGCCTGCATACACCATATAGGATCCCGGCATCTGTGGCTCAGCGATGGGTAGTGTACCGAGAAGCTTACCGCTCGTGAACAGCCGGTACTCGTCAGGTGTGCTGAACGCCGAGTAGAAGGAGTAGTGGCTTACCAGCTTCTCGCCCCGCAGGTCGAGTACGATTGTGCTGTCGTGGCACTGCTTGATGAGCTCGTTCTGCGCCAGAGACCTGAGGAAGGCCGCAAATGTGGGGGCAGAGACATTGCGGAATGGCCCGGCCTCACACAGGAGCCGGTGGAGGTCAATGGCGGTCAGTGCCCCGTATTCGGCCAGTAGCGACAGCGCCTGCTGCACCAGGGTAGATAGGTGCAGTGCCGAATCGCACGGCGGCTCGCACCAGTTGTCTAGCAGCAGGTTAACGCTAGCGATGGTCTGTACGAGCCCCGGCCGGAGGCGATCCATGAGCGGCGAGCTCGTTGTCAGATCTGCTTCGGTTATGTACATCCGCATTACGGCAGGTTGGCCACGGCGACCCGAGCGGCCGAGGCGTTGGCGCATGCTGGCCACCGAGTGAGGGACACCGATCTGCGCGACCTGAGAGATAGCCCCGACGTCTATCCCGAGCTCGAGGGTGGATGTGCAGACGACTGTTGTCGGTGGGCCTAGGTCCGACTCGCCGCTTCCGGCCCGAAGGCGTTCCTCGGCGTCTTCTCTGAGGTCCCGCGACAGGTTGCCATGGTGAGGGACGAAGCTGTTCGGAACACGCTCGGCCTCGCACATCTCTCTCAGGGTGTCGGCGTAGTACTCGACATCGTGCCTCCGGTTCGCGAACACCAAGCTTGCCGTAAGCCTCAGGGTCGAGAAGATGTGAGAGGCGATCGCCTGTGCGGGCGCATTGTCATCAATGGCATCGGTATCACTCTTTCCTGAACCGGAAGCGCCCAGCTCTCGAGGCGGCGCGGCGCGGTACGCGCGAACCTGCAGTAACACCTCCGGCCCTTCCTCGCTTGAGTGGATGACCCTTGGGAGTTCCTGTGCCCCCGGCCGAAGGTACTGAGCCGCGAGACGCATATCACCCAGCGTTGCGCTCAGGGCTATGCGCCGAACACGCCGTGCCAGGAGGGTATCGATCCGTGCCATCAGCGATTGCAGTTGGCGGCCTCGCTCTGCGCCGATGAAGCTGTGGAGCTCATCTACAACAACTGCGTCCAGGTACTGGAACACGCGGGCGGCGGTAGCGGC
>JAPLCQ010000129.1 GCA_026392115.1 Armatimonadota bacterium | reverse complement strand
GTGGCGGCGGCGGTGAGCCCGAAGACGCGGACGATGCCGGTACCCCATGACGCCTTGTATTTCGAGCTCCGTCCGGCGATGACGTCGGCGGCGATGCGTCCCTGTCGATTGGCGGGACCGGCCAGCGGAAGCAGTGACCAGGCGCCGGTGACCCCGTGGCGCACCTCGACGGCGTCACCTACGGCCAGGATGTCCGGGTCGCTGGTTCGCATCTGCTCGTCCACGCGAATGCCGCCCAGCGCGCCGATCTCCAGGCCCGCCTCGCGAGCCATGGCAACGTCCGGGCGAACGCCCATGCCCAGGATCACGAGGTCGGCAGGCAGGCGCGCGCCGCCCTTCAGGACCACCACCGAAGCGGCGCACGCTTCGTCGGGACCCGGCTCCTCGAACGCGGCCACGCCGTCGCCCAGATGGAGGTCAACGCCGTTGGCTCGGATTTCGGCGTGGAGGCGCGCCGCCATATCCATGTCCAGCATGGCCATCACCTGCGGCAACGCTTCCACGACGGCGACGCGCATGCCGCGCCTGTGCAGCTGCTCGGCCATCTCCAGGCCGATGTAGCCGCCTCCCACCACCACGGCGCGCCCGCCGGGGCGCCCGTCGCAGTGCGCGGCGACGGCCTCGGCATCGGGAACCGTGCGCATGGCAAAGTGGCCGGGCCGATCGATGCCGGGGATGGGCGGCACGAGCGTGGCGGCGCCGGGCGCCAGCACCACGTGGTCGTAGGCCAGCCCTTCGGATGCGCCGGTGATGCGATCAATTACGGCGATGACGCGTCGCTCACGGTCGATCCGCACCGCCTCGGTATTCACCCGCACATCGATGTTGAATCGCGCCTTCAGGCCCGCCGGCGTCTGGACCAGCAGGTCCTCGCGGTCCGGTATCTCGCCGCCGACGTGGTAGGGCAGGCCGCAGTTCGCGAACGAGACGTAGGGGCCCCGTTCCAGCATGACGATCTCGACGGCCTCGGATAGACGACGGAGCCTTGCGGCTGCGCTCGCGCCCCCGGCCACGCCGCCGATGATCACAACCCGCTTCGAAGACATGCCGTCACCCCTCTCTCAGGTCCGGCGATTAGCCGCAGCGTTGCTGCGACCGGATACAGTCGATCAGGTGGAAGATCGCCGGGTTGGCGACCTGGTAGTAGACGAATGAGCCCGTACGCCTGCACTCCAAGATGCCCTGGTCCTTGAGGATGCGCAGTTGCTGGCTCACGAATGCCTGTCCCGACTCGCAGGCCTCCACGATATTGGTAACGTTGCGTGGCCCGTCGCTCTGGCGCAGGAAATCGAGGATGCGGAGCCGAAGAGGATGGGCGGCATTGCGGATGATGGGCGCGACCTGCTCCAGGACGCTCATATCGATGAGGGCGATGTCCGTTTCGGGCATCTGGTTCGGCCTCCTCTGCCGTTGACACTAGTATATCACAAGAACCCTATATCGTGCCCGGTCCGCGCCCGTCACGACGGTGCGGCGACGGGGCCGGGTGAGAGGTATGTGCGAATGGGATTGCGGCTGGGTGTGGTGGGCGCCTGCGGGCGCGGCGGGAGCTTCAGCGCCGTCTGCCGGGCGTTGGCGGGCGTGGAGGTAACGGCGTTCTGCGACACGAACGAGGCCGACCTGCCACGGGTCGCTCAGGAGTACGGCGTGGCCCCGTTCACGGACCTCGGCGAGATGCTGGCCGCATCGGTTGTCGACGCCGTTGTGATCGCCACGCCAATGCCCTGCCATGCTCCCCAGGCCATCCAGGCGCTGGAAGCCGGGGTGCACGTCCTATCCGAAGTGCCCGCCGCCGTCTCTCTCGACGAGTGCCGCGCCCTCACGCTGGCCGCGGGGCGCTCTCGAGCGGTCTACGCCATGGCGGAGAACTACCTCTATTCGCCCCAGAACGTGGCGATCCGCGCCATGGTTCGGGAAGGTCTCTTCGGCCAGGTCTACTACGCCGAGGGCGAGTACCTGCACGAACTGAAGCAGCTGAACGAGATCACGCCCTGGCGGCGGCGCTGGCAGACCGGCATCGACGGCAACACGTATCCCACCCACAGCCTGGGCCCGATCCTGCAATGGCTGCCCGGCGACCGCGTGGAGACCGTCTCCTGCGCGGGCTCCGGCCGCTGGCACCGGGACCCGCGCGGCGACGTTTACGAGAACCAGGCCAGCACGGTCACGCTCTGCCGCATGCGCTCGGGTGGACTCGCCAAGCTGCGGCTGGACATGCTCTCGGACCGTCCGCACGCCATGACGAACTACCAGTTGCAGGGCATGGACGGCGCCTACGAGTCCGCGCGGTCCGCAGGTGAGCGCGACCGAGTCTGGCTCCGCTCCGTGTGTGGCGACCGAGACTGGACCGACCTGGCCGCCGTGGCCCCCGATCACTACCCGACGGCCTGGCTCGTGGCGCAGGAGCAGGCGAGCAAGGCGGGCCATGGAGGCGGTGACTACTACACGCTGGCCGATTTCGTGGAGGCTATCCGTGACGCCCGCCCGCCCGAGGTGGGCATCCACGAGGCCATGGACATGACGGTACCGGGGCTCGTCAGCCAGGCGTCCATCGCGCAGGGCTCCGCGTGGCTCTCCGTGCCCGACTCGCGTTCGTGGCTCGGTGAGGGAGTCGCGACGCCACAGCTGCGGATGCGCTACCCGGAGTGGCGCCTGGCCTCGCCGCCCGAGCCCTCCGTGCCGCCGGGCTACATCCTGCGGCTGATTCGGCCCGGCGAGGAGGATGCCTATGGTGCGCTCATGGCGCGGGCCGGGTTTGACCACGTCTCCCCGGAGGCCGCGCTGAACCGTGTGCAGAGCGCTCTACCGGGCGGCTTCTTCGTGATTGAGCATGAGCCCACAGGCGCCGTCGTCGCCACCGCCTTCGGAAGCCATGCGCCCACCGTGAGCCACCCCAACGGTGGCGCGTTGGACTGGGTTGCCGCCGACCCGCTGCACTCGGGCCGCGGCCTGGGGCGCGCCATCACGGCTGCGGTGACACGCCTGCTCGTCCAGCGCGGCTATCGCGATATCTACCTGTTGACCGACGACTGGCGCCTCCCGGCCATCGCCTGCTACCTGCGGCTTGGCTGGGAGCCGATCATCGACGGACCGCAGATGCGGGAGCGCTGGGGCGCCGTCCAGGCGTCCTTGCGACCGCGCAAGTAGCATCGGCGGCCGCGGTCGTTAGGGGTAGAATCGCCACCGTCATGGTCCGTAGCCAATGTCGGGAGTGCAAGTTCAGGAGGACGGCATGAGTGTTCAGCTGATCGATGAGACCGAGGTTCAGGGCCCTGACACGGGTGTCGGCGGGTGGGTGGTGGTCGTCTACAACAACGACGTCAACACGTGGGACGAGGTCATCTCGGTCCTGCGCAGGGCGACGGGATGCACCGAAGAGCAGGCCGAGATCGAGACCTGGGAGATCCACAACCTCGGAAAGTCGGTGGTCCACCACGGGCGCCAGGACGAGTGCGAACGCGCCGCCGCCATCATCCGGAGCATCGGCATCAAGGTTGACGTGATCGAGGACTAGCCCGGGAGCCGGGCTACGGCGTCAGGCGCGCGAGCAGGTCCTCGCAGTTCAGCACCTTCTCGGCCAGGTCCGTCCCCACATAGTAGTAGTGGTTCGAGGCCTCGAAGCCCAGCCGGCTGTCGATGCCCTGCAGCTTGGCCAGCCGTACCGCCAGGTCGCGTTCAGCCTCCAGAAGGTCTCGCATGGCCGAACGGGCCTGTTTCGCCCCCGGTCCGCCTGCGCCGGCGGCATCGCGGGCCATCACGAAGCGCGCCTGGTTCGCCGAACTTCGCAGGTGGATGGAGCAGGCCTCCATGATCTGCGCCTCGTCAAGCGCGGCCGCCAGGTGTTTCGGGTTGAGTCCCGGCTCCTGGGCGGCGGCATGTAGCGATTCGGATGCCCTGGCGAAGCCCTCAGCCGAGAGCTCCATCTGGTGCGCGAAGACTTCAGGCGGGTAGATCGACCTCCAGCTCGTCAGGTCGTCGTAGGCAAAGCCGACCATGGTGGCGGAATAGCCGGTTCGCTCCAGCCAGAGCAGGTTGGCCGGCCCCCCGTGTTGCGGCCCGCTGTAGGCGGTGCCGATGTGGAACGGGAATTGCGCCATGGCGTCCGAGGCGGCGCCCCAGGCCGCTGCCCCGGCCTCGGCCAGGCGCGGACCGAAGAGCTCCGCGGCCACTTCGCGGATCGCCTTGTCCGCCGCGGCGTCCACTGTCGCGCCCGGCTCGCGGGCGTAGGCCGACGCCAGCGCCACGGCGTGGAGGTTCGGCGACGGATAGCCTCCCAGCGTCCAGCCCAGCATGATGCCGCCGACGCCCGACTGCACCAGCGACGCCGCGTGCCGCGCCGCCGTGCGCACCGTGGGCGTGTAGGGCACGGCTGACATCTCCCAGCTGTTGGCCGCCTGAATCTTGGCGAAGACATCAAGGCCGCGGCCGCGCGCCTCGGCCCAGTTCCGCTTGGCCCTTGGCCCGGGGCCGACCACGCCCAGGCTGTACTCGCCGACCTCGCTTGCCACTCCGCCGCGGACGATGGGCATGGACCACTCGCTGACGCTCATCTGGGCGCAGCCTTCGGGCAGCAACCGCGTGATCTCGGCACACTTCTCCTCAGGCCAGCCCCAGTCCCAACTGATGAGCTTGGTGTGGGTTCCGGCCGCGCCGATGCCCTTGGCGATCGCCTGCGCCACGGCGGCGATGACGGGCGCGGGGCCGAGCTTGGAGCACCGCGGGCAGGCCGCGCCGCCCCCGTGCGACCAGCAGTTGGTCAGGTTCTCCGAAGCGGTGATCGTGAAGATGCCCGATAGCTCGGGCGCGGCACGGCAGATGGTCTCGATGGAGTCGGAGATGTAACGGCTGACGGGTTCGGCGCTAACGCAGAGAGTGGCGTGGTCGCCCTCAGGAACGCCGCGCAGTTCCTTATGCGTGTCGAAGAAGCTCTCGGGCATGGCCCGCGGCTCGTTCATGTAGAGGTACACGCCGATGCCGTGGCGGTGCGCGCGCCTAACGAGCCGTTTGAGGCCCTCCAGGCGCTCCTGCCAGTGCTCGCTCTCCTTGGCATCCCACGGGAACGGAGCCAGCTTGCGCAGGACGCCCTGCAGCCACACGCCCGTAACGCCCGCGGCCGCCAGCTTCTTCAGGTAGCCGTCGGGGTAGGGATCGCACTGGCTGTCCAGTAGCGGATCACCGTAAGGGGCGAAGTAGGAGTAGCAGTAGCGTGGCATCCGGTCCGTAGCGGCGGGGGAGGTGGCTGTCTTGCCTGCCAGCCTGCCGACAAACGCGAAGAGGGGGTCGATGGGGGCGCCGACGCCGCGCGGGAACCACCGCCGCATCTTCTCCGCCATGGCCGCTTCCGCCCGCCTGACCTCGGGGGTGGTCGGCTCCCAGCAAACGGGTGAGCACTTGGGCTTGGAGCTGCCGAGCTTGATGTATAGGAAATCGTCCTCACGGAGCGTGAACGCCAGATGCTCTTGGGTCCATCCGAGCAGTTGCAGGAGCTGTTCGTAGGGCATCAGGTGCCAGTTTCGCCTGATTACCGTGATATAGGAACGGCGCTGCTGGTCGGATGTGACGGCCGGCGGCCCTGCCAGGCCCATCGCGCGGCCCATGCGGCGTACCTCTGCCGGCGTGGCTCCAATGGTCGCGGCGATGCGCGAGACCGGTACCAGCATCCAGTTGCGCCAGACTACGGCGTGGGCCGCGGTGGGGAAGTGCGGCGCCTTCACCGGCTGCGGTTCTGAGCCTCGCGGCAGTTTGCTGGTGTCTGGTGTCTGTGCCATTGAAGCCTCCTTCGGCCCCGGCGCAGGGCCCGTCGGAACCGGCGCGCCCGCCGCTCGATGGGCCGGTCCCATGGCGGCGAAGATGAGCGAGAGCATCAGGGCAAGGCGCACGGGCGCAACCTCCATGTAGGCGGCGGACCTGCTGTGGTCCATGGCTTGTTTCAGACCTCGGCCAGGCGGGCTCGGCACTCCTCGGTATCGATCTGGCCGATCCGGGCCTTGGCGGCCTCCACGGAGGCCGGCGATGCGACGATCCCGGCCACGCGCTGGGATACCGCCACATCGATGCCCGCGCCGGTGTCGCCGTGCAGCATCAACTCCACGGGCACCAGCATGGCGTTGGCCGTCCGTACGAGTTGGCCCAGCCAGGAGACGAAGTCGGGATGCGTGATCGCGGCGCCGGGGCCGGGGTCAACCAGCACGCGCGCCGCGCGGCCCATGACGAGGTCCGGCGGCGCCGGCATGCCGGGCTGGGCAAGGCAACCGATGCGCACCTCGCCGCAGGGACGGCAGTCCGCCATGCAGGCCTCCTGCGCCGGGGTCAGTCGCGAAAGGGCCTCCCGGGCGGGCATCGTCTCCTGATCGCCGGAAGCCACCAGCGTGATGTCGGACTTGGCGGCCCACTCCAGCAGCACCGCCATGTCCGGGGCGGCCGGGTCGGCAACAATGGTCAGCGGCTTGCCGGGCATGTCCGACAGGATGGCGGATATGTCGCCGGACTGGTAGTGCGCGTCCTCGCCCGAGTGGAGCAGGCTCAGGCCGGACATCAGGCAGACGGCATCTGCGCCGGCATCGATGGCGGGCGCCACGTCCTCCACCGACCAGGCGAGGCCGGAGACGCGGACGGTGCGGTTGTCCAGGGTCCGTGCGGGCTGATGGATGCGGTCGATGTAGTAGCGCTTGCGCGGGGCGATCCGCTCATGGTCGGCCTGGAACGCCGCCACGGTCTCGGCGGTGGGATCCACCACCACAACGCCGCGGGTGCCGTCCACCAGCATGAGGCTGGTATCGTCGATGGTCTCTCCGGCTCCGGTCGCGCCCAGCACCATGGGCACCCAGGGTCGGCCGATGGGGCGGTCCACGTTCTCGCTGACGACGCCCACGAGGCGCAGCCAGTCCGGGAAGTCGCGAACGGTGGGCTCGGCGGCGGGCAGGACGAGGATCACGTCAAAGGTGGTTGAGGGCTCGCCGGCCGAACTGCGCCGGAAGCCCTGGAGGAGGCCCGGAGGAGGATCGGCGGGCACCAATCCGTCGCGCACGCAGACGGCGGCGCCGAGCGCGATGCCGGGTACGCATGGAACGCCTCGCAGTCGCTGCACGCGCCCCTCCTTCCGCGGGCGGCGGCGACCGCCGTTGCCCGTGGTGCGGGCCGGGACCAACAGTGGACCCGGCCCGTGAACTGAGACTACTCCTTGACCCGTGGAGCTCCACCCGGAAGGGTGAGGTTCCCAGGGGCCTGCATCTTGACCGGAGGCTTGGCCGCCTCGGCGGCGGCTTCCTTGGCGGCCTGGTCAATACCGGACGCGCCGTCGGAGCGCTTCTTGAACCAGTCCGACGCGATGTCCATGTGGCCGCCGCCGGCGCCCGGAGAGACCTTGGGCGGGTTCGGAACCTGCGGCTTGGGCCTGGCCGTCAGCGCTTCCTTGATCTTCGTCTGCTGCTCCTGGGCAGCCTGCATCCGCATCTTCGTCTGGGCTTCCATCTGGGCCTTCTGCGCTGCAGCCATCTTCCTGGGGTCCGGCGGCTGCGGCTTCTCGGGCGTCATCGTCTTCTGGATGGCGAAGGAGACGGCCACGAGGCCCAGAATCAGCACCAGCAGGCTGCCGATGGTCATGGTACGCGACATAGTTGGCGTTGATCCTCCCACAATCGGGCGCCGCGGTCGGCCGCAGCTGCACGGATTGGATACCGGATTATACGGCGGTATCGTTCCGCAAGTCAACGGAGGAGGCCGCACGAGCCGGGAGACCGGGGTCCGGTGGTGCAATTGCAGAGGAAACAGGGCAGCGTTGGACGAACTCTAACGGCGAACAGCGCCGTCGGCGTCGCCTGCGGCCGAGCTTACACGAACAAGGGAGTGCTCCACATGGCGATAACAGACGTAGCCCCGGCGCTTGGAAGACTGCGCGCCGCGGCGGACACGGTCCTCAACGGTTTCCCGATGGTGCGATGGGCCAAAGTAAGCGGTCCCGGCGCCGACGTGGTGGAGCAGCACGGTAACGGCGGCATGCCCGGCCTCCAGATCGTCTCGGGGCAGGATGTCGTCCTCCGCACCGACCTGGAGGTACCGGGCGAGGCGCTGGGCGTTACGCTGACCGGAGACGCGCTGGAGGGCGTCCTCTTCTCGCTCTATCCGGCCGACATCACCGTGGCGGGCGAGCCCATCTTCTCTGACCATATGGCGCCCGTGGCGTCCGGTCCGGCCCTCTTCGTGGTGACGCCGGAGCTGAAGGCCGGAGCCAACGGCCCCATGGAGCTGCACATCCGCGTCCCCGGCTTCCAGACGACGCCCTGGTTCCAGTTCCGGCTGACCACGCCGGGCCTCCGCGCCCGCTTCGAGGCCCTGGATCTCTGTTGGGCCCAAATCGCCCTGGCGCAGGCCCTCTGCGCCTCGTCCGGCGATGAGGTCGCACTTGCCGCCGCCGCGTCGGCCGTGCCCGCCGTCGTCCCGCATGGCGGCGGCGACGTCGCGGCCATGTGCGCCGCCGTGGAGGCCGCCCTGGCGCCCTTCGCCCATCGCGCGAAGTCGATCCCGGTCCACCTGGTCGGCCACAGCCATATCGACATGAACTGGATGTGGACCATGCCGGACACGGTGGAAGTCATCAAGCGCGACTTCCGCAGCGTGCTGAACCTCATGGACGAGTTCCCGGAGCTCACCTTCTCGCACAGCCAGCCGGCAACCTACGAGGTCATTCGGGAGCTAGAGCCCGCGCTCTTCGAGAAGGTGCTGCAGCACATTGTCGCAGGCCGCTGGGAGCCCATGACGCTCCAGTGGGTCGAGGGCGACGTGAACATGGCTTCCGGCGAGGGGCAGGTCCGGCAGATTCTGGAGGCCGTGGGCTACTCCCGCGATGTGCTCTGCTACCACCCGCGAGCGTTCCACTGCCCCGATACGTTCGGCCACGCAGGCAACCTGCCGCAACTGGCGGTGCAGGGCGGCGCCATGAGCTACTACCACCACCGCGCCAACCCCGGCGGCTACACGCAGTGGCCCGCCTACTGGTGGGAGGGCGACGACGGCACCCGCGTCCTGGCGATCTCCACCGGCTCGTACAACGGCGAGATTTACCCCCGCGACGTGGCTGATGCGGCTATCCGCGCCATCCGATCCGGCCTGCCCGAGGGGCTCCACTTTCACGGCATCGGCGACCATGGCGGTGGGCCGGCGCGCCAGAACCTGCAGGCCCTGCGCCGATTCGGCCCCAACCGGCTCATGCCCAACGCCTACTGCAGCACCGTTGCGGCCTATACCGACGGCATCCTGCGCTCCAACGCCGCCCTGCACCGCCAGTTGCGGCAGGTTGCCTGCGTGGCCGAACGTATCGGGGCAG
>JAPLCQ010000055.1 GCA_026392115.1 Armatimonadota bacterium | reverse complement strand
AGCTTCACCGCTGTGGGCGACGCCGATGCCGCCGCGGGAACGGGCATCCTCCGCGCACGGGGCCTCGTGGCCGCTCCGGAGGGCTCAGGCGTCACCGTCGAACTGATGGAGGGCGATACTCCGATCCGCCGCGCCGACCTCTCCGCCGCCGCCTTCAACACGGCGGGCGTCGCCTGGGACGGGCTGCCCGTGCGCCTCTGGTGGCCCAACCTGGCCGGCGACCAGCCGCTCTACACCGTTCGATGCACGCTTACCACGCCTGACGGCGCCCGGGCCGATGCCGCGGAGCGCCGCGTGGGCTTCCGCTCCGTGGAGTGGCGCCAGTGTGACGACGCCCCGGTCGGAGCCGACCCCTGGATTTGCGTTATCAACGGCAGGCCCACGTTCCTGCAAGGGGTCAACTTCGCGCCTCTGCTGCCCAACTTCGCCGACCTCACCGAGGAGCGCTACCGCGCGTTCCTCAGCCTCTACCGCGAGCTAGGCGTCAACATCTTCCGAATCAACGGCGTCGGCTACCTGGAGAAGACGTGGCTCTACGACCTCTGCGACGAGATGGGCATCCTCGTCTGGCAGGATGTGCCGCTCTCCTCGTCGGGTCTCGAGAGCATCCCGCCGGATGAGCCGCTGCTCGTGGCGCAGATGGCCGAGACGCTGCGCTCCTTCATCGCCCGGCGGCGGCACCACCCGTCGCTGCTCCTCTGGTGCGGCGGCAACGAACTGCAGCGCGTGGCGCCCGAGGGCTACGGCTCGCCGCTGGAGCCGAGCCACCCCATGCCCGCCGCGCTTCGAGCCGTGGTGGAGCAGGACGACCCCGGCCGCCGCTTCCTGACGACCACCTCCACCGGCCCGCGCTTCACCGCCGACGCCAAGGATTTCGGCAAGGGCGTCCACTGGGATGTGCACGGGCCCTGGAAGCCCTGGGACGACCTGACGGACTGGGCGGTCTACTTCGGCAACGACGACGCCCTCTTCCGCTCCGAGACCGGCGCGCCGGGATGCGCCTCGGCCGCCCTGATCCGCCGCTACGCGGGCGAGCTGGAGCCCATGCCCGTGAGCGCGGCCAACCTCTTCTGGCGGCGCCCGGTAACCTGGTGGATCGAGAACGCCCAGTTCGCCGCCGAGAAGGGCCGCCAGCCCGAGACGCTTGAGGAGTACGTCGATTGGAGCCGCCAACGGCAGGCCGACGCCCTGCGCGTCGCCGTCTCGGCCTGCAAGCGGCGCTTCCCGAAGTGCGGCGGCGTCATGCTCTGGACCGGTCACGACTGCTTCCCGTGCCCCACCAACACCAGCATCATCGACTTCGAGGGGCAGCCCAAGCCCGCCGCGCTGGCGTTGAAGGAAGTCTGGTACGCGCCGGCCGGCGAGGGAGCCTGACTTGCCCGGCATCTGCCCGCCGTGGCTCAGCCTGCTCCTGACGTGCGGCCTCCGGCACCGCGGCCAGGACCCCTTCCGCATCGTGGGCCCCTTCGTTCAGGAGGGGGCCACCGTGGCCGACGTGGGCTGCGGGCCCGGCTTCTTTACGGGGCCCATGGCGCACCTGGCGGGCGAGGGCGGGCGCGTCATCGCCGTGGATGTGCAACAGGGGATGTTGAACCGCGCCAAGGCGGCCGCGCGCCGGGTGGGCATGGCGGAACGCATCGACTTCCGCTTGGCGTCGGCGACCGACTTGACGCTCGACGAGGGCCTCGACTTCGTGCTGGCATTCGCGGTGCTGCACGAGATGCGCGACCCCAAGGGCGCCCTGGAACAGATCACCGCCGCGTTGCGGCCCGGCGGGCGGCTGCTGCTTGCCGAGCCCACCTTCCATGTCCACAAGCCAAAGTTCACCGAGACCGTCCGGCTGGCCGAGTCCACGGGGCTCTACTGGGTCGACATTGTCGATATCCCCATGAGCCACGCCGCCGTGCTGCGCCGCGACTGACGCGGCCCCGCACCTACCAGAGGCGCAGGCCCGCCCGCAGGGCCATGCGCCCCGCCGTGTAGAGCAGCACCAGCCCGAAGAGCCATCGGAGCCGCTTGGCGTCGATCTTCCCGGCGGCCAGCGAGCCCAACCGCGCGCCAGCCATGACGCCCAGCGTGCAGATCGCCGCGATGCGCGGGTTCACCTCGCCGTGGGCCAGGTAGGGCACCGCCGTGGCGGCCGCCGTGATGCCGATCATGAAGGTGCTGGTGGCCGTGGCGACGCGGATGGGCAGCTCCATGCGCCCGGCCATGGCCGGAACCATGACGATGCCGCCTCCCACGCCCAGCAGCGCCGAAATCACGCCCGCCGCCAACCCCGCCAGCCGCCCCAGGTTCAGGTTGCGGACGCGGTAGAACACCTCGCCGCCCGTAGCCGGATCGATGTACGACCTACGAATCGCTGCGTCGCCATTGGTGGCCGCTGCGCCATTGGTGGCTGTAGCGGTACCGGTCGCTCGGGCCTCCGTGCCCGAGTCCCCCGAAGCCCGCTCATGCCTCCCGCCCAGCGCCACACTGAAGGCCGCATAGAGCAGGAAGAGCGCGAAAAGCCCCGCCACCGCCTCGCCGGAGACGCGGTAGGCCACATAGGCCCCCACAATGGAGCCAAGCACCGTGGAGCCCTCGAGCTGCAGGGCCAGGGGCACGTCCACCAGCCGCTGACGCAGGAAGCGGATCGCGCCGGACGACGAAGTGGCCACCACGCTGATGACGCTGCAAGCCACCGCCTGCCTCGGCTCCAGTCCCAGCAGCGCGATGAGGCCCGGCACCAGGATGACGCCGCCGCCCACGCCCATCATCGCGCCGAAGGCTCCGGCGAAGAGCGCCACTGCGGCCACCTGCGCGGCATGCGTCCAGTCCATGGGCCAGGGTCCCCCCGTGCGGCGCGAGGCGCGCGCCAGCGGCAAGATACCACAGTGCGGTACCCTGAACCCGTCCGGTCCGTACCGCAACCCAGCCAAGGAGCAAGCCATGGAGCGCCGTTTCGAGTACCTCACCTCGCCGCAGCTGAAGGAGCACATCGCCCGGAAGTCGCTGGTGATCCTGGGCATCGGCACCATCGAAGAGCACGGCGACCACCTGCCCACGGGCACCGACCTCTTCATCACCCAGCGCTTCATGGACGACCTGCGCGAGCGGCTCGACGCCGACGGCTCGGTGCCGTTCCTCACGCTGCCGGCGATCTGGACGGGCTACTCGGCCAAGCTGATGCAGGCCTGGCCCGGCACGATCCGCATGGACACGCGCACGGTGATGGACATGATGCGCCAGATCATCGGCTCGCTGGCCGAGATGGGCTTCGACAAGATCATGGTGCTGAACGGCCACGGACACCATGCCGAGCTGCTGCGCGTGGTCGCCCGCGAGCTGTCCGACGACCACGGCATCGCACCGGCCGTCATCAACATCCTGTCGCTGGGCGTCAAGCCCTACAACGCGGTCCGCAAGGGCGCCGCGGGCGGGAGCATCCACGGCGGCGAGGACGAGACCTCGGTCATGCTGCACTACGGCTACGAGATCGACCCGGCGCTCTACACGGATGTCGACCACGTGAAGGTCCACACGGACTTCGTGGCCGGCGACAACTACATCGGTTCCACCCGCGTCTTCTGGTCGACCTGGCACTACAACCCCAGCAAGACCGGCCTCCTGGGCGACCCGACGCCATCCGCCCCCGAAGCCGGCCGCGTCCTGGTGGAGGCCTGCCTCGACGAAACGGTCCGCTTCGCCCGCGAGTACTGGAGCTTCCGACCGGGCGGGTAGAAGCGAGCGCACGGACAGACACGGACCAGCACGGACGACCCGCCGTCGGTGGCTCAGGCCTCCGAGCCCGAGCCTGCCCGCACTTGACGTCGTCCTGACGCGAAGCGGAAGGACCCCGATTCGCCCGGTGACCTCTGGCGCCCCGAGGCCCGATGGCCCCGAGACAAGCAACGCCCGCGCTGGGGTCGGGGTCCTTCGTTTCCGTCAGGAAGACGGCAGACGGCGACCCGCGCGGCGCGTCGTCAGCCTGCCGCGGGTGGCTCGGGCCGCCGACACAGGACGACTCTCTCACGATGCTTTCACGGTAGGTCTGTATAATGGCTCCCAACCCGCGGCGACACAGCCGTCCGGAGGATTGAGAGGGCAGACCCGATGACCAACTTCGACCAGTGGAAGCAGACGCTGAACCGCCTCCTGCACGAGGCCGGCGACGCCCGCTACGCCGATGACTTCGACCAGGCGGAGCTGCGCCGCGCCGCCGAGGCGGGGATCACGCCCGAGCAGTACCGCATCAAGACGAACGGGATTCCGGCCGCGGAGCCTGACGTGTCCGGTGCGTCCGGACTGCACTCCGGCGAAGGCCCGACCGTTGAGGAGCTATTCCCGGCGCAGCCATGGCACGGCGTCAAGGGCAAGAAGCGGTCGAGAGCTTCATCGATTGTCGATGCCGCCTACCGAACGGCGCTAGGACTTGCGGCGTCGGCACGTACTCCGTTGGAGACAGGCCGCCACATCAGGGCGGCACTGGATGTACTGGAGGCTGTCCTCGGCACTGGCGAGATCGTTGAAGGGCGCTCGCCGGATCTGCCGGGCCGCTGGGCCACCTACTATGCCAACGAGCGTAACAAACCCGACAAGTTTCGCGAGTATGGTAACCCTAGCCCCAGGACGCTGGAGGAGCTGCTCCGCAAGTGCCGTCGCGTCCACGTTGGCGGCGGATCGGACAGAGAGAATGCCCAGGGCGAGTTGGCCAAGGTGCAGGATCAGGTGCGCTACGATGCCGGCGTTTGTATTGCGTTTTGGTTAGATTCGTACATATACGCAAATGCAACGCTATGCCATTATCAGTGGAAACAAATTACATCGTTGATTATTATGTCAATGTGGAACCGAGAATCTCTCGATACCTGTGTAGGACCGCACCGGTGGTTGGCCGTACCGTTCGCATGGGGGTTGGGCGTTACCATAGGAATTATTGGGTTACTGTTTATGGTTCGACTATACCTTTGACTCTATCTTGGCATATGATCCGCATATATTCACATGTGACTCATGTCACGGAGATGGATCGTTTCATTGGTGGCGCCTGCTGGCGCGCGCCGCTGGCTCGTCCGGCGCCTCCCGGCAGGGATGAGCCTGCCTGAATGCGCGCACGCATGTTCTGACGCACAGGGGAGGCGGAGATGGTGCACTGGTACGTTGTTCCGACGTTGCCCGACTTCCTGCTGGACTTCACGCTGGCGCAGGAAGAGCCCACCGAGCGGTTCACCGAGTTCTGGCAACGTTGGTCGCAGTTCGTGGCGGCGCTCTGGACGCCCGATTCGGACGCCACATATGCCGTCGATCTGCGATGGTGGGCTTCCCGGCACCGCGTCTACACCAGCTTCGGTGTCCGCGACGGCGCTCAGTCCACCGCCGCCTCGGAGCGCGCCCGGCTGTTGGCGGCGGGGCTGCGACCCTTCGGTATCGGTGGCCAATGGCTCAAGCCCAGCGCCGGCGCGGCCTGGAGCGCCCTGCCAGGGCCGATGACCGCGGGCTCGGCGTACGAAGTCCGGCAACAGGAGGTCCTGACCCCCATTCGCGCCAGGGTGGTGCCGCTGATCCGCCTACCGGAGTCGGCCTACGCGGGCCAAGGCGGCGGCGCGGCACAGGGCGATCGCAACGTGATCAACCTCCTGCCGTGGTGGGGTCCGGGGAGCAGCATGCTCCTGCCTTACAACGTGCTCACGGCGCAGGACGCGAACGACGTGATCGTCCGCATTGTGCTCCAGCCCACGCGCCTGAGGGCCGACGAGCAGTGCTTCCTTGCCGATGTCGCCCGACAAGCCGAGAGCCTGGCGCAGCACCAATTGCCGGAGTCGCGCCACGGCGACCTGGTGATCCAAACATCGCAGAATCTCACGGACCCGCAGTTGCGCAGCATGGCTCGCTCCTTCGCCGCCAACCTCCGCCGCCTGACCTACCCCTTCCTCTGTACCATGTACGTCTTCTCCGCCGACCCGGCGACGGCGGCCCAGGTGGCGAACGCCATGGCCGCCGGAATCCGCGAGGAGAAGGCCTTCGCGCCGCCGCTGGGTGAGTCCGAGCACCTGCCGGGAGGCGCCGAAGTCCTGGCGCTCCAGGGCCCGTCCCTCGAGGCGGCGGCCCATATGGCCCAGCGCCTTGAACCCGCCGGGTTTGACCTGGCCGACACGTCTCGCTACCGTAGCAGCACGAACAAGCAGTTGGGCAGGCTTCGCTACCTGATGGATGCACGGGGGGCTGCCTGCGCGTTCCGGTTGCCCGTGGCCGTCAGGGGCGGTGTGCCCGGGTTCGTGGTCAAGCAGGTGGCGCCCGAATTCCACCCAGGGCCGCTGGACGAGCATCGAGCCGCGCTGGAACTGGGCAACCTCGTTCGAGCAGGCGATCCCGTGGCGGTGCCCAAGGACGACATGGCCAAGCACTGCCTTATCACCGGCTTCACCGGCAGCGGCAAGACGGTCACCATGCTCCAGCTGCTGCATCAGCTCTGGGTCGACCACGGTGTGCCGTTCCTCGTTCTGGAGTCTGCCAAGCAGGAGTACCGCGGGCTGCTGAAGGTCGAGGAGATGACGCGGCGCACACCGGGCATCCGCGCCTATACGCTGGGCAACGACCGCTGCGCCCCGATCCGCCTGAACCCGTTCCAGGTCCTGCCCGGCGTCCGCGTCGAGGCCCATATGGCGCGGCTGCAGACATGCCTGGAGGCCAGCATGCCGGAGAGCGGTCCATCGTCGTCGGTGATCGCGGAGGCGCTGGTGACGGCCTATCGCAACGCCGGCTGGGAGATGAGCGACGTCTACCCGGACAACCGCTCGCAGTTCCTGCCCAGCCGGCCGTTCCCCACCCTGACCGAGTTCATCGATGTGGTGACGCGCGTTATCGCGCGGCGGAAGTACCAGGGCGACGTCCTGCACAATGTGACCGCCGCCATCGTCGGCCGCCTGCGGCCACTGACGCTGGGCAGCAAGGGCCGCATGTTCACCACCCAGACCATGCAGCCCGCGCCGGATGTGCTCTTCCAGGCCCCGGTTATCCTGGAGATGAACGACCTGAACCTGGACGACAAGGCCCTGGTCACCATGTTCCTTCTGTCGTTCCTCCGCGAGTACCGCGAGGCGCACAAGGCGCCTGCCGGGTCGCTCGGGCATGTGACCGTGGTGGAGGAGGCGCACAACATCCTCGAGGACGTGCAGTCGAAGGGCGGCGGCGAGAGCCCCGGCGCCGACACTCGGTACAAGGCGGTGCAGGCCTTCTGCGCGCTCCTCACGGAGATACGGTCTCTCGGCGAAGGGCTGATCATCGCCGACCAGAGCCCCGAGAAGCTGGCCCCCGACGCCATGAGGAACACGAACCTTCAGATAGCGCACCAACTGCGCGACAGCAGAGACCGGGAGGCCGTCGCGCGCGCCATGACCATGGACGAGGAGCAGCGCGACTACCTGGGCAAGCTGGCGCCGGGGCAGGCCGCGGTCTTCTTCACCGGGCTTGAGAAGGCCACATTCATCCAGGTGCCGCCATACTACCCGCGCGGCGATGAGCCAGGCCAATTCCGCGGTCGTGGCTTCGACCGTGCGCTCTCCGATCCAGCCCTTGCGAGCCACATGGACCTGTTGGATTCAGAGCTGGCCGATCGGCGCATGACCTTTCCTTACCCGCCATGCCGCGGCTGCGCGGTCAGGGCTTCTTGCCCGCATCGCGACGCGCTGTACCCCGTTACCAGGGACTTCCGGCTCACCGATGCGTTCTACCAGGCCTACAAGCTACATCGCGGAGCTGGGCAGAAGGAGCACGGCGCCACCTGGGATGACTTCTACTCCGGTACCGCGGCCGCTTCGGCCACGGCGGCGGAGCGGGCCGGCTTGGCTGGCAGTCGTGACGCCGGCTGGTGTTACTTCGTACAGAGGTTCTGGGCCCACTGGTCGGAGGAGTACTCATACACTCCGACGGCCGACTGGCGCAAGGCGCGCGAGTCGTTCGACAAGGCCTGGGACGCACTACCCGCGAACAGGAGCGAACCATGACCGAGTACATCGAGAACCGCCCCGTTGATCCGCCCGAGCCGCCGGCGGACCTCGCCGGAATGCGCTTCGGTGAGAGCCCGATCAACAATGTGATGCAGCAGGTACCAGAGGCGCCCGCGCATCCGGCTGATAGCGGCGACGGCGGCGGGAGCAAGGAGCTGGGGCTCAAGGATGTCTCAGGCGAGTCGTTGTGCCAGGCCGTGCGCGACCAGTACCTGGCTGAGGTCCAGAACCTCGAGGGCCGCCTGGGCACATAGGCCTGGCATCGGGCGCAGAGGTCAGACAGGCCAATGAACGAATACTGGATGGGCGAGGCCGCGGAGCACGTCGTTAACCTCGAAACGAGGACACAAGAGCAACTGAAGCAGATCGCCGAAAGCGCACTGCCGGAGCGGCTCCAGGATGTGGTGCGCGAGGGCGAGGTCCTGTCAGTGCGATCCTGGGCGGCGTACAACCACGACACCGCCTGGGATCGCCCTCTGCCGCCTGACGGCGAACCTCAGCGTCCCACGCTGGAGACCGCGCAGTTGTCCGTGGTCGAGGTTCGCCTTGGCCGGCCGCTGGACGCGGCCATCCTGCACCGGGATGACCGGTTCCAGCACGCCTTTGAGTCCGGCGACGCGGATGCCGTGTTGCGGCGCGGTTCCTTCTTCGGCGAGTTCGCCCCCGGCGAGGGGCATACAGTGGCGGAGGGCAGGGAGGCGTTCGCGATCCCGAGCCTCGACAAGGCCTACGCCGCGATGGGCGCCATTGAGGCGGGCTCAGTCGTCATGATCAGTGAGGTGGCCCCGTCCGAGGCGCCCGAATGGTATTCGGCGTCGCCCGCCGAGCCTGACGGGTCGGATGCCTACCCGATCTTCTCAGCCCATGAGTCCCGCTACGCCGAGCACAACACCCCGCCCCTCGATATGGAGCGGCGTGTCCCGACGTACCAGTTCGAATTGGTGAGCGGTCGGTTCACTCCCAATGACAGTTGGCGCCTGAAGCCCGATGATCTTCACTGACTGGTACGAAGCTCCTGCGACATGGCCTGAAGCCGCTGCCGATGCCGCGGAAGGCGCCGCCCCTGACGCGCCGGGGGGTGGCGAGCCGTTTGAAGTCTACTTGGTGCGCTACCACCTCGGGCTCGGCACCTGGCTGGAGCGGGCAGGGTTCTGCCCTGGAGCCACGCCCGACGTTGCCGAGGTCCGCAGGTTGGAGGGCCTGCGGCTGCAGTCGATCGCCGCGTCGGGCCTTGCGGCCGTCGAAGCGGAGGCCCTGACCCGCGCCGTCCATCACGCTGCCGACGAGGCAGCCTTCATGGCGGCACATCAGCTCGAACGGTAACTCATTTCTCGGCCGGCCGCATCCTGGTGGAGGCCTGCCTCGACGAAACGGTCCGCTTCGCCCGCGAGTACTGGAGCTTCCGACCCGAGTGACGAAGCTGATCGGCTAAGGCGCGGGGCGCTCCTTCGCTGCCTGGGCGGCGACGGCCTCGTAGCGGGCGATGCCCTCCCGCGCCTCGGCCACGGCCTGGGCGCGCTGCCCGGCGTTCTCGAAGACGCCCATGGCCTCCAGCCGCCGCACGTGCTCCTGCAGGTTGGCCACGTAGAACCGGGCGTCGGCGGCGCGCATCACCTCGCGTCCGCCCACGCGGGTGTAGACGGCGCTGGTGTGGGCCACGTCGGGCGACAGGATGGCGTTCCAGACGCCGTTCCGCGATGCCCTGGCGCAGAACCACCGGCTCTCGTCCGCCCGCACCTTCAGCCGCACGGTGCAGCTCCGGCCCCGCGTCCGCACCGACTTCAGTACGCGGCCGTTGGCTACGATCTCCACGACGCCCAACGGGTCGCGGGACAGGGCGCGGACCTCCACGCCCAGCATGGCGCCCGGCGGCAGGTCGAGCGTGTCGCCCGGTTCGCTCCCGTTGACCTTGAGCAGCAGCAGGGGGCCGGAGGTGGTGAAGGTACGCCCGGTACGGACGGCGGCGAGCCAGCGGGCGTAGGTGAAGGGCTGCAGGCGTCCGCCGGCGCGGGGCATGCGGGCGTAGACGCGCGCACAGCCCACCACGCGGGCCGGATGGTCGCTGCCGTTGGATAGCCCGATGTGGACGCCGCAGTTCAGGAACCGGTAGTAGACCTCCGCGTCGAGCTGATCCAGGCTGTCCGATAGGCCCATGACCACGTTCGCGGCCACCGCCGAGGCCATGAACGGGCCCAGGTTGTGCGCCTCGATGCTGATGCCGCCCTGCTGCCGCGCCTGCTCGATGATGGGCCGGTTCGTGGGCCAGTCCGGCGCGCCGACCGGCCCTCCGCTACCCGCTCCGGCGGCGATCGGCTCGATGAGGCGCGTCAGCCCCAGCAGGTTGATGTGCCCGTAGTGGTTGTCGTTCCGGTACTCCTCGGCCATCTGAACGTGCCAGGCGTCGTCGCACATGCCGGACACGGGGCCCATGGGGTGGTGGTCCGGCTTCACGAACGCGCCGCCCTGGTCCGCCGGGCGGTACTGGTAGAGCGTCAGGTTGTTCACGACCCGAACATCCTCGGCGCGCTGCACCATGCCGAGCAGGCCGAGCTCCTCGTTCACGTCCCAGCTGTTGCGCACCCAGTGGACGTGCGTGTCGCCGGAGACCCAGCCCATCTTCCGCAGGTCGGTGAAGCGGCGCAGGGAGAGCGTGATGGAGCACGTCTCCCCGGCGCGCAGTTGGACGCTCAGGTGCGCGCGGCCATGCTCGAAGCCCCTCTCCAGCGTGATCCGCGTGGCGCCCGGCGGCGTCACGACCTCGAAGGAGCCGTCGGAGTAGAAGAAGGGCAGGCGGTAGGAGGCGGGCCGGAAGACGACCGGCTTCTCGGAGAGCGTCGTATTCGACTTGAACGCCTCGCCGTGGCGCAGGACGCCGTCGCTCCCCTGAACGGTGACGCGGCCCGGCCAGGGCTTGTCCGTCTCTGCATCCAGGATGCGTCCTCGGAGCAGGGCCGGGCGTTCGACGACCGCCGGCAGGCGGAGCGTACCGGCGTCGCCCAACCGAACCTCCAGCGTCTGGCTGCCCGTGCGTTCCGGCGTCCAGGGCGCCAGCACCCAGCGTGCGTCATCGGTCTCGCGCCGCATGGGCGGAACGGTCACCGGCGACAGCGCCACGCCCGCGATTCGCGGCAGGATGGTCACTTCGGCGGCGCCGCCGTTGGTAAGCCGAAGCGCCACGTATCCCTCAAGTCCCAGCGCCGCCCGAAGGGGCTTCCGCGGCTCGGCCCGCGGCCCGCCGGCGCCCACCTCGATGCGGACGGTCTGGGTGTCGCGCTCGACCCGCGCCAGCGCGTTGCGGACGGTCTGCTCCGCCCCGGCGACGTCGGCCGCCGTGGGTGGCGACGGTCGCCAGGCCCAGACGACCTGGTAGACCGTCTCCGCGGCGGCCATCATCGCGGCCTGGCGCGAAGTGGGGCAGCGCCGGGCCAGCTCGCTCAAGAAGCGGTACGAGTGCTCCAGAAAGGGCGAGTTGACGTTGGTCTGCGGCGGCGCGGCCGGCAGCCGGCAGGCGAACTCGCCGTGGGCGCGGGCCTGAGCCGGCGCGACGACCGCCAGCAGGAGAAGGAGCGGCATCAGGCCGCGGCCGGAACGGGTGGTCTTCATCGTATCAGCATATACGCCGGCCCCGACCTCAGTGGTCCCAGTGGAGGCGGACGCGGCGCCTGCCGTCGTGCCTATCGCACCTGACGCGGTCGGTTTGCCTTCTCACCAGGTAGCCCGCGATGGCCGCGAAGTCGGGCTCGGAATCCAGGCTGAAGAGCGCCGGAGGCGGCGCCTGGGGCAGGGCGACCTCGGGGCCGTCGTACTCGTAGTCGATGTCCAGGTTGAGTTCGTCGAACCGCGCCGAGACCGTCGCCTGCCCTGCTCCCGCGGCCATCGACTGCTCCATCAGCTCGGATAGCGCGCCCGCCGCCCGATGCACCACCTCGGCCCGCGCGCCCCAGACCTTGCCCTGCTCCTCCAGGAACGCCCACAGGGCCGTCGGCGCGTCCGGTCCCAAAGGCAGGTCCAGCCGCGCCGACCGGGAGACCCCCAGGCGTAGCAGCAGGTTCAGGACAATCGCGCTGACGGTCGCGGCGGTCAGGATCGACGTGAAGACCGGCTGGAGCCATCCCGGCAGGCCGCGGAACGCGCCCGGGAGGAACCCCGCCCCAAGCCCCACGGCGAAGGAGAGGCCCACCACGAACGTCCGTCGGACGTCCATCATGCGCGACATGATGATCTGCAGCCCCGCCACGATCATGAAGCTGACGCAGAAGAGGAGCTGCGCGCCCATGACCGGCGCAGGCATGATGGCGAACGCGGCCGCCAGCTTGGGGCAGCAGGAGAGCAGCACGCAGATGCCGCCGATGTAGTGGGCCACGCGCTTGCTGGTGACCCCGGTGGCCACCGAGAGGCCCACGTTGGCCGAGTAGCTGGCCGGGCCGTAGCCGCCCATCGCGCCGCCCAGGAAGGTCGAGGCGGCGTCGGCGAGAATGCCGCCCCGCACGGTGACCATGTCCGGGCGCTTCCAGCCGGCATCGTTGATCCGCTGGCAGGTGGTGATATCGCCGATGTTCTTCAGCATCGAGCAGGTGATGGCGATGGCGAACGGCAGCGCCAGGTCGAGGCTGAAGCTCCACGAGAGGCCCGGCATCACGGGCAGGGCGGCGAAGGGCGCCCGCGCCACGTCGCGCAGTTGGTCGGCGCCCAGGAGGCCGGCCGCGCCGGCGCAGGCGAAGCCCACGCCGATCCCAATGAGGATGCTGTACCGCCGCAGCGCCCCCCGGCTCCAGACGTTGGTGCCCACCATGGCGCAGAGCGCCGCCAGTCCCACCAGCACGTGCCCGACCTGAAGCGGGGAGCCGCCAGATGCCGCGCCGACGGTGGACACTCCGAGCAGGTTGGCCAGCGCCGACGGCACCACGGCGATCCCGACCATGGCGACCACCACACCGGTCACCTCCACCGGAAAGACCGACCGGAGCCGGTACATAACGGGCGCCATGATGCCCTCGAAGGCGCCCGCCAGAGCGGTCATGCCGAAGACCAGCGGCAGTCCGCCCCTGGCGCCGGCCAGCAGGCAGGCGGGCAGGAACGAGGGATCGGGGCCCTCGGGGCAGAGGAATCCCGAGCCGAGCGGTCCGCGCCGGATCGACTGCAGCAACGTGCCGATGCCGGCCGCGAGCATAGAGACCCGCACCAGGCTCTCGGTCTGGCCGTGGCTCAGTCCGATGGCCCGGCCGAGCAGCACAGGGAACGTCATCCCCACCGCGATGATGATGACGTGCTGCACCGCCACCGTGAGGCAGAGCCACGGCGGCGGCGATTCGTCCACGTCGTAGGTCAGGTTGACGGGCTTTATCCTGCGCACCACGCCCTGCGTACCCGGCACGGAGGCGCCTCCTGCGCTCGGCCCGCTCAGACCGTGATCCATTCGCCCCCTGCGGCCAGCGAAGTGTTGGCCGCTTCGAGGACCTTCACCAGCATCACGGCCTCGCCGATCTCCATGGGCGCCTCTCCCGTGCGGCAGAACGCCACGCACCGGGCGATGAGGTTGGCGTAGAAGCCGTCGAAGTTCGTCACGGTCCGGGCCACGTAGGCGTCGCCTACCCGCACGCCGAAGTTCCAGCCGAAGAGGTCCCACTCGTTGGCCGCCGTGGTCACCGCCACCTGCGCCCGCCGGCCGCCGCCGAAGTCCAGCGTAACGCAGCGGGCCGTGGCAGTGCCGGTATCGATGACGCGCTGCACGCCGGCGCCCATAAATCGCAGCACGGGCGAGAGCGTATGGCAGGCGTAGAGGTCCCATGAGGCCAACCCGCGCGAGTAGCACTCGGCGATGGCCTGTCCCTCGATCTGCGGCCAAACCTCCTCGAGCTCCATCGAGAACCGCAGCGACGATGACGAGAAGATGGGCGTTCCGTGCTTGGCGGCGCAGGCGACGATGGCCTCGGCGTCAACCGCGTTGGGCGCCAGGAACTTATCGATGACGGTAGGCTTGCCTGCGGGCAACACCTGCTCGGACAACTCGCGGTGGGCGTACACGTCGTCGGGGGCCAGAACGAAGAGGGCGTCGGCGGCATCTACGGCCTCGTCAAGCGTCACGCAGCGCGTCACGCCGTTCTTCGCGCACCAGTCATCGCCGGTGGGATGGGTCTCGTAGGCGCCTACAAGCTCCGCCTCGCCGGCGTGGTTGGCTCGAAGCAGGCTCAGGAACTTGTCGGCGTGGAAGTTGTTCAGGTGGTGGTCGATGAACGCGATGCGCACGGTGGGCTCTCCTTGGGTGGTTGCGGCGCCGCGGCGCCGGCATCACATTCGGCGCGGAGGCCCCGGCCTCCTGCCGACGGACGCAAGGAGAGTGTGGGAGACGGATGCCGCAAGACCGATGGATCGCGGCCGAAGACTACCGCAGGATACGCTCGATCAGACGCCAGACGCCCCAGGCGGCCAGCACGGCCAGCGCGATCACGACCGTATGGGCAAGCGTGAGCACCAGCAGCGTGGTCAGCCTATCCTTGCCGTCGTCCATGGCGCGTATCTCCCGAGTGGCCGGGAAGCGCCGGGCTACCCGTCCGTTGGACGCCATTATACGGGTCTATCGTGATAGCATCGTGAGAGAACTGCCGCTACTCGTCCTCGGCTGCCTTAGGCGCGGCGATCGGCCCTCCTCCCGGCCAGCATCCCGAGCGCCGGGGCGGCGAGGGCTCCGATGATGAAGACCACGTAGGCGCCGCCCTTGGCGCCGGTGGCCCCTGCCCAGGCGTAGCCCACAGAGACGGCAAGGTTCGCAACCGTGGTCACGAGCGCGAAGGGGAGCGGCGGCACGCCCGACATCCCGGCCCAGAAGACGGTGGCCTCGGCCAGCACGGGTACGCCCCGGAAGAGGCCCAACGCCCAGATGCCCTGCCTTGCGCCGGCTTCCGCGGCCCTTGCCAGCTCGGCTTCGCCCACCCAGGAGCGTCCAACGCCCGCCCGGGCGCGCGCACCCAGCCAGTAGCCCAGCCACGTGCTCACGGTCATGCCGAGCCAGGAGGCCGCGGCGCCGCGCGGCAGGCCCAACAGGGCGCCGGCGGCGGTGCTCACCAGGCTGGATGGGATGGGAGCCAGGATGTCGACCCCCAGCAGGCCCACCACGAGCGCGGCGGCCGCACCCGGCGCAGTACCCGGCGAGAGGGCGTGGGCGGCCCAGGCTTCGATCCGGTCGCCCCAGAGGGCGAACGGGACCAGGATGGCGGCCAGCGCCACGGCCCACAGCGCCGCCCATCGGGCGCGGGCCCGCCGAGGCTCAGACACCTACTTCAGCCCCTCCATGAGAGGCAGCTGCTGCGGAACGCCCACGGCGCGGTTCAGCTGCGCCTTGGCCACCTCCACTGCGGTCCCCGCGTTGACGCGGCTCGTCTCTGCGCCCACCAACGCGGCCTGGGCGTCCGCCACATCGACGAACGTGCCGACGCCGGCGCGGTAGCGGCCCTGGGCCAGTCGCACGGCCTCGGTTGCGCTGGTCACGGCGCTCTCGGCGGCGCCCACGCGTCTCTCGGCCATGGTGAGCGCCACCCAGGCCTGCGCCACTTCCGACGTGACGGCGATGCGCGCGGCCTCGACCTGCGCCTTGGCCACGTCGACCGAGGATCGCGCCTCGCTCACACGGCCCGCCGTGAGACCGGAGTCGAAGGGCGACCACTGCAACGCCAGTCCGGCCGCCAGGGTGTCGCTGCCGGGCGGGAAGTCGGAGCCGCGCGTACCCAGGATGACCGATGCCGCAATGGACGGCGCCTGCCCGGTGCGAGCCGCGGAGAGGCCGTGGCTGGCCGCCTCGGCATTGGCCTCCGCCTGGCGCACCTCGGGACGCGCGGAGAGCGCCCGCTGGATAAGCCTGGCGACGTCGAGCTTGGGCGGCTCGGGCTCGGCGCCGTCGCCGGGACGGATATCGACGCGGCCGTCCAGCCCCATCACCGCCGCCAGCCGCACCCGCGCCTGCACGGCTTCAGCCTGTGCGCTATTCAGCTGCAGCATGGCGTCGGCATCGGCGGCTTCAGCGCGCACCACGTCGTACGGGATGCCCAGGCCCGACTTCAGTCGCGCCCGCGCAAGCTCGGCGTGGCTGCGGCGCGCGGTCAGGTTGGCCTCGCCCACGCCGACGAGCCGTTCCGCCTGCACCAGGGCGTGGAAGGCCTGCCGAACCTGCAGCCCCAGGTCCGCCACGGTCCTGTCCATGGCCAGCTTGGCGGCATCGCGCAGGGACTCGGCCTGG
>JAPLCQ010000065.1 GCA_026392115.1 Armatimonadota bacterium | reverse complement strand
ACCGCATCGTGCGGGGCGCCATCGGCATCGGCCCGCGCGGCCGCGACGTGCTGGGCTACCTCATCGCCGAGCCCGACGTGCGGTTCACCGCCATCTGCGACGTGCGCGCCGACCGCCGGCAGAGCGTGAAAGAGATGGCCGACGCCCGTTACGGCAACAAGGACTGCTCCATGTACCGGGACCTGCGCGACCTGCTGGCCCGCAAGGACATCGACGCCGTGCTCATCGCGACCGGCGACCGGTGGCACGCGGTGGGCTCCATCATGGCCGCCAAGGCCGGCAAGGATGTCTACAGCGAGAAGCCCTGCAGCCTCACCATCGCCCAGTGCCAGGCGCTTTCCGACACCATGCGCCGCCTCGGCCGCGTCTTCCAGGCCGGCACCCAGCGCCGCAGCGTGCCCAACTTCCAGGCCGCCGTGCGCCTGGCCCAGACCGGCAAACTGGGCAAGCTGAAGACCCTCCACGCCTCCATCAACGACCTCTCCATGCGGTATGACTGGCTGCCCGCCGAGCCCGAGCCGGCGCGCGATGTGATCGACTGGGACCTCTGGCTCGGCGCCGCGCCGTGGCGTCCCTACAACCGCGCCTACGTCGACGGCGGATGGCGCGCGCACTACGATTTCGACTCCGGCGGGCGTCTGCTGGACTGGGGCGCGCACACGGTGGACATCTGCCAGTGGGCGCACCAGTCCGACCACACCATGCCCGTTGAGTACGAGGCCCAGGGCGGCTCGGTCCACGCCACCTATGCCGACGGCGTGAAGCTGGTGCTGCGGCCCGGCGGCTGGATGGGCCTTGGAACCTGCCCCGTCCGCTTCGAGGGCGAAGAAGGTTGGGTCGAGACCGCAGACAGCGGGCAGATCGAGGTCTACCCCGCCTCCCTCCGGTCCGAACTCGCCGACGTCCGCCGCATGGCCGGAACCGACCCAGGCAACCATGGCCGCAACTTCCTGGACTGCGTGAAGTCCGGCGCCAAGCCCGCGGCCAACGCCGACGTCATGCGCCACTCGCACATCTCCTGCTACGCCGCCTCCTTCGCGTGGATGCTGGGCCGCAAGCTCCGCTTCGACCCGGCCACCGAGAGCTTCATCGGCGACGACGAGGCCAACAACCTCCGATCGCGCGCCCTCCGCGAGCCGTGGCGCATCTGACCATGAAACAGGAAACGAACCGCATGACCGCACTTCCGCGCCTCGGCGCCCTGATCGCCGCCGCACTGACGCTCGCCCCATGCCTGGCCTTCGCGCAGGCCGCGCCCGACCGGGCGGAGGAGACCCGCAAGCAGATCGCCGTGCTGCAGAGCGGTTCCGGGACCTTCGCCAAGGCAGAGGCCTGCCGCACGCTGGCCCGGCTGGGCTCCGCCGAGGCCGTGCCCGCGCTGGCCGCGCTGCTGCCCGACCCGCAGCTCTCGGCCCACGCCCGCACCGCGCTGGAGATCATCACCGACCCCGCGGCGGCGGCCGCCCTCCGGGCCGCCATGGGCAGCCTCGGCGGCGACCTTCGCCTCGGCGCCGTCGGCTCCGTGGGCGCCCGGCGCGACGCCAGGGCGGTCCCGGCCCTGCTGAAGTTCGCCGCATCCGCCGACCCGGCCCTCTCCGGCGCCGCGCTGGCCGCCCTGGGGAAGATCGCCACCCCCGAGGCCGCTGGCGCTCTCCAGCGCTCGCTCGCCTCGCCCCGGCCCGAGGCGCGGAGCCAGGCCGCCGACGCCACGCTCACCTGCGCCGCGCGCCTGGCCGCCGCACGTTCGGCGGCACAGGCCATCCGGCTCTACGCCGCCGTGCATGGCGCCAACGTGGCCCAGGCGCAGCGGCTGGCCGCCGGCATGGGCATCATCGCCGCACGCTGGGCCGCCGCCGACGCGGCCTCGCGCAAGGAGGCCCTGTCGCTCCTGACGCAGCAGATCCGCTCCGCCGATCCCGCCGCCGTGCGCGCGGGGCTCGTGGCCGTGCGCTCCATGGCGGGGACCGAGGTCACCGGGTTGCTGGCGGCCCAGATGCCGCAGGCGGCGCCGCAGGTGCAATCGTGGCTCGTGCAGGCCCTGCTGGAGCGGACCGACCCCGGCGCCCTCACCGCCGTCGAGGCCCTCGCCTCCTCGCCCAGCGCCCCCGTGCGCGCCGCCGCCGTGGCCGCGCTGGCGGGCATGGGGTGGCTCTCCAGCGTGCCCGTGCTGCTCAAGGCGATCGAGTCCGGGCGCTCCGATGAAGAGACCGCCGCCGCCGCCGCGAGCCTCACCCGGCTCACCGCCGAGGGCGCCGACCAGTTGATCATCGCCCGCCTGCCGCAGGCCGGCCCGGCGATTCGCGCCCGTCTGGTGACCGTGCTGGGCAAGCGCCGCGCCGCATCCGCCGCCGACGCCGTGCTGAGGGCCGCCGCCGATCCCGACGCCGCCGTGCGCAAGGCAGCCTACGGCGCCCTGACCGAGTTGGCCCGTCCCGGCGACCTGGCCGCCATCGTCAAGCTCGCCGCCGCCGACCGCGACGAAGGCGCCCGGCAGGCCGCGGGCCAGGCCCTCCGGGCCGCCGCGTCCAAGCACGCCGACCCCGGCAGCCGCAGCGCGCCCATGCTGGCCGAGCTCCGCGCCGCCTCCGACGCGCCCACCCGCGGCGCGCTCCTCCGCATGCTGGGCGAAGTGGGCGGCTTGCAGGCCCTGAAGGCCGTGCGCGAGGCGCTGAAGGACGGCTCCGCCGACATCCGCGCCGCCGCGATCCAGAGCCTGGCCGACTGGCCCGATCCCAGCGCCACCGCCGCCCTGCTGTCCCATGTGCGCACCACGGCCGATGCTGGCGAGAAGGTACAGGCTCTTCGCGGGGCCATCGGCCAGGCCGGCGCGCTGGCCGCGGAGCTTCCCCGGCCCTCGCGGCAGCTCATCGGCTGGCTCACCGAGGCCAACAAGGCCGTGGGCGCCGACGCAGGCGACCGGCGGCGCATCCTGGCGGCCCTGGGCGACCTGAAGTGCCCCGAGGCCCTCGCCATGATCGAGCCCTACCTCTCCGACGCCGGCGTGGCCGCCGAGGCCGCCGCCGCCAAGGAACGCCTCGCCAAGACCATGCCCGCGGCGCTGCCCCGGTCCGGCGACGACCCCGACCCCGAGAAGCTGGCCTACGCGCCGATCTTCGACGGCTCCGGCTTCACCGGCTGGGAAGGCGACACGACCAAGGCGTTCCGCATTGAGGAGGGCGCCATCGTCGGCGGCAGCCTCGCCGCGCCCGTGGCCCGGAACGAGTTCCTCTGCACCACGCGCCCCTATGCCGACTACGTGCTGCGGCTGGAGGTGCGCCTGAAGAACGCCAACGGCGGCATCCAAATCCGCTCCCGCCGCGTGCCCGACAGCTCCGAGGTGAGCGGCTATCAGGCCGACATGGACAGCGGAGGCTCCTACTGGGGCTGTCTATACGACGAGAGCCGCCGAGGCATGCTGGTGCAGGCCGACCAGGCCAAGGTGCTGCCCAGCGTCAAGAAGGACGACTGGAATACCTACGAGATCCGCTGCCAGGGTCCGCGCATCCGGCTCTTCGTCAACGGGGTGCAGACGGTCGACTACACCGAAGCCGACGAGGACGTGCTGCACAGCGGCATCATAGCGGTCCAGGTCCACGGCGGCGCGCCCAGCGAGACCTGGTACCGGAACATCCGCATCGCCGAGCTGCCGTAGGCGGCGCCGCCGTCGGCGTGATCGTCAACACGGTCGGCACGATCAGTCAGGTCAGAGGCTTGACCGTGCCGACGGCGTTGACCGTGTTGACGTATAGGCGACCGGCTTACGGCCCGAGGTTCTCCGCCATGCGGGCGGCCTCGTCGATCACATGATCCGTAAAGTAGTAGCCGTTGTCGCGCATCGCCGTGAGCGCCACGCGCACATCGCGCACCAGCCCGGCGCCATGAGCCGCAACGACGACGCCGACCGTGCCAGTCACGCTCAGACCGAGTGATCGTGCCATGCTTCGGCCGGCCTTGTCGTCGATGATCAGGGGCACTCCGAGCTCGAGCGCCAGGGCGATGGCCGAGCACTCGCCGGGACCAAGCGCTTGGAGGATTCTCGGCGCCTCCCGCGAGGGGGCCGCGACCTGCACGAACGTTGCGAGAGCGGCATCGATCACTGAGGCCTCGGGTCCGCTCTTTGCCATCAACTCGCGGTAAACTGCCGGAGGGACTGCGACCGAGCCGAACAGGGCGGCCAGTGCGGACGTAAGGTCGACCTTCGCGAGTGCGATGAGCGGCCCCGTGTCGCAGACGGCGGTCATGCCCGCGCCCGGGTCGCCACGTTGATGTCATCGGTGATCTGGTCAGCCGCTTCCCCATCGGGGTAGTTGAAGGGCGAGACGTTGTACGCGCCGCACGCGTCCAGGAATGCGGTGCGCGACATCTGGGCGAGGCCCGCCGCCTGACCTGCAGTCAGCTTGCCGAGCTCGAACATCTTGAGCGCCGCCATCAGGCGAACCGTAGCGGAGAGCTCGGCGGGCGTCAGCCGAATGCTGTCAGCGAGGTCGGTGGGGTAGTCCAACGTCAGGTGTGTCATGCTCTGCTCCCGTACTGCGCCGCTGCGGCGAGGACTCCGAACATGGCTCGAAACCGGGTCGGCGACGCTCATGCCTATAATACCGGTCAAACGCCAGCGCGGCGCGGATATCGATGGGGCTTAGCTGCGGGTAGCCGGCCAGCAGTTCGGCCTCAGCGACGCCCAGCGAGACCTGGTACCGGAACATCCGCATCGCCGAGCTGCCGTAGGCGGCGGCGCCGTCGGCGTGATCGTCAACACGGTCGGCACGGTCAGTCAGGTCAGAGGCTTGACCGTGCCGACGGCGTTGACCGTGTTGACGTTTTGGGCGGCTGATTGCCGGAGGAACCCCGACCCATGAGACTGGCCGGCATCGATATCGGCGTGTTCGTCCTCTATCTGCTGGCCGTGCTGGCGGTGGGCGTCGCGGCCGCACGGCGCGCCACGGGCGCCAAGCGCGACTACTTCCTGGCGGGCGACAAGCTGCCCTGGTGGATGATCGGCGGCTCCATCGTGGCGGCCAACATCAGCAGCCACCACTTCGTCGGCGTCATGGGCACGGCCTACAGCCGGGGCTTTGTGGCCATGACCATCGAGTGGGGCGCCATCCTGGTCGGGTTCAACGCCCTCCTCTGGGTCTTCCTGCCCTTCTACCTGCGCAACGGCTTCTACACCATGCCGGAGTTCCTCGAGCGGCGCTTCGGACCGGCGGCCCGCACCTCCTACGCGGCGCTGATCCTCCTCACCTACGTCTTCGTGGAGATCAGCGCGGTGCTCTATCTGGGCGCCGTCGCGGTCCACTCCATGGTGGGCGCGCCGATCCTGGGGAGCATCCTCGCGCTGGCCCTGCTCACCGGCCTCTACACCATCGTTGGAGGCCTGCGGGCGGTGGTCTGGACGGAGATGCTGCAGCTCGTGGTTCTGCTCATCGGCGGGCTGACGCTGGCGATCGTCACCATCAACCGCGTGGGCGGCCTCCAGGGCGTCATGGCCACTTCCGGCAACTGGCATCTGATCCTGCCCGCCGACGACCCGGACTTCCCGTGGACCATGTACCTGGGCGGCCTCACCTGCATCAGCGTCTTCTACTGCGCGGCCAACCAGTTCATCGTGCAGCGGACGCTGGCCGCCAGGGACGAGTGGCACGCGCGCATGGGCGTGGTCTTCGCCGACTACCTCAAGTTCCTCATGCCGCTGCTCATCATCGTGCCGGGCCTGGTGGCGCCGGCGCTCTTCCCGAAGCTGGAGAAGGGCGACATGGTCTTCCCGATGCTGGTGAAGACGCTCCTGCCGCACGGCCTCATCGGGCTGGTGATGGCGGGGCTCATCGCGGCCATCATGTCGCACGTGGCGGGCGCCGTGAACTCCTGCACCACCATCGCCGCGGTGGACTTCTTCGCGCCCTACGCCCGGCGGGGCTCCGATGAGCGCGCCGTGGTCCGGTTCGGCAAGGCGGCGGGCGTGGTCATCCTGATGCTCAGCGTGGTCTGCGCCGTGACGCTGGTGAGCCACTCCGACAAGCCGGTCTTTATCTACCTGCTGGCCGCCTACGGCTACTTCACGCCGGGCATCGCCACCATGTTCCTGCTGGGCATCTTCTGGCGCCGGGCCACCGCGGCGGGAGCGCTGGCGGCGGGCCTGCTGACGATCCCGCTGTCGGCCGCGCTGCAGTTCGCGCTGCCCGGGATGCCGTTCATGAACCGCACGGGCATCGCGTTCTGGGCCTGCATGGCCGTCTGCGCCGCGGTGAGCCTCGTGACCAGGCCCAGGAGCGCCGAGGAGCTGACGGGCCTCATCTGGACGCGCGACAGCCTGCGCCTCCCGATGGAGATGCGGGAGAAGATGCGGGGCATCCGCAACCCGGCCCTCTGGTGGGCCGTGCTGACGGCCGCGCTGCTCGTCATCTACGTGAGGTACCGGTAGCCGCGGGGCCGGTCAAGATTGCCACTTCTCCAGTACCGGGAATCTGGCAATCTTGGGGCGGGCCGGTCAAGATTGCCACTTCTCCGGTACCGGGAATCTGGCAGCCTTGGGGCGGACCGGTCAAGATTGCCACTTCTCCAGTACTGGGAATCTGGCAACCTTGAGGGGACTGCCCCCCCGGACGAGCGACGGCAACGGCGGGACCGTGTTGACACCACGGACCGGACTGACGATGAGGCGGCGGCGGCTCGGCCCGCGCGCCCGGGAGGGCCTGCACTTGCCTGACACCAAACTCACGCGCCGCGAGGCGCTGGCCGCCGCTTCCGCCGCCGCCGCCCTGGCCGCCGCTGCCGCACGCGCCGCGGACGCGGCCGAACCGGTCGCGACGTTCCCGGACGACCCCTTCTCGCGGCCGGCCGCCTTCCGGACGCCGCACTTCGAGACCATGGCGGGGTGCCAGATATCCGGCGACGTCAAGGACCGGGCCACGACCTACCGCGCCACGAGCCTGAGCCTCGACACCGCGTCGGAGCCCTACCGCACGATCTGGCGCTTCAACCTGCGTGCCGAGGGGCAGGCGGTGCTGGTGCTGGCCGAGAGGGTGCGCCATGCGCCGTCGGCAGTCACCTTCCGCGCGGCCAACCTCTCGTCCCGGCCGATCACCTTCTCCATGCAGATGCACGAGATGCCCTGGCAACCGGGGAAGGAGGGCGACTCCGTGGCCTGGGGCGCGGGCGGCCCGCGGCTGGAGCCCGGCCAGGAGGCGCTCCTCCGGTTCGACTTCGCCGCCGCCAGGCCGTCGAAGCCCGTGGAGCGCGGGCCCGCCTGCCCGCTGGGCCCGCTCGTCATCGCGGCGCAGGGGCTGGAGGCCGGCGTCGACTACACGCTGCGGCTGGGCGAGTTCACGCTGCACACTCTGCCTGCGCCGTCGGTCGCGAGCCGCTTCGAGTGTCCCGCCGAGCTGCAGGCCGGGACGGAGACGGCCGCCACGATGCGGCTCGCGCAGGGCGGCTCGGGCGGCCTCTCGCTGGAGCTGCGGCGCGACCCCTGGGTGCTCTGGCGCGTCCACCTGACGGACGACGAGGCCCGGCGGGCGCGCTCGGCGTCCGGCCTCCAGCTGCGCCGCACGCTCCCATGGTACGTGCCCGCCGGGCGCTACCGGTTGGGTCTGGCCGAGGCGGGTCTCCGCGTGGCGGGCGCCGAGGCCGACCTGACGGTGCGCAACAACCGCCGTCCGCCCCTGCCGCACGCCGAGAGCAGGATGCGCCACGGCCGCCGCTCCCTCGTGATCGACGGCAAACCCGTGGCCTGGCGCGGCTACGCCTCCTACGACTACCAGCCGGGCAACGTGGCGGAGTTCGGCGCGCACGGCGTCAATGTCTTCTGCGTGCCCACGTGCGCGGGTCTGCACGTCTACCAGATCACGTGGCCCACGTGGATCGCTTCCGGACGCACCGACTTCGGCGAGCTCGACGAGGCCGTCGCCTTCTCGCTGCAGGCCAATCCGGACGCGCTCCTCTTCCTCCGCGTCTCCATGGCGCTGCCCCACTTCTGGGCGCAGCAGCACCCCGACGAGATCGCCCTGGCAGACATGGAGCCGGGCCGCGTGCCCTGGCTGGAGTACGGCTCCACACCCGGCGCCTCGATGGGCTCCGAGCCCTGGCGGCGCACCCAGGCGCAAGCGCTGCGGGCGCTGATCCGCTACTGCAAGGCGCAGCCCTGGGCGTCGCGTCTGGCGGGCTTCTGGGTCTGCGGCGGCACCACCGAGGAGTGGTTCGCCTGGGGTTCCAACGACGGTCGGTACACCGATTACAGCGCCCCGGCCCAGCGCGCATTCGAGAAGTGGCTGGACGAGAACCGGTTGCGGGGCCTCACGCCGGGCGAGACCTCCCCGCCCGCGCCCGCGCAACGCCGTGCGCCCGGCCGCGACCTCTACGAAGGGACGCCGCGGGGCGCGCGTGCCGCCGCCTATCACCAGCACCTCTCGGACCTCGTCGTCGACACCATCGCCTACCTGGCCCGTGTGGTGAAGGAGGAGACCGCGGGGCGCTCGCTGGTCTGCACCTTCCACGGTTACGTGCTGCAGCTCGCGGGCGAGCCCCGCCAGGCCCTCAGCGGCCACTTCGCGCTCCGGCGCCTGCTGGCCTGCCCCGATGTGGACGTGCTGGGCGGCATCCCGCTCTTCGAGGGGCGCGACCTGACCAACGGCTACGCCTCCTACGTCACCGCCTACGAGAGCGTCCACGCCTCGGGCAAGCTCTACTGCAACGAGAACGACCTCTTCTCGTGGCTCCACCACAGCCTCTGGCACACGCTGTACGACCCGGCCGACCCGCGCGGCGCGGTCACCAGCCTCCACAGGAGGGCCTGCGCCGAGGACGCGGTCTGCGGCGGCATGGCCCAGAAGTTCAGCCTGCTCGCCTCGTGGCACCACGACGCCCAGCTTCAGCGCGACTTCGCCGTGCAGGCCTCAGTCTACGCCTCGGCGCTCGCCATGGATCGGACGCCCGTCGAGGAGGTCGCCTTCGTGGTGGACGACGCCACCTTCGCCTGGACGCCGCCCGAGTCGACCTACCTCGCCTACGCGCACAAGCACCTCCTGCTCCGGCTGGCCCGCACGGGGGCTCCGGTGGGTGTCTGGCTCCTCTCCGACCTTCACCGGCTGCCGGCGCGCATCCGCTGCGTGGTCATCGCGTCCGGCGCGGCCGCTCGAGCCGAGGAGTTGGAGGGGCTGCGCGACCTCCTGCGGCGCGGCGGACGCACTGTGGTCGCGGTGGGCCCGCTGGGCCTGGTGGACGTGCCGACCGGTCGCCGGCGCCCCGAGGCCGTGGGGAGCTTGCTCGGGCTGCCGCTGGTGGTCGAGGAGGGGCCCCTGCCCGGCGCCATGGTGGTGGCCGAGGGTGGCCGCGCGGTGGCCGCGCCGGAGCGCCTGGGCCCCCGCGTCCACTCCCGTTCCGAGGGGCCGCTGCGCTATGCCGATGGGCTGTCCGCCTCAGCCGTGCGCGGCCTCTCCGGCGGCGGCGGCCTCATCTGGTGCGGCGCGCCCCCGTGCGACACGGCGCTGCTGCGCGGCTGGCTTCAGCAGGCGGGCGTCCACCTCTACGCGCCCGAGAACTTCTCGGTCCACGCCGCCCGGGGACTGGTCAGCATCACGGCGGCGACGGCAGGCAGCTTCGAGCTGACCTGGCCCCGACCCGTGGCGGTAACCGACCTCTTCGACGGCTGGACCGGCCGCGGCGTCCGGTTCGAGTGCCCCTTTGCAGCAGGCCAGACGCGGCTGTTCAAGGTGGCGCGCGCGACCCCAGCCGTCAGTTGAGTAGGTCCGCGCCGCCGTTCGCGCGGACCGTACCGGAACGACCGACGCGCTCCGGCCCAATCGACTCGGGCACGGAGGCCCGAGCCACCGAGGATGGCTCGGCGGCCCGCCCTTGCCGTCGTCCTGAACGACGTGAAGGACCCCGATTCCATCGGCAAGGTGGCTTGCCCGGAGTTCCCGGCGCACTCATCCGACGGCTGGTGTCCGTCCCGGTCACTCGACCGGCCCCTACGGCGCCATACGGAAGGCGTACAGGTCGGCGTCCTGCAGCTCCACTCTCAGGCGGACCGGCTTGCCCGCCAGGGCTCCGGCCTTGCCCCCCTTCCAGCGGATCGGCGCGTCCATCTCGTCGCCGTAGAGGGGCTCCATATCGGCCAGCGCGAAGCCGGGGTAGGGCTTGCCGTCCGCATCCTCGAGCTGCAGGCGGATCGAGCCCGCCGCCGAGGTGGCGTAGTTCACCACCAGGTCTGCGCCCTCCAGCAGCAGCCGGCGGGTCAGAGCAGTTCCCGCGGCGGCGTCGCCGTGAATCGACGCGAAGCGGTGCCGGGGGATCGTCAACCGCCGCAGCCGGTTGTCCGGCCAGCCGTAGTGTTCGCTGATGTACATGGAGAACTCGTCCGGCGCCGTCTGCACGATGCCCCAGGCCGGCATGTTGCTCCGCTGGGTCCAGTTGTGCTGGTCCTGGCCCGGCCGCACCCAGGCCTCCAGGAACGGGCGGCTCCAGTGGACGCCGTCGCGGCTCGACATGAAGACCGCGTCGCTGACGCCGCGCTCGGTGTAGCCCGGCAGCTTCAGGCGGTCGGGCATGAAGCGCTTGGGGAAGGAGAGCAGGATCTGCTCGGCGCCGGGGCAGGGCCAGGTGGCGTTGGTGTAGAAGTGCTCGACGGGCGCGCCCTGCTCGTAGAGGTTGGGCTCCGGCTTGTCCCAGTGGACCATGTCCTTCGACGTGCAGCTCTGGATGGCCCGTGCGCCGCTGTAGCCGCCCGCCTGCCAGTAGCGCGAGTAGCAGCGATAGACGCCTACCCGGCTGTCCCAGAAGGCGATATTCAGCGAGTCGAACGCGCCCTGGGTGATGACCGGCTCCGGCTGCAGCTTCTTCCAGCGGAGGCCGTCAGGCGAGACGAAGGCGAAGAGGCGGCTGTCGATGCCCGCCACGGCCTTGTAGCGCTCCTCGGGCTTGCAGCGCGGGTTCGTGTCGATGAACGGCGCGAAGTTGTGCGCCTCCACGCCCTGGTAGACCACGTTGTTGGCCTTCGTGCCGCCCACGTCGAAGAGGCCCAGCTCCGGGCGGGCGAAGTTGACGCCGTCCTTGCTCTCGGCCACGCAGCAGACCTGCTTCTCCGAGGCGTCCGAGGGGCAGAGGCCGCGGTAGTAGAGCCGCAGCGTGTCGCCGTCGCGCAGGATCGTGTAGTAGGCGCTGTCCGGCCCCTCCCAGGGCTTGTCCGTAACGAGGACCACCTCGCCGCGCCGGGGCTCGTTGAGCTTCAGGCGGACGCCCCGCATCTCGGAGATCAGGTAGCGGTCGACGAAGAGCTCCCAGCGGGCTCCAACGTTCACTTCACCCTCCATGCCCCGCGCCGGCAGGCCCGCGCCGACCAGCGCCCATGCGGCCAGGATGCCGGCCGCGCACACTCTGTTCATGGTCACCTCCGGTCCGGCGGGGCGGCGCCGATGCCGCCCTTCCACACAGTGTAGCCGCCGCGCAAGCCTCCCGCCTACGCCTGGGCCGGCCCCTCTCCCTCTTCCGCCACGCGGACGAAGACGTCCTCCAGCGTGGCGCGGACCCGCTCGACGCGGCAACCCGGCGAGCCGGCTCGGGCCAGCGCCTCGGCCACCAGCGGGGAAGCCGCCTCGGCGTCGCGCACCAGCACCCGGAGGGCGCTGCCGTGGATCGAGACGCCCAGCACGCCGGGCACGCCCGCCAGAGCCTCCTCGGCGTCGAAGGCGCGCTCCATCTCCACGGAGAGGATGGGGCCGGGCAGCAGGTCGCGCTTCAGGTCGGCGGGCGAGCCAAGGCCGGCCAGCTTGCCGTCGCGGATCATGGCGATGCGGCCGCACCGCTCGGCCTCGTCCATGAAGTGGGTGGTGACGAGGATGGTGACGCCCGCGTCGGCCAGGTCGTAGATCACGTCCCAGAAGGTGCGCCGCGACACCGGGTCAACCCCGCTGGTGGGCTCATCCAGAAAGAGGATCGGCGGCTCGTGGAGCAGCGAGGCGCCCAGGGCCAGCCGCTGCCGCACTCCGGCGCTGAGCGTCCGCACCAGGTCGCGGCGCCGCTCCTCCAGCCCGGACATGACCAGCACGGCCTCCTGCCGAGCCAGCCGAGCCTTGCCGCGCAGGCCGTAGACCCCGGCGTAGAACTCCAGGTTCTCGGCCACGGTCAGGTCCTCGTAGAGGCTGAACTTCTGCGACATGTAACCGATGCTCTGCTTCACCCGCTCGGGGTCGACCGCGACGTCGACGCCGCCCACCATCGCCCGGCCGCCCGTGGGCCGGATGATGCCGCAGAGCATCCGGATGGTGGTGGACTTGCCGGAGCCGTTGGGCCCAAGGAAGCCGAAGATCGATCCGCGCTGCACGTCGAACGTGAGCGCGTCGACCGCCGTGAAGGAGCCGAATCGCTTGGTGAGGGCCTCGCAGGCGATGGCGGGGGCTTCAGGCATCGTGCCGCTCGCGCCGCATGAGCTCCACGAAGGCGTCCTCCAGGTCGGGCGAGTGGGCCTCAACGCGCGTGGCGTCTATGCCCGCCTCCCGCAGGGCCCGGGCGATCTCCGCCTCGCGGCCGGGCCGGTCCGTCACCACGTGCAGCGCCTCGCCGAACGCCTCGACGGAGGAGGCCCAGGGCAGGCGGCGCAGCTCCCGCCGGGCGGCGCGCAGATCGGGCGCCTCCACGATCACCACGGCGCCGCGCATTCCGGCCACGACCTGGGCGGGTGAGCCGACCGCCAGCAGGCGGCCCCGGTGCATGAGGGCCAGGCAGGTGCAGCGCGAGGCCTCGTCCATGTAGGGCGTGCTGACCACCAGCGTGACGCCCTCGGCCACGAGGCCCGAGAGGAGCCGCCAGAACTCCCGGCGCGAGAGCGGGTCGACGCCGGTGGTGGGCTCGTCGAGGAAGAGGACGCGGGGCTTGTGGATGAGCGCGCAGGCCAGGGCCAGCTTCTGCTTCATACCGCCGGAGAGGTCCTGGGCGCGGCGGCCGAGGCATCCCTCCAGCCGGGCGGCCCGGAGCAGGCGCGCGGTCCGCTCGGCTCGCTCGGCGGAGGGCACTTGGAAGAGGTCGGCGGAGAAGACGAGGTTCTCCTCCACGGTCAGGTCGCCGTAGAGGCTGAAGCGCTGCGACATGTAGCCGATCCGGGCCTTGATGGCCTCGGGCTCCCGCATCACGTCGTGCCCCAGGATCGCCGCCGTGCCGGATGTGGGCGGCATGATGGCCGTGAGCATGCGCATGGTGGTGGTCTTGCCCGCGCCGTCCGGTCCCAGCAGGCCGTAGATCTGCCCGGCGCCCACGGTCAGGTCCAGGCCGTCCACCGCCTTGACGCTCCCGAAGGTGCGCGACAGGGCGCGGCAGACCACGGCATCGCCCGACCGGGCATCGGTCATCGCACTCGGATCAGGGCGTCGGCCGGCATTCCGGGCTTCAGCTTGCCGTCGGGGTTGTCCAGGCTCACCTTGACGCCGAAGACGAGCTTCACCCGCTCCTGCTGCGTCTGCACGTTGCGCGGGGTGAACTCGGCCTCGGAGGCGATCTCGGTGACCCTGCCCTGGAAGCGGACGCCGGGGTGGCTGTCCACGGTCGCCTCAGCGCCCAGTCCGAGCCGGATGGCGCCGTAGCGGGCCTCGGGCACGTAGACGCGGAGCCAGACGCTGCGGAGGTCCGCGACGACGACCACGGGCCCGCCCGCGGCCACCACCTCGCCCAGCTCGGCCACGCGGCTGGTGACCACGCCGTCGCACGGGGCGACGATCACGGCGTTGCGCTTCTGGGCGGCGACCAATGCGGCCCCGGCGCGGGCCTGGTCGGCCTGATGCCGGGCCGCGGTCACATCCTCCGGTCGCGTCCCTGCCACGAGGAGGGCGAGCTGCTGGCCCGCCGCGCGCTCCTGCGCCTGGGCCACCTGCAGGCCGGCCTGTGCGGCGTCGTACTGCGTGCGTGCGGCCAGGCGGTCGGCGTAGGCCTCGCGGGTGGTGCGTACGGCGCGGTCGGCTCCCAGCAGGTTGGCGCAGGCGCGATGCGGCCTGCTCCACCTGGGTGCGCGCCACGTCGCGGGCGGTGACGGCCGCCTCGGCGGTCTGTTCGGAGACGGCGCCCTGGGCCGCCAGCGACTGGAGGCGCTTGGCGTCGGCTTCGGCCTTCGCCAGGGTTGCGCGGGCCTGCTCCAGCGCGGCGCGGGCCTGGGAGACCTGGTCGGGCCTTGCGCCGGCGCGGAGGAGGCGGTAGGCCTGCTCGGCCTGCTCCAGCGCGGCCTCGGCCGCGTCCTTGCGGGCGGCTGCGGCCTCCTCGGCGCCGCGGAGGTCCGTTGATCGTGCGAGCGCCATGCGCGCGTTGGCCACGGCCGCGCGTGCGCCGGCCACCGAGGCCGACGCCTGCGCCGCCAGGGCCCGGGCCTGGCCGATCTGCTCCGGCCGCGAGCCGGCGACGGCCGCCGACAGCCGGGCCTCGGCGGCCCCGGCGCCGGCCTCGGCCTGGCGGCCCAGCGGCTCCAGCTCGGTGGTGTCGACGCGGGCGATGACCTGTCCGCGGCGGACGGCGTCGCCCTCGTCCACCAGCAGCTCCACGATGCGCCCGGCGATGCGGGGGCTCAGGGTCGTCTCGGTGGCCTCGATGACCCCGCTGCCCTGGATCAGCGATGGGTCGTCCGAAGTCCGCGACTTCAGGGCGAAGGTGATGGCCGCGGCGGCCGCGACCACCGCGATCGGCGCAAGGATGCGTGCAGGATGGGCTTTCATGGTCATGAACATACCCCGAACGGCCGCAGGTGCAGGAAAGCCGCCCCGTCGGCGCGAAGCTAAGGCCGAACCGGCGTCCGACGCCGGCCCGCAACGAATGGGAGCGCACCGATGGGACCAAGCATTTCAGGCAAAGCCGCCGCACTGATCATCATCATCGTCCTGGCGGTGGTCGGCGCCTACTTCTATATCGAGACCAGCAAGCCGACCGGCTCGCTGGCCAAGCCGCCGCAGGTGCCCGCCTCCGAGTGGCCGCCCAAACAGCGCCGGTAGGTCAGGGCGCCGGCGCCTCCTCGCGGAGCCAGACGGCCATGTCGGCGGCCCCCCGGTTCCCGTAGGCATAGTAGGGCACCGCCATGACCTCGGCGATCAGCGGTCGCATGCCGGCGCCCGCCCGGGTCCGCGCCCGCGTGCGCAGGACCGTCACGCCGCCCAGCAGATCGGGCTCGAATGAGGCCCGCACGGCCTCGCGCTCGGGCAGCCAGAGCCCCGAAGGCGGCGCCTGACCGTCGACGGCCTCCACGGCGTAGATGATCGGTCCGCGGGCCAGAGCCACGCGGCCCTGGCAGGCCTTCACCTCGGGCCGCGCGCGCAGGCGCCGCACGGGCATGGGGAAGTCGACCGTCACAACGTCGCCCGCGCTCCAGGTCCGCCGGAGCGTGAGGTAGCCGCGCTCGATCCGGGGCCGGGCCACGGAGACGCCGTTCACGCGGACCGTGATAGCTCCTCGGAACGAACTCCGGTAGAGGTCCGCCTGGCCGGAGGGCCTCGCCCAGGCCGGGGCGCGCAACCGCAGCGTCCAGGCGGCGGGCCTGGCCGGATCGACCTTCAGCGTGACGCCGCCCTCCCATGGGTACCGCGTGCTGAGGGCGACCGCGGTCTCCACGCCGCCAAGCTCGACCGTCGTCTGGCTGCCGATGAAGAGGTTGACGGCCAGCCCGTCCGCGTCCCGCGCGTAGATCCAGCCCGGCACGGCGCCCACGAGCTTGGCCAGCATGGGCGGGCAGCAGGGGCAGCCGTGCCACTCCCAGCGCTTGTGGTCGCGGCCATACTCCAGCGGGTTGACGTAGGAGTAGCGGTCGCCGGAGAGCGAAACGCCGCAGATGGCTCCGTTGTAGACAGCGCGCTCCAGCTCGTCCATGGGTCCGGCGTCGCCGGTGAGCAGGTTCATCCGGCGGCAGAAGAAGGCGCTCCCCACGGCCGCGCAGGTCTCCAGGTAGCCGTTGTTGGGCAGCTCGTAGTCCTGCCCGAAGCCCTCGTGCCCGGCGATGGCGCCCAGCCCGCCGGTGACGTACATGCGCCGCTCGACCATGCTCCGGTAGAGGCGCGACGCCGTCTCGGCGTACTCGGCGCGGCCGTTGGCGCGGGCCAGCGCGGCGACGCCCGCCGCCATGAGCGAAGCCCGGACGGCGTGGCCCTCGATGCTCTCCTGCTCGAAGACAGGCTTGTGGTCCTGCCCGTAGGCGCCGAAGCTCTTACGGCCCTCGCTGTGGCCCCGCGCCTCGATGAACCACTCGGAGAGGCGCAGGACGGCGTCGGCGTCGACCGGCACGCCCAGCCGCGCGGCGAGGCCGGGCTCGTCGCGGAAGAGCGTCCAGAGCTCGACCAGCGCCTCCTCCGCGATGGAGTGGCCGGGGATGACGTTGGCGCGCGGCGGCGGACCCACGGTCCGCGTGACGTAACCGGTCAGGCGCACGGCGGTCCGCAGCAGCGTGGTCCGGCCCGTGGCGCGGTAGTAGTGAACGCCGGCCTCCACCATGGCCCCGAGGTTGTAGATCTCGTGCTGCCAGTTGTCGTCGCCGCCGTTCATGCCGAAGCGGTGCGCGGGCTCCTTCAACTGCGTCCAGGTCATCAGGTAGCCGTCGGGATCGGCGGCCGCCGCGGCGGAGACGCGGTCGATGATGGCGTCCAGCCTGGCCTGCAGCTTCGGGTCGGGACGCCGCGCGAGGAAGTCGGCGCATCCGCGGATCATCTCGTAGATGAGGCCGTCGTACCAGGGCGGCCCGGCGTGCTCGCCGTCGCGGACGCCGTCGCGCACCTTCTCGAAGTTCCGGAGGGCGCCGTCCCGCTCGAACTTGTCCAGCGAGTCGGTCAGCGTCACCTGCGTCCATCGGTCCAGCATGGGCGACCAGAAGGCGTCGTCCACCGTCACCGACCGAAGCGGCAACGGCTCCAGACGCCCCGGAGCGGCCCCGGCAGGCACGGCCCCGCACAGCAAGACCGCCGCCAAACAGACCGTCAGCGCCACCACATCCATATCGCCCCCCAAACCACCCCAGCCTCCGGCCTTGTAACTTTAAGCTTTAGATTTGCGACTTTAGACTTGCGACTTTAGACTTTGCCCTACCTCCCCCTCTCCTCCCAGGCCTTCTTCCATGCGGCGATCTGGCTGTCGAGGTTGGGGGCCGTCTCCCAGGTGTGCGTGACGCCTGCGGCCCGGGCGATGCGCTCAAAGCGGGTGAGAAGGTCGGGGTAGCCGTCGCCCACGAAGGCCAGCCCGCGCGAGAGCTTGACGTAGAGAACCGGCAGCTCCGCCCGCTCCACGCGGTGGAGCGTCACGTCGTCGTCGGCCAGCTTCTCGGCCTGGGCGAAGAGCTCGTTGGCCCGCTTCAGGAAGGCCTCCGAGAGGAACGGGTGGTCCATCCGGTACCGGATGCCGCCGGGCGGGCTCTCCAGTTCGGCGGCGTGGTCGATGCCCGCCTGCCGCAGCAGCGCGTCGTAGGCGGCGATGGGTCCGGCCGCCTTGCCGTAGTGTCCGTGGATGAAGTCGAGGACCAGCTTCTGCAGGTCCAGGCTCGGGTCCCACATGAGCTTGGCGAGGACCCACGAGCGCATCTCGTCGCGCTCGGCGCCGGGCGACTGGTAGCCGGCCTGGGTCATGATCCCCTCGGCGTTGTGCTTGACGAAGAAGCGGATGTTCTCCACCGTCACGTCGAGGTTCGGCATGGGGGCCATGTAGTGGCTGAAGTTGACGTTGTAGTCCCAGATGTAGATGCGCCCGCAGGCGGCGCCCCAGTCGCGGGTCAGCTTCCCGATGTCGCACTTCTCGGCCGGCGTGAAGGGGTGGACCCAGGAGCCCACCGCGTCGTTGCAGAGCCGGATCGCCACGTTCTTCCGCGGCCGCATGGTCTTGGGCACGCCGATGGTGTCCAGGTAGGCCAGCGTGTCGATGGTCGCACGGGGGAACTCCTTCTCCACGGCCTCGGCAACCTGGTTCACCATCACCAGCTGGCAGGCCATGTCGGCGCCCTCCGCGGCGCGCAGCTCGGAGCAGCGCGGACAACGGCAGATGCCGCCGCCGTCCATCTTGAAGACGGAGGCCAGCTCCATGGCCGGGTTCTCGCGGAACGCCTTCAGCACGGCCTCGGTCACCAGCCGGATGGTCTCGGGGTTCGTGGTGCAGAGCTGGTAGGAGTTGCGCTTGCCGTCGGCGTCCTGCATGTAGTACTCGGGGTGCTCGGCGAAGTACTTGTCCGGGGGCATCAGCTGGTGGAACGTGTGGACGAAGAGCGGGCCGTAGTCCAGCCTCCCGCCCCACTCCTCGGGCACGGGTGCGCTGGGGGCGTTGGTCCGGTTCTTCAGCGACCAGTCGGCGTCGAAGGAGACGAAGGTGAAGGGATCGCGCAGCCGCAGGCGGGGCGCATAGGTGCGGGCCACCGGGGCGACCTTCAAGTCGGCCATGCGCGGGAAGCGCGTGCTCTCCCTGGTGTACCAGCGGCAGCCCAGGTCCTCCTCCAGCAGGGCGTAGACGGCATTGATAACGCCGCGGGTGCGACCGCCCCAGAGGAAGAGGTTGCCGCGCCGCTGGGCGATGCCGTAGCCCTCATCGGCCAGGTCGCAGGTCGGCGCAACCTGTGCGGCGAGCAGCCGCGTGGCTCCGACGCTGATCACCTTGCCCCGCACGGGCCGATCCTCGCCGGCGATGGGCAGGGCCGTGCGGGAGATCTCGCCCAGCCACTGCTGCAGGTCGGCCGCGGCCTTCCGCTCCTGCGTCGTCGGCGAGGCGGGGAGCAGGATGGTGCAGCGCGCCCGGCCGCGCGAGGCCAGCGTCATGGGTGCGCCGGGCTTGCCCGAGGGCGCCAGGGCGTTCTGCCACTGGGCATTGGCGGCGCAGGCCAGGACGGCCGGCGCAAGGGCGCGGAGCAGTCTCATGGGCGCTTCCACCTCCAGTCGGCGGGCCTCGTGCCGCCATAGCATTAGGATAGCAGGAGCGCGGCGCGTCGGCGGCGAACTGTAGAGTGCGGCGATGCCGCCCCACACTCAGACCCTCCGGAGAAACACATGCCCGTCAACGTCGGTATCCTCGGCTTCGCTCACGGCCACGTACTCGCCTACTGCAACCTCTGGCGCGACCGGCCGGAACTGGACATCAAGGTCGTCGCAGCCTGGGACCACGACGCGGGCCGGCTGGCGACCCAGGCCGAGGCTTACGGCCTGCGGCAGTGCGCCACCGTGGAGGAGCTACTGGGCGATGCCGGCATCGAGGCCGTGATCATCGCCTCGGAGACCTCGAAGCACGCGGACCTGGTCGAGGCGGCGGCGGCGGCGGGCAAGACCATCGTGGTGCAGAAGCCCCTCGCCCTCACCCTGGCCCAGGCCGACCGCATCGTGAAGGCCGTGGCCGACTCCGGCGTCCGGTTCAGCATGGCCTGGCAGATGCGCGTCGACCCGCAGAACATGAAGGTCAAGGAGCTGCTGCAGGGCGGCGAGTTCGGCAAGGTTTTCCAGGTGCGCCGCCGCCACTCGCTCTCCACGCACCTCTGGCCCGGATTCGCCGACACCTGGCACAACAGCCCGGAGTACAACCGCGACATCTTCGCAGACGACTCCTCGCATCCCATCGACTTCATCCACTGGCTGCTGGGCGCGCCCGAGACCGTCACCGCCGAGATCGACACGATCTTCAACCCCGCGGTGCCCAACGACAACGGGCTCGTCATCTTCCGCTACCCCGGCGGACCGCTGGCCGAGGTGGTCTGCTCCTTCACCTGCGGCGCCCATGAGAACACCACCGAGGTGGTCTGCGAGAAGGGCACCATTATTCAGAACTACGGCGATGGCCCCAGCAACGAGTGGCCGCACACCCATGGCGCGCAGGGCCTGAAGTGGTGGAAGAGCGACACCCGGACCTGGACCGACTCGGGCATCGCCTCGCCCGCGGGCCACGGCGCCCGCATCGCAGGCCTCGCCGAGCCCCTGTCGCGCTTCCTGCACGGCGAGACCGGGCCCATCTGCACCGCCGAAGAGGGCCGCACATCGCTCAAGATGGTCCTGGCGGCCTACGTCTCCAGCCGCGAAGGCCGCCGGGTAGCCCTGAACGACCCGGCCATCGCCGGGGTGTAGGGGCAAGCGTCATGTGACGAACGCGACCGATGGGGCGCACGGGCCGTCGCCGTCGCCCGGCCATCCCATCGGTCGCGTAGGTCCCATTCGTCCCATGGCCGCGGCCGCCCGCCTACCCGCCCCCGCGCTGCTCCTGCCCGACCGACGCCTGCTCTGCCTCGGCGCTGTCGGTGGCCGGGGCCGCTTCGTTGGCCTCGGCTCCGACCGGGCGCAGCAGCCGGTCCTCGTCACCGACGGGCACGCTATGCGCCGGGCGGAGGAGTATCGCCGAGCCGTCCGACGGCGCCGCCGCGGGGCGCACCAGCCTGCGGGCTTCCGGTGTTGCCGCAAGGCGGGCTTCGATGGCGGCGCGGGCGCGCTCGGCGGCTTGGTTCACCTCGGGGTCCCCGCTGCAAGCGGCGGACAGGACTTTGCCCTTGCGGCACAGCCCCCGGACGGCCCGTAGCTCCCGCGAGTCCCCGACCTCGGCGCACAGCTCCAGCAGCGCCATGACCAGGCGCCGATCCTGGGAGTTGGCCATCAGGGATCTCACGCGAGCCATGCACCGGTTATCCAGTTGCGCCAGATCGCCCGCATCCGCTGCGGCAAGCGCGTCGGCAAGCGCGGCGACCGCAGGAGGCGCCTGGCTGCCAAAGACGCATGCGTCGAGGAGTACGCTCACCTGGCCGGGCCAGCGCAGCTTCGTAGCGGCAGAGGCGAGGACCGCCCAGGCCAGTCCTGCCCTGATCGATGCCACCGTCCCGAGGGCGTTGACACCCATGTAGGCAGGGAAGATCCATACGGGCAATCGGACACCGGTGACATGGAACCAGCATTGCACGCAGAGGATCATGGACATCGCCATGATCATGCGCCACTCCGGGCGGCTGGTTATCTGTTGGAACTGCCGGTGTACCGCGTTGATGGCATCGGGCCCGAGTTCCGCCAGCTCGGCCGCCGCCGCCTCGCGCACCGGCCTGCGCCAGCTCCGCATCCGCCGCACCAGGCGGCGGATCTGCTGGTCGTCGGGCGCCTCGGGCCGTCCCAGCACGGCGCTTACGCCATGTTCCAGCAGGTCACCCGCACCTCGGCGGGAGGCGCCAGGCCGGGGACCGGGCGCCATGCGATAGTGCGCTCTTCGCCGGGCAGCAGGTCGAAGTAGTTGTCCGAGGCTACGATGTCGCCCTGCAGCGTCACGGACCGGGCGTAGCCCTCGGTGGCGATGGTCACGGTCCCATCGCCCGGCGCCACGCTCAGGCGCGTGGGCGGCGGGGCCATCTCGTGCGGCATGCCGGGGTAGTACCACGTGCGGTCGGAGTGGCCGTCGGCCTGCAGATCGGCGACCAGGACGGCCTGGCCCGCCCCGGCCCCGCCCTGGTGGCTCGGGCGTCCCTGCCCGAGACCTGCCGGTAGGGCGGCTACAACACAGGCGCCGTTGGCCGGGGCTGTGAAGGACACCTCCTGATGCCAGGTCGGCGGCCCCTGCCAGGGCTGCACGCGAAGCCGAACGGTACCGGACAGGGCCGCCTGCGTGGCATTCACCACCCAGACGCGGCCACCACCTTCGGCCTCCTCGATGGACACTATGACCGGCTTACACGCGTCCTTCATGCCGTACCATCCCGCCTTGGGCACGCCGTAGTAGTCCACAAGGCTCCAGCCGGTGGCGGGCCAGCTGTCGTTGTACATCCAGAAGAGGATGCCCGCGCAGTACCACTTCGACCGCCGCAGGGCCTCCACCACCAGGCGCACCCACTCCCGTTGGAGCGTCTGCATGCGGCCGATGCGCCCCTCCATCGTCTCCGACGGGCCGTAGAGCGCGTCGGCCGACTGCCGCTGCAGGTCGTAGAGGCGGATGTCGAGGTACGGGTTGTCCTTCGTGTGGAAGTACCAGAGGGGGTGCGTGGGGTCGGCCAGCTCGTCGTCGGTCATGAAGCGGCGCAGCGAGCTGAGCGCGGGCACGCCGGAGCTGGTGCATTCGGAGTGGAACCGGCCCACGCGCCGGGCGATACGCCCGCGGTAGTCGGGCAGCTCGTCCAGGTCGGCCCGGCCCATAACGAGCGCGGTCCAGTGGCAGTCGCCGATGGTGACGCTGGTGTTCTTCTTACCGCCGTAGGGGCTGGTGGGGTAGAAGGGGCGCGTGGGGTCCAGCTCGGCGCAGGCCGGGCCGGTGATCTCATCGGCGATCCGCTTGCCCCAGGTCTCGGGGTCGTCGGCGTCGAAGTGCATGCCGTTCTCGTTGTCGCCGCTCCACCAGGCCAGCGAGGCGTGGTTGCGCAGGCGGCGCACCACCACCGGGGCCTCGGCGCGCAGGGCCTCCATGAAGGCGGGGTCATCCTCGGGGTACTTGCCGCAGGCCATCATGAAGTCCTGGCAGATGAGGATGCCCAGCCGGTCGCAGGCCTCCCAGAAGGGCTCGGGCTCGTAGATGCCGCCGCCCCAGACGCGCAGGCAGTTGATGCCGGCATCGGCGGCCAGGCCCAGCAGGTGGTCGTACTGGGCGGCCGTCGTGCGCGAGGGCCACGGGTCGGCCGGCACCCAGTTGCCGCCCTGGCAGAAGATGCGCCGCCCGTTCACGGTGACGATGAAGCTCCGGCCGGGCGCGTCGCCGTTGCGGTCATCCTCGGGGAAGCGGACCCGCAGCTCCCGCGTGCGCGCCTCCTCGGGGCTGCCGGGCGCGTCGTCGACCGCTTCGATGGCCACCGTCCGGAGGCCCAGCCGCACCCTGCGGGCGTCCAGTTCGCGGCCGTCGGCGCCCGTCAGCCAGGCCGACACGGTGTAGAGCGGCTGCTCTCCCTGGCCGTTGGGCCACCAGAGCCGGGGCTCGGCCACCGTGGCGGCCAGCTCCAGCTTCTCGCCCACGCCCGGCGCGTCCCACTCGGCCACCGTGGCGCCGTCGGGATCGGACAGCCGCACGCGCAGGCCCACCGCCTCGGAGCCCCGCCGCTCAACAGCGGCCTCGATGCGCACCGACGCGCCGGCGTCACCAATGGCCGACGTGACCGCGGAGAGGTCCGTCAGCCGCGCGGTAGCGGGCATCGCGAGGCGCGCCGGGCGCCAGATGCCGTAGCTCACGAACCGGTTGACCCAGTCCCAGTGGAACGTACACTGCATCCGCCGGATATGGACTCGCTCGCTGGTGAAGGCGGCGGGGAGGTCCATGGGCTTGCCCTCCAGTGCGCGCCAGATGGAGGGGAAGCGGACCCGCAGCGTGTTGGCGCCGGGCCGAAGCAGCGCGCCGACTTCGAACTCATGCGGGATGTGCATGTTCGCCGCACAGCCAACGGCCCGGCCGTTGAGGCTGACCTCCGCCTGCGTATCGAGGCCGTCGAACTGGAGCAACGCCCACGAGGTATCGGGATCAGGCCCGGCGTCGAAGGTCCGCTCGTACTCCCAGTCCCACTTCTCCACCCACTGGCAGGCGTCGGCGTTGTCGCGCCAGAACGGATCCGGCAACCGGCCTTCCCTGAGCAGGTCGAGGTGGACGTGGCCTGGCGTACTCGCCGCCAGCTCCATCGTCTCCGCGCCGTCGGGGCTCCAGCCCCGTAGCCGCCACTCGCCATCCAGCCCAATGCATAGTGCGCCCATGGTGACCCCTCCTGGCTCGCAAGCTCACGCGACTATTATGGCCGACCGGCCGGGAGGCGGAAGCCGGCGAAGTCGGATAGACTAGTAGGTGGTACGCGGGCATGGTCAAGCCGCCCGGGCAACGAGCGTGCCTGCGCCCGACTCCGGATCGAGTGTCACATGATAAATGCTTTTACTGTAAAGAACTATAAATGTCACACAAATACAGAACTGCCGACACTGTCGCGTGTGACCTTAATTGGCGGATCGAACAATGCAGGCAAGACGGCGCTGCTTGAGGCCCTGTTCCTGTACCATGACAGGCTCAACCCGAACCTGTCGGTCCGACATGCCGGGTGGCGAGGGATTAACTCTCTGGAGCTCCGGCCCGAGATGTTCTTTTCTCCACTATTCTCAAGGTATGACACAGAATCTGTCATACAATTGAATGCCATATCTGACGGATGCGGCCAGGTGATGAGCATTCGCTATGTCGCGGACTATCAGCCCGCAATGCTCCCCGCTGCGGACCCGGCGCACCCGGGCGCTCGGGCGATTCGGGCCGACCAGCCTGCCGTTTCCTCTGCGGCACTGCACATTCAGTGCACCTGGTCAGGCTCCCCATCCGTAGATTCCCACCTCATGGTGTACCAAGACGGCGCCAGGCTTGCGCTAGGGACCGGTGGACACAGTGTCGGCCCGGCCCGGTTCCTGGCCGCCCGCGGGTTCATCGACCCAGGCGAGGTCGCGGCCATGTACGGCGACCTGGACGTGCGTGGCAATGCCGGAATCGTGGAGCAGTTTCTGCACGTGCTCGATCCCGGCGTGAAGGGCCTGTCCCTGGTGCCGATAGCCGGTGTCTCGGTGGTGCATGCCGACCTCGGGCTCCCCCGCAAAGTGCCGGTGGCCTTCGCGGGCGGGGGCATGGCGCGCCTGCTCGAGATGGCCGTCGCCATCGGCGCCTCGCGCGGCGGCGTGGTGCTGATCGACGAGGTGGAGAACGGGCTTCACCATGATTCCCTGCCGGACGTCTGGCGGGCCGTCGCTCAGGCCGCCCGGGACTGCGACTGCCAGGTGGTGGCGACCACGCACAGCTACGAGTGCGTACGGGCCGCGCATGAGGCGTTCTCCGGCGAATGGGCCGAAGACCTGACCTACCTGCGTCTGGAGCGGGTGCGCGGCTCGGTAACTGCCCGGGTGGCGGACCACGCCACCCTCGGCGCGGCGCTGGACGGCGGGCTGGAGGTGCGCTGATGGCCACCGACCGGCCCTTGCAGTTCGCCCGGCCCTGCGCCCTTGCCGTGGAGGGCCGCGACGCCGAGGAGTTCTGGAAAGCTGCAACGGAGGCTGCGGCCCTCACCGATGTTCAGGTGTTCGACTTCGGCGGCAACGAGCAACTTGGGCGCTGGCTCAAAGCGGCGCAGGTGGCGACGGGCTTCAGCAGCGTGCAGACTCTGGTGGTCGGACGTGACGCGGAGACCTCCGGGCGCTCGGCGCTTCAGTCGGTCTGCAGTGCGCTCGGGCGCGCCGGCCTGGCCCAGCCAACCGCGCCCATGCGCTACGCCGGGACCGAGCCGCGCGTGGGTCTCATCCTTTTCCAGCCGGCAGGGGCGGCTCTTGCGGACCCCGGTCGGCTTGAGGACCTCTGTATGGCAACCGTGGAGCACCCCGTGCTCGGCTGCGTAGACCCGTTCCTTGAGGCCCTCAAGACCCACGGCGAGGGGCTGCGCCGACCGCACAAGAGCCGCCTGCATGCCTACCTGACGGGCCGCGACGCCTATGTGGGCCTGAAGCTGGGCGAGGCCGCCAGGGCCGGTGCATGGACCTGGAGCCACCCCTACCTGCAAAACTGCCTCGACTTCCTGCGACGCTGAGGCGCCGCTCGCCCCCGGTCCGCCCCGTGCCATGATACTGGCATGGAAACACCACACGACGTCTGGGTCCTTGCCGGCCAATCGAACATGGAGGGTTGCGGGCTTCTCTGCGAGGCGTTGCCGCCCGACGAGCGCGTCTGGAGCTTCACCACCGCGGGCCATTGGGAGGTGGCCCGGGAGCCGCTGCACCGCTTCTGGGAGAGCTTCACGTCCGTGCACGTCGACCTGCTCCGCGCCGCCCTGCCCGAGGCAGCCGACAAGACGAACGAGGAGATGGCGCTGGCCGAGATCGCGGTCCGGCCGCACGGCGCCGGGCTGGGCCTGCCCTTCGGCATGGCCGTCGCCGACGCCACGGGCAAGCCGGTGGGCCTCATCCCGACCGCGCACGGCGGAACCTCGCTGGGCCAGTGGAGCCAGGACCTCGCGCCCATGGGCGGCGCCAGCCTCTACGGCGGCATGCTTGAGCGCGTGCGCCGCGCCGGGGGCAATGTGCGCGGCCTGCTCTGGTACCAGGGCGAGTCCGACTGCAGTGCCGCCGACGCCCGCACCTACGCTGCGCGCTTCGACGCCTGGATCGCCGCCGCGCGCCGCGACATCGGCGAGCCCGACCTGCCCGTGGCGGTGGTGCAGCTGGGCCGCTGGATCTGGCCCGGCGACGAGCCGACCAACGAGGCCTGGGACATCGTCCGCGAGGCCCTGGCCGACCTGCCCAACCGGGTGGCCAACACCGTCGTGGTCGGCGCCATCGACCTGCCCCTGGCGGACGGCATCCATATCAGCGCCACGGGCCTCATGCGCCTGGGCCGCCGCCTGGCGCAGGCCATCGCGCCGCTTGCCGGCATCCCCGGCGGACGCCTGACGCCCACCGTCACGGCCATCGAGACCGGCACGGCAACCAACGGCCTCGGCACGGTCACGCTCCGATGCGCCAACGTGCAGGGGGGCTGGCGCGACGAGCAGCCGCTCTACGGCTTCGAGGTCCGTGTCGACGGCGCCCCCATGGGCATCGTGGGCGCCGAAGTCCAAGGCGATGACCGGTCGGCGATCCGCCTCACGCTGGAGGCGCCGATCAGCGGCCCGGTCACCGTGGCCTATGCGCTCGGCGCCATGCCCACGGCCACCGTCGTCGACCGGGGCGACATGCCCCTCTGCGCCTTCCGCCGCCGGGCCGCCGCGCCGGTGTAGCGCCGAGGCGCCCGTCTGCCGCAGGTACACTGCGGGTGGCATCGGAGGAATGGTATGGGAGCAAGATTCTTCAACAACGCGGGACCCAGCGAGCCGGCGCAGCACTACTGCATCGACCCGCTCAGGCGAATCCGCGTGGACGAGCTCGAGCGCCTGATCGACGCGCAGCGCTACTTCGTCCTCCACGCCCCGCGGCAGACGGGCAAGACCACCTGCCTCATCACGCTGATGCGCCAGCTGAATGCCGCAGGCAAGTACCGCTGCGCCTACGCCAACATCGAAGACGCCCAGGCGGCGCGCGGCAAGGTGGATATGGGCCTTCCGATCGTGGTCGACGCCATCGCGAGTGGCGCCCAATGGATGTCCGGCGACCCGTACCCGGCGTCCGTCGTGCGGGATATTCAGGGGACCATCCCGCCGGGAGCGATGCTGCGTACGCTTCTCACCCGATGGTCGCAAGCCGATCCGCGGCCACTGGCGCTCTTCATCGACGAGATCGATGCGCTGGTGGGCGATACGCTCATCTCGGTCCTGCGCCAGTTGCGCGGCGGCTACCCGCAGCGCCCGGCGGCCTTCCCGCAGAGCGTCATCCTCTGCGGTGTGCGGGACGTGCGCGACTACCGCATCCACTCCTCGGACGGCGAGATCATCACCGGCGGCAGCGCCTTCAACATCAAGGCCGAGTCCCTGGTGCTGGGAGACCTCACCGAGGCAGAGGTCGGCGAGTTGCTCCAGCAGCACACCGACGAGACCGGCCAGCTCTGGACCGGCGAGGCCGTCGATGAGATCTGGCGTCTGACGCAGGGCCAGCCGTGGCTGGTAAACGCCATCGCCTACGAGCTGACCAGCCGCCGCCCGGAAGGGCGCGATCGGTCGCGTGAGCTGGACCTGGCCATGGTGACCGCCGCACGGGAGGAACTCATCCTGCGCCGCGACGTCCACATCGACCAGCTCGCCGACAAGCTGAAGGAGCCGCGGGTCCGACGGGTCGTGGAG
>JAPLCQ010000111.1:28754-36850 GCA_026392115.1 Armatimonadota bacterium | reverse complement strand
GTAGCCGTACATCAGGTGCAGCATGGCCCAGAACGCCACGATCCCCGCGATGAACCCGAAGACGCAGAGCCCCCAGAACCAGCGCTTGTACTCCGAGTTGGTCTGCTCGGCCATCTTGAAGGCCTCAAGCTGATGCGGCATGGGGTGGGACCGGTAGGCCCTGTTGAACCAGTAGCAGATGGAGAACGCGGTGAGCTGCCCGGGCGTGAAGACCCGCTGGCCCAACGTCTCGGTGAGGATCCAGTCCGGCCCGGTCCAGTGGAGGTCGTGGATCGGCGTGCCCATCTCCGCCCGCATCCGGGTGATGGAGAGCGCCAGCGCGAAATAGATCGTGAAGAACGCCGCGGGGAGCCAGAGGCCCATGCCTAGCTTGTACATGAACCAGTGCAGGAACGCCATGCCGGCCGCCATGCCGATGAAGGCCGCGCGGTAGGAGACCGGCTCGCCGCGGTCGTCCAGTTCCGACGGCCGGCCGAAGGCCCGCAGCGCCACCTGTTTGAGGTAGCCCCGGCTCAGCCAGAGGCTGTAGACGCAGAAGGCGATGTAGCCGCCGAAGGCCTGGTCGTTGGCGTAGGGGAAGCGTGGATCCTGGTCCCAGGCGTTGGCCACCGAGATGACGAGCTGCAACTTCCAGAAGATATAGAAGAACCAGCACGAGAACAGGAAGTCCACCGGCATCAGCATCCCCAGCCCGATCAGGAACGGGTAGAAGGAGAGCGGCGTCCAGCCGATGGCGTTCCAGGGCTTGTTGGTGACGACGTCGGCCAGGTTGAAGAAGCTGGAGCCGCGGCCCGGCGTGAAGACCGTGGGGATGCCCGGGTAGTAGACGTTGAGGCTGTTGATGCAGTCGATGGCAGCAGCGATGGCGCACCCGAACCAGAAGAGCCGGTTGCGGAACAGCCCCGTCTTGGGCGCGAACGACTGCTCGCTGGAAATTTGCAGCGGAAGCTGGACGATGGGATAGGAGAGCTTCTCGCTCTCGGTCCACTGCTTGCGGAGCACCGAGTTGATGCAGAGCATCACGAACATCATGACGCCCAGGAAGCAGGACCAGGTCAGCGCCACCGGTAACCACGCCTTGATGTAGACCATCCGGTAGAGCGTGTCGTTGCCCAGGTAGTAGCCCTTCATCAGATCCTTGAACGGGAACGTGAAGGGGTACTTGGCCATGTGCGGGTCGATGAAGAGCGACTGCCAGCCGTTCGATGCATCGGCGTACTGATAGGGCCAGGTCAGCATGGGCACCAGCACCTGGAAGGTGTCATGCCCACAGACACAGGAGCCGATGGCCAGCACGGCGTAGACGAAGAGCAGTTCGGCCCGGTTGAAGGCCAACCGCGGAGCCCGGCGCTCCACCGCCCGGTTGACGAGCGTCATCACGAGCAGGATGAAGATCAGGTTGAAGAAGAGCGAGATGGTCGTCGGATGGGCGGAGTAGCGAATCTGCTCCATCTGGACCACCCAGTAGGCATTCACCCAGAGCAGGACGAACGCCGCCAGGCAGGAGCGCCAGGTGACTGCCCTGACCTTGGCCGCGGCGCGACCGGGCTCAGCGTGGCCGTCGGGTGCGGCCTTCAATTGTGTTGCCACTCGGGCGCCTCCTAACCGGCTATCGCTTCATCGCTCTCATTATGGCCGATGCAACACGGGTCATCGTCCCGGGCCATGGCCTGCCAACAGCCGCTCCTCCGCCTGCTCGAACGTGAGGCCCTGGAGCGCCCTGAGCGTGACCAGGCCCACCACCGGCGGGTAGGTCTGGCCGGCTTCCATGCGAGGCGCTACGTACTCGATGGCTTCGTGGACGGCCGCGCAGGCTTCGGCGTACTCCATGCCCGCCAGGTCCGCGACGTAGCGCGTGGCCCGGTCGATGAGCTTCAGGTTGCTGGGCACGACCCAGATCATGGTGTTGCCCATCACGCGGCCCAGGCGAACCATGATGCTGGTGCTCAGGGCGTTCAATGCCATCTTCGCCGCGACGCGGGTCACGCCGTCAAGCATGAGGTCCGTTTGGGGCACGGGCAGGCGAACGCAGGTAGTGCCCGGCGGAACGTTCGAAGCCAACCCGTCATCCGGGTTGGGCGAAACGAGCAGAAATGCTGTGCAGGCGCCGGCCGCCGCGCAGCGGCTGAGCGCATCCCCGTAGAAGCTCCGTCCCGCGTCATCGGTCAGTTCCGAGGCTGTCGCGATAGCCAGCGCCACATCGCCCTCGTTCACTGGCCGCGCGGGCAAGCCGTCCTGTCCGATGCGGAAGCGCATGAGCTCGGCCCCGCCGATCCTGTTCACGACCGCGCACTGCCGATCGGCCACGGCGACGTCGACCATGCTTCGGACATCGTCCACGCTCCACTGCACGGTGCGCGGTGCGCGGCCAAGCAGCCGTGTCCAGGCGGCGGGCGTCTCGTCGGGTGTGGTGAAGAGGAAGACCCAGGACTCGGCTCCTTCGGGGTCGTCGAACTTGCGGAACGGCGGCGTGCAGAAGGTGGGCGAGCGCTCGGTGGTGTCAGTCAGCACGTCGATGCCGAGGCCGTCGGCGAAGTACGTCGCCTTGGCGCCGCGGCGGTAGGCATCCTCCTCCAGCGCGGCGAGCTGGGCCAACGAACCGACAAAGGAGGGAGCCGTGAGTTCGGCATGGGCCTGCTCCAGCGCCGCCAGAGTGTGTGGACCCACGTGCTCCGGCTTGAGCGGATGCCCCCCCTGCCGTCCCTGCAGCAGGAGGCAGATGGCGGTCTCCAGCACGGTGACCGTGGCGATCAGCTCGCTGGAAGTAGCCTGCATCCGGGTCGAGCCGCGTATGGCCATGGGACCGGTGGTCAGGTTCACCTTCGTGATGCGGTCGTCGTTCAGCACTTCGCGGCTTCGCTCCACGCTCGAACGGAGCAGGTCGTCCGGGTTGTTGTAAACGAAGTAGACCTTCGCTCCGGCCTCAACGCCGGCCCATGCGGCGCCGATGACGAACGAGGTCTCCCCGCCTTCGGTGATGGCGAAGACGACATCGCCGGGGCCCACTCCCAGGTCGCCGATCTGCTTCCTGCCGAAAGAGGCGTAGTCCTCGAAGCCCTCCACCGACTTGATGAGCGCGAAGTCGCCGCCGGCCATGACGCTGAAGGTGCGGTCGGCCATGTCGGCGGAGTACGCCGCGTCGCTTTCCATACGCTGCCAAAACTTCCGCCAGATCGAGTCGAGCTGGATGCTCAGCCGCCCGGTGGCTCCGCAGCCGGTGAAGAAGAGCCGCCCGCCGCGCGAAAGCGCCTCAGCCGCGGTGCTTCCCATCTCCTGGGCAAGCCCCGATGCGGTGAACCGGCGGAAGCCCTCTATCACGTCGGCGTCCACGGCGAAGAGCAGCTCCAGCGCGCTGTCTACTCCGGCTTCGGCCGCGCCGCTCAGGTCCCGGGTCAGGGGATGCGCCGACTCCGTGACCAGATGGCCCAACCGAAACTGGTCCGCTATCGCCAGGAACTCCGCCGTGCGGCGGTCCGATGCTGCGCTCATCGATGCACTCCCAAGCAGAGATGCATCATTGTGGACCGCGACGGCAGGCGTTCGGCGATGCGGCGGCGAATCCTAGGCGCAGCCGGCCGCGGAGGGCCCTTGCGGGCAACGGTTCGGCCAAGACACGCTACAGGAGCACGGTATGATCCGGGTTGGACTGGTTGGCTGTGGCGGCATCATGGGCGCCCATGTGCCGGGATGGAAGGCCGTCGAGGGGCGCGCGGTTGTGACCGCCGCGTGCGATGTCAATGAGGAGAACGCCAAGCGCAGGTCGTCCGAGACCAGCGGGTCCGCGGCGATCTATGCCGACTGGAAGGCCATGCTGGCCGACGGCGTCGTCGATGCCATCGACTGCGCCCTGCCGCACCACCTGCATCGGGACGCCATCGTGCAGGCGGCAGAGGCAGGCAAGCACGTCATCACCGAGAAGCCGCTCTGTATGTCGCTGGCCGAAGCCGCCGACATCGAGAGCGCCGTCACCTCCAACGGGGTGGTCCTGGTCTGCGCCCACAACCAGATGTTCGAGCCCGCGCCCCGCACGGCCCGCAGGTGGATCCGCGACGGCCGCCTGGGCCGCGTCTTCAGCCTCCGCACGGTGGACTGCTTCTTCGCCGGCGGCGGCAACACGGTCGACTGGGGCTGGCGCGGCAAGCTGGACACCTGCGGCGGCGGCTGCGCCATCGACACCGGCTACCACCCGACCTACATGCTGATCTCCCTGGCCAACGCGGCTCCCACCGAGGTCGTCAGCTTCACCGCCAACTACAACCAGCCCACGCTGGAGGGTGACGACAGCGCCCAAACCATGGTCCGCTTCGCCAACGGCGCGGTCGGTACGCTCCAGACCAGCTGGGGCTACGGCGTGCCCAACGGCCACTGGCAGATCGCGGCCATCGGCGAGAAGGGCCAGATCTACGGCCGCGGCAACACGCTCTACTTCCAGCCGCTCCAGGGCGAGGTCGAGAAGCACGAACTGGAGCCGGAGAACGGCTTCGTGGGTGAGATCAAGCACTTCGTCGATTGCATCGTCGACGGCGTGGCGCCCGAGCAGGGCCTATACGAGGGCGTCACCGTGCTCAAGGTGATCCTCGGCGGGTACCAGTCCGAGAAGGAAAAGCGCGTCATCCAGCTGTAGCGAGGATTGAGCCGCCGGTCCCCGCGCAAGGGGACCGGCGGTCCCTCAGACCGTGCCTCCGAACCGCTTCGGCCACTGCTTGTGCCACTCGGTAGCCTGCTCGTAGGCCAGCGCCACGCGCAGTGCGGCGTCCTCCCTGCAGAGCCGGCCGGTGAACTCCACCATGCGGGGTATGCCGTTGACCAGGCCGCAGCGGGTGATGACCGTGGGATGGCCCGTCAGGTTCGTCGCCACCAGGCTGCCGAAGGGCGGCGTCACGTAGCAGTCCACGCCGGCCACGGCCCTCTCGAACTCCACCTGCAGATTGCGCCGAACACGCATGGCGGTGATGTAGTCCGCGGCTGGAGCCAGGCTTCCGATGCGGAAGAGGTTCGGCCACGAGTTCTCGGTCTGCTGGGCGAGTTTTGCGAGCTTGCCGTCGGAGTTGAGCTTCTCGAACGCGGCCGCCCCCTCGCATCCGATGATCAGGCCCGCCAGCGCCTCGTAGGCCGGCCCCATGACCGGCAGCTTAACCGGAACGAGCTTCACGCCGAGCCGCTTCAGGGTGTCGACTACGGCGCCATAGACCTGGGCGTCGGCGCCCTTGGCGGCGTCGGCGAAAGCAGCCTCGTCGATCCCTACGCGCAGACCCTTGAGCGGGCTGGCGGCATCCCACCGGAACGGAGCCCGGATGGCCGTCTGGTCGCTGCCGTCAGGGCCGTAGATCGCGCCCAGCACGGCCGTGCAGTCCTCCACGCAGCGTGCCATGGGGCCCAGCTTGTCCATGGACCAGCTCAGGGCCATGGCGCCGGTCTTGGGCACGCGCCCAAATGTGGGCCGCAACCCCGTAACGCCGCAGCGCACCGACGGGCTGACGATGCTGCCAAGCGTCTCGCTGCCGATGGCGAATGCCACCAGCCCCGCCGCCAGGGCGCTGGCCGGTCCCGCCGAGGAGCCGCTGGAGCCCTTGTCCGGTTGCCACGGGTTCCGCGTGAGGCCCCCGAACCAGACGTCGCCCATGGCCAGTTCGCCCAGGCTCAGCTTGGCGCACAGCACGGCGCCCGCCTCGTCCAGCCTCTGCGCCACGGTGGCGTTGTAGGGGAGTATTTGGTCCGCGTATGGCGATGCGCCCCAGGTGGTGGGGTACTTCCTCACGGCCAGCAGGTCCTTGGCTCCCCAGGGGATGCCGTGCAACGGTCCGCGCCACTTGCCGCCCATCGTTTCGCGGTCGGCCCGCTCCGCCTGCCGCATGGCCAAGGCCTCGGTGAGCGTGACCACGCAGTGGAGCTCACCGCCATGCTTGCGCAGGCGGTCGAGGAAGAACCGCGTCAGCTCGACGGAGCTGATCTTGCGCGTGCGGATCAGCTCCGAAAGCTGCAAGACGCTTGCGAATGCCAGGTCGCCATCCGCCGCCGTCCGGGTGGCGCGGGCCGGTTTCGAGAGCTTCAGAAAGGGCTTGCCCGTGGGAAGCTTCACGTCCGGCAGGATCGGCTGGAACAGGAGCGACGGCTCGGACGCCTCCGTCAATGGGAAGGCGCGAAGGGCCTGGAGGGCATCGCGGTTCTCGGCAAGGCCCCGGGCCATCAGGGCGCGCTCGGGCTCGGTGTAGGCTCTGCCGACGGCGCGGTCGAGGCTCTCGATCTCGGCCACCGGTACCGCGCCGTCTCCCTGGGCCCCGGCGGCCAGGCTCAGGCATCCCGCTCCGGCGCCGGCAAGGCCCTTGAGCATCGTGCGGCGATCGATCGGGCGCTTCTCGTTCATAGGCTTCTCCCCGGCGCGTTGAGTTCTGCCGCCTCTCGTGAGCAGGAATCGGCGCCTCGGCTATCGTACCTTCCAACAATGCGCCGGTCGCCGTCTGAACCGGCGTCGGGCATGCATCGCGTCAAGAGACAGGGGTTGCCGTCAGCGGCGGCATCGAAGGAGGACCCATGGCGGCGGTTGACAATCTGAAAGTCGGTGTGATCGGTTACGGCGGCATCGGCAAGTTCCACCTGCAGGGCTGGCTGAACCTGCGGGACGAGGGCGTGACACTGGGCGCCGTCTGCGACGCCGATCCATCCAAGTGGTCGGTGGTCGAGGATGCCTTCAAGGGGGTCGGCCCCGTGCCGGCGAAGGAGGGCTTCCTCTACACCAGTGTGGATGACTTCGTGCAGAACTCGGGGTGCGACATCGTCAGCATCTGTCTGCCGAACTTCCTCCACGAGCCGGTGGGCGTGAAGTGCTTCGACAAGGGCATGCACGTGCTCATGGAGAAGCCCGCGGCCAATACGCTGACCGGCGCCAGGAACATCGTGGCGGCGTGCAAGCGGTCCGGCAAGGTGGGAGCGGCGCAGTTGAACAACAACTACACGCCGACCTACGAACTGGCCGAGGGCATGGTGGATGACGGCGCGTTCGGCGAGCTGCAGTCCGTCTCCGGCTGGTGGGTCCGCCGAAACGGCATCCCGTTCTACGGCCAGTGGTTCGGCATCAAGGAGAGGAGCGGCGGCGGCCCCGGCATCGACCTGATGCCGCACGTCCTGGGCTGGCTCCTCGGTGTCATGGATTGGCCCAAGGCGAAGTGGGTCTCGGCGCGCGCCTTCGACAAGGCCGAGCCCGGCGCACCGGGCTACGGTCCCTACGGCGGCGGCGCCAAGAACCCCGGCGGTCAGTTCGACGTGGAGCGCCGGATGCAATCCTACGCCCAGCTTGAGAACGGCGTCACCATGAACCTCGAGGCCGCGTGGGCCATGCACATCGACCAGGAGCGCATGGGCTTCCGGCTGGTGGGCAGCAAGGGCACGCTGGCGGTCGAGCGCGTCTGGCCGATCAACGACGGCGACGACGCCAAGGCCATCGACACGGCGACCTACTACACCACCCGCGAGAAGGCGGGCCGGCCCTGGACCGTCAACAAGGCCTTCAATCCGGACACCGATCCCAGCACGCGCGACGCCTTCATGGGCCGCACGAAGACACAGCCCGAGATGCTGGCCGCGATCCGCGCAGGCCGGTCGCCCAAGACCAGCGTCGAGCATCTCCTGGCTATCCAGGAAGTGATCGAGGCGAGCTACAACTCGGCCTCGACCGGCGGGGAGCCCGTGAAGCCGTAGCGGCTCCGCACGCGAGCCGTTGCCTGACGCACAGGGCGCCCGGTCCCCAACTGGAGGCCGGGCGCCCTTGCATCGGCTACTTCCTGGCGATCTCCAGGCAGGTCAGCTTCTGACCGTCCTGCACCAGCACACGGCCGCCGAAGATGGCCGGGTGGCACCAGTTGGCCCCGCACGCCGGGGCTCTGGAGGTGATCCGGGCGTCGGTAGGCGTCAGCGCGATCGTGACGAGGTTGCCGCCGTCGCACAGCGCGAGGATCAGGCCGGGCCAGGCGATCATGGCGCAGAACTCGGTGTTCACCAGTCCCGAAAAGAAGCCGTCCTTCACGAAGACCTTGGCTCCGGTGGCGGAGTCGACGCAGAAGAGCCGATTGCCCGGGCCGAGCCCGTAGACCAGCTTCCCG
>JAPLCQ010000111.1:0-28728 GCA_026392115.1 Armatimonadota bacterium | reverse complement strand
ACCGGGCTGGCGAAGCTCACGCCCAGATCGCCGTGCGTCCATGCGCGCTCTGCCTTGAACGCGACGCCGTCCTTCGTCACGCGGACGCCGGTCAAGCCGAACGTGATGGAGCCCACCACCACCGTGTCGCCACAGAGGATGGGCGTGGTGGCGTGGCGTCCGTACCGCGACTTCAGGGGCGTCCGCCAGAGCGGCGCGCCGGTCTGCACGTCGAGGCCCATGAGCGCAATGGCGGAGTAGACGATCACCTGCCGCACGCCGCCGATCGTGCCGGTGATCGGGCCCACGTGGCCGGGCGGGTCATCCTGCGACTTCCAGAGCAGGGCGCCGGTCAGCTTGTTCCAGCAGACCACGCCTGCGCCGGGGGCGCCCACATTGGCGATGATCCGGTTGCCGTCGATCACGGGAGAGCAGCTGAACCCGTGTCGCGCCGCGCCCAGGTTCTCCCCGGCCTCGGCCGGGGGGGCCGCCCCGAGGTCCTTCTGGTAGCTGCATCGCCAGACGACCTTGCCGTCCCTGGCGTTCAGGCAGAGCAGCTCACCCAGGCAGGACTGGGCGTAAACGCGGTCGCCGTCGGCGATGGGCGTGCAGCGCGGGCCGGGCTTCGACTGGAAGTCGGTGTAGACGGGACCCACTTCGGCTCGCCAGAGCTCCTGGCCCGTGGCGGCGTTCAGGGCGTGGATCGTCTCCTTGTCGCCAACGGCGTCCATGGCGTAGACCCGCCCGCCCGCCACGATGGGGCTGGCGATGCCCACGCCGACGGGAATCTGCCACGCGACAGCCGGAGCGGAGGGCAGAGCCTTCGGCATGATCGCGTCGACCGGGGCGCGACCGTCGGCGTTGGCGCCGCGCCAGCGGGGCCAGTCGGCGTTGGCGGATGCGGCGAGAAGGACCAGGACGGCGGTGAGTGCGGCGGCTCGGATGGAGCGGGTCATCGTTCGGCCTTTCGTCGGCGGATTGTAGGGAGCTTGCCGGCCGTGCCGGGGTCGCCCACTCGGGTACAGATCGCGGCGAGGTCGCGGCGCAGTGGCGGGCACCGAAGCTCCAGCTTCGCGCCGGTCACTGGAATGGTGGTTCTACTGAGGGGCTTGCCTGTCCAGGTGTCGAACCACTCCACACGCCACGCGGCATCGGCGGCGGGCACGGTGACGACCAGACCGCCAAGCGTCTCCGGGCGCTTGCCGTCGTAGTCGGTGCGCCAACTGCTTTGTCGGTTGTGTACCCATGCCACAATCGTCCGCGGCCCGGCCAGCGCCAGGGCGTTGATGTCCGGGTAGCGGCTGCTTCGGTAGGCGGGAATGGTGACTGAGCGAATCTGGTACCAGTCACCGGCCGTGTTGGACGCGGTGATCACATGCCTTCCGGCGGGCACATCGATGGCGATGGGTTCGTCGTAGTCCACGACGTAGCAGTTGTACTGCTCCAGCAGCTTCGAGCGCTTCCAGGGGCCGGCTCCCTCTGGACCCGCCCGCAACTCGCGGGTGACGACCGGCTTGCCGTCCAGAGAGATCACCATGTTGGCTGCCGTGCAGACCTGGCCCAGCATCAGCGTGATGGTCCCATCTGCTGGCATGTCGACCTTCCAGGTCAGTCTGGTCGGCAGCTCGGACGGCTTCCCGCGCTGTGGGCTTCCGATGGCCATGCCCATGGGTCCGCCGGAGATCGACCCGTCGCGGCCCACCTCGTAGACGGTGTTGGGCGGCATGCCCCACTCTACGGAGCCGGGCAGCACGAGGTCCGAGAAGCGCTCCTGGCTGGGGCTCTCCTGCCGCACTGCAACGCTCCGTACCGGCTCCATCCCGGCGTGCGGCCAATCGATCCGGTCGGCGAAGCGGCGCACGGGCGTCAGGATGTGGTACAGGTCCTTCGGGTGGACGTAGCCGTCCCAGTACCAGAGCATGGCAGTGCCCGCCGCACCAGACATGAGGGCGGCCCAGGCCCCGTTGTGCATGCTGACGCCGGTGCCGGATGGGTCCCAGCGGCTGTCTGCTGTCTGCCAGTCGATGCCGAACTCCGCTAGCAGGTAAGGCTTGTCGTGGAGCTCCGCCTCCTGCGTGTCGCGCTGGATACCCGGTGTGAAGTCGGGCGTGTTGCCCGCCTGCCCGTACATGTGCTTCATGGTGAAGTCAATCGCCGGCGAGCGCCATGTGGCGGCGTCGCCATAGGTCGTGCTCACCATGTGGCGGTTCGGATCGACCTGCTTGAGGTACCGGGCCATCTCGTCGACCCACTTCGACTGCGACGGCGTGGGCGGCACCTCGTTCCAGAACTCCCAGGCGAAGAGCGCCGTGCTGTGGCTGTACCGGGCCACCAGGTACCTCAGCCGCTGCTTGTAGAGCCTGCGGGCGTCGGCGTTGGTCCAGAAGTCCTCAGGTTTGCCGCACGGACCGCCGTTGCGAGCGTTGTACGGGTTGCTGACCCAGCTGCCCTCACCGAAGTAGCCGCCGTCGGTGAACTCGCCGTACGTACCCAGGCAGAACATGAGCCGGACACCGGTCGCCTCGGCCAAGGCGACCACCTGATCCAGCCGCCAGGCGTTGTCCATCGCGTACTGGCCGAGCCCGCGGTACGAGCCGATGCCCGCCTTGGCCGTGGGCGCTGGCGTCCACTCCGTGCCTTTCTCGTTGTTGGAAAGCCAGAGCCGCACCCAGTTGCCTCCGGCGGCTCCGAGTCCCTTGAGCCATGCGCGGTAGGTGGCCACGGGGTTGTTGGCATTGGCCCAGCACATGTTCTCGCCCACCGGTACGAAGGAGCGGCCGTCGTCGGTCTGGAAGTGGCGTTTGCCGGCCACTCGGACGTGTCCGCTGGACGCCGCCGGTCCTGCCGTCAACGTGATCGGCCTGCCTCGGACTACGGCGGCGCCGTCGCGGACGACGACCGTCAGCGTGTACCGGCCGGGCTCGGGCGGCGAGAAGCGAACGCGGAACGACGGCGCGCCGGCAGGCGTCACGCGCTCGGAGGCGCCGCGGCTGGTCAGCCTCGCCGGTACGGAGTAGAACCCGGGCACGGTGAGACGCCGGCCATGGGGACCGACCACCCAGCAGTCGACCGCAACGTCGGTGGGGTCGAACGGATTGCTGTATGTGACCGCAACGCGACAGTCGAGCTCGATGGTCTCGTAGGCGCGGCAACGCGTCCGAGAGGCCGTGACGGCCTGGAGCGCTAGTGGGCGCCCGTCGCGCATGGGTAGGTCGGCGAACGAGCGACCGCTGGCCGCCGCCATCTCGGCCTTCAGGGTCGCGGACGGGGCTTCCTCCACACTCCATGCGAAGCGGATGGCCTCTCCCGCACGGAGCCTGCCTCCGCGGGCGGTCAAGAGGAACGAGAAGGTCGGGTCCTTCCATCGTCGGTTGTCCTGCAACTGCGCCTGCAGGCCCGTGAGCCGCATGCGGAGGCCGGTCTCGCCGCCTGTCTCGAGGTAGATCAGCTCCACCGGGCGCGAACCCAGGATCACGTGCTGCTCGCCCGTGGGCGCGGCGGGGAGGATCCCGTGGTCGGAACCGGCATCGACCAGGGCATACCGCGTCGCACCCGCATTGCCCGCCGCGGGCAGGTTCAGCCGGAGCATCAGCGTCTCCACGTCGAGGTCACGCAGAGGCGTTACGGTGTAGGCGACCCGGAACCCGGTAGGCGTGGCGGTGATGACCTGGGACACCTTGGCCCGACCGTCGCCCGCTCCGAGCATCGACTCGAGGCGGAGGGGAGCCGCCGCAGCAGGCCTGCCTATCTCGCCGTCGGAGCCTTGACGGAAGAGGTCATCAGACCAGCCGGGCCTCACCGCGACCACCATCGCCTCGCTGATGACCTCACGGTTGCCGAGTCTGATGTGCGTGATCGCCCCGTCGCGGCTGACGATGTAGCCGGGTTGGGCGGCGGCAGGCATGGCGGCGAGCACGCCGAGCAGCGCCGCGCACGCGAGTACGCCCGCGCGCCTAGCCACGGGAGCCGTCCCGCGCGATGGTGAAGCCCGCGAACCCGCCGTCGGCGTCGCCGAACTGAACCGTGTGGCCCGTCACCTCGGCTGCGGGCGGGCCGACCCTGGCCCATGCCGCCAACCGTGCCAGCGCGTCGCGCTCGCCCTCGGCCACGATCTCCACCGAGCCGTCCGGCATGTTGCGCACGGCGCCGGACAACCCGTACCGCGAGGCGACGCTCCGCGTTTCGGCGCGGAAGTAGACGCCCTGAACCCGCCCCGACACTCGCATGGTGATCCGCTCCTTCATCCGGGCCCTCCGACGCCGGCGGGTGGTGGTCCTCCGCGTCAGGCGTTGCGGAATCGTACCGCACGACGCGCACCGGCTAAGCAGGCGTTACGAGTGCATGTGTCGAATGATCCAGCCGACAAGGAGGGCGTAGCCATGCATCGTGTACTCCCCATGCCGGGGCGTCTGCTCGCGGCGATTGCGGCGCTGGTTGGCACGGCGGGGGCGGCCCTGGCCCAGAACGTCTACCCCGATCCGGGATTCGAAAAGACCGGTGAGCCCGGATCGGCGCGGTCGGGTGCCCGGTCCGCCCACCTCGCGGTGCCGGCCGCGACGCACTGGGCGGCAGTGGGAGACCGCATCGCCGTGGAGCCGTTCGCCCGCTACCGTGTGTCGCTCTGGGCGAGGGGATCGGTTACCGGCGGCACGGTCTACGCGCCCTACTGCTATGAGTGGGACAGCTATGAGTGGGCCTTCGTTACCGCCGCCGCCGTAAGGCCATCGCAGGAGTGGACGCGGTACGAGACCACCTTCGTCTCTCCGTCGGCCACGATGTACGTCCACCCGGCCGCCGCCATGGACTGCACGCAGGCGGACGTCCGCGTGGATGACATCGACGTTGTGAAGGTCGCGTCCGCGGCTTCGACGATGGCCGGGATCGCCGCAAAGCCCTCACCGTCGGCCGACGAGGTCCGGCTGCTGGGCCGCTGGCTGATCGCGAGGGGCCGGCGGCAGGAGGTCGTGAAGCTGATGGAGGCCGCTCAGGGCCTGACGCGCGCCGATCTGGCCACGATCCTCGCCGCGGCGACACGTACGATTGCGGAGCGGCGCCGCTTCGTGTCAGAGATCGTGGCCTGCGGTGGACCGACCTACCACGACGGCATGGCCCGGTTCACGGATGCGACGCACGGCTTCAGCGATGCCGAACGGATCGGCGCCGCCGTCGCGGGCTTCAGCCGAACGACGGGCGACGATCTCGCCGCCAAAGGCCTGCAGATCGTCGTGGAGTCGATCCTCAACGGTCCGGCCGGCCCATCGACGGTTGCCGAGCGCAAGTCGAGGCTGGCGGCGGCCACTTCGGCCATGGAGCCGCTGCGCTCGCAGTCATCGGCCGGCGCCGCAGCCGCGCTGGCGTCGCTGGCGGTCGCTTCGGCCAAGCTGGACGCTGTTCAGCGTTCGCTGGGCCATGCCAGGGTGACCCTTGCGGGCGAGTCGGTCCGGGCGACTACACACTGCATCGTCATCCCGGACAAGGCGAGTCCGCAGGAGGCCTATGCCGCACGGGAGCTGCGCGCCCATCTGGAACTCGCTACCGGCGAGGCGCTCCCCATTGTACTGGAGAGCAGACACGGTGACCGACCGGGCCTCTTTGTCGGGCGCTGCAAGTCGGCGCCGCTGAAGCTCGACGGCCTCGGGACAGAGGGCATCCACGTCAAGACGGACGGACGGTCCGTATACCTGGCCGGCGGGAAGCGGCGCGGCGCCCTCTACGCCGTCTACTGCTTCCTGGAGGAGGTGGTCGGCTGTCGGTGGTTCACGCCCGACTGCTCGACCTGGCCGACCAGCGGGGCAATCGCCGTGGGCAAGCTCGACACGCGCTACCTGCCGCCGCTGGAGTACCGCGGAGGCGACTACCCCGTGGCCAAGGAGGGTCAGTTCGCTTCGCGCCTGCGGATGAACGGGGCTTTCCATGCCATCAGTCGGCTCCAGGGCGGCAATGTCGGCGTGCACAGCCTTGCCCACACGTTCGCGGCCCTCTGCCCGCCGGAAACCTACTTCGCGGCGCATCCCGAGTACTTCTCGCTGGTGGGCGGCAAGAGGCAGTCGGGCTACGCGCAGCTCTGCCTCACCAATCCGAGCGTGCTGAAGATCGCAATCGAGGGAGTGCGCCGCTGGATAGCCCAGAACCCCGGCGCCAAGGTCTTCTCCGTCTCGCAGAACGACACGTTCAACTACTGCGAGTGCGAGGCTTGCTCGGCGGTGTCCCGCGAGGAGGGGAGCCAGGCCGGACCCGTGCTACGGTTTGTGAACGCGGTGGCCGACGCCATTCGAAAGGACTACCCGGACGTCGCCATCGAGACGCTCGCCTACCAGTACACCCGTAAGCCGCCGACGATCACCAAGCCGCGGCCCAATGTCATCGTCTGCCTCTGCAGCATCGAATGCTGCTTCCTCCACCCGCTGGGAAGCGACGACTTCAACAAGTCGTTCGTGGCCGACCTCCAGGACTGGGCGCGCATCTGCAAGCGGCTCTGGATCTGGGACTACGTCATCAACTACGCGCACTCGATCTGCCCCTTCCCGAACCTGCGGGTGCTTCGGCCCAATATCGAGTTCTTCATCAAGAACGGCGTCACCGGCGTCTACGAGGAGTCCTGCTACTTCACCAAGGGCTCCGAGCTGCAGGAGCTGCGGAACTACATTTTGGCGAAGACGCTCTGGGACCCGTCCTACGACACGGCCCGGGCGACGCGTGAGTTCTGCGCGGCCTACTACGGTTCCGCGGCCCCGCAGATCATGCGGTACCTCGACCTGATGCACGACTCAGTCCTCGCCCAGGACGGCGTTCATGTGCAGATTTACACGCACCCGTCCAAGTACCTGACGCCCGCCTTACTGGCTTCTGCATCCGGTCTGTTCGACGATGCCGAGGCGGCGGTGCGCGGCGACCCGGTTGCGCTGCACCGCGTGAAGGTGGCCCGCTTGCCGGTGATCTACGCCCAGATCGCCACGGCCCAGTCCGGCCTATGGGTGCGTGAGGGCGATGCGCTGGTGAAGCAGGGCGCCACCGACGTGACCGCGCTGGCCGAGACCTTCGCGGCCACTGCCCGCGCCGAGGGGGTCACAGCCGTTCGCGAGGGCGGCGGCGATGCGGCGCTGGAGGCCTGGCTGGCCACCGTGCCGCGAACGGCTCCGCGTGTTTCCCTCCGGACGCTGCGAGGCGGCGGGCTCACGATTGTCGTTGCACCGGAACTGGGCGGCCGCATCCTGAGCCTGCAGGGCGCGAGTGGCCGCGAACTGGCCTACCAGTCGCTGTCCGGTGGTGGACTGACGGCCGAGGACTCGGGCTGGGATGAGTACTCCGAGTCCAGCTACAGGTCGCCGGGCTGGCTCGACCGGTACGAGGTTCTGGATGCGAGCGCGACCTCGGTAACACTGGCCGCGATGCTCTCCAACGGAATGCGCCTGACTCGGGTAGTCTCCGTGGACGCGGCGCGGCCCATGCTCAAGGTGCGGTCCACGCTCACAAACGCCTCTGGCGCGGTGCGCAAGGCCTGCCTCCGGGCGCATCCGCAGTTCACCGTGCCGACCATGGTCGGCGCAAGGGTGGAGGTAGCGACCGGCGCCGGGGCCCCGTCCGTGACGCTGCTCTCCGCCGGTGCGGAGGAGACCAATAGCTGGCTGGAGGGCGCCAATCTGCCGGCGGGCTCGTGGAGCCTTGTGTGGCCCGATGGAGCGAAGGTGGTGAGCCGCTTCGCGGCGGGGCAGGTGGCGCGTTGCCTGCTGAACCGGTCGGTTGCCGCGGGCCGCGCCAACCTGGAGCTCTTCTCGCCTGAGGTTGGCCTCGCTCCGGGAGCCTCCATCACCCTCGAGCGGGAGTACGAGGTGATCGTCCCTTAGCGCAGTGCGGCCCGGTCGGGATAGCCCTCCGACCGGGCCGTCTCACCTGCCACCCCATCCAGCGCTCAGTCCTGCGCGTCGACCTCCTGGCCCAGTATCGCCTCGACGACCTTCTCCAGCTCAAGGGCGCGTGAGCCCTTTACGAGGACCACGTCGTCGGCGCGAAGCAGGGCGGCCACGGCGTCCACCGCGGCGGCGGTGTCGTCCATGTGGATGTGGCGTCGCACGGTCTTTCCGGCCGCCTCGCCGATAGTTGCGGCGTTGTCCCCTACGGTGATCAGGAGGCTCACCCTGCGCATGGCCGGGTGCTTGCCCACCTGGCGGTGGGCGTTGGCGGAGTGGGCGCCCAGTTCGCGCATATCGCCCAGAACCGCGACTGCCCGGGCGTGGCGGCCAGTGGCCATGGCGACAAGCGTCGTGAGGCCCGACGCCATGGAGTCCGGGGCTGCGTTGTACGTATCGTTCAGCACCGTCAGGCCGTCAGCGCGCTCCTTCACTTCCATTCGCATGGCGCTTGGCTTGTAGTGCGCCAGGGCGACGGCGCAGACATCCGGGCCGATCCCGAAGAGCGTCGCCGCCGCACAGGCCGCCGCGGCGTTGATCGCCAGATGCGCGCCGGGGCTGGCCATCCGAAACAGGTGGCCATTGATCCGGAACTCCGTGTGGCCGGAGTCGACCAACTGAATATCCGTCACCTGCAGGTCGGCCCCGCTTCGCGCACCGAACGTAATGGTGCTACTGGGAGCGTGGTGGTACAGCACGGGAAAGTAGTCGTCGTCGAATGGAAGCACGGCCGCGCCGTCGGGCGGCAACTCGTGCAGGAGCTCTGCTTTGGCCTCGGCAATGGAGTCGCGGCTGCCGAGCAGCTCGATATGGCTCACGCCGATGTTGGTGATGACGCCCGCCCAGGGCTTGGCGATCGAGGCGAGGTAGGTGATCTGCCCGAGTCCCCGCATACCCATCTCGACAACGGCGGCCTGGTGCTGATCCTCGATGGCGAAGAGCGTCTTGGGCACGCCGATCTCGTTGTTGTGGTTCCGCTGAGATACCACCGTCGGCATGGTGAGCTGGAGGATGGTGCCGAGCATGTTCTTGACGGATGTCTTGCCCACGCTTCCGGTGATGCCGACTACCTTGGGCGTGAAGAGGCTTCGGTAGTAGGCGGCCAGTTGCCCAAGCGCGGTATAGGTGTTGGCCACCAGGAGTTGCGGCAGCTGGACGCCCGGCACTTCGCGTTCGACCACCGCGCCCGCGGCTCCGCCGGTTTCGGCCGATGCCACGAACGAGTGACCATCGCTGCGGTCGCCGTGCAGTGCGAAGAAGAGCGCTTCCTGCGTCCCTTCGCGGGTATCCGTGCAGACGCTCCTGCACGGGCCGCCACGGAGGCCTATCGGCGTGGCGGACATGGCGCGTGAGGCATCTTCAAGGGTGATCGGCTTCATGGCACCTCGCTACTGACGTCGGGTCCGCGTTGCCCCGTCGTGCTACCATCAAGCCAGCCTCCGGCGACGGACGGCATGCGACTTGAGGTGCAACGGCGTGAGCAAGATCGACGTAGCCGTACTCATGGGCGGCGTATCGGCGGAGCGGACCGTGTCGCTCTCTACCGGCCGCCAAATCCTGCAATCATTGGACCAAGACAAGTATACACCGGTGGGTATCGACGCGGCGGCCATCGGGCGTGTTCCCGGATCGGACGCAGGCGATCTGGCGCCTTTCGATCTGGCGGCGCTGGCGGAAGCCTCCGGCGGGCCCCGCCCCGACGTTGTCTTCGTGGCCCTGCACGGCAGGGGAGGCGAGGACGGCTCGGTTCAGGGCCTCCTCGAACTGCTTGGGCTTCGCTACACCGGCTCGGGCATCCTCGCAAGCGCGCTGGCCATGGACAAGGCGGCGGCCAAGCGGGTCCTCCGGCACGAGGGCGTCCCTGTGCCTGATGGGCTCGTCCTGGACGATCGCTCCGCGGCCAATGCGGACGACGTCGACGCGGCCATCGCGGAGGCCCTTGGCTACCCCGTAGTCGTCAAGCCCAGCCGCGAGGGAAGTACCTTCGGTTGCTCCATTGTGAGGTCCCGGGCCGACCTGGCCGCGGCGCTTGAGGCCGCCTTCGCGCGGGACAGCGTGGTCCTAGTAGAGGAGTTCCTCTCCGGTATGGAGATCACCGTGGGCGTCCTCGGCAACCGCACGCCCGAGGCGCTGCCCGCCATCGAGATCGTGCCCACCAGCGGTTTCTACGACTATGAGGCCAAGTATGCCGCCGGTGGGAGCCGGCATGTGTTCCCCGCCCGCCTGCCCGGAAAGACGCTGGCCGAGGCCGCCGAGATTGCCTGCAACTGCCATCAGGCCCTGGGTTGCAGGGGCATGTCGCGCACGGATATGATCGTGTCGGATCGCGGGTTGGTCGTGCTGGAGACGAATACGATACCGGGCATGACCCCAACCAGCCTGTTGCCGGAGGCGGCGCAGGCGGCAGGAATACCGTTCCCAGACCTGCTGGACCGGATCATCGGCTTGGCGCTGGAGGACTGACGGCAGTCGCGCCGGCCGACGGGGCGTCGGCCGGCGCGAAATGGTGGAGGTGCGGGGACTCGAACCCCGGTCCCAGAGGACCCGCCCCCGGCTACTACGAGCGTGTTCTGTGTTTTGATCTCGCGCTCTCGGCTCCCACAGACAGGATCCTGCTGCGCCAGATCACCTTGGTTTCGCTACCGGAGCGGCGATCAGACTTCCGGCAGCTAGACGGCTTAGGTTACGCCCGGGCTCCCCTCGGCCGACAGGAGGGGGACGGACGCGCAGCCCTTAGGCTGCGAGCGCGTACTGGTTAGTGTTCGCGTTTGTTGGTTTGCCGCTTATTAACGAGGCCAGCGGCACCTCGGCTCGCAACCGGACACGGCATCGCTCAGGTCGACACCAATCACCCCCGTGTACTGCATCTGATATGACGACGAACGGCGCCGAAAGGTTTCATGGGCCGCTGCAGGCTACTCAGCCTAGCGATGACAGGTTCCCTGCCACTTCGGCCGCGAACCGGCCCATGAGTGCCCCGACGAACTGCTTAATTTCGATTGTCGGGTCCGCCACCAACGGGGTCAGATCCATGGCGTAGCTCACGAACTCGGCTTGGTCCACCCCGTGGCTCTCAAGGTAGGTTGCGTGGGCTCGCCGGCGACCCATGGTGGCATGGTCGTAACGCTTGCCGCCTGCCACCTGCGAGTCGAACAGCGCCACCAGTGCCGCCGCGATGTTGTCGTGTTCGCTCACGTCCAGGACCACCTTGTCGGCGGCGGACAGCCAGTCCAGGTCGCGCCAGACCTCGCATCCCAGCACGCGCTCGGGCCGGGCATCGGCGGGGAGGCTGCGCAGGGCCGCCAGCGTACGTAGGCAGACGGCCACATGCGTGGCATGCTTGTCAGCCGGGTTGTGCACGTAGACGACCTGCGGCCGCGTGGCCAGCAGTAGCTCGCGCAAGTCCGCCACCGGGGTGCGGCATCTGGAATCCTTCACTTCGGCGCTTGTGAAGTCGAGGTAAGCCACAGCCGAGTATTCGCCGACGACGGCAGCCTTGTCCTGCTCACGGCGGCGCACGGCCTGCATCTGCTCGTTAGTGTAGGTGCGGTAGGCTCCGTCGCGCGGCGATCCGGAGCCGTCGGTGACCAGCGCCGCGGTGAACCAGCGCTCGGAACTGGCGAAGCCCGCCAGTATGCCGTGCATGGCCATGATCTCGATGTCGTCCGCATGGGCCCCGATGGCCAGATGCGTGGTACGGGACAGGGCGGCTTCGGCAGGGCAGCCGTCCGGGATGAAGAGGCCGGAGGTGGGCTTCGTGAGTCGCATGCGTGATACCTGAACCTGACCGGGCGGCCCCGACGGCCGACCCTGAGTGTGTGCAAAATGATACCGAAAACGGCCGGAGCCGTGCCTGCGGGGCGTCATTCAGCCTGCTGTGTACGTATCTAGGTCCGAAGACAAGGCCGCGAGGGCTTCACTGCGCCTCAGACACGGCTTCTCGTCCCATTTCATTGGAGGACTGCACAATGAGTTGTGATTGCGACTGCTGCTGCGACGCCGGCGCCAAGGTGGGCCAGCCCGCGCCCGATTTCGCGATGAAGGACGTCGTCGACGGCGAGATCGTCGATACCAAGGTCAGCCTATCGGACTACGCCGGCAAGTGGCTGGTGCTCTACTTCTACCCGCTGGACTTCACGTTCGTCTGCCCGACCGAGATTCTGGCCCTCTCGGATCGCGTCGGCGAGTTCAAGGAGTTGGGCGCCGAGATCCTGGGCGTGTCCATCGACTCCGTCTTCTCGCACAAGGCCTGGATCAACACCCCTCGAGGACAGAACGGGATCGCCGGCCTCCAGTACCCGCTGGCTTCCGACATCACCAAGCAGGTTGCGTCGGACTACGGCGTGCTGATCGAGGAGGAGGGCATCGCCTTGCGTGGCCTCTTCATCATCGATCCCGAGGGTACGCTCCAGTACTCCGTGGTGCACAGCCTGAACGTCGGCCGCAGCGTTGACGAGACTCTCCGCGTGCTGGAAGCGATCCAGTCCGGCGGCCGCTGCCCGGCCAACTGGAAGCCAGGCCAGGCCCACGTCTGATCCGGTAGGAGCGACACGTCATGCCCATGCGCACAGGGACCCCGCTGCCGGAGTTGAGCGGAGCCACCGAGTGGATCAACAGCCCGGCTATCCGGGCTGACCTCGTCGGTTCGCCCCTGCTCGTCCATTTCTGGGCCATCAGTTGCCATGTCTGCCACGACAACATGCCGACCGTGGCGGCATGGCGCGAGCAGTACGCGGCCAATGGACTGAAGGTGGTTGCGGTGCATATGCCGCGCCAACCGGAGGATACGGACGTAGAGCGCGTAAGGGGCGATGCGGCCTCGATGGGCATCACCGAGCCCCTGGCGGTGGACAACAGCCACGTCGTGGCCGACGCCTTCCAGAACGAGTTCGTGCCGGCCTACTTCCTGTTCGACGCGGAGGGCAACCTCCGGAGCCGGGCAGCAGGCTACACCGGTCTTTCGATGCTGGAGGGCGCCCTGAAGCGGGTGCTGGGCGTCGCCTGAGGCCGGTGCCGTAGATCGGAAACAGCCCGGGCGGCCATCAGGCGCCCGGGCTATTCGGTCGGTTAGGACTGCGTAGCGTACTGTGCGATGATCGCCTTGAGCCGTGGCGCCAGCTCGGTGACCCGTTCGAAGAGCGTGATCTGCGCGATGGCGCGAATCTTGTTGATATCCGGCGGGTCGGCGGGACCCGGAGTGAAGTAGGTGTCGCCGCGGATGTAGTCCGTCATGAATCGGACACCCAGCTCGAGCGAGATGATGCGCACGGCGTCGACCATCAGCTCGACCTCCACACGCGTCACAAGCTTGGTGGCGGAGAGGTAGCCGCGCGCCAGCGCCTCGAACACCGGGAGGTTGACGTCGATCTTGGCGGGGTCGGGCTCCTTCTCGCCGGCCACGTTGGTCAGGCTTCGGGCCATGTCGCCCCAATCGGCGAGCCAGGTGCAGGGCATCACCGTGTCGAGGTCCACGAGCGACCGCACCAGGCCCGTGGCATCGTCGAAGAGGAAGTTGTCCAGCTTCGTGTCGCCGTGGGTGGCGTTTCGGCGGATGCGCCCCGACTCCATGCCGCGGCGGAGCGTCATGGCATAGTCCATGTGCGCCTTGGCCTGCGTGATGTAGTGCTCCAGCTCCGGGTCCTCGAGCCTGTGGCGGAACTGCCGCGAGCCGAGGGCGACCATATAGAGGTGTGCCGTGCTGTCGCGCAGGTCTCCCTCCTCGGGCAGGTAGGGCGCCGCCTCGGCCAGGCTGCGGCTTCCGCGCAGGATCGAGAGCATCTGGTCGAAGTACATCCGCGTATTGCGGTAGCCCGGCAACGGGTCGGCCAGGCCCGCCACGTCGATGGACGAGGTCGCATCACCGAAAATCGCCAGCCCGCGCGCCGCTTCTTCGGCCACGCGGAGACGATCCGCGACGTTCCCGATCTCGCTCAGGCTCTTGTAGGTGTGACATCCCTCGATGAGTCCGACGCATCGCCAGCACGCCTTCTGGTCGGCTCCGGGCGCTGCCACGAGCAGCTCGCCGTTCTGGGTGCGGAGCAGGTCCATGGGCTGCCAGTCGCGTCCGCCCGGCCGTGGTTCGGCAGCCAGGTATCGGCGTTGAGCGGCAAGGCATGCATCCATGGCTGCCATCACCCGGTCCGGGCGCGTGAAGACGGCGTCATTCAAGCGCTGCACAAGGTGGCTGCGGCGTGCGCCGGCGGGACCCGAGCGCACCAGATAGGTGTCGGCGTTGATGTTGCCCTTGCTTGCGAACTCCTCCACGTCGAGGTCGTCGGCAAGACCGAACTTCGCGGCGATGGCGAGGATGGCTTCCGGGGCGTATGCGGGTTCGAACGGGGCTGCGGCGCCTGGGCTTGGCCGGCAGCCCTCGGTCCGCGTCTGGGAAGACACGATGAGGACCTCCTGCGTGGAAGATCGGGAGTGGCTTCTGATTGGCCTGCGTAAGATTGGCTGTCGGCCGCCGCGATTCCTGCCCGGTCTGCCTGCGAATGCGTGTGCTATTCTCTTCGTGTGCTCCCTATGACCCCAATCCCTTCTTCCGAACTGGCCGACCGCCTGGCGACGCTGCTTCCGCGCGTGGCCAAGCCCGCCCGATACGTCGGTGGCGAGCTCAACCAGATCGTCAAGCCCTCCGAACCGGGACTCCGCCGCATGGCCGTGGCGTTCCCCGACGTGTACGAAGTGGGCATGAGCAATCTGGCGATCTCGATCCTCTACGACGCCGTCAACAGCCTGCCCGGCTGGGCGGCCGAGCGCGTCTTCTGTCCATGGCTGGATATGGAAACGGAGATGCGGACGGCGAACCTGCCGCTCTTCACACTGGAGACTAGAACGCCCGTGGCCCAGTGCAGTGTTCTCGGCATTGCGCTGGCCAATGAGCTCTGCTTCACCAATGTCCTGAACATGCTGGACCTGTCGGGCATCCCGCTCCGGGCCGATCAGCGGGCCGATGGCCACTGGCCCCTCGTCCTCGGTGGCGGGCACTGCACCTTCAATCCCGAGCCCATGGCGCCCTTCTTCGATGCGTTTGTCATCGGCGAGGCTGAACCGGTGCTGCCCGCCGTCCTCTCCGTCGTTGAGGCCCACGAGGGCTCCCGGTCGGACCTTCTGAAGGCTCTGGCAGCCGTGCCGGGCGTCTACTTGCCGTCGCTCTACGCGCCCGTGGACGGGAAGGGGGTTCGGCCCATCGAGTCTGGTGCGCCGCGGCGCGTGAAGCGGCAACTCGTTCCCGACATCGCCGGTCTCCGGTATCCCACCGAGCCGGTGGTGCCCTACATCGAGGCCGTGCATGACCGCATCGCCATCGAGGTGATGCGCGGTTGCACTCGCGGCTGCCGCTTCTGCCAGGCCGGCATGGTCACGCGTCCCGTGCGGGAGCGCCCCGTGGACGAGGTGCTTCAGATCGCCCGCCGCATGGTCGCCACCACGGGGCACGACGACATCTCACTGGTCTCGCTCTCTACGGCAGACCACTCCGGCGTCGAGGCGATGGTGGGGGAGTTGCTGCGCGAGCACGGGGGACGCCGGATCGGCGTGTCGCTGCCGTCGCTTCGGGCCGACCGCGACTGCGTGAAGCTGGCGGCCGACATCCAGTCCGTGCGCAAGACGGGACTGACCTTCGCCCCGGAAGCCGGCACGCAGCGCCTGCGCGATGTCATCAACAAGAACGTCACCGAGGCCGACCTGATGTCGGTGGCCGAAGCGGCCTTCTCCAGCGGCTGGCGGCGGCTCAAGCTCTACTTCATGATCTCGTTACCCACGGAGACCGATGAGGACGTGGTGGCGATCCCCGCACTCGCGTCGCGTGTGGCCAATGTGGCGCGGCGCATGGGGGTGCGAAACGTCACCATCGGGGTGGGGGTGTCGCCCTTCGTACCTAAGCCCCACACGCCCTTCCAGTGGTGTGCGCAGGACCCTCTTTCGGAGATCGAGCGCAAGACCAAACTCCTGCGCGACTCCTGCCGCGACAAGGCGGTGCAACTGCGGTTCAACCGGTCGGCCCCATCGCAGCTTGAGGGTGTGCTGGCCCGTGGCGACAGGTCGGTGGCCGCGGCCATCGAGGGCGCGTGGCGCGCCGGCGCCAAGTACGACGCCTGGGATGAGGGCTTCTCGCACTCGCGGTGGCTTGCGGCGTTCGAGGCCGCCGGTATCTCGGTGCAACAGACCGCGGAGCGGCGCCGTACGCTGGCGGAGCCATTGCCATGGGACCATATCGACAGTGGCGTGAGCAAGGCCTACCTGAAGGCTGAGTGGCGCCGGGCACAGGCGGCGGAGCTTACGGAGGACTGCCACGTGGGGGCCTGTACGCTGTGCGGCGCCTGCCGGCGGTTCGCGCCTGCCGCACGGGAGGCCGCTCGCGCAGCCGACGCTGAAGCCTAGCGCCCACCAAGGGCGATTACCCCGCCTTTGTGCGGTAACTTGTTCCGGCAGCGCGCCGACGCGCTCGCCGACCGTATGGAGGTACGCCCCACGCCATGGGATCCGAAGCAGCGCTGATTGACGGACTGCCGGAGCTGCGCCTCTTGGAGACAATGGAGGCATCGCGTCAGGGAGACCGCCGTGAAGGCATTCTGCTGCGGCAGGGACGCGGCTGGTTTCAGGTGGCGGGTTTGGGACACGAGGGTATGGCGGCGCTCGCCTTCGCGCTCACGCCGGCGGATGTTCTCTACCCCTACTACCGCGACCGGGCGCTCTGCTTGGCCCGCGGCATGTCGAACCTGGAGATCGCGCGCTCCTTCTACGCTACAGCGTCATCGTCCGGCGCGGGTCGGCCCATGCACGGCCACTACTGCTCCCGCGAGCGCAACATCGTCTCCGTGGCCACGCCCACTGCCAGCCAGTGTGTTCCGGCGGTCGGCTCCGCATGGGTCCAGAAGCTCGGCGGCTCAACCGATGTGACGCTCTGCTGCGTCGGCGAGGCCGCGATCCGCCAGGGCGAGTACTTCGAGGCCTGGGCCTTCGCGCTGCAGGAGATGCTGCCGTGCATCTTCGTGGTGCAGGACAACGGCTACGGCATCAGCACGCCCACGGCCCGCCACAATCCCTACCGCATCGGCGCGCTCTCCATGGATCGCGTGGTCCAGGTCGACGGTCGTGACCCGCGGGCGGTCTACCGAGCGGGCTCGGATGCCGTGCGACGGGCGCGTGCGGGCGGCGGTCCCACCGTGCTCTGGTGCGAGATGGACAGGCTGGCCTCGCACACCTCCTCGGATGACCACCGCGTCTACCGGTCGCCGGAGGAGCTCGCTGCCATCGTCCAGCGCGACCCCGTGGCATCGTTCGCCGCGACGCTGGTCCATGAGGGCGTCCTGACGGAGGCCGATGTGGACCGCATCCGCGAGGACATGGCCGACGAAGTGGAAGCCGCATACGTCGCGGCCGAGTTGGAGCCGAGGGCCCCGGTGGCCGAGCTGACCCGGCACGTATATGGACCCATACCGACGGCGTCGGCGCCGCCGCTGCCGTCGCCTGCGGACGAGGCGGCGGGCGTCACCATGGTCGGCGCCGCCAACGCCGCCCTGCGCGCCGCCCTGGCTGAGAACCCGCGCGCCCTGGTGTTCGGCGAGGATGTCGGCGACCCGAAGGGCGGGGTCTTCGGCGTCACCAAGGGGCTTAGCACGGAGTTCCCCGCGCAAGTCTTCAACGCCCCGCTCTCGGAGGCCACGATCATCGGCGCGGCCGTTGGGGCTGCCGCGGCCGGCTGGCGACCCATATTCGAGATCCAGTTCATCGACTTCATCGGCACGGGGCTGAACCAGCTGATCAACCAGGTCGCCACGCTGCGCTGGCGCACGTGTGGCGAGTGGACCTGCCCGATGACGCTGATTGCCCCGTGCGGGGCGTACCTGCCCGCGGGAGGCCCGTGGCACAGCCAGACGAACGAGGGGTTTTGGGCGCACCTGCCGGGCTTGCGAATCTGCTGCCCCAGCACACCGGAGGATGCCGCGGGGCTGCTCTGGACCGCCATCCACAGCGACGACCCGGTGCTCTACCTGCTGCCCAAACACATCTTCCGCAAGCGCTGCGAAGTCCGCCGATGGGAACCTTCTCCCATGGGCCGCGTGGCCTGCAGGAGGTCGGGCGACGACGTGACCGTGGTCGCCTGGGGCAACTGCGTTGAGCTGGCCCTGGAGGCGGCCGAGAGGGCGCACGGCGAGGGTGTCTCCGTCGAGGTCGTCGATCTGCGATGGATTTCGCCTTGCGATTACGAGGGGCTTGCCGCGTCCGTCGGCAAGACCGGACGCCTGGTGGTCCTTCAGGAGGACAGCCGGACAGGCGGGTTCGGGGATACACTGGTGGCCGAGATGACGAGTCGGGCTGAGCGTTGGGACTTGTTCGCCGCACCGCCTCAGATCGTGGCGAGGCTCGACGCGCCGGTTCCGTTCTGCCCCGAGCTCGAGTACGGTTGCCTGCCGGACGTAGACGACGTGCTGCACGCCATTCGGGCTACAATGGGCTAGGCGGCGCAGACTCGAGCGTGAGGGCGATGCATGGCTGTGTTTGAGGTCCGGGTACCGCAGATGGGCGAGGGGTTGCAGGATGTGCGCATCCTGCGGCTGATCAAGGCTGCAGGCGAGCCCGTGCGCAAGGATGAGCCCATCTACGAGATGGAAACCGACAAGGCGGTGCTCGAGGTCGAGTGCGCCGTGGCTGGGCTCGTCTCGCGGTGGATCGTTGAAGTCAACGACGTCGTGCCCATAGGCTCCGTGATCGGCTATGTGCAGACCGAGGTAGCCGAAGCGGCGCCCGATCCATCCGGCGGCGCGGGGCATCCATCCGCATCCGAGCCAACCTCGGCTGAGGTCACGCCGGCGCCGTCAAGGAACGCCGCCATCACGCCTAGGACGCGTGCCTACGCCCGCTCTCACGGCATGTCCGACGAGGCCCTGGGCGACCTCGCCATGAGCCTCGGTCGCAAGGTTACCGACGCCGACGTTGCCGCCGCGCTGGCTACCTCCAGATCGGTCCCGTCGGAGCCCGTTCAGCCTCTCCGGGCGCCCTACATGGCCGTGCCCGTGCCCGATTACCAGCGCAAGCTGGTCCACCGGCTGGTGCAATCCTCCCGCGCGGTTCAGCCCGCCGTAGAGGAGCTTCCGATTGAATGGTCGTCCGTGGAGCGCGCCCACGGCGCCGCTAAGCGTGCCGTGCGTGATGCTACCGGATGCACTCCGACCCCGTTCACGGTGCTGGCCTGGTGCGTCGCTCGGGCCGTGCGCGACTTCCCGCGGTTCCGTAGCGTCTACCACAACGAGACCACCCTCTGGCAGTACGACCACCTCCACCTGGGCGTGGCCGTGACTCGTGAGGACGACGAGTTGCTCATGGCGCGCATCGCGGATGCCGACGCCCTGGAGTTCGCGGCGTTCGCGGCGGCTATGCACCGAGCCGTAAAGCATGCCAAGGCCGGGCACGACCAGACGACCGACGTCATGCAACTGAGCCTCACCAACCTGGCCGACACCGGCCTGCGCCGCGGCGTACCGGTGGTGGTGGCGCCTGCCGTGGCCACCCTGTTCGTCGGCGCGCCGTTCCATGAGCCGATCCCCGGCCCCGACGGCTCGGTACGCTTCCGGCGCATCGCGAACCTGATCATGACCTTCGACCACCGGGTGGTGAACGGAGTGGGGGCGGCTCGCTTCCTCAACGCCGTTCGCGCCAAGGCGGAGGGGGTCGAGGCGGAGCTGGGACTGCCGTAATGGCCACAGCCGCCGCCGCCCTGGTCGCGACGGCTCGGCTGCTCCTCGACGGCGCCATCGACCTGCTCTACCCGCCGCGATGTCTCGTCTGCGGCGACTTCGGCCCGCTGTACCTCTGTGCCGCCTGCGTATCCGAGTTCGAAACGGCGCCCGGACCCGCCTGCCGTCGGTGCGGGGCGGAAGCCGAGCGGCTACCCGGCGCCGTTGAGCGCCGAACGAACCTATGCCGTCGGTGCGCGGGAGGGCAGGCGTTTGCGTTCATCGCGGCGCGCGGCGCGTTCGCGTACAGCGGCCTCGTGCAGACCGCGATCCACCGGCTGAAGTATGATCGGCGCCGCCGCCTCGCGGAGCCGCTGGCCATGGCGATGCTGCCTGCGCTGGCGCGTGCGCCCTTCGCGGACCGGAGCTTCGTCCTTGTTCCGGTGCCACTGCATCCAAGCAAGCTGCGGCAGAGAGGCTTCAACCAGGCGGAACTGCTCGCCTCCACACTGGCGGAGCAGACCGGCCTGCCGCTGATCCTGGACGCCGTCCGGCGCGTGCGGGCCACGGAGCCGCAGGCCAGGCTCAAGGGCCGCCACCGGTTCGCCAACGTGGAGGACGCCTTCGAGGGTGTCCCCGGCGCGCTGGCCGGGCTGGAAGTGCTGCTGATCGACGACGTCGTCACCACCCTGGCCACCGCCAACGCCTGTAGCGTCGCGCTGTTGCGGGCGGGAGCGCAGTCGATCCACGTCTTGGCGTTGGCCCGCGGCGGGGGAGCCCTACCAGGCGACGCCGCGGCGCGCCCGCAGGAGTAGGCAGAAAATCGGCGCCCCGACGATGGAGGTGACGATCCCCACCGGCAGATCGTTCAACCAGACCCGCACCAGCGTATCCGAGGCCAGCACGAGACCGGCGCCCAGCATGGCCGCGACGGGCAGCAGGCGGGCATGGTCGGGTCCGGTGAGGCGGCGAGCGATATGGGGGACCACGAGGCCGACGAAGCCGATGATCCCGCTGACCGAGACGGCGGCCGCAGTTGCCAGCGATCCAACGAGCAGCACCTTCCGCTTGAACCGCTCCGTATCGACGCCCAGGTGGTGCGCGGTCTCCTCGCCCAGGGCCATCAAGTTCAGTTCAGCGGCCCAGAGCCGGAGCAGCGCCCAGGAGATCACGCAGAACGGCGCGAGCAGGGCCGCACGGAGCCAGTCGGTGCTCTGAAGGTTGCCGACGAGATAGAAGTAGATGCGTTGCAGGTCGTCGCCGCGGTGGCCAAGGACCATCAGGAGGGGGATAAGCGACCAGAGCAGCGTGCCCACCACCACTCCAGCCAGAAGGAAGGTATGCACCGCCACCCGTCCGTTGACGCGCGCCAACGCATAGACCAGCGCCACGGCGCCCAGGGCCGCGGCGAACGCGGGAGCGACGGCGCCAAGACCCATTAGCGCGCCCCCGAAGCCCAGCACCTCGGCCGAGGCGGCTCCGACCGCGGCGCCTGCCGAAACACCCACGGTGTAGGGATCGGCCAGTGGGGTCATGAGCAGGCCCTGCAGGGCCACGCCCGCCAATCCGAGCAGCAGGCCGACCATGGCGCCGCAGAGGGCGCGCGGCAGGCGGACCTGCCAGACGATGGCATCGATTTCCAGGGGTGGCTCGACGCCCCTGCCGAGCACGTGATAGGCGGCCACGCGCGCCGCTTGCATGGGCGTCACATGCACGTCGGCGGGCCCCATTGCGACGCCGGCCAGGAGCCCGAAGCCCAGCAGCAGCGCCGCGAAGAGCGGCGTCAGCCAGGCGCGGTTGCGCCCGACCGCCGGCAGGACGCTAGCGCTTCGGTTTTCCACGATCTGGAGGGGTCTGCTTCTGGTCGGCTCCGCCTGGGCGAGGCTTACGCGGCCCGCCTGCTGCGCCACCGGGCTTGGAGCCGCTTGCGCCCGGTCTTGGGCCCGCGCCCTCGGGCCTCGTTCCACCTGTGTTGGGTCGCGGACCCGGCCCGCTGGGTCTGGGGGAGTACCCGTCGGGCTTGGCGCCTGCGCCGCTGGGACGAGGACCTGCACCATCCGGCCTTGGGCCGCTCGTGCCGGGCCTCGATCCGGGACCTCCTGTTCCCGGTCGCGTTACGCCGCCGCCGGGCCTGGAGCCCGTTCCTCGCGGCCTGAAGGGCGCCTCCGGCTGGGGCGGGCGCCGCGCATCGAGGCTGACCTTCTGCCTTGGCGATCGTGCGGGCCGCTGAGCGCGTGCCGGAGGCGGCGGAGGCGGATCGGACGAGATCATAGCCGCCACCACGGGTTCCACTTCGTCTGCGGGCGCATCCTCGCCGGGCGCCGCGCCTTGCGTGGCGGCCATCAAGGCGGCGACTTCCTGCTCCGTCAAGTAGCGCCACTCGCCCGGCGCCAGGTTGCCCACGTCGACCGGGCCCACAGAGCGCCGGTGCAGCACCATCACGCGGTAGCCCACGGCTTCCATCATGCGGCGCACCTGACGGTTGCGGCCCTCGTGCAGCGTGATGTCGATCATTGTCCGGTCGCCGGCCTTGTCATAGCCTACCCACTCGACTTCGGCAGGCGCCGTGATTCCGTCCTCCAGCATGACGCCTGTTCGCAGGTCAGTTGCCGCGAACTCGCTGACCTCGCCCTGGACCAGCACGCGGTAGACCTTGCCGAGCTGGTGGGACGGATGCGTCACGCGCATGGCGAAGTCGCCGTCGTCGGTCAAGAGCAGGAGCCCGGTCGTGTCGGCATCGAGGCGTCCCGCCGGGTATACGCGGCGGCGGATGCCCTTTACCAACTCCATGACGGTCCGCTCCGCGTGCGGGTCGGAGACGGTGGTCACGAAGCCGGCCGGCTTGTTGAGCGCCAGGTAGACGCGCCGCGTCCCGGTGTTGAGCGGTTTGCCGTCGACCTTGATATCGTCCCTGTCGGGGTCTGCCTTCGACCCCATATCGCTGACAACCCTACCGTTGACTGTGACCCTACCCGAGGCCACGATCAACTCGCATTTTCGCCTGGATGCGATACCGGCGGATGCGAGCAGCTTTTGAAGCCGCTGAACCATAAATCACCCCCACGATCATGAGCGCCGCCAGGAACACCCGGATCACGCCCCATAGCAGGCCGGACCCCTTGGCGATCTCCACCGATGCGGCGGCCAGTAGTGGGGTGGATGCCACCACTCGACCGTTCAAGCTCACTTCGGCAACGCCGACAGCCGCTCCAACCCGGACCGGCGCCTTCAGTTGCCGCAGCTTCATCTGCACCGTGGGCCTGGGCGCCGCGTGGTTGGCGACGACGATCTGCACCTCTTGTTGCGCAATGGCCTGGACGCCGCGCGTCGCGCCGCCGGTCACCGTGGCCTGGCCCACTCGCTGCGATCCAGCGATCACAGGCACCCGATGGAAGTTGCCGAAGCCATAGTTGAGCAGTCGCGCCGTCTCGCCGGTTGTGTCGGGGCAGTTGAGCAGCACGGTGAGAAGGCGCCAGCCTCCCCGTGTCGCGGAGCCGACGAGGCAGTTGCCGGCCTGGGTAGTCCAGCCGGTCTTGACTCCGTCGGCGCCGTCGTAAGCCCATAGCAGGCGCGTCTTGCTGCGGAGGCGCAGGTCGTCTTTATAGGTCCGCGAGTTCATCAGGTATGTCTTGGTGCGGGTCGCGGCGTTGAAGTCAGGATACTGCGTTGCGTAGCGTGCGATGCGGGCCAAGTCGCGCGCGGTGGTCAGGTGTTTGGGGTCGGGAAGGCCGTTCGGGTTGTTGAACGTCGTGTTGCCGGCGCCGATCTCGCGCGCCTTGGCGTTCATCATCTCGACGAACTTCGCGTCAGATCCGCCGACATGGTGGCCGACCGCCACGCAGGCGTCGTTGGCGGACCGCAGCAGCAGGGCGTACAGGATGTCGTGGGCGCTGATCCTCTCGCCCGCCTTCAGATGGATCGAGGTCTCCTCCGTCAGGGCGGTCTTCTCGTCCGCGACGATGATGTCGTCCGGCCGCGTGTTCTCCAGCAGAAGGATCGACGTCATGATCTTGGTGGTGCTGGCGGGCGGCAGGCGCCGGTCCGCGTCCTTTTCGTAGAGCACCTGCCCCGTGGCGCAGTCCACCAGGATGGCTGCCTTGGCGTTCACGGCGGGCGCCGTCGCTTGGGCGCTGCAGATGCCACACAGGGAGCCGAGCGCCGCCGCCGCGCCGAGGCGCCGAATCAGCTTGCCGAGTCGCAGATTATTGACGGGCGATGCCATGGTTCCGGGTTCCTGTGCCGCGAGGGCCAACCTACCTGAGCGCACTATTCTACCTGTACGGTATGCGTTGGCCCTGAACGTCCCGCCGGTACTCATCCGTTGCGGCTACGGCTACGCCATGCGTGAACGCCGCTGGCTACTACCGCACCGCTGCACGGGCGGGCGTCAGGCGTAGTAGGCGGTACTGAAGTGGTTTGAGCGTTATGAGTCCCGTGCCCGGTCGATCGGCGATCAGATCGCTGACCCGGCACGGTCCCGAGCCGGCGGACACTCGCAACGTCACGGGCTTGTGGTTGTAGTTGATGACGTTGACCAGTACCGTCTTGCCGTCAACCGCGCAGCGCCACGCCACGCCGTACTGCTCTGACCCGTCGGCGGCGACTACGGACGCTGCCGGTCGAAGGTTTCGGCCTGCCATGAGCCCCCCCAAACGCTCCCATACCGTTCGGCGACCGTCGGCGGCATGGCGGTACGCGAGCGTTGCGGCGATGGGCTCTCGTCCGGCTCCGTACTCGTTGTGAGCCAGGTTCCCGTCTCCGACTGCGACCAACCGCGCTCGCGAGTCCGTCAGGCTGGCGCGGGCCTTGTCGGAAAGGTGCGTGACGGCACAGAGCAGAACGGTCTGACCCGCGGCGCTTCGGCCCTCTTCAAGCTGCCTCTCGGTAATGAAGCCCACCTTGAGGCCGCGCATCGTCAATCCCGAATAGACTTTGGATAGGCAATCGGTGTGCTGTCCGCCGTTCCAGGTGAGGGTGCTGACGCTCTGAAGCAGCAACAGGTCGGGCTTGCTTCGTTGGATGGCGGTCACCTCAGGCGCCAGACGCATGAGGTCGAGGCCGACGTGCCCCACGATGGCCGCGCTCGCGGGCCGGTGCATGATGCTGGCGGCGAAGTCCGATCTCGGGTCCTCTGTGCGCTCCCAGACCCAGATGGTCGTGGCGCCCTGGCCATGGATGGCTGCCTGCCACAATGCGGCCGCGGTGTGTTCCGGCGGCACCGGGCGGGTGTCGCGGTCGGCGATGATGTGGTTCTCGCTGTTGAAGATCGGCGCCTCGAGGCAGGACCGCTGGAGGTCGTGCCCCATGGCGTTCTGCTCCCAGTTCTGCGCCATGTCGCTGCCGCCGAACGTGTAGTTGTTGACAGCGTCGTTGCCGTTGATCTGGCTGAGCTTGCTGAACAGGTAGGCGTCGAGCCCGTAGACCACCTCCTGGTCACCCAACAGCGTCCAGTTCATGGTTTTGGCGTGTACGGGCAGCTTGGGCGCCACCTCGTGCACGGTGTCGGCCAGCTGCTTGTGCCACCCTGCGAAGAACTCCTGGTTGAAGCGGATATAGTCCGCCCACGCCGCGGGGGCCGGGCGCGGCCCGAACGGGTCCGGTAGCGGGGCGTCGTCGACGGCGGTCAACGCCGTGCCCCACCTGGCGTTCAGCGTGGCGACCGAGCCATGCCGGTCGGTAAGCCAGCGATGCCACATCACCGTACCGGCGGCGCAGGGCGGCTCCTTGGAGACCGGTTCGTTGGAGAGGCAGATGCTCTGCAGCGCCGGGTGATCGGCGAGGCTCGGAAGGGCAGTCCGGATGAAGCGCTTCAGCAGGGCCGTGCCGTCGGCATTGTGGAGGCAGTAGGGCAGGAAACCGGCGGTGCGCGCCCGCAGGCCGGGGTAGGCCGCGTACGCCCAGTCGGGCATATAGTGTGGGCTGATGAGGAGGCAGACCGCCACGCCGTTCTGCCGCGCCAGGTCCAGTACGTGCCGGAACTGCTCCACGGCTGCCATGGACACGGATTCAGGCCCGGTCAGGACGCTGCTGGGGCCAAACTCGACCTGAATGATGTTGCAGCCCAGCGCCGACCACTTGGGCAGGTCGGTAACCACACGCCCGAAGTGGCCGAACCCCGTGAAGAAGATGGGTCGCTTCGTTTCGACCTTGTCGCCCGGAGTGCGCGTGGATGCCACGAAGGAACCCGCCTCCAGCGTGGGCCGCTCCGCGCCGGTCCAACGGGGCACTCGATGCAATGCGCGCCGGTCGGCTACGGTGGCAACCAACCGGGATTGCACGGCAGCCATCTCGTCCAGCTCTTCGAGAGCCCGCTTGGTCTGGCCGATCTCGATATCTCGGCTCACATAGCCGACGAACTCCCGCAGTATCTGCAGGTCCACTGCGGCGTAGCTGGTATCCAGACCGGCGGCTCGCAGGCGATCCACCTGTGCGGCCAGGCCCGGTAGCGCCAATTGGACTGCCTTCGCCCTGTCCCGTGCGGCGGTGGGCGAGTGAAACCGAACAGCCGCCACGCTTGTCGCCAACGGTCCGCCCGCAGGCTGGACGGATAGCCGAACGATTTTCGGACCGGGATCGGCCGACTGAGCCAGGCCGCCAATGCGCACGATCCATGCGCCGGACTCCATCTCCATGGTCCGCCGAACCGGGGCGCCGGCGCCGGGTAGTTCAGCCGACAAAGTGAGCCGCGCTCGGGACGGTAGGCTCAGGTCGAAGTCCACGTCGAAGGGTCCGTCGCGCTCGATGGTTCGCTCGTTCTCCACGGCAGCAGCTTGGATCGCTGCCGACGGCCCGTCAACCAGCGCCAGCGTCGCCGCGGCGCCCTCCTCGAGCTTCAGGTCGTCGATCCAGAAGCCGTCGCTGGGGCTCTCGGTGCTTACCCGCAGTACGAAGTCGGCGTCGGACTCGCTCGGAGTGAAGGTAGTGGCGATGCGCCGCCACTCGCCGCCTGTCTTGATAAGGGCCGCCCGGAACTGCCAACCCGACCCGCCCATGAGGTGTGCGGCGCCGGGGTCGGCCGATCGAACCCAGGCGCTGGCCGTGTACGGCTTGCCGGGCTGCAGCCGCACCGGCGCAGACGCCCAGAGCATGCCGTAGACGTGCGCGCCGAACGGAGTCCTGTTGGTGATCCTGAACGAGGTCGTTCCGCCATGCCTCACATGGCGGTCCAGAGCGCCGACGGCGGTGGTGTTTCGGGCATCCCACTCCCAGCCGGCCGCCATGCCGCCGGGCCGCTCTGCCTCGAATCCCGGGTTGGTCAGCAGATTCGCAGAGATACGGCCGGGGCGCGCCTCAATGGAGGTCAAGACCACGGGCGCGGCACACGCCGTAGTCGATGCAGCGAGGGCAACGGCAAGGCTCAGAATCCTCATGTGTCAGGCCTTGCCCAGGGCATCGGGGTTCAGGCCGGCGAGCTGGGGCAAGACGAACAGGCCATCCTTTCGGACCAGCACGTCGTCGAAGCGGATCTCGCCGCCGCCGCACTCGGGCCGCTGGATGCAGACCAGGTCCCAGTGCAGGTCGGACCTGTTCCCGTTGTCGGCTTCGTCATAGGCCCTTCCCGGCGTCAGGTGGAACGAGCCGGCGATCTTCTCATCGAACAGCGTATCGCCGATGGCTGCGGTGACGAAGGGGTTGACTCCCAACGACCACTCTCCAATGTAACGGGCGCCCTCATCCATGTCCAGAATCGAATTGAGTTCGCCGACGTTCTGGCTACATCTGGCCGCGACGATTTTGCCCTGCCGGAACTCCAGTTCGATCTGCTCAAACGTCCGGCCGCGCTGCAACGACGGCGCGCTGAACCGGATCGTGCCGTTCACGCTGTCGCGCACCGGCGCCGTGAAGATCTCGCCGTCGGGCAGGTTGCATCCGCCTGCGCAGGGCACCGTGGGAATGCCATGGATGGAGAAGCTGAGATCCGTGCCGGGCCCCGTGATGCGCACGCGGTCTGTCTGGTCCATCAGTTCGTGGAGTGGCTCCAGGGCTGTGGCCATCGCATCATAGTCGACCCCGGCGCATACTCGGAAGTAGTACTCCTCGAACGCGTCTGTGCTCATGCGGGCGGCCTGGGCCATGCTCGGGTGCGGCCATCGGAGCACCACCCACCGCGTCTTCGGGACGCGCACCTGTCCGTGTACGGGCGTCCATACATGGCGCTCGTAAAGGTTCATGCGGTCGCGAGGCACATCGGACGTCTCCGACGGGTTGTGACTGCCCCGTACGCCGACGTAGCACTGCATGGCCTCCATGCGACGGCGCTCGATCTGTCCCAGCAAGGTCATCTGCTCCTCGGTGGCGGCGCGGTACAGGGAGCGCTGCACCTTCTGCGACTGGGTCAGCGCATGTGGTCGTCCCTCGGCGGCGGCGATCCGGTCGATGAGCGTGGTGGTGAAGGCGTCCGGTATGTCGGTGGCCTCTACGAGTACGTTATCGCCCGGCAGGACCTTGAGCGAGTGCCTGACGATGGTATCGGCCAAACGGTTGTAGTAGGTGTTCACGGATGCGGTCTCCTGATGACTGAGTCGGCGCATGCCCCGGGCGTTCGGAGGCCGGGACATGGATGCGGCATCCGTCAGTTACGACGAAGGCGCCGCCAATCCCTGCCCGTACGTCCCCGCGTTCCGGTCCGCGACCGCGCGGGGAGCGGTAGAATGGATGCAATATGCCACCATCACCCGCCCCCGCGAAGCTCACTAGCGCCATCTCGCAGGGGTCCGTACACGGCGACGTCTGGCGCCTGGCGTGGCCCTCGGTGCTGACCAGTTCGCTGATGACGCTGAATACGCTCCTCGACCGGTTCTTTGTTGGGCGGCTTGGCTCCGATGCGCTTGCGGCGGTGGCGATCGGCGGCCAGGTGCTCTTTGTGCTCATCTCGGCGGCGTTCGCCATCACCGTGGGCACCACCGCGCTGGTCTCGCGGTTCACGGGCGCCGGCGACTCGGCCTCGGCCTGCCGAGCCACCGCCCAGTCGGTATCGCTCTCCGCGGTCCTCGGGTTGCTCTGTGTCGGCGTTTGCGCGCTGACTCTGGGGCCCTACCTGAACGGCATCGACCTTCACCCGGATGTACGCGTGCAGTGCACCCGTTTCGTCTGGGCGGCGTTCTGGGGTGTCGTTCCATCCTTCGCGGTGATGACCATCGGCGCCGCCTATCGAGGCATCGGCG